>QQNF01000020.1 GCA_003402705.1 Verrucomicrobiota bacterium | reverse complement strand
TCGGTGGGGATGGGCGGAGGGTGGGCGTGGTGGGGGGGTGGCGGTTCGAGGTGTGGAGCGTGGGGGTGGGGGAGGGGGGGGGAGGGCTGAGGGGGGGGAGTGAGAAGTGAGAGGGGGATTTGAGATTTGAGATTTGAGATTTGAGATGGTCTTGTTCGGAGAGGGGGCGAGTATGGAGCCTCGCGTGGACCGTCTGGTTCGGAGGGGGGCGAGGCGAGGTTTCTCAGCCTGCGGCGGCGTAGATGCTGGTGCCGACGTCGGGATATTTTTCGAGGACGTGCTGGAAGAGGACGCCGCATTTCTGTTCGTAGAGATCAGCGGTGAATTTTTCCGGCAGACCGGCATCGAGCATTTTTTCGATTTCGACTTTCACGGCGGCGCGGGTTGTTCGTTTGGTGCGCCATGCGAGGACGAGGAGTTCGGTCTTCAGTTTGGCGAGGAGGTCCCGGCAGATTTTCTTGATGGCATCGGATTCGGCGGTGGTTAGGTCCGGGCCTGGGCGGGTGAGGATGTCGAAGACGGCGAGTTCTTCCTCGGTGATGGCTTCGCGGAGGTGGCGCTGTTCTTCGGAACTGAGATCCTTTGTGAGGGTGACGAGTTCGGTGAAGAATTCCTCGATGCTGAGGGCTCCGCTGTTATAGGCCTCGATCATCTTCTGGAAGCGGTCGAGGAAGTCGTAGCGGCTGGCGTTGAGGCGGATGAGGTTGTCCAGCTTGCGTTCGATGAGGGCGCGGAGCCGCTGGGTTTCGATGTTCCTTGCGTTGCTCCGGGCGAACTTTTGTTCGAGCGCGTCGAAGTCGATGCTGCTGAGGTCGATGGTTTTCGCGGCTGCGCCTGGTGCGATGTGCGGTTCGGCGATGATGGCACCGTCGAGCACGCTGGAGATTTTTGCGAGGACGTCGGTAATGTTGACGGGGTCTCTGGTGGCGCGGAGTGCTTTTGCGAGTTCTGCGACCACTTGTGCTTTGGGGGCGAAGTGAGGGATGACGGGGTCCGGCATGACGGCCTTGTAGAGCCGGGCGACATCGTTGGCCTGACCGAGGAATGAATCCATGATCTCGTCGGTGCGCGCGAGCTGATTCACGGCGTGAATGAAGTGCTGATTTGTGGCGCTGGCGATGGCCGTGAGGTCGACGTTCTGTTTGCGGCAGAATTCGGTGAGTTGGTCCAGAGCGATGCGGAGGGCTTCCACGAGTTCCTGCTTGTCCTTGACCGGGATGGCTCCGCTTCCGGTGCCAGCGCCGTAGATGGCGAGGGCTTTTTCCAGTTCCTGGAAGACGTTGGCGAAGTCGACGATCAGGCCGTTGACCTTATCGCCGTGGACGCGATTGGCGCGGGCGATGGTCTGCATGAGCGTGTGGCCGCGCATGGGCTTGTCGAGGTAGAGCGTGGAGCAACTGGGGGCGTCGAAGCCGGTGAGCCACATGGCGCAGACGAAGACGAGGCTGAGGGGGTCCTGAGGGTTTTTGAATTTCGCTTCGAGGTCCTCCTTAACCATGCGTTCACGGTGAGGGGCGATGTCGAGACCCTTTGCCTTCATTTCCGAGATCTCGTTCTGGCCTTGTGAGACGACGACCGCCATGTCTGTGGCCTGGAGAATTGTGAGGCATGCGTTGAGGGCGTCGAGGTCTGGCGGTGTGCCGCCGGCGACGTTGATTTTCTGGAGGATGCGGCGCTTTTCAGATTCCCACTCTGCCCGGACTTTCTCGTGCATCCGCAGCGTGGTGATTTTGTCGATAGAGACGACCATGGCCTTGCCCTGATGGCCGCGGTTGAGGAAGTGGTGGACGATGTCTTTGGCGACGGCGTCGAGGCGGTCATCGCGGGTGATGAGGTGGTAGCGCTGGCCGAGGACCTGCCGCAGTTTATCTTCCTGATCGTCGTCGAGCGCGGCGTCTTCGATGGTTTGATAGATTTCCTCGTTGAGGTCGGGTTTGGTGATCTGGAGTTCCGGCGTGCGGTTTTCGTAGAAGAGAGGCACGGTGGCCCCGTCTTCGACGGATTGCCTGAAGTTATAAACGCTGACGTAATCGCCGAAGACCTCGCGGGTGCGTTCCTCACCGGCGATCAGCGGCGTGCCGGTGAAAGCGACGAACTTGGCGTTCGGGAGGGCGGTACGCATGTTCATGGCCAGTGTGTCGTACTGGCTGCGGTGTGCCTCGTCGGTGAGGACGATGATGTCGTGCCGTTCTGACAAGACTGGATGCAGCGTGCCTTGGTCGGTGCGGAACTTGTGGATCAGCGTGAAGACATAGCGGTGATCGGCGCGGAGCAAGTCCCGGAGGTGGCTGGCGCTGACGGCCCGGCAATGTCCGTCGGTCACGGCACCGCAATTCGAGAATGTTTCGCAAATCTGCCGGTCCAGCTCCGTCCGGTCGGTCACGACGACGAAGGTCCAGTTCCCGGTTAGCTTGAGGAAGACCTTTTCGGCGAAGAACACCATCGAATAGCTTTTGCCGGAGCCCTGAGTGTGCCAGAAGACGCCGATCCTTCCGTCCTTGGAAGCTCGCAGGGCCTCAACGGCGCGGATCACGCCGAGGAACTGATGGTTTCTTGCCAGCAGCTTGGAAACGCCGCCCTTGGTGTTGGAGAAGCGGGTGAAGTTTTCGACCAGATCGAGGAGCTGTTCTTTCCCGCAGGTGCCGCGGAGGAGGGTCTCCAGCGAGATTGCCGCGACGTCGTCCTCGCTAGTCGCCTTTTTCCAGTCGCCGAAATGTTCCCATGCGGCGGTCAGGCTGCCGATCTTGCTCTGGACGCCATTGGAGACGAGCAGGAGGGCGTTGGAGTGGAACAGCTGCGGGATCGTCTCCTTGTAATCGCGGAGGTTTTTGTCGAATCCCTCGCGGACGTTCACGCCGGGCTTTTTGAGTTCGATGAGGACTAGCGGCAACCCGTTCACGAAGCCAACCAGATCCGGCCGCCGTTGGTAGAGTTCGCCTGCCACCCAGAACTGGGATGCCATAAGGAAGTCATTGTTCTCGGGCACGTCCCAATCGACTATCGCGACCACTTCCACGCGTTGCCCGCCGTGCTCTGTGTCCGGGAAGGAGATTCTGACACCGTGCTTGAGCAGCTGGTCGATTTCCCGGTTGGCTTCTGCGAGACTCAGGGTGGTGCGGTCGCGGCAAATCTCTTCCACGGCTCCGTCAATGGCGGCCGCCGGGAGGGTGGGATTGAGGCGCTGGAGCGCTGGTTTCAGTCGAGAGACGAGGACGACCTCGCGCTTTCAGTCCCGGCCGAGGGCGCTCGTTCCGCCATCCCATTCTCCGAAGCAATTCATCACCTCCCAGCCTAGCTCATGCTCGATGAGCTGGAGCGCTGGTTGCTCAACGAGGTGGTCTTCGGAGAAGGTGCTCGGCATGGGTTCACGAGTTGAGGAGTGCCAGAGCAACGGTTACCATGTCCTCACGCAATCGGATAGTTGAATTCATGGTGGCTCGTGGCCCCATGTAGAAGGAGGCGGCAAGCGTCGGCCCGGGAGCTTCAGGATGGGTGAAGTTCTGTTCCAGCGTTTTCATTGCCAGCGCGAGCCCGGCGTTCGCCTCCCGTTTCTCGTTGCCGAAATCCAGCACCACCAGCTCAGGCCCATCGACGCTGGAGCGAACCAGTGAAAGGATGTCGTACGCGTCCTTTCCCTGTTTCACCCCATTCCGCTGGGCAAAGGCATTGATCTTCAGAACCAGAAGCGGGCCGTAGTTGCAGAACGGAATGTTGAACTTGCGCAACTCTCCAAGATGGTCTCGACCGCTCACCTCCCGTGTGATGGGGGCACAAAGGGCACGGTTGATGCCCGGGCAGATGGACGCGTGAAGATCGCTGACATTGCGGGTACCTGAGGTGGCCGGAGGGTGTTCGGTCAGGAAGTCGAGAAACAGGTTTCCGTGGTCCGTTGCGAGATGCATGCGCCCTTCGTCGGTCTGCTGAAATCCGGCCGTGCGCAAGGCAAACGCTGCTGGAGCAGCCATTCCTGCATCGGCCGCAAGCGTGATACCGAAATCAACGTCGAGGGTCGGCGTGGGCCGGTAGAGGGAATTCAGCTGATGTTGGGTGTGAAAGTAGATGGCAAGGCCTCCCACGACCACGAGCTCGGAGTGGAAGTTTTCGAGGGCCGACCACGCCGTGACCAGCGCGGCACTTGCCGACACGACGCCGTGGGCGGGGTACTCATCGAATTGGGATGGTTGCCCGTTCATGCCCACCCTCCGTTGAAGTCAGGTCGTTTCAGCAGCACGGCAGCCTGTTCTGCGCCGTTCGGTTCGCCGCCATGGAGATCGAGAATCAGTTGGAGGTCTGAGACGACGGTGAGGTCGGGATGGTGATTCAGGCGCTGGCGGCCGATGGCCACGGAGGGGTAGTCATCGGGCACGACGATGCGGAGGTTGCCAGCACCACGCGAGACGGGCCGGGCGTTCAGGGATGACAGGAATTCCGTCTCATCGGGAAACTGGTCCAGATAGGCGGAAACGACCGTGGGCACGTTGTGAGGGGCCCGGAGCCATGCCCCGAAGTTCAGGGTGAACAATGGTTCCTTGTCTGCGAGGGGGCGATGGGCTGCGCAGAAGGAGACGAGATGAGTGGCGAGTGTGGAGTCGGAGGCGAGGGTGGAGTATTCCCGCACCTGAACGCGTTGGGAGAAGTTATCCTCGCGCAACCAATCACGCAGAATGGTCTGTGCAGCCGCGGTGCCTTTGATTCTGATGCCGTCCTTGCTGTCGTCACCGAGATCCTGATCGAGCAGCACCTTACGGACCTTGCTGACGAGACCGAGACTAACGGCGGCCGCGGCGGAGAGTTCCTCGACCTTGTGAGGCCGCAAGGGGCCTTGGAGGAGGACCCGCAGGATGCGGGACGCCTTGGGCGAGTAGAGGGATTTCAATCCTCGGTCCTCCTTGTACTTCCGGGGAATGCCGCGGCGCTCGATCCAGATGCCTCCGAACTCAAGGTTGCAGTTACCAGAAAGATCGAGATGGCCGATCCCTTCCGCCTCACACATGGCGGCCACCGCCTCCGAAATGAAGGGGGCGATCAGCACCGGATAGACGGGCGCGTTGTCCACGGCCCTGCCGAGACTCTTCTTCAGGGACCAGATCGCATGACTCGCCTGTTTAGGGTGCACCACGGACTTGATGACCGCATGAATCCACGAAATCTGACCGTGGGCCGGTTCTTTCGTGACGTCGAATCTGACTTTCAGGTCATAGCCCGGATCGACGGGAGAGCCCAAGACGCGGCCAACCCATTGGTTTTCAGTGATTTCTCCAAATCGTGCCAGAGCCTCCTTGAGGACCTCCCGGGCCTCGTTTGCAAGTGTCTGGATGCTATGTGTCGATTTCACCACGCGGTGAAAATAGCCTAAATAGTGAAAGGTGACAAACTGAATTTCACAAGAATGGTCGATTTCACCGTCTGGTGAAACCGAGGTGATTTACAGGAAGAAGACCGCTCACGATGCCATTGAATTCCGGATCTCGTGCGGATTCTCCTGCCTCGGACCGACAAGCGGCATCGAATTCAAGGGAGCGGCTCACATTCCGCCAGCCAGCAATGCGATAGCCTCAAGGTCGCCAGCTTCGATTTCGTCGTTGGTCGCGAAATCCAGGGTGCCGAAGTTCGCAATCAGATCGGCGACTCGCTGCTGGCGGTTGCAGGCCTTCAACACGCTCACCACCGCCTCCCGTTTCGTTTCCGCCCCGGTGAACCGCATGGCATCTGTCAGCGCAGCGTTGGGAACATTGAGGGGCGTCTTCATGGATTCCGGGTATCTCAATTCCGGGAATCACACAATCCGCAAAGTGGTTGTCCGTTCATGCCCATCAGGGGAAGCGCCAGACGGTGGTGGCGAGCTTGGCGAGTCTTTTCTGACGTTCGTTGATGGCAACTTGGGTCCACTCATCGGAGCTGGCGAGGTCGCTGGTGAGCCCGTGCTCCAGCTCAAGTCGTGTCCGGAGTTCTGCCGTTCAAGCTCGCAAAGGATGTAGCGGATGATCTTCTTTCCCCTTCTGACGGACTGGCGGAAGACCTCGAAATCTGCCCGGAACTGGTCGTCGTCGACGTAGACCGGTTGAAGCAATGCACGGACCCCGGAGGCTTTGGTCACGGTGCCGTGCTGCAATCCGAGCGCGGCTTCGTTGAAGCATTTCTCCAATTCGTGAGTTCCGAGGCGACTGATGACATTGAATCGGAAAGAGAGGGTGACACAGTCCTTGAGGACTTTGACGACCTCGTCGCTGGTGAGCGTTCGAAATGCTGCGAGAGCCAGTGGTTTGTACTGGCTAACGCCGAACAGCACCAGAGCCCGGACTTGTTCCGCTGCGCCTGGGAAATCGAGCCAGAACTCGTCATCGGCGTCGCCGAGAGCCCGATAGCAGGCCGCGGCGCGCTCGAGGTCCCGGACCAAGTCCATGGCACTCTGCGGGGAGGAGACTTCCTCGCGGATCCGGCGGAAAAGCCTTTCCTGGCGGACGAACGGATGGAGCGAATTGAAGTAGTGTCTCAGGAATTCCGGCAGGCGCCGCACGCCGATCTGGCCGGTGACCCGCTGCCAACGCTTGAGCACGTGTTCGAGATCGCCTTTGCCCTTTTTGATAAAAGTCTTCGTCATTCCGATTGAGCGTGAGCTTGCTCGCCTCCACGAGGGAACCGGGTTGTTTCGCTCCGATGTAGCTGCCGCGCAGGAGGGCTGCCCGCTCACGGTTCGCGTCCGGCTCGACGCCGTCATCCGCCAGTTCGCGCAACCGGGCGATCACGCAGAGGATGAGAATGCTCAAGGTCGCCATCCGCTGCTGGCCGTCGATGATCGTGAATTCCTCCGGATTCTCATTCTGCATCAGCACCAGCGACCCCATGTAGTGCTGCGTCGACCGCCTGGCGGTGAGATCCAGCAAATCCAGCCACAAATCCTCCCAGTGCTCTTCCTTCCACGAGTAATCCCGTTGAAACGGGGGCACCCGGTAGGATCGGCCGTTCCCAAGCAGGTTCTTGAGATTCGGGGTGCTGGTGGCAAGGAGGTTCGAGGCAGCCATGACGTTGGGCTTGAGAGTAGTCGGAAAATCGGCGGAACGCGAGTCTCGGGATCAGCCGGGCGAGAGGAGTTTCGGGAGCAGGAGATCGCGGGTGCGGCGGAGGGTTTGGTTGCGGCTGACGAGATTCTGCTGCTGGGCGATTGCGTTCTCAAAAAGTTCGGAAAAGGGAGAGAGCAAATCCTTTGGCGGCAGAACGTGCGGATAGTCTTTCAAAACTTTCCAATCGGTTCGAGGCATTTTGGAACCGTTCGAGGTTGCGGCGGCGTGGGCGACGAATGCTTCTGTGAAGACGCAGGCTGTAACTAGGGCGCGATGTTCTGGTTTCTTAGCGCGAATGACGATGGTATCCGCCGAGCAAATGCCATGGAATGGTGCGACGGACACTTTATGAAAGTATGGGCGGATCTTGCCAAAGAGGATCTCGCCGGGTTCAAATGTGAGTTTGTTTGATCCCAGTTCGGTCGTTTCCTCCCAAGCGTCGAGCGCGAGAGATTGACGGGGAATGTGTTCCAATCCGACATAATGGATTGGGCCATCGAGTCCGCCTTTAGATACGCCTCGACGCATTTGATCTGCAAGTTCTCCAAGCTTCTTGATCTCCCAGCCTTTCGGGATCTGGCCGAGTGGCGAGTCGATGAAAGTCGCGGTTTCGTGGCCGGGGAAGCGGAAGTGGACGAACCACTCGCGGTAGATGGATTGCGCCATTTCCTCGAGGATCTTGATGCGGCGCAGGTTGTTTTCGATGAGGTCGTCGTAGGCCGAGAGGATGCCTGCGATCTTGCGTTGGGTGGGGAGGTCGGGGACGTTGACAGTGAGGGAGTCGAGATGATTTCTATTCAGTGTGGGGACTCCAGCTCCAGCGTTGAAGCGCCCGAGGTCGAGGGATTGCATGCAGTAATACACGAAACGCGGATCATTCCCGTGAAAGTCTTTGACCCAGAGTGATGTGTTATGTGGCCAGAATGGCTTATTGATGTATTGCACCGTGCCCAGGGAGCCCGAGCGCCCGGTGCAAACGCCAGATCCAGAAACCTTGGCTACGTTGTGATAGCCGATAATGCTGGTGGATCCAACGACTGGGACATGGCCGGGTGTGATATCCGCCTTCGGAAGATCAAAACCCCGTTGGAGTGTTACGAAGTCGCTGAATTTCATGCAGCCAAGGATTCGATGACGTTCGTTGCGATATCGACTGGAACCTTGCGCACTACGGCGGTGACGCCCGGCGTTCGTTTTGGGGGTGACGCGTATTCCGGTGGTGTCGCTACGCTCAACCACCAGCGAGAGGCTGGGATGCCTGCGGCATCCGAGTGGGCACGGGGAGCTGGGGCGATGGGGGTTGAGGTCATGCGGTCAGGAGTTCCACGACGTTTTCTGCGATGCGTGCTTCGAGGTCGCGGGCTTCGGCGTTGAGGGATTCGAGTTCCTCGTTGAGGGAGGCTAGCTTTTCCTTGAAGTCTTCGTCGCTGAGGTCTTCGCCTTTGGCGACGCCGACGTAGCGGCCGGGGTTGAGGGACCAGCCTTGTTGTTCGATTTCGGAGAGGGAGGCGGCTTTGCAGAGGCCTGCGACGTCCTGGTAGGCGAGTGTGGCAGCCCCACCCTTGGGTCCTTTGCGGGAGGTGGTGGGTTGGGAGAAGAGTTCGCGGATTCTGGGTTCGGAGCCGTGGTGGAATTCGCAGGGTTGGGAGCGGTGGAGGCGGACGATGTTGGCGAGGAATTCGAGTTGGGCGTTGGTGAAGTCGCGGTGGGCGCGGTCGAGTTGGCGGAAGATGTGGCGAGCGTCGATGAAGAGGACGTGGTTGGCGCGGGAGGTGTCGGTGACGCCTTCCTGGCCGTGGACGGAGATTTCGGCGGTGGGATTTTTCTGATGGGCTTCGACGAATCGGGCGGATTGGATGAACATGCCGCCTGAGCCGCAGGCGGGGTCGAGGATGCGGCCGTGGTAGGGTTCGAGGATTTCGACGATGAGGCGGACGATGGAGGTGGGCGTGTAGAATTCGCCGCCTTTCTGGCCTTCGCTCATGGCGAATTTGCCGAGGAAGTATTCGTAGATGAGGCCGAAGGTATCGCCGCCCTTGTCCATGGGGATGGAGGCCATGGTTTTGAGGAGGGAGGCGAGCGTGCGGCTTTCGAGGATGTGGTAGGTTTTGGGGAGGACGTCGGCGAGGTCGGGGTTTTCTTTCTCGATGGCGCGCATGGCGTCGTTGACGGCCTGGCCGACCTGGGTGCCTTCGGGGAGGCTGAGGAGATGGGAGAATCGGGCGTCGTCGGGCAGGAAGATGACACCGGCGGCGTGGAAGTCGGCGGGGCCGATTCCCCGTCGGGCGCCGGGTTGGGGTTTCAGGTCTTCGGCGACGGCGGCGAAGCGGACATCGGCGTAGCGGAGGAAGATGAGGCCGAGGACGGTGGGCGAGTATTCGGAGGGTTTGAGGGAGGCACCGGCCCAGAGCTGGTTGGCGGCGTCCCAGAGGGTTTTCTCAAGGGCGGCGTGGGAGTCGTCGGAGGTGGCGGGTTCGGTCCAGTGCATGAATCGGAGGGGAGGGTAATCGGGAGTGGTGGGGCGGAAAGGTGGAAGGTACTGGGGGAAGTGAGAAGTGAGAAGTGAGAAGTGGGGGGGGCGGGTTGGGAGGGGGGCGGGTAGGCGTGCTCCGCACGCAGAGAGAGCTGTGATGCTCACAGCAGTACAGAGCCTGCGGCGCACGTGTTCGGAGAGGGGCGTGTTGGGAGAAGGCGGGTAGGCGTGCTCCGCACGCGGAGAGAGCTGTGATGGCTCACAGCAGTACAGAGCCTGCGGCTGCTTGTTCGGAGGAGAGCTGGTAGGCGTGCTCCGCACGCAGAGAGAGCTGTAATTCTGACAGCAGGTTAGAGCCTGCGGCGCGCTGGTACGGAGAGGGGGCGTGTCAGGTGCTGTAGACTTCGGCGACTTCTGGGGGGACGAGTTTTTTCCAGCGTTCGTCGCCTTCGTTGAGCATGCGGCGGATGTCGGTGGTCCAGAACTGGAGGACGTCGCGGTTGGCGCTGCCGGCGATGCTGATGATGCGTTCGTTTTCCGTTAGGTAGGCGAAGAGACTGCGGAGGTTTTCGGGGATTTCGGCGCGGGAGACGGGTTTAACGAGGCCGGTTTCGCGGTCGAGGACTGGATAGACGTAGAGGCGGAGCTGGTGTTTGAAGAGACGGCCGAAGTTTTCGAGGATGCCGCCGGGGAGGTCGTCGTACCATTTTTCCTGGAAGAGTTTTTCGAAGACATCGACGCTGAGGACGAGGCCGACTGGTTCCTGGGTGTAGCGGCTGAGATAGGAGCCGAGGCGGTGGAAGGCGCCGAAGCGGGAGATGAGGACGGATTTGCCGAGTTTCTGGAGGGCGGTGGCGCGTTTGAGGAAGTCCTCGTGGGTGACTTCTCCGACTGGGGAGAAGAGATTGTTCATGGAGAACTCCATGAGTTCGACCCATGGGGTGTCGGGGGATGCTAACTGTTTACGGAATTCGACGGCGGCGCTGGCGAGCATGTCGGTGTGGACGAGCGTGGCGGGGTTGAAGCTGCCGCGGAGGACGAGGACGGGTTTTTTGTAGAGACGTTCGCTGACCTGCATGACCTCGCCTTCGGCGGTGAAGAAGGCGGCGTCGGTGAGGCCGCTTTCGACGAGTTGGAGGGCGACCTCGCGGTTATCGGTCTGGGCGAAGTCGGGGCCGTGGAATTTGAGCATATCGACCTCGACCGAGCCTGGGCGGAGTTCTTCGGTGAGGGATTCGATGAAGGTGCGGAGCGAGTGGCGGTGGTAGAGGGCGGCGTAGACGAGATTGACGCCGAGGACGCCGAGGGCGCGCTGTTGTTCGAGATTGGTGTCGTCGGTGAGACGGACGTGGAGGAGGATTTCGTTGGGTTCCCCGAGCGGGCGGGTCTGGAGGCGGATGCCGAGCCAGCCGTGGCATTCGGAGGTGGCGGAGTCGGAGTAGGCGCGGGCGCGGACGGTGTTGCAGAAGGCGAAGAAGGTAGTGGTGGGGCCGCGTTTGGGTGAGAGCCGTTCGACGAGGATGTCGAATTCGTGGGCGAGCATGGCCTGGAGACGTTCGCGGGAGACGTAGCGTGGGCCTGCGCCGTAGATGGAGTCGCTCATGGTCATGTCGTAGGCGGACATGGTTTTGGCGATGGTGCCGGAGGCGCCGCCGACTTTGAAGAACCATGCAGCGGTTTCCTGACCGGCTCCGATTTCGGCGAAGGTGCCGTATTTGGAGGTATCGAGGTTGAGCTGGAGGGCTTTGTCGCGGGTGGAGAAGGAGGGCGAGCGGGCCATGATGGCGGAGGCTAAAGACGATTGCGTGAAAAGCGAGTGCAGAGGAGGGGGGTGTGGATGCAGAGGAGATTTAGCCGGATTCGTGCCATTGTGACGGGATGGCTGGTGGGTGTTGTGCTGGTGGGGGTACGAACGGGAGTGGCGGGAGCGTTGCCGAATGTGGTGGTGATTTTCTGTGATGATCTCGGGTATGGGGACATCGGGGCGTTTGGGGCGAAGGCGTGGCGGACGCCGAATCTGGATCGGATGGCGGCGGAGGGGCGGAAGTTCAGCCGGTTTTACGTGAGCAGTGCGGTGTGTTCGGCGAGTCGGGCGGCGTTGCTGACGGGGAGTGCGCACAGTCGGGTGGGGGTACACGGGGCGTTCGGGCCGGGGGATCGGCGGGGATTGGCGGTGGAGGAGACGACGCTGGCGGAGGTGGTGCGTGCGAAGGGGTATGCGACGGCGATTTTCGGGAAGTGGCATCTGGGGCGACCGGAGGGATTGCTGCCGGTGGCGCAGGGGTTTGAGGAGTATTTCGGGCTGCCGTATTCCGGGGACATGTGGCCGAAGCATCCGGAGACCCCGAAGGCTTATCCACCGCTGCCGTTGATGGAGGGGGCGAAGGTTTTGAGGACTTTGGACGATCAGAGCGATTTGACGGCGGAGATCACGGCGCGGGCGGTGCGGTTCATCGGGGAGAAGAAGGACCGGCCGTTTCTGCTGTATGTGCCGCATCCGCAGCCGCATGTGCCGTTGTATTGCAGCGAGCGGTTCCTGGGGAAGTCGGGGGCTGGGTTGTATGGGGATGTGATTGAGGAACTGGATTGGTCGGTGGGGGAGATTCTGGGGGCGTTGCGGGTGAATGGGCTGGATGAGCGGACGCTAGTGGTGTTCACGTCGGACAACGGGCCGTGGTTGAGTTATGGGGATCATGCGGGGACGACGGGGGGATTGCGGGAGGGGAAAGGGACCTCGTGGGAAGGAGGGATTCGGGTGCCGTGTGTGATGCGGTGGCCTGGGGTGATTCCGGCGGGGAGCGAGTGTCGGGAGCCGGTGGCGACGATTGATCTGGTGCCGACGGTGGCGGCGCTGACTGGGGCGGAATTGCCTGCCGGGAGATTGGATGGAGTGGATGTGCGAGCGGCGATGGAGGGGAAGGGTCCGGTGCCGGAGCGCGAGCTGTGCATGCGTTATGCGGACAATGAATTGCAGGCGGTGATTGCGGGGCGGTGGAAGCTGGTGCTGCCGCATGCTTACCGGACGCTGGGGGACCAGGAGAAGGCGAAGGGGGGGATTCCGGTGAAGTACCGGGTGGCGAAGGTGACGGCTCCGGAGCTTTATGATCTGGAGAATGATCCCGGGGAGAAGCGGGATGTGGCGGCGGAGCGGCCGGAGGAGGTGGCGCGACTGCTGGCGGCGGCGGAGCGGTCGCGGAAAGAGTTAGGGGATTCGCTGACGGGGGTGAAGGGAGAGGCGAACCGGCCGGTGGGTGTGGTGAAGTAAGAAGTGAGGGGTGGTTAGGGGGTTTTCGGGAGGTCGATGAAGTCGAGGGGCTCGACGAGAGGTACGAAGGAGTCGATGGGAGTATTGAAGGGTTCGCCGAACCAACTGCTGGCGGTGGCGGAGGAGGCCCACTGGCGGGAGCCGTCGGAGCCGACGAGTTCGACGGCGTCGATTTCGTTCCAGCCGGGGACGCGGGAGGTGTCGAGTTCGATGCGGATGGTGTCGCTGCGGGTGCCTTTGGGGACGGGGATGCTGTGTTCGATGAGGGCGGAGTCTGCGGGGGCGGTGCCTTCCCAGAGCGTTTGTTCGAGGCCGTTGGGGAGGAGGGCGACGACTCGGGAGACGGCGCCGGGGTTATAGCTTTCGTGGATGTTGATTTCGCGGATTTCGACGGATTTGGGGAAGGAGAGCTTGAGCCATTCGCGGCCGCCATTCTGGCTGGCGGGTGCCCATGCGGAAGGGCTGTCGGCGTGTTCGGTGGTGTCGGGCGGGCCGGCGGCCTGGCCGGGGCTCCATGACGGGCCGCGCGGGCGGCTGGCGGCCATGGCGGTGGAGGCGGAGAGGAGATTGGTGCTGAGGTTGCGGGCATCCTCGGCGGAGAGGGTGAATTCGGTGCCGGAGGAGGGATCGGACAGCGTGAGGGTGCCGTCTTCGGCGGGGGTGATGGTGGGGAGGGCGGAGCCGGAGGCGGTGGGCGGGCGATGTTTGGGGTCGGTTGGCGTGCGGGCGGGGATGGGAGGAGTAACTGGTTTGGGGAGCGGAGCGGAGACGACGGCGGAGGCTGGGGGCGGGGGTGGAGGCGGGGTGGGATCGGGATGGGGTCGGGCGAACCGGGAGAGACCGAGGCCTAACAGAATGCCTGCGGCGGCTGAGAGGAGACGGGATTTCATGGGGTGATGATGCCATGGCGGCGGGGCGAGCGGGTGGTGAAAATTGTAAAATCGGTGTCGGGGCTTGCGCTGGGGTTGGGGGAGATGGCAGAAAGGCGGGATGAATCGAGTTATTCTGATTGGGTTGCTGCAGATGGTGGCGATGGTGCGTGGAGCGGGAGCGCCGCCGAATGTGGTGGTGATCCTTGCGGACGACATGGGGTATTCGGATGCGGGGTGTTATGGGAGCGAGATTGCGACGCCGGTGCTGGATGGACTGGCGAAGGAAGGGGTGAGGTTCACGCAGTTTTACAACACGGCGCGGTGCTGGCCGACGCGGGCGGCGGTGCTGACGGGGTATTATGCGCAACAGGTGAGGCGGGATGCGTTGCCGGGGTTGAAGGGCGGGGCGCAGGGGGTAAGGCCTGGGTGGGCGCGATTGCTGCCGGAGTTATTGAAGGGGAAGGGGTACCGGTCCTATCACTCGGGGAAATGGCATGTGGACGGACGGCCGCTGGCGACGGGTTTTGACCGGTCGTATGTGCTGAATGATCACGATCGGTATTTTGCGCCGCAGGGTCATACGGAGGATGACAAGCCGTTGCCGCCGGTGGAGGAGAGGACGGGGTATTATGCGACGACGGCGATTGCGGATCATGCGGTGAAGTGCCTGAAGGAGCATGGGGCCGAGCATGCGGGGGAGCCGTTCTTTTCGTTTGTGGCGTTCACGGCACCGCATTTTCCACTGCAGGCTCCGAAGGAAGACATTGTGAAGTACCGGGAGCGGTATGCGGCGGGATGGGATCGGTTGAGGGACGAGCGGTGGGAGCGGATGAAGGCGGCGGGGGTTGGGGGCGGGGTGTTGTCGGCGTTCGAGCGCGGGCAGGGGCCGCCGTATGCGTTTCCGGAGGCGATTGAGAAGCTAGGGCCGGATGAAGTGAACCGGCCGGTGGCGTGGGAAGGCCTGACGGGGAGCCAGCGGGCGTTTCAGGCGGCGAAGATGTCAGTGCATGCGGCGATGATTGACCGGATGGACCGGGAGATCGGGCGGATTCTGGGTGAGTTGGAGAAGATGGGGGTGGTGGAGAACACGCTGGTGATGTTTCTGTCGGACAACGGGGCGAGTGCGGAGATGATGGTTAGGGGGGACGGGCACCGGCTGGATGCGGAGTGCGGGACGGGGGCGACGTTTCTGAGTCTGGGGCCTGGGTGGTCGACGATGGCGAACACGCCATTTCGGAAGCACAAGACGTGGGTCCATGAGGGGGGGATCAGCACGCCGATGATTGTGCGGTGGCCTGCGGTGGTGAAGGATCGGGGGGCGTTGCGGACGACGCCGGGTCATGTGATTGACATTGTGCCGACGGTGCTGGCGGCGGCGGAGGTGACTGCGCCTGCGGAGTGGAATGGTGCGCCGGTGCCGGCTGCGCCTGGGAAGAGCCTGCTGCCGGCGCTGGCGGGGACGGGGACGGGGACGGTGGAGAGGGAGAGCCTGTGGTGGCTGCATGAAGGCAACCGGGCGATTCGGGTGGGGGATTGGAAGCTGGTGTCGGCGGGGAAAGGAGGCGCGTGGGAGCTTTATGATCTGGGGAAGGACCGCGCGGAGACGAAGGATCTGGCGGGTGAGATGCCTGAGAAGGTGAAGGAACTGGCGGCGCGCTGGGAGGCGCAGACGGAGGCGTACGGCGCGCTGGTGCGGCGGGAGGCGAAGTGAGGGGGGGCTAGTGCAGCCCGACTTGTGGATGGTATGTGCTGATTCTGTGGGAAGGAAGGAAGATTGAGCCGATCAGCTATTGTATTGAGGCATTGGCATTGAGGTGACAGGCAGGATGCCTGTGCCAGTGTGGGTTGGTGGAGGGTGAGGGGATTGACGGTGGTGGGGTGGGGGGTGTAGGGTGGGGGTATGAGATGGATGCTGACGACTTTGTTGATTATGATGGTGGGGCGTGGGGTATGCGGGGGGTATCCTGAGAGTGGGCAGGTGGTGGATGTGAGGAAGGCACCGTATGGGGCGAAGGGGGATGGGGTGAGTGATGACACGGCGGCGTTGCAGCGGGCGATTGATGAGAATTGCGGGAGGCACCGGGTGATTTATCTGCCGCGGGGGACGTATGTGGTGAGCGGGACATTGAAGTGGCCGAAGCGGTTTGCGGGGCGGGACAACTGGGGGATGACGTTTGTCTGCGGGGAATCGCGGGAGACGACGGTGATTCGATTGAAGGGGGGGACGTTTCGGGATGAGAAGAAGCCGGAGGCGATGATGTGGTGTGGCGGGTTCGGGTCGGCGGACTGGTTTCACAATTATGTGGAGGGCCTGACGTTTGATGTGGGGGAGGGGAATCCCGGGGCGGTGGGGTTGCAGTTTTATTCGAACAATTCGGGGGCGGTGAGGGATTGCCGGTTTGTGGCGGGTGAGGGGAGTGGGTACATTGGGCTGGATCTGGGGCATCGGGACATGAACGGGCCGCTGCTGGTGAGGGGGTGCGAGGTGGTGGGATTCCGTCGCGGGGTGGCGACGTCGCATGCGGTGAACGGGCAGGTGTTCGAGCATCTGGTGCTGCGTGGGCAGCGGGAGGTTGGGATGATGAACGAGGGTCAGGCGGTGAGCGTGCGGGGGTTGGTTAGTGAGAATGCGGTGCCGGCGGTGACGAGTTACGGGGTGATGTGTCTGGTGGAGGCGAAGCTGACGGGGAAGGATGGGGCTGGGAAGCATCCAGCGGTGGTGAATTTCAATGGCGGGCGGATGTTGTTAAGGGATGTGAGGACGAGTGGGTATGGGCGGGCGCTGGCGGATGTGTCGCAGACCCCGGATTTCGGGGCGGCGTACCGGGTTGAGGGGGAGGACAAGCCGGGGAGTCGGGGGCCGGAGATTGGGGAATACAGTTCGCATGGGGCGGCGAGTTTGTTTTTGTCGCCGGAGAGTTCGCTGCGATTGGCGGTGAAGGAGACGCCGGAGGTGGTGAGGGATGAGCCGGGGCGGTGGGCGGACGCGACGAAGTTCGGGGCGGATCCGAGCGGGGAGAAGGATGCGTCGGCGGCGGTGCAGCGGGCGATGGATTCGGGCGCGACGACGGTGTTTCTGCCGGGGGATTACAAGCTGGAGCGGACGGTGGTGATTCGGGGGAAAGTGCGGCGGGTGGTGGGGACTGGGGGGATGATCAATTACGGGGGGAAGCTGAAGCCGGATTTCCGGTTAGGGGACGGGGAATCGCCGGTGGTGATGCTGGAGCATTTTGGGAATATCTTCGGGGGGATGGAAGTGGATACGAAGCGGACGCTGGTGCTGCGGAGTGTGGCGGATTGTGATCTAACGGTGACGAAGCGGGCGGTTGGGGCGGAATGGTTTTTCGAGGATGTGGTGACGCATCACCTGGAGATGCGCGGGGTGAAGCTGTGGGCGCGGCAGTTGAACATTGAGAATGAGGGGACTCATCTGCTGAACGATGGAGGGGATGTGTGGATTCTCGGGTACAAGTGCGAGCGAGGCGGGACCCTGCTGGAGACCCGCGGGGGCGGGCGGAGTGAAGTGCTGGGAGGATTCAGTTATACGACGACGGCGGGGAAGCTGGCTCCGATGTTTGTGAATCGGGAGTCGTCGATGTGGGCGTTTTTCGGGGAAGTGTGTTATAACGGCGATCCGTTTGCGGTGCGGGTGGAGGAGACGCGGGGAGGTGTGACGAAGCGATTGGGGAAGGACGGGCACACGGCGCCGTATGCCGGGTGGAGTGCGGAGCGGTGAGGGGGCGGGGAAGCGGAGTTAGAGCGCGTCAGTCGGTTGGGGGGTCGGTGGGGAAGGTGGCGAGGGGGCGGACGAGACGGGTGGTGAGTGGGCGGGTGCGTTCGAAGATGTTGCGGCCGACGGTGGGGGATGATTGATAGGAGGAGAACATCATTTCGAGTTTGGCGTCGATGTTATCGACGTGGTGGAGGACGATGGCTTCCGGGGTTTTGGGGAGGACGGGGGAGCCGAACTGGTATTCGCCGTGGTGGGCAGCGATGAGGTGGAGGAGGTGGAGGCGGACGTCTTCGGAAGGAGGTTGGAGGTCCTTCCATGGGGCGTTGGCTGGGGATTCGGAGAGCTGACGCCAGAGCCGATTGACGAGTTCGATGCCGAGGGGGATGTGGCCGAGGAGTTCGCCGGGTTCGGAGTAGGGCATGTGGAAGCCGTCGGCGGCGAAGCAGTTTTCCCAGAGCTTGCCGCAGTCGTGGAAGAGGACCCCGGTGATGACGAGGTCGCGATTTACCATGGGGTAGGCGGAGCAGACGGCGGCGGCGGTGCGCATCATCTGGGCGACGTGTTCGACGAGACCGCCGCGTCTGGCGTGATGGTATTCGCGGGCGGCCCCGGTGCGGCGGAAGCGTTCGCCGAAGTCGGATAGGAAGAGGGCGCAGAGGGCGTGGAGGCGTGGGTCGGAGATGGAGGAGGTGAGTTGCTGGAGGTCTGAGAAGTCGGAGGCTTGTTTTTCGCGGAGGGCTGGTGGGCCGCCGAGGAGCGTGGCGATTTCGTCGGGGAGGAGCGGGCGCATTTGCCATTGTTTGGCTTCGAGCCCGTACTGGCCGGAGGACCATTCGCCGGAGATGGCGATGAAGGCGTGGGTGGGTAGTGCTTTAGCGTCGGCGAAGATGGGGGCGTCGCTCCAGACGCGGAGAGTGCAATGTTCTTCGGCGTCGGCGATTTTGAGTTCGAGGAACTCGCCACCGGACTTGGTGGGTTTGACGGTGGAGGATTCGACCTGGACGAAGGCTTCGGCGTGGGTGGGGGAACCGGCGGCGGTCTGTTTGATTTCGCGCAGGCACAGAGTATTCATGTGTTCCCGCATACTGGCCTGATGCCGCATGGTCAACCCGGAAGGGTGGTGTGGGGAGGTGAATGTGGAGCGATTGGGCGAAATGCGGGGAGGTGGTGAGGCGTAGGGAATTGCGATGATGATTCGGAAGACGGAACTAGTTTTGCTGATGATGCCGCTGAGTGTGCTGATGGCGGCGGGTGTGCGTGGTGGGGAGGCGGAGGCGTTGTGGGAGGCGCATGTGCGGCCGATGGTGGATGAGCAGTGTGTGAAGTGTCATGGGCCGATTGAGGAGAAGAGCGGGCTGGAGGTTGACACGGTGGAGGGGATTTTGAAGGGTGGGGATGAGGGAGCGGCGGTGGTGCCTGGGAAGCCGGAGGAGAGCCGGATGTATTTGTATCTGGCGGCTGGGGCGGAGGCGCACATGCCGCCGAAGAAGCAGGTGAGTGATGCGGAGCGGGAGGCGGTGCGGCAGTGGATTGTGGCATTGGGGGCACCGAAGGAGGCAGAGGTGGCGGGGCCGGTAGTGCCTGGGCCGGTGACGGATGATCCGGCGGTGGCGATTGATCATTTTATTGAGGCGGGATGGCGTGCGGGCGGGGGGGAAGGTGCGCCGAAGTGTGATGACCGGACATTTGTGCGGCGCGTGTGGCTGGATCTGGCTGGGGTGTTGCCGACGGCGGAGGTGCAGGAGGCGTTTGTGCGGTCGGATCGGGCGGACAAGCGGGAGGCGCTGATTGCGGAGCGACTGGCGGCTCCGGAGTATGGGCGGACGATGCGGGAGTTGTGGGATGTGGTGCTGATGGGGCGGGGCGGGGATGGGAAGTCGGGGCAGCGTGCGGAGCATGGCTGGCACGCGTATCTGGAGCGGGCGTTCAATGAGAACCGGCCGTGGCCGCAGGTGTTGCGCGAGATTATTGTGGGGAGGCCGGACAGTGAGGAGACGAAGGGATCGCAGTGGTTTCTGTATGAGCGGGAGGCGAAGCATCAGGAGATGGCGGAGGCGATTGCGCCGGTGATTTACGGGACGCGGCTGGATTGTGCGCAGTGTCATGACCATCCGCTGGCGCGGGAGATTCGTCAGGGTCATTACTGGGGATTGGTGGCGGCGTTCAACCGGAGCAAGCGTGCGGAGGGCGGGCCTCCGGCGGTGGATGAGACGGCGGTGGGCGGGTTCATGAATTTCACTAACCTGAAGAAGGAATCGCAGGCGGCGGTGGTGGCGCTGCTGCATGGGCCGGTGGTGGAGGAGGTTAGGCCGGGGGAGGGGGAGAAGGAAGCGGACGGGGAGGAGAAGTATGTGAGCGGGGGTGGGCGGCCGAAGGTGCCGAAGTTTTCGCGTCGGGCGGCGCTGGCGGAGGCGGCGACGCGGGACAATCCGCTGCCGGCGCGGGCGATGGTGAACCGGACGTGGGCGCAGTTATTCGGGCGCGGGCTGGTGCATCCGGTGGATGAGATCAACAGCCGGAACAAGGCGTCGCATCCTGAGCTGCTGGAGTGGCTGACGGCGGATTTTCTGAAGAGTGGCGGGGATGTGAAGCGGTTAGTGGGTGGGATTGTGAGGAGCGGGGCGTGGCAGAGGGCGGCGTGGGGCGGGGCGGGTGAGCCGCCGGCGGCGGCGCGGTTTGCGGCGTTTGCGGAGCGGGTGCTGCCAGCGGAGACGATTGCGCGGTCGATGGCGGTGGTGGCGGGGCGTTCGGTGCCGGATGAAGCGCTGGCGCGGGAGATGGCGGCGAAGTTTCCGGATGTGATGCCGCGGGAGTATCTGGCGACGACCCAGCAGGCGATGTTCCTGACAAATTCGCCGGTGATGGCGGGATTGCTGGGGGCGGCGGACGGGGCGGCGGTGGAACTGGCGAAGGAGCGGGACGATGCGGTGCTGGTGCGGCGGACATTTGAGGTGGTGCTAGGGAGGGGGCCTGTGGCGGACGAGGCGGAGCGGGCGCAGGAGTTTGTGGCGCGGCGGGGGGATTCGGTGCGGCGGGCGAAGGCGGTGGCCGGGTTGATGTGGTCGCTGATGTGCGGGCCGGAATTTCTAACTAATCATTGAGACATGAAGAGCGACACTGATGCCGGGGTGTGCCGGAGTGATGAACACACGCTGCATCGGCGGAGGTTTCTGCAGGGAGTGGGGACGGCTGGGTTGGGGTCGGTGGTGACGAGTTTTGCGGGATTGTTCAGTTCGCCGGCGTTTGCGGAGGACGTGAAGAAGAAAGGGAAGCGGTGTATTTTGTTATGGTTGTGTGGAGCGCCGAGCCAGTTTGAGACGTGGGATCCGAAGCCCGGGAGGCCGTCGAGCGGACCGTTTGGGAGCATTGCGACGGAGATTCCGGGTGTGAGGTTTTCGTCATTGATGCCGCGGTGTGCGGCGATGGCGGGGAAGCTGTCGGTGGTGCGGTCGATGAAGACGACGCAGTCCGAGCATTTTCAGGCGATCAGCCTGCTGCAGCGTGGGAATCCGGACCGGCCCGGGTTCACGCGGCCGACGTTAGGGTCGGTGGTGGGGCATGCGCTGGGGCAGGTGGAGACGAAGCTGCCGAATTTCATTCTGCTGGATCCGATTCCTGGGGGGAATGAGTTTCAGGCGTTCAAGGCTGGGAACTGGGCTGGGTGGCTGGGAGCGGAGTACGGGCCGGTTAGGATGGGAGGGGAGTACACCCAGTTGTCGGCGGCGGGGGATGGATTGACGCCGGAGGATCGGGAGGAGCGGGAGGCGCTGCGGCGGTTCATGGCGAAGAAGTACGAGAACGAGCGGCGGAGTGCGGCGGCGAGGAGTCAGAATGCGGTGTTTGAGCGCGTGCGGGGGTTGATGGCGTGTGCGGATTTATTTGATCTGACGAAACTGCCGGAGGCGGACCGCGCGCGGTACGGGCCGGGGATGTTCGGGTTGAACGTGCTGCAGGCGCGGCATCTGGCGGAGAACGGGTGTCCGTTTGTGATGGTGGCGAACGGGATGAACTGGGACAACCATGTGTTTCAGCATGAGATTCATCAGATGCTGGTGCCGGAGCTGGACCGGATTCTGTTTCATCTGGTGAACGATCTGGAGGAACGGGGGATGCTGGATGATACGCTAGTGATTGCGATGGGTGAGTTCGGGCGGACGCCGTGGCTGAATCCGGCGCGCGGGCGGGATCACTATCCTAACGCGTGGAGCCTGATGATGTGCGGCGGGGGGATCCGGCGTGGAGTGGTGACGGGGGCGACGGACGAGGATGGGCGGGAAGTGGTGGAGAAGCCGTACAGCGAGCAGAACCTGTTTGCGACGATCTTCACGGCGCTGGGACTGGATCCGCATGCGGAGTACGGGTTGCCGGGTTTGCCGACATTCCACCGGGTGGAGAATGAGGCGGCACCGATCCGGGAGATCCTGTTGTGAGGGAGGGGATGGTTAGAGGAGACTTTCGATGGGGAGGAGCCGGTAGATGCGGCATTTGAAGCGCTGCCAGCGGGTGGTGGCGGGTTCGTGGTGGGAGAGGGGCGGGGCCCATTCGAGCCGGTTGTGCGGATTGAGGGTGACGCGCCATGAGTTTTCGGGGAGTGTGGCGGTGTCGAGGAAGTTGGAGACCCTGCGGGCGATGACTGGGTTGTCGATGAGGAGACCGACCTCGGTGTTGATGTTAGCGGAGCGCGGGTCGA
Organism: Verrucomicrobiota bacterium; assembly: GCA_003402705.1. GTDB lineage: Bacteria > Verrucomicrobiota > Verrucomicrobiia > Verrucomicrobiales > V1-33 > V1-33. The sequence goes on along the minus strand of QQNF01000020.1, from coordinate 33,147 downwards.
GATTGAAGCTGCCGACGAAGGCTTTGCGTTCGTCGATGACGAGGGCCTTGGTGTGGATGCCGGTGAGGGCGGATTGGCGGCCGGGAGCGTGGTCCGCGCGGGCGACGGCGGCGTCGGGTCGGAGTTCGTAGAGAGCGGCTCCGGAGCGGAGGAGATCGTGACGGCGGTTGGCGTGGCCCGAGTGAGCGGCGGGTTGGTTCGTGGAGGCGAGGGAATTGGTGACGACGCGGACGTGGACCTGTTTGTTGAGGAGCGCGCTGGTGATGGCGGCGTCGCGTTTGCTCATAACGAAGTAGGCGGCTTCGACTTCGAGGGAGTGGCGGGCGGTGGCGAGTTCCTGTTCGAGGCGTTTGACGAGAGTGCCCTCGTGGTTGCGGGAGCGGAAGGAAGCGATGTTGTCGTAGAGGACCTCGCAGCGGGCGAAGACGAGGTCTTTGGCGATGGCTCGCTGGCGGGCGGCTAGGGAGGACTCGCGCGGGAGGAACGGGGAATGTTCTGCGGCGAGTTGTGATTTGAGGTTAGCGGTCTGGGACTGGAGGGAGGCGAGGTCGGCGCGGCTGCGGGTGAGGGCTTCGACGGGGACGGCGACGGCGCTGTTCCAGTAGTCGTCGAAGACCCGGGAGGCGTCGCGGACGACCGGGCCGGCGGCGAAGAGGTCGAGGTCGCGCATGTTGTGGGATTTGTGGAGCCCGAAGTATTCGTCGGCGATGTTGCGGCCACCGATGACGGCGCAGGCATTGTCCATGATGAACATTTTGTTATGCATGCGGTAGTTGAGACGTGCGAAGTCGAGGATGAAGTCGAGTTTGCGGAGCCTGCGCCAGCCCTGGGGATTGAAGAGACGGATTTCGACGTTCGGGTGGGCGGCCATGGCGGCGAGGGTCCGGTCGCTGAAGGTCGGGTTGAGGTCGTCGATGAGGAAGCGGACGCGGACCCCGCGGCGGGCGGCGGCGAGGACGGCGTCGGAGAGGAGGAGGCCGATGGTGTCCGGGGTCCAGAGGAAGTACTGGATGTCGAGGGTTTTGGTGGCGCGGGAGGCGAGGAGGAGACGGTCGTTGAAGGCGTCGATGTTGGAATTGATGACGGCGATGCCTGAGGTTCCGGGAGGAGCGGAGCGGAGCTGGAGTTCCACGGAGGCGGCCCAACCGAAGGATGGAGGGGAGGCGAGGGCTTTGGAGATGTGGCGCGGGGATTTCCGGCCGGGGATGGCGCAGGCGATGGAGAAGAGGGTTGCGGCGACGAGGAGGAATCGTGCGGCGGCGCTGGTCAGGAAACGGGCGTGGGCGGGCATGGGAGGGCAGTAATGAATTCCGGGTGATGGGGCAAGGCGGATGGCGAGGGAAACTGGGGGGGATGGTGAGGGAGGGGGAAATCGGGAGTCGAGCGGCTTGCCGGGATGGGAGAACCGGGTGAGTGGTGGGGATGCATGTGAGTGTGTTTGAATTGTTCAAGGTGGGGATTGGGCCATCGAGCTCGCACACGGTGGGGCCGATGAAGGCGGCGCGGGCGTTTGTAAGGGAGTTAGGGGCTGGTGGGATGGTGGATCGAGTGGAGCGGGTGGTGGTGAATCTGTATGGGTCGCTGGCGCTGACGGGGAAGGGGCACGGGACGGACAAGGCGGTGATTCTTGGGTTGGAGGGGCATTTACCGGAGACGGTGCCGCTGGAGGAGATTGAGCCGACGCTGGAGCGGGTGAGGGGTGAGGAGCGATTGCGGTTGGGTGGAGGGCGGGAGATTGCGTTTCCGGTGAGGGAGTCGCTGGTATTTCAGCGGATGAAGAGCCTGCCGTTTCATCCGAACGGGATGAGTTTCGGGGCGTTTGGTGCGGGCGGAGAGGAACTGCTGGGGCGGGTGTATTACAGTGTGGGTGGCGGGTTTATTGTGCGGGAGGAGGAGACGGGTGGCGGGGTAGTGGAAGTGGTGGAGGTGCCGATGCCGTTCAATTCGGCGGCGGAATTGCTGGGGTGGTGTCGGGCGGAGGGGATTGCGATGAGCGAAGTGCAGCGTCGCAATGAATTGGTGACCCGGACGGCGGAGGGATTGGGGGAGGGATTGGAGGCGATCTGGCGGGCGATGCAGGATTGTGTGGCGCGCGGGTGTGCGGTGGATGGGGAGTTGCCGGGTGGGTTGAAGGTGCGGCGGCGGGCGAAGCAGTGGCACGAGCAGTTGCTGCATCAGCCGGAGGCGAGTTTGCGGGATCCGCTGACGGTGCTGGACTGGGTGAATCTGTATGCGCTGGCGGTGAATGAAGAGAATGCGGCTGGGGGGCGGGTGGTGACGGCTCCGACGAATGGGGCGGCGGGGATTATTCCGGCGGTGCTGCATTATGCGACGCGGTTCACGCATTCGGTGGGGCCTGATGGCGTGCAGCGGTTTCTGCTGACGGCGGCGGCGATCGGGGCGCTTTACAAGAAGAATGCGAGCATCAGCGGGGCGGATGTGGGGTGTCAGGGGGAGGTGGGCGTGGCGTGTTCGATGGCGGCGGCGGGGCTGGCGGAGTATCTGGGCGGGACGCCGGAGCAGGTGGAGAATGCGGCGGAGATCGGGATGGAGCACAATCTGGGGCTGACGTGTGATCCGGTGGGCGGGTTAGTGCAGATTCCGTGCATCGAGCGGAATGCGATGGGGGCGGTGAAGGCGATCAATGCGGCGCGGATGGCGTTGCGCGGGGACGGGCGGCATTTTGTGTCGCTGGACAAGGCGATCCGGACGATGCTGGCGACGGGGCGGGACATGAAAACGAAGTACAAGGAGACGTCGCGCGGCGGGTTGGCGGTGAATGTGGTCGAGTGCTGAGGGGATGTTTCGATGTCCGTGACGAATCAGTCATTGGACAGATGAGGCGGGAGGCGCATAAAATCGGGAAATCGGTTTTTCCGTTCCTTTTTTTCATGATTCCTTTGATTTTAGTGCTGGCTCTTGAGATTCCGGACTCGGCGGCGGTGGTGCCGACGGTGGTTCCGGTGACGGAGTGGCGGGCACCGGACAGTGATCCGGCGTTGCCGGCGGGGCCGTTGTTTCATCCGGTGCGGCCGGACAACATGGCGACGCCGCCGATGCCGGTGCCTGAGCCGGTGTGGAGTTCGGTGGCTGCGGCGGCGGCCCTTGTGATGATGCGGCGGCGGGTGCGGTGAAAGTGAGAAGTGGGAAGTGGGAAGGGCTTGTGGGGAGAGGGGGAGGGGAAAGTGAGAAGTGGGAAGTGAGAAGTGAGAAAGGCCTGTGGGGAGAGGGTGGAGAAAGTGGGAAGGGCTTGAGGGGCGAAGGGGACTGATGCGAAGGCGCGAAGGGGAGCGAATGGGTAAATGAGGGGTTGCAAAGGCTGGGAACGGGGTGACTGTCTCGACACTACTGTCATGGGGGCGCACCGGTTTCGACTGGTAATCGGAAGCGCGGGCAGCATGCCGCGGATGATTCGTTGGCCGCGTTAACAATCCGGATCAAAACAAACAAATGCGAACTCTAACGAGCTAGCTCTCGCTGCTTAATTGACAGTGACGGTCGACGCAGAATGTCTGTTACTGCGAAGGCCGACTACCAACAGGCTGGTTTCTGAGCCGGGCATCCGGGCGAGGAGACGAGATTCAACAGGGTGACCGGGGAGAGGAATTCTGTCGGCGGAAGTCTTCAACCTTAAATCAAATCGCTGGCTAAGCATGTAGAAACCTACGCGGAAGGGTATCAGGACACGGGTTCAATTCCCGTCGCCTCCACCAATCCATGAGTGATCCGCCGCCCCTCCCCGGGGGCGGCGGATGTTTTTTGGGTGGGGGTGGGGAGGGGTGAATTCGGATGCGTGAGGGAGGAAGTGGTGCGATTGGGTGGTGCGCTGGAGCTTGAGGCGGCGGGATGCTGCGGGCGGCGGTGCTGGAGAGCTGCATGAAACGATTCGTATTTCCGCTGAGCCTGTCGCTGGTGGTTGCGTACTGGCTGATGCCTCCGGTGAAGGCGAAGGCGCGGGAGAGCGAGGGGGGAGAGTGAGAAGGGGGAGTCAGCGGCGGGCCGCGAGGAGGTTCCTGAGGTGGGCTAGGGTGTCGGCGTTGGCGGGGAGGGAGGCGACGTCGTGCCATTCGCCGGGATCGGTGTTGTGGTCGTAGAGTTCGGTGGTGCCGTCGCTCCATGAGATGAAGCGCCAGCGGTTGGTGCGGAGGCTGAAGCCGGTGATATTGCCGCGGGAGATGTGGGTGAGGGCGGAGTCGTGGAGGGAGAGATCCGGGTTGGCGAGGAGAGGCTGGAGGTTTTTGCCTTTTACGGTGTTGGGGACAGGGAGGGCGCAGAGGGCGGCGACGGTGGGGTAGAGATCGAGGAATTCGACGAGACTGCGGCAGACGGCGGGTTTGGTGCCGGGGGCGGCGATGAGGAGGGGTGCGCGGCAGGAGCGTTCGAAGAGCGTGTTTTTGTTCCACCAGCCGCGTTCGCCGAGATGATAGCCGTGGTCGCCGATGAAGATGACGATGGTTTTGTCCCAGAGGTTGAGACGGTCCATGGCGTCCATGAGGCGACCGACCTGGGCGTCGGTCTGGGAGACTCCGGCGTAGTAATGTGTGAGGAAGTCCATGCGGTCCCTGTCGTCGAAGCGATTGAAGGCGGCTTCGAAGGCACCGCCGGCCAGGGCGTGTTTATTGAGAGGCGAGGCGTCGGCGGGGTCGCGGTGGAGGGAGAGCGAGCCTGCGGGGAACTGGGCGACGTATTTTTTTGAGACGACGAAGGGGTCGTGCGGGCGATGGAAGCCAGCGCCGATGAACCATGGTTTGGCGGCGAGGTTTTCCATGGCGGCGATGGTTTGCTGGGCGGTCTGGCCGTCGGACTGGTCGTTGTCGGCGCCTTCGAGGTCGGCGACCTCGCACCATTTGAGGGCACCGTTGGTGAGATTGCGGCGCGGTCCGGAATTCCCGAGGGTGGTGGGGCGGAACATGGATGCTTGGTCCCATGATTTGCCGATGTCGAGGAAGCGGTTTTCGGAGGTGCCTTCGACGAGACCGGCGTGGTAGATTTTGCCGAATGATAGGGCGGTTGCGCCGTGCTGGCGGAAGAGCTGGGGGAGGGAGATGATGTCCGGCATTTTGTCGCGGAAGAACGTGGCATTGCCGGTGATGCCGTTGTGTTCCGGGCGCGTGCTGGTGAGGAGGGATACCCTGCTAGGGTTGCAGACGGGATACTGGACGTAGGCGCGGTCGAAGCGGACGGAGCGGGCGGCGAGCCGGTCGAGGTGGGGCGTTCTTGCCATGGAGTCCCCGTAGCAGCCCATGGCAGGACGGAGATCGTCGGCCATGATGAGGAGGACATTGAGGGAGGGAGCGGCGGCGGCGGGTGCGGCGAGCGCGAGGATGAGGAAGAGGGATTTCATGGCGCGGCGCGGTCACTTTGCGGGAGCCGAAGGTTTGTTGGCGTCGGGTGGCGGCGAGTAATTGGCGGCCTGCATGAGCCTTGTGAGTTCGGCGTCGAGAGTGGCGGTGAGGGAGGCGTCAGCGGCGAGGTTTCTGATTTCGTAGGGATCGGTGGAGAGGTCGAAGACCTCGGTCCATTCCGGGTGGTTAGGGTAACGGACGAGCTTGTGGGTGGCGGTGCGGAGGGCGTAGCAGGTGGGGACATCGCCGAGTTCCTTGTAGTACTGGGCGAGGAAGGACGAGCGCCATGAGGCGGGTTTGAGGCCTGCGGCGAGAGGTTTCCAGCTAGCGCCCTGCATTTGGGATGGGAGGGGCAGACCGGCGAGATCGAGGAAGGAGGGGGCGAGGTCGATGTTGAGGACGAGCTGGTCGACGACGGAGCCTTTGGGGAAGAGACGCGGGTAGCGGACGATGAAGGGGATGCGGAGGGATTCGTCGTAGAGCGAGCGTTTGTCGCCGGAGTTGTGTTCGCCGAGGTAATAGCCGTTGTCGCTGGAGTAGACGACGACGGTGTCGTCGGCGAGGCCGAGGGAATCGAGGGAGTCGAGGAGACGTGCGATGTTGTCGTCGACGCCGGCGACGTGGCGGAGGTAGTCGAGATGGACCTCGTTGGCGGAGAGCCCGGTGGCTTTGGAGCCGTCGGCGGCGGGTTTGTGGAAGATGGCGGGGACCCCGCAGTTAGGGGTGGGGCGGCTGGATTGGCCGTCGTAGAGATTGCGGAGACGAGGTGGGAGGTGGTTGCCGCCGCGCGGGCTGTGAGGGCTTTTGTAGCCGAGGACGACGGAGAACGGCTGGTCCTTGTGCTGACGGATGAAGTCGATGGCGAAGTCGGTGGCGACATCGTCGGTCCAGCCCTTGGTGGGGGTGGTGGTACCGTTGACGTCGAACGGGCAGTTCTGGTGCTGGCCCTGGCCGATGTAGCTGGCGGAGTACGCGAAGCCTGGGCGGATGCGTTGATTGCCCATGTGCCATTTGCCGATGTAGGCGGTCTGGTAGCCGGCGGCGCGGAGGAGGGAGGCGTGGGTGATGGAATCGGCGGGGAACGGGCGGCTGTTGTTGGTGATGCCGTTGAGGTGGTTGTAGCGGCCGGTCAGGAAGGCGGCGCGGCTAGGGGCGCAGAGGGAGAGCGTGACGAAGGCGTTGCGGAAGCGGACCCCTTCGGCGGCGAGACGGTCCATGCCTTTGGACTGGATCCACGGGAAGCGGGCCTTGTCGCCTTGTTCGCGCTGGACGGTGCCGATGGCGTCCCAGCGGTGGTCGTCGGAATAGATGAAGAGGAAGTTAGGTTTGCGGTCGGCGGCGCGGGCTGGGGTGATGCCGAGAGCGAGGAGGAGGAAGAGGAGGGTGGGGAGCGGTTTCATGAGATTGGGGTTATTTGAGGAAACGTTGCCATTTGACGGGCACGTCGTTGGGATGGGCGTTGACGAGCCGCTGCATGGCGGCGGTGAGATCGGCGACGACGTCGGGGTGCTGATTCCAGAGGTTCGTGGATTCGGAGGGATCGGAGGCTAGATTGTAGAGCTGGCCGTAGGAGGCGATGGGAGGGGCGCCGGAGAAACCGCCGCCGGATTGGCCGAAGATGATTTTCCATGAACCGCGGCGGAGGGAGGGGAGACCGGAGCTGGCGTGGCTGATGGCGAATTCGCGGACAGGGTTGGTGCTGCCTTTGAGGAGCGGGAGAAGACTGACGCTGTCTTCGGCGGCGATGGAGGGAAGGGCAGTGTCGAGGGAATCTGCGAGGGTGGCGATGAGATCGGCGTGATGGACGAGCGCGTTGCAGGTCGAGCCGGGAGCGACGGTGCCGGGCCAGCGGACGATGAACGGGACCCGGTGACCGCCTTCCCATGCGTCGGCCTTGTAGCCGCGCCATGGGCCGCTGGGGAAGTGGCCTTTGGCTTCGAGGTCCTTTGCGCCGATGTAGGGGGCGCAGCCATTGTCGCTGGTTAGGATGACGAGAGTGCGCTGGGCGGCACCGGATTTTTCGAGCGAGTCGAGGATGCGGCCGACGGCGGCGTCGGTTTGCATGACGAAGTCGGCGTAGGGGTTGAGACTGCTTTTGCCGCGCCAGTCGGCGGTTGGGCTGATGGGGGTGTGCGGGGAAGTTAGGGGGAGGTAGAGGAAGAATGGTTCCGGGTGTCTGGCGGCGTCATCGATGTAGGCGCAGGCGCGGTCGGTGAGGGTGGGGAGGATGTTTTCGAGGTTCCAGTTGGCGAGGGCGGGGCCGCGGAGACTGGCCTTGTGATCGAGGAGATCGGCTGCGGGGAGCAGATTGGAGGGGATGCCGACGGTGCGGGTGTTTTCGATGAAGCAGAAAGGTGGCCAGTTAGGAACATCGGTGCCGAAGTAGGAATCGAAACCGGCTTCGGTGGGGCCGCCGAGGAAGTCGCGCGAGTAGATGGTGTGCCATGCGGCGCGGTCGGCGGTGAGGGTGTTCTCCTCGGCGGAGGGGTTGGTTTTTTTTCGGTAGCTGAGGAGGAGCTTTCGTTCCGGGGCGGAGAGTTGGAGGTTCCAGCCGAGGTGCCATTTGCCGATGGCGGCGGTGCGGTAGCCTTGTTGTTTGAGGAAGTCGGCGATGGTGAGCCTGTCTGGGGCGATGAGCGGGTCGCCGAGATAGGGGACGATGCCTGATTGGAGGCGGGAGCGCCAGTGATAGCGGCCGGTGAGGAGCGCGTAGCGGGAGGGAGAGCAGACCCCGCTGGAGGAATGGGCGTCGGTGAAGCGCATGCCCTGAGCGGCGAGGGCGTCGAGGTTTGGTGTCGCGATCTTGCCGCGATCGGGGTTATAGCAATGGACGTCGCCGTAGCCGAGGTCGTCGGCGAGGATGACGAGGACATTGGGTTTATCGACGGCGCGGGCGTGTGTGATGACGAGGCAGAGTGCGCAGAAGAGGAGGGCGCGGAGATTCATTTCTGGGGAGATGGCGTCTGGTCGTGCGGGATGAGCGGCTTGGGATTTTCGACCTTGCCGAGCGGGCGGCAGCCTGGGCCGACGCCGTCGCTGGCGAGGTCGGATTCGTTAGCGGCGATGATGGCCTTGATCCGGGCGACGACCTCGGGGTGGGCGGCGGCGACGTTGGAGGATTCGGTGACGTCGGTGCGGAGATTGTAGAGTTGGGGTTCGAAAGGTTTGTTGTTAGCGGCGGGACCGCCTGCGGCGATGACGAGCTTCCAGTCGCCGTGGCGGACGGCGTTGAGACGGAGCCCTTGATAGTAGAGGAAGGAATCGTGTGCGGGTTTGGGGTCGGAGGTGCCTGCTAGGTGGGGCCAGATGTCTGCGCCGTCGAGTTTGCGATTGGGTGGGAGGGCGGCACCGGCGAGGGCGGCGAAGGTGGGGAGGATATCGAACATGCCGGTAATGGCGTCGGTTGAGGTGGCGGCGGGGATTCTGCCGGGCCACCATGCGATGGTGGGGACGCGCATGCCGCCTTCGGTGGTGGTGCCCTTGTGGCCGCGGAGGGGAGTGTTGAGTCCGCGGGGCGTGCCGCCGTTGTCGCTGGTGAAGATGACGAGCGTGTTGTCGGCGAGATGGTTTTTGCGGAGCGTGTCGAGGATGCGGCCGGTGCTCCAGTCGACTTCCTCGCACCAGTCCGAGTAGATCCCGTTAGTTGATTTGCCGGCCCACCTTTTGCCAGGGTAGATGGGGAAGTGGACCGCGTTGTGGGGGAGGTAGAGGAAGAAGGGGGAGGATCTGTGATCGGAGATGAACTTGACGGCTTCGTCCGTGTAGATTTCGACGAGAGACTGCTGGTCATCGGGGAGGACCCGTTTCACGACCTTGCCGTTGCGGAGGAGTGGGAGAGGAGGCTGGCCTTTGCCGTTGCCTTTGGCGGTGGGGATGGGTTTGCCGAGATCGCTGCGGACCCCGTCGCTGACAGGGCCCATGTCATTGGAGTAGGGGAGCCCGAAGTGGAGGTCGAAGCCCTGGGCGTTGGGGAGGAATTCCGGTTGGTCGCCGAGGTGCCATTTTCCGATGATGGCGGTGGCGTAGCCGGATGGTTTGAGGACTTCGGCGACGGTGACCTCGTCAGGCGAGAGCCCGGTGGGGCCTTCGGGGAAGAGGACGTGGGGGATGGGGAGCGCGCGTTTTGGATAGGCACCGGTCATGAGCGAGGCGCGGGATGGCGAGCAGACCGGAGCGGCATAGAAGCTGGTGAGCTTGCGCCCTTCCCTGGCCATGCGGTCGAGGTGGGGCGTGCGGTTGAGGGTCGAGCCGAACGGGCCGATGTCGGCGTAGCCGAGGTCGTCGATGCTGATGATGATGAAGTTAGGTTTTCCGGCGGCGGCGAGCGGGATGCCGGAGAGGGCGAGGGCGGCGAGGAAGTGGAAGAGAGGTTTCATGATGGGGGGAGAGGTTGGGATGGTTGGGGTCAGGGCGGGGATTTCGGGAGGAGGGTCAGCATGGCCTTGCCGAGGGCGTTGCCGACGAGGAAGATGGTTTCTGCGTTTCCGAATTCGTGGTGGTCGTGGCCGGGGTTGGGGGAGTCCTCGGGTTTGCGGACGAACGAGCGGGTTGGGGCAAAGGCGACGGTGTTGGAGTGGTAGTCCTTGCCGGTGAGGTCGACGACGGCCTGACCTTCCATGTTGGACTGGCCGGCGAGGATGAAGATTTTGAGGGGAAGGCTGGTTGGTGCGGTTTTCAGCCAGCCTAGGGAGACGAGGAACTGGATCGCTTCCTTGGTGGTCTGGGAGAGATAGGGTTCCTTGTTGAAGAAGCCGTGACCGGCGTTGGGATAGACGTGGGCGTCGCAGCGTGGGCCGGCGGCTTTCATGGCGGCTTCGTATGCGCGGAGGACGGGGACGCCGATGAGTTTGTCGGCGTCGCCGAGGAAGACGCAGGTCGGGGGAGCGGCTTTGGAGATGTGGTGGGCGGGGGAGAATTCGCGGAAGCGATTGCCGAGCCGCTGGTGGCCCCACTGGCCGGGGCCGTTGTTGAAGACCGGGTTGAAGAGGATGAGGGCGTCGGGTTTGCAGGAGATGGAGGAATCGTCGGCGGGGTCGTCGAGGCCGGGGACGAGGGCGGTGAAGGCAGCGAGGTGGCCGCCGGCCGAGCCGCCTGCGGCGGCGATGCGGGTTGGGTCGATGCCGAGGTCGGCGGCGTGACTGCGGACGAAGCGCATGGCTGACTTGGCGTCGGCGCAGCAGACGAGGGGCGGGCCGGGATCGCCCTTGGGGATGGTGCGGTACTCGACGCGAATGCCGACGGCGCCTTGATCGGCTAGGGACTTGCTTTGAGGGAGAAACTGCTCGGCGGAACCGCCGACCCAGCCGCCGCCGAAGAAGAAGACGACGGCGGGGCGTTTGTCAGTGGGTTTCCAGTTGGAGGGTTTTTCGATGTGGAGGTGGAGCTTGCGGTTGTCGGTGGATTTGTAGACGATGGATTCGGCGGCCGTGAGGGTGGAGGCGGCGAGGAGGAGGAAGGAGAAGAGACGGCGGAGCATGGCGGTGGGATCAGTTAGGGGCGGTGGACGGATTGGCGTCTGGAGGTTTGGGGGATGAGCGCTTGGGTTTCGGGCGGTTGCGCTGATTGGCGCCGCCGGGGCCCCAGTCTTCGTTCTTGACCGAGCTTCCGGGGAAGACCGGGTCGATGAGTTCGCGGTTCCATGAATCGAGAGTGGCGGAGAGACGAGTGACGACGTCGGTGTTTTGGGCGGCGACGTCCTTGGATTCGGAGGAGTCGGAGGCGAGGTCGTAGAGTTCGGGTGGGGTGTTGCCGGAGCGAATGAGCTTCCAGTTGTCGGAGCGGATGGCGAGGGACTGTTTGCCGTGCATGCGCCATGTGAGGTGAGTGTGGGGTGGAGTGGAGACCTCGCCGGCGAGATGGGGGATGAGGTTGACCCCGTCGAATTTCCGGTCGGTGGGCATGGGGATGTCGGCTGCGGCTAGGGCGGAGGGGAGGACGTCGAGCGAGGAGACCGAGTGGTGGTAGAGCTTGCCGGCTGGGAGTTTTGCGGGCCAACTGACGAGGAAGGGGACGCGGACGCCGCCTTCGTAGAGCGTGCCTTTCGTGGCGCGGAGAGGGGAGTTGTCGGATCCGCTGGGGGTGTGGCCGCCGTTGTCGCTGAAAAAGAATGTCAGGGTGTGGTCGCGCTGGTTAGAGTCGGCGAGGGCGGAGGTGACGAGACCGATGGTGTCGTCGAGGAGACTGAGTTGGGCGAGGTATTTGCGGCGCTGAGGGTTGGGGACGTGGGAGAATTTTTCGAGACGGTCGGGGGAAGGTTCGTGGGGAGTGTGCGGGGCGTTGAAGGGGAGGTAGAGCATCCATGGGTGGTCCTTGTGGGAGCGGATGAAGGCGGCGGCGGCGTTGCCGAGGGCGAGGGTTAGGTGTGGGGGGACGTCGGTGGTGGGTTTGCCGTCGCGGATGAGCGGGAGCGAGTACTGGCGTTCGTCGGGCAGCCAGTTGGTGAAACGGTGACCGCCGCCGATGAAGCCGAAGGATTCGTCGAATCCGCGGGCCCATGGGACGAAGGCGGGGGCTGAGCCGAGATGCCATTTGCCGATCCAGCCGGTGTGGTAGCCGGCGCGTTTGAGGAATTGAGGGAGGATGGTTTCAGTGAGGGGAAGGCCTTCCTTGTTGTCGAGCGGATCGTAGACGGGATTGTTATCGTGGCCGAAGCGTGCCTGGTAGCGACCGGTGAGCAGGCCGGCGCGGGAGGGCGAGCAGACTGGATAGGTGACGTAGCCGCTGGTGCAGGTGATGCCGGATTTGGCGAGTGCGTCGAGGTTTGGGGTGACGGCGACCTTGCTGCCCTGGAAGCCGGCGTCGGCGTAGCCATGGTCGTCGCTGACGATGATGAGGATGTTGGGATGCCGGGCAGTGGCGGTGGCGAGGGTGGCGGCGAGGCTGCAGAGGATGAGGAGGCGGGTCATGGCCGGGAGAGGATGTGGGGGGCGACGAGGGCGGAAGATGGTGACGGGAGGAGATGGGGGATTCGAGCAAAATTTCCGGTGGGAGGTGGACAATGCAATTGCGGGGCGGACCATGTCGGCGGGTGTGGGCGTGGGGGATCAGCTGAGGACCTCGATGAGATAGGCGAGTTCGGAGGCGACGTCGTCGGATGACGGGAGTGTCTGGGCGATTTCGGTTTCCACGGCGGAGCGGAAGGCTTTGCGGAGTCTGTGGATGGCTACCTTGACGGCTCCGTTGGTGATGCCGAGAGAAGCGGCGGCGTCGGATTGGGAGAGGTTTTCGGAGTCGCCGACGAGCCATGGTTTGAGGGCCTCGAACTGCGGGCCTTTGCCGGCCTGTTCGAAGGATGACTGGACGGCGGAGAGACTGCGGTCCATGATGGCGAGGGCCCATTCGCGGTCGAACCATTTGTCGGCGAAGGCTGCGGAGGGATCGGGGAATTGAGGGGGTGGCGAGCCGTCGGTGGGTGGAGCGTCGAGGGAATCGGTGGCGGCGTCGCCGGCGCGTTTGAGGCGGCCGGCGAGACGACGTTGATCTGAGAGGAAGTGTTTGAGAGCGCCGAGCAGGTAGGAGCGGAAGCGGCCTTTGGCGGGGTCCGGGTTGCCGATGCCGCCGCGGGCGAGGATGCGGGCGAAGAATTCCTGAGTGAGATCGCGGCTGAGGTCGTCGGAGCGGCCTTCGCGGCGGAGGAAGAGGAAGACTGGGTTCCAGTAGGCGGCACAGAGTTCGCTGAGGGCGAGGCGGGATTCGGGGGAATCGCCCTGAGCTTTGATGACGAGCGTCCAGCGGGTGGCGGTGAAGTTGGAGACTGAGGAGGAAGCGGTCATGGGCGTGGCTGATGATCCGGTTAGGGTGCTGGGTCGGGTGGTGGCGGGGAGGCGACCGTTTCGAGGTAGAGCGACTCGAGTTTTTTGCCGTACCAGTTGGAGCGGGAGGCGAGTTCGGATCGTTCCTTGAGGCCTTGGGTGAGCTGGAGCTGAGCTGAGCCCGAGGAGGTGAACGACCATGGTTCGTCGAGCTGGATGGTTTTTCTGCCGGTCGATCCTACGGGGGAGTGATGGGAGATCTCGATCTGCTGGTGAGCGTTGTTTTTCCAGCGATCGGTCGTAAGGACGACGAGACTGGCGAGGAGCGGCGAGTTGGGGGGAGCGAAGATGCGGCCGTTGATGTTCATGGGGGATTCGTGGCCGTCGGTGCTGACGCGGATGAGTTGGTAGGAGAAGGAGGTTCCGGGTTGCAGGGAGATATCCATCGCCGTGCGAGTGCCGGATGGGTGGAGGTAGGTGTCGTTAGAAGAGCGGACCTTGAGGAGATAGGCTGCGGAGCAGATGAGTGCGAGGGAGGCGGCGGTGGCGAATGGCCAGATGCGGGGGCGGGTGGGAGCGGCGGATGGGGGGCGTGCGGACATGCTGCGGAAGAGACCAGCGATTGTGGTGATGCCGAGGCCGCTGGCGACGACGAGCAGGGCGACGAGGAGCAGGCGCGAGACGGTGCCGACGGCGTTGTCGGCGAATGCGGTGGCGATGGCGAAGGCGAGCATGAGGGCGACGACGATGGCGGGCCATGCGAGGGCGCTGATGATCGACCGTTTGAGGCCTGCGGGATGGGAATCGGGGGTGCGAAGGATGCGGAGGGCGCGGAGGGCGAGGATGGTACCGGGTATGGCGGTGATGGCGATGAGGAAGAGGGAGAAGGCGGCGATGGGGATGGGCGTGCCGCGCTGGTGGATGGATTCGATCTGATAGATGGGGATGGCTCCGAGGGCTGCGATGATGAGGCTGAGGGCGGTGCAGAGGAGCGCGGTGCTGGCGAGGCGCGTGGTCTTGCGGTCGGGAAGAGCGGGGCTGGAGGGTGGGGCAGGGCGGGTGGCGGCGTCGACGTGGGTTTTCAGTTGCTGGACGTCCTTGAAGCGGGCGTCGCGTTCGCGTTCGAGTGTGCGCATGACGATTTCGTCGATGCGGGCGTCGGCGGTGGATTTTTCCGAGGGTGGTTTGAAGCGACCGATGGGGAGTTCGCCGGTGAGCAGTTCGTAGAGAACGACGCCGAGCGAGTAGATATCGGCGCGATGGTCGATGCGGGCGGGGGAGTCGAATTGTTCCGGGGCCATGTAGTGCATGCTGCCGAGGATGGCGCCGTGTGTGGTTAGGGTTGCGTGATCGTTGCCGTGATCGCCGATGAGTTTAGCGATGCCGAAGTCGGCGATTTTCACGTGGCCGGAGTGGTCGATGAGGATGTTTTCCGGTTTGATGTCGCGGTGGAGGATGCCCTGGGAGTGAGCGAATTCGAGGGCGGAGCAGATTTCTCTGGTGACGGCTAGAGCGTCCATGGGTGAGAAGCCGCCGGACTGCATGGCCTGGCGCAGATTGACGCCATCGACGAATTCCATGAGCAGGTAGGCGAAGGGTCCCGCGGTGCCGCTGTCGAAGATGGTGACGATGCCTGTGTGGTTGAGGCGTCCGAGGACTCGGGCTTCGCGTTCGAAGCGTTCGAGGAATGCTGGGTCGTCGGCGAGGGAGCGGGAGAGGATTTTGAGGGCGACGACGCGTCCGAGATTGAGCTGGCGTGCCTTGTAGACAGCTCCCATGCCGCCGATGCCGATGAGATCGAGGATTTCAAGGTCTGGGAAGTGGGGGGCGAGGTCGTGCGTGGAGGGAGGAGGACCCTGAGATGGTGGTGGGGAGGGAGGGCCTGCGTCGGTGGCGACGGCGAGGAGCAGACATTTCGGGCAGAGGCCCTGCGGTGCGCCTGGGGTGATGGGGGCGCGGCATTTCGGGCAGAGGGGACTGGATGGAGAGGCCATGGTGGTGCGACTGCTAGGGTTACTTTTCGGCCAGTTTCCATGCATCGAGTGATCTGACGACTTTGAGGGGGGGCAGGGATTTGTCTTTGAATGTGGCGGTGACGGTACCCGAGTTGGCATCGCCGGTGAAGGTGAAAGTGAAATCGACTGGCGACCATGTGCCGAAGGCCTTGTCGAAGCCGAGTTTGTATTGATCGAGCCACTTTGGGGCGGTGGTGGTGGAGAGGCCCATTTTGCGGGTGGTTGGCTGGTCCCAGCACTGGAGGAACAGGGTGGTGTCGGAGTCTTTGACGGACCGAAGGAGGGCGGCGACGGGGATGGCCTGTTCGATGGTTTCCGGATGGTTGGCGGGTGTGGTTTTGGAGGTTTCGGCGGGTGGAGTGGACGATTGAGGTGCGGCAGTGGCGGGGAGGGCGCTGGCGAGCGCGATGAGGAGGATGAGGGCGGCGGAGGAGTGATGGGATTTCATGGATTGGTGATGGTTGTGAGCGTATGATTGAGCTCATCCATTACCTGAGCTGTGGGGGCGTGGAGGTTACAAGGATTCTGGTTTTGGGGAGGGGATTGGGGGTTTGGTGTGCAGGGAGGGGAGCGGTGGCCTCGGGCATGAGGCCCGGGCTTCCATGCTGGGGCTTTGGCTTTGGGGTCACAGGTAGGATGCCCGTGCCACCTTGCTTGTTGCGAGCCTGACAGCAAAGGAGGCTTGTTCATCTCAGAAAGGAGAGGGTGGAACGCAGAACGCCGGCCTTTGTGGGGCCGGCGTTCGCGGGGTTTATGGTGTTAGGCGAGCCTTGAGGAGGTTACTTCACGACCACGTAGCGGGCGTCGAGCATTTTGGTGATGCGGGCGCTGTTTTCGCGGAGGTGGGAGCGAGTGTAGTTGTCGAGGTTGGCGTTGCCGGCGGCGGCATTGAGTTTGTCGCGGAGTTCGGCGAGTTGGGTGGCGGCGAGGTCGCTGATGGGTTTCGCGGCTGGGGCGCTGCCGAGCTTGTTGTTGGCGAGGTCGACGAGCCGGTCGATGTGTTCGCGCTGGAGGTTGCGGCGGAGACTGCTGATGAGCGGCTGGCGGTCGTTGAACTTCTGGTTGGCGTCGACGTTGTCGAGTTCGGTCCATGCGGCGGCTCGGACGGTGGCGAGGACCTCTGGGAGGGTGAGGGCGTCCTGATCGGCGGCGGTGCGGAATTCGTTATCGAAGACGCGGCTGAGGGTGACCGGGTTGAGGATGGCGGTCATGGCGCTGGCCTGGATGCCGAGGACGCGGTCGTGGACTGGCCAGTTGGGTTCCTCGAAGTTGTTTTCCATGTCGAACCATTTGTCGACGGTGAGGAACTTGAGGAGGTTAGGGCTGAGTCCGTAGGAGTCGTCCGGGAACGTGTTGGCGAGGACGAACTTGAGGGCCTCGCGCTGAGTGGCGGCGGGCACTGGTTCGACTGGGGCACCGGCGTTAGGATCGCCCTTGCGGTTTCTGGTGGTGAGGCTGCCGCCGAGCCAGTTGGCCATCATCATGACGGCCTGGACCTGGGTTTGGAGGGTGAGCTGGTAGCCGCGGCGTGCTTTGGACCATGAGTCGCCGTCCTTGACGAACTTGTCGAGGAGCTTGCCGCGGTGTTCGCGGACGAGCGTCATCTGATTTTCTGCGAAGGCGATGGGGTCCTTGGCGAAGTCGTAGCGACGGGCGCGTGGGTCGGGGCCGCCGGTGTCTTCGTCGGTGGCGTACATGAGTTCCGGCTGGGTGTTCTTAGCGAGAATGGGTTTGAGGTCCTTCTCGAAGGTGTAGCCGTATTCGATGGCCCAGTCGTCATAGGGTCCGACGGTGATCATGCCGTAGTCGCCCTGGGGGACGTCTTTTTTGGCGACGACATTGATAGGGATGTAGTCCATGACGCTGGAGGCGAAGGGTTTTTTCCCTTTGACGGCGTCGCTGTTGATTTCGGCCCATGTGTAGATGCTGGAGCCTTTGAAGTTGTGGCGGAGCCCGAGCGTGTGGCCGACCTCGTGGACGGTGAGGTCAGCGAGGAGGGGCCCGATGAAGTTTTCGGGGATGCCGTCGATGAGTTGATCGCCTGGGGCAGGGGCGACGGCGGCGGTGGCCATGGCCATGTCCATGAGGGCGAGACCGTGGCTCATCCAGTCGGCGGCCTGGCAATAGCCATTGAACTGGACATTGCGGCCGACGAGACCGTCGTATTCGTTTTTCCCGGCGAGCGGGCCGCCCATCATGGCAGCGGCGATGGCGTGACCGCCGAGGGCGGGCATGGGGGAGCGCTTGATCTGGTCGAGGACGGTGGCGCGCTTTTCGGGAGCGGCGAGACGGACGCGCGGGTCCCAGTTAGGATTGTCGTGGAGCCATGCGAGGGTTTCCGGGGAAGCGCCTTCCATGGCGAGTTGCGGAACGATGTCGTTGTACTGACGCCACCAGTGGCGGATCCAGCCGTCGGTGAGGACGATGTCGGCGTCGAGGATCTGGCCGGTGAGCGGGTGGGTGCGGGAGGGCCCGATGGCGGTGCCGACCCCGTTGGAGAGCCAGCGGATGAAGTTATAGTTGACGTCTTCGGGGTCTTTTTCCATGTGTTCGCCGGTGCTGGCGTCCTGGAAGTAGACCTGGATGGCGTTGACGAGCCCGACTTTTTCGAAGGCCTTGTTCCACATGTCGACACCTTCCTTGACCCAGCGGCGGTAGCGGATGGGGGTGGTGTGTTCGATGTAGAAGATGATCGGGGTTTTGGGCGGACTGAGTTTGAGGGAGGGGTCGGCCTTTTCGAGATGCCAGCGGTTGATGAACCGCATTTTGGTTTCTTCTGGGGTGAATTTGCCGAAGTCGGAGTAGGAAGTGGTGAAGTAGCCGACGCGTTCATCGGCCATGCGCGGCTGGTAGCCGGTGTTGTCGGGGATGAGACTGAAGCTGTAGTGGAACGTACGGAGTTTGCCGCCGGCGGTGGGGGCTTCGATGGCGATTTCGACGTTGTTAGGGAAGGCCTTGGCGGTTTTGATTTTGTAGAGCCCCTTATTCGTGCCGGCGGCTTCTGCGCCGAAGAATTTTTCGGCGTGCATGACGACGAGTTCGTCGAGGTCGATGATAGGGCCGCCGTTTGGCATGATGCCCTGGATGGGCATGTCGAGGACGACGCGGTCGGTGAAGAGCCGTTTGATGCTGTCCTGGCTGGCTTTATCGCCGGTGGAGCGGATGCCGAGTTCCGGGGTGACCATGGCGAGGCGTTTGCCGTAGGGGCGCCAGTAGAAGTAGAGGTCACCGGCCTGGAGGCCAGCGTAGTCGTCGCCGCTGGCGACGGTCAGGGCGAGGTAGTGGCGCTGGCCGGCGAATTCCTTGGGGAGTTCTGCGAAGAGCTGCTGGTCCTTGCCGCGGCTCCAGAGCGTGTAGAAGGATTTGCGGCCGTCGGCGGTGCTGACGACTTTTTCGAAACCGCGGAGGACGTCTTCGATTTTAGGGAAGTCGGGCTGGGCGGTGGGGTCTGGTTGGGGGACCGGAGCGGTTGGGACGGTGGCTGGCCCGTTGCCTTGAGGGGGCGGCGGGGCGATGAGCGGGTTCTGGGCGGCGAGGACGCCGGTGAGACCGGCGTAGATGAGGGAGAGGGCGATGGGATTTGGGGTCATGGGAATGGGTTTTGAGGTGGGGAAGGAGGGTGGAGATTTGTGGTATTTATAAAAATTACAGAAATTCAGATTGGATGCAAGTGGAAAGGGAGGGTGAAGTGGGAAGTGCGTGAGGGAAGCGACGGTGGGGGGAGGAATGGTTTGGGAAACGTCCCGGGAATGCGGAGGGGGGCAGGGGAATGGGGATTGGGGTGGGGGGGTAAATGCGGTGAAGAGAGCGCTTGAGTGGGGTGATGGTGGGTGGTCAGATTTCCGCAATGAAGACCATGATTTGCCGAGCTGTTTTTCTGATGGTTGCTGTGAGTGCTGTGATGCCTGCGGTGCGGGCGGCGGAGCCGAAGCGGATTGTGTTTATAGCGGGGCGGCCGAGTCATCCGCCGGGGATGCATGAATTCCGTGCGGGGTCGTTGTTGCTGGAGAAGTGTCTGAAGGGAGTGCCTGGGGTGGTTTTTGACCGGCATGATCAGGGGTGGGTGAAGGATGAGGCGGTGCTGGAGAAGGCGGATGCGGTGATCATTTATGCGGATGGCGGTGGGGGGCATCCGGCGCTGCAGGGGGATCATCTGGAGAAGATGAAAGCGTTAGCGGCGAAGGGGTGCGGGATCGGGTTCATGCATTACGGCGTGGAGGTGCCTGCGGAGCGAGGCGGGCCGGCGTTCAAGGATTTTGTGGGTGGTTATTACGAGCATCAGTTTTCGTGCAATCCGATCTGGGAGCCTGAGTTCAAGGCGTTCCCGGAGCATCCGGTGACGCGTGGGGTGCAGCCGTTTCAGATCAAGGATGAGTGGTATTTCAACATGCGGTTTGCGGGGGATTTCGGAGCGGACGGGGCTGGGGAGAAGGACGGGGTGAAGTTCACGCCGTTGCTGGTGGCGAAGCCGACGGACAAGGTTCGGAATGGGCCGTATGTGTATCCTGCGGGGCCGTATCCTCACATTCAGGCGGCGAGCGGGCGGAGCGAGGCGATGATGTGGGCGGTGGAGCGGAAGGATGGCGGGCGCGGGTTCGGGTTTACGGGCGGGCATTTTCACCTGAACTGGGGGAATGCGGATTTCCGGCGGGTGATTCTGAATGCGCTGGTGTGGGTGGCGAAGGCGGAGGTGCCTGCGGGGGGAGTGGATTCGCGGGTGGCGGAGGAGGATCTGAAGGCGAATCTGGACAAGAAGTGAGGGGTGGGTGGCTAGGGAGGAGTTAGGCTGTGCCTGCAAAGGCAGGGTGTGGTGATGCGGACGTGCGGGAGCACGTCCCTACCCTTATGGGGTGAGGGGGACAGGAATGTCCCCCCTCCTGTCGCTTGGTGATTCGGACGTGCAGGAGCACGTCCCTGCCTTGCTAGGCGTTGGTTACTTGATGACGCGGGTGGCGGCTTGTTTTTTGAGCCAGTCCTCGCGTTTGCGGACGAGTTCCTCGTATTGTCTGCGGATGCGCTCGTTGTTGCGGGCGTCTTTGGTGAGGAACGTGTTATTAGCGCCGTAGCGGCTCCATGGGCCGTCGGGCACTTCAGATTCCTCGCAGAAGCGCCAGTCGCAGCGTGCGCCGGAGGAGATGCCGAGGAAGTCGCGGACGGCTGGGGAGACGTCGAGGCCGGCGCCGTTGTTTTCCTTGTTCATGGGTTGGCTGCCGCCGAAGACGTAGGCGTGGTCGCTGGTGGTGAAGGGGCCGCAGTCCTGCCATTGGGCGAAGCAGGTTTTGTTGCCGCAGCGGATGGAGAGCCAGACGTCTTTGCAGACGCTTTTGGAGCCATCGGCTTTACGGGCTTTGAACCATGGGATGCGGCGGGCGACTTCGGGGTTGGTGAGGTCGTTGAAGGGGAGGGCGACGTAGAACGGGTTGAGGCCTGGGGTGAAGCCTTTTGGGCAGAAGTCCCATGTGCGGGCGTCGCGGTCCGGGTTGTCGTAGCCGCCGAAGTTGAGTTGCCACTGGCGGTCCCAGCTGCTGGCGTGATTGGGGACCGGGTTATTTTCGGATGGTTGTTCGCCGATCCAGAAGATGGTGGTGACGATGTCCTTGCGCCACGGGTATTTGGGGGCGGCGTCGCGGGCGCGGGTGGGGGCGTAGACGCGAGGCATGGGGGCCATGGCGCCGATGGCGCCGCGGGCACCAGAGGAGGTGGTGGCGGGTTTTTCCGGTGTGGAGGAGGCCGCGGGTTTGGGGGCCGGTTTGGCGGCGGGTTTCGTTGCTGGTTTCTGAGGGGCCGCGGGTTTTTTGGAGGACGAGGACGAGCTGGACTTGGAGGTTTTTTTGGTGGTGATGTCTGCGAGACTGGATCCTGCCGAGAGCGTGAGCGCGAGCGCCACGGACGGGACGAATGAGAGGATTGGCAGCAGACGGCGCATGACGGGGAGGAAAGACGGGCGGGGAGGGTACTTTGCCATGGCGGGGTGTGCCCGCAACGGGAAACCGGGAGAGCCGGGCGGGTGGGGTCAGCGTGGCGGTTCCGGGGAGACTGGCGGGTTGGTTGGGGAAGAACTGGGATTGGCCGAGTGGCTCTCTACGGACGGGGAGGAGACGAGGGCGAGGACGGCGCGGATCATCCTGCGCCCGCCGCCCATCTGGTGAGTCGCGCCAGAATGGTGACCCGCTCCCCTTTGCTACAACTGGACAGAAGGGACTTCACTTCTGCCTCCACGATTGCGGGGTCTTTTGGTTTCTGCATGCCGCAGTCGGTACGCACGGCCCTCCGACGTAAGTTCGCTTCCAGAAGGACGCGGGAGATTGTAGATGTGCTTGCACCCATGTCACGACCCGCCGCTTCGACGAAGGCGATTATGTGGTCATCGGGGCACCCCTCCTTCAGCTTTGCCGTCACGATGTCAGTGAGTTTGGCGCGAATTTCAAAATTGTTTTTCATGTCGGGTTGTCGTAGCCGCCGAAGTTGAGTTGCCACTGGCGGTATCAGCTGCTGGCGTGGTTGGGGACCGGATTATTTTCGGACTATTGTCCGCCGATCCAGAAGATGGTGGTGATGTCTGCGATACTTGATTCGGCCGAGAGCGTGAGCGCGAGCGCCACGGAGGGGACGAATGAGTGGATTGGCAGCAGACGGCGCATGACGGGGAGGAGAGACAGGCGGGGGAGTCAGCGTGGCGGTTCCGGGGAGACTGGCGGGTTGGGAGAGGGGAACGCGGGGCTGGTTGGGGAAGGATTGGGATTGGTGGAGGGGCCGTCTTTTGAGGGAGAGGTGATGACGGGGGCGAGGACGGCGCGGAAGCCGGTCCATGAGTCGGGTTCGGCGTCTGGGGCGACGGCGCGGCGGAACTGGGTATTTAGTTCGAGGATGGAGGTGGCTGGGGTGGCCCATGAGGCACCGCGGGTGACGGCGAAGGGGGCGTTGGCGGGGTTTTTGCCGCCGTAGGTGTCGGCGACGAATTCGGAGACATTGCCTGCCATGTCGTGGAGTTTGAATTCGGCGATGCGGAATGAGCCGACTGGGGCGGTGAAGGGGGTGCCGTCGTCGTAGGCGAGTTGATCGACGGCTTTGACCTGTTCCGGGGCGATGGCGTTGAGGGCGCCGGAGCGGGCGGCGGTGAGGTCGCCGAGATTGCCGCCGGGTTTGGGGTTAGCGGCGTCCGGGAGAGGCGGGAAGAGGTAGTGGGGGAGCCATGGGTAGACCCCGGTGATGCGGAGGTGGCGTTCGGATGGGGAAGTGAGGAGCGGGTCGATGTCGGGAGCGCCGGCGGCGGCGGACCATTCGGCGTCGGTGGGGAGACGGTATTCGCGGCGGTCGTCGAGGAGCCCTTCGGAGCGTTCCTTCTGGGTGAGCCAGCGGCAGAAGTTCTGGGCTTCGGTGCGGGTGATGCGGGTGACTGGGTGGGTGCCGTCTGGTGGGGCGGGGACAGGAGGGGAGGGTGGGCGGATGGCGGTGGCGGAGGCGGCGGCGAAGGCTGCGAAGTCCTGGACGCGGGTTTCCCACTGACTGAAGAAGAGTTGGTCGACGGGTTGGAAGACCATGCCGAGACTATTCTGCCATTCCTTGCCGGTGACGGGGCGGCGGCTTTGTTTGAGTTGGGCCTTGAGGAGGAGCGTGCCGCCGGAGGGGACATCGCCTTCGACGATGGCGTCTTCGAAGCCGTCGAAGGTGACGGTGAATTTGACGGGGCCGGTGCGGCGGCCGTACATGGTGAAAGGCGTGAGTTTGAGGAGACGGTCGTTTTCGAAGACGCGTGCGGAGGAGGGGATGCTTTCGAAGACGACCTTGCCGGTGCGTTCGGCGACGCAGCGGAAGCAGATGGTGGCACCTGCTTTGAGTTCCGGGGAGGCTGGGTTGGGCGATTTTTTTGGGGTGTAGGGTTCCGGGCGGTAGCACCAGTCGTCTGGGAGGAAGCCGGAGAGCCGTTCGGATTCGGTGAGGCGGTCGCAGTAGCGGAGGGCTTCTTCCGGGGGGACACTGATCATGTAGATGGTGCCCTGGTCGCCGAAGTTTTCGTCGATGACGGTGCCGGACATGATCTGGAGGACCTCGCGGAATTGGTCGTAGCTGACGGGCCAGCGGGAGACGTGGGAGAGCCCGCGTGGGTCGAAGAGCATGCGGATGCTGTTGGTCCATGGCTGGCCGGGGACGGGTGGGTCGTAGAAGGAGAGCTTGACTGGAGAAGGGGCGACGGTGCCGCCGGGGATGATCTGGTCGATGTGGACGGAGGCTTCGCGGTGTCTGGCGAGGCGGAGCGTGAAGTCAGCGGCTCCGACGGGGATGGCGTCGATGGTGGCGGGGGTTTTGCCGAGAGAGCGGCCCTGGAAGTAGATGTCTGCGCCTTTGGGGGTGCTTTCGAAGAAGACGGCACCGGAGACTGGAGGGAGAGGGGTATTGAGGTCGTGGAAGCGGCCTGGGGGCCATGGGAGATCGCCCTGGTGACGCCAGACGAGGAGGGAGAAGGCGGCGATGGCGCTGTAGATGGGGAGTGCGGCGGCGCGGCGGAGCCATGCGAAGCGGTTGTGGCGGACCTTGCGGGCGGCGCGGAGGGCGTCGGCCATGGGGCGAGCGCCGGGGAAGCGTTTTTTGGGATTGGGGGCGCAGGCTTTGCAGACGACGTCGTTGAGGGCGCGCCACATGGGGCGGTTTACGGCGTTGCCGAGGTCGTCTGGGAGTTCTGGGAACTGGAGTCGGTCGTTGCCGGTGGACATTTCGTAGAGGACCATGCCGAGACTGTAGAGGTCTGCGGAGGCGGAGCCTGGGCCTTCTGGGGGGACGAAGCCTTCTGTGCCGACGTAGGTGTGCTGGCCTTCTGCGGCGACGAGGCCGATGTCGGCGAGTTTGGCCTTACCGTTGACGAAGATGATGTTGGAAGGCTTGATGTCGCGGTGGGTGAGTCCGTGTTCGTGGAGGTGGACGAGGGCGTCGGAGAGGGTGATGCCGTGGTCGATGCATTCCTCGATGGAGAGACGGCGGTGGGCGGTGCGGTCGGTGCCCATGGTGCGGGCCTCGTACTCAGCGGGGTCGATGCGGCTCCCGCGGTCGCGGTCGTCGCCGAGTTCCATGACGTAGTAGTAGAAGCCTTCGTCGTCGTTTCTGCCGACGTGGAGGATGTGGACGAGGCCCTGGTGGTCGCGGGAGATGGGTTCGAATTTGCGGATGCCGTCGAATTCGCGTTCGAAGGTACGGTCGAGTTCGAAGTCTTCGCGGCGGACGACTTTGACGGCGCGGAGGGCTCCGGTGACGCTTTTGGCGAGCCAGACCTCGCCATAGCTGCCCCTGCCGATGCAGCGCAGGACCTCGTGGTCGGGGATGCGCGGGGGATCGGTACGGATGGCGACGAGCTTAGATGAGCTGCTTTTCAAGTTCCGCGATCTCTTTCTTGATGAGGCCCCCGACGCGGTGTTTGGCGAGGTAGACCTGAGCCATGCTGACGCCGAGTTCGGTCATGACTTTTTTGACGGACCAGCCCTTGATGACGTAGGCGTCGAAGATCTGGAACTGGCGGGGGGAGACTCGTTGTTTGACGGTGGCGACGGCGCGGTCGGCGAGATTCTGTTTCCATTCTAGGTCCCAGATGCCGTCGAGTTTCTGGGCTTTTGGGTCAGCGAAGCGGTCGAGGGTGGAGGTTTTGCGGTCGTCCTCGTCCGGGAATTTCTGCATGGCGGTGTCCTTGGCGCGTTTGCGGAATTGGTCGCCGATGCGCCAGCGGGTCATGTTCATGAGCCAGACCTTGAAGGAACCAGCTTTGGGGTCGTAGCGGTGTTCGCGGCTTTGTTTGGCGATGGCGAGGATGGTTTCCTGGACGACGTCGAGGGCTTCTTCGGGGCGGAGCCCGCTTTTGAGGCCGACGCCGTAGATGAGGCGCCAGTAGGTGCGGTAGAACTCGTCCCATGAGCGCTGGTCCTCCCAATTGCCGAGGCGTTCGATGAGACTCTTGCGAGTCTTTTCGTAGTGGGAGCGCACGACTTCTTCCGCTGGTTCAACCACCTGTTCAGGGGGGGCTGGATCGGCGGCGGGAGGGGGATCGTCCGCGATGTCTTTCCGACGGGCCATGATGAGAATTTACCCCGGAAACCTTAAAGTCTAATGCTGTTTGATGTCGAATGAAAAAGGGGGATGGGGCGGTGGGGAGGGATATGGGGATATGTGAGTGGGTAAAAAAAAGACCGCCGCGGTCTGGTGACGGCGGCGGTCTGAGCGGAAGATGGATGTGGTGGTTCCGGGATGGGAATTAGAATTCCTCCATGCCGAAGTCGTCGCCGAGGTCTTCTTCGAAGTCTGGGCCTGGGGCGGCGAGTTCGGCTTTGGTGCCTTTTTTGCCTTTGGCTCCCTTGAGGGGTTTCGGGCCTGGGTCTTCCTTTTTCTGGAGGGCGCGGCGGAGTTTTTTGAGGGCGATGTTCTGGAGCTGGCGGATTCGTTCGCGGGTGACGCCGAATTCCTGACCGACCTCTTCGAGTGTTTTGGGCTTATGGCCGTTGAGGCCGAAGCGGGCGTCGATGATTTTTCTTTCGCGTTCGTCGAGCACGTCGAGCAGCCCGTCGAGCTGGTCGTGCATGTTGCGGTGGCTGAGGATTTCGTGCGGCGTCTGGGCGCGGTCGTCGCCGATGATTTCGCCGAATTCGGTGGAATCGTCGTCGGAGATGGGTGCGTCGAGGGAGGCTGGGCGGAGACTGGCGGCCTTGAGTTGGGCGAGTTTGGCGCGATCGATGCCGATTTCTTCGGAGAGTTCGTCATCGGTGGGTTCGCGGCCGAGGTCTTCCGACATCGACATGGCGACCCGCCGCATTTTCGAGATCTTGTCGACCATGTGGACGGGGAGCCGGATGGTCTTGGACTGGTTGGCGAGGGCGCGTTTGATGCTTTGTTTGATCCACCATGCGGCGTAGGTGGAGAGTTTGCCGCCTTTATTGGGGTCGAATCGTTCGACGGCCTTCATGAGACCGATGTTGCCTTCGGAGATGAGGTCGAGGAGAGGGAGGCCGTAGTTGGCGTAGTCCTGGGCGATTTTGACGACGAGGCGGAGGTTGGCCTTGATCATGTGATCGCGGGCGCGCTTGCTGCCTTTTTTGATTTTGGCGGCGAGTTCTACCTCTTGTTCCGGGGTGAGGAGCGCGGTCTTGCCGATTTCGCGCAGGTAGATTTTGATGCCACCATCCAGTTCGACATTGGCCATGAGATTAGGTCAGGAGAGAGAATTGATTGAGAGATGCGGAGATGACAGGGGGGCCGAGACGCACGCGTTTTTGGGGCGGGAGTCATGGCTGAGGTCACGAATGTGATGCGCCGCTGAGGGTCCAATCATGGCAAGCATTGCAGGGGTTCTTCGAATTCCCGAGGGCTGAGGCGGCGCTTGATTGTTGAATACCGTGGGTGGCGGTCCGTCAATGGTGAAAGCGAGAAAACGAAAGAAAGACTGACAATCAGGGGAGGTGCTGAGAGGAGGGGAGCGGGCCGCGGACGATGTCGACTCTGGTGCCGCGAGGGACGGCGTTGTAAAGGGAGATGACATCGCGGCTGGACATGCGGACGCAGCCGTAGCTGGCGGGGCGGCCGAGTTTGTATTCTTCGGGGGTGCCGTGGATGTAGATGAAGCGGCGGAAGGTGTTGCGGTTCTGAGGTTCGGTGCCGCGGAGCCAGAGGATGCGGGTGACGATGGGGTCGCGTCCGGGGGAGTTGGGTCGGACGATTTCGCCGGTGGGGCGGCGGCTTTTGAATTTCATGCCTGAGGGTTGGCTGCCGCCGACTTTGTGGGCGATGACGAGACGGCCGAGGGGAGTGAAGTTGGAGCGGGGGCGGTCGCCGATGCCGAATTTGGAGGTGGAGATCCGGTAGCGGGCCTTGAGTTGATCGTCCTTGTAGAGGCCGAGGCGTTGCTGGGAGACGCTGACGACGACGCGGGTATTGGAGTGGGAGCAGGCGGAGGCGAGGAGCGTGAGGGCGGCGAGGCCTGCGGAGGCGAGGGCGCGGAGACAGCGGTGGAGTGGAGGCATGGCGAGGACGAGCTTTGGGGGCGTCATGGCATGCGGGAGGGGGGTGGGCAAGAGGGTTGAGGGGATGAGGCGGGAGAAGATGGTTGAGGGGATGGTTGAGGGGAGGGAGTGAGATTGGCGAAGACCCCGGAGGCGGCTTTGCGGGAGATGTGCTGATTTTTGGCGTAGGCGGCGGCGGCGGCGGAGCGGATGGAGGCGGTGGAGGCGCCGGAGTGCCATGATTCGATGGCGGCTTGGAGGAGGAAAGCGCCGGGGTACATGAGTTGGGAGGTCATGAGGATGGGGCGGCAGCCGGCGGCGGTGAGGCGCGGGGAGAAGTATTTGTCGCTGAGGCAGCAGAGGACGGCGACGTCGGTTTTATTGCCTTTGGTGATGGGAGGAGGTGGGAGTTGGAAGTCCATGAGACCGTTGTGGCCGATGAAGGCGACGAGGTCGAATTTGCCGGAGGCGGCGGCGGATTCGAAGTCCTTGAGGCATTGCTGGATCTGTGAGCCGCGGTAGGCATCGGCGACGAGATCGAGGTCGGCGGAGGTGTGGTGGAGGGAGAGACGGCGGAGGATGGTGGGGGAGACGTCTTTGCGGGAGTCGGTGACCTTCCAGAGCTTGCTGCGTGGGAAGAGCGAGCCGAAGCCGTCGGAGCAGCCCCAGTAGAGATTGGCGTCGGGGGTGTCGCCGTTGCCGATTTTTTCGCCGACGGGGATGATGCCCTGGGATTTGTTATCGCAGAGGGCGACGAAGACGCGGATTTGTTTCGGGGCGGCGTGGGAGGAGAGGGTGGATAGGGCGAGGAGGACGTGGATGAGGAGGAAGAGTGGTTTCATGGGAGGTGGCGGGGCGGAGTTGGGCTGAGGTGGAGGCGAGGTGCAGTGGATACTGCTTTGTGGCGGCAGAGACAAGGCCGGGACGGCTTGTTATGGCGACTTTGGCGTTGAAGTCACAGGCAGGATGCCTCGGTCACTTTGCATGTGGCGGTGGGGGACGCAAAAGAGGCAGCCGCGGGGAGCGGCTGCCTCTGGGGAGAAGGGATCGATTAGGGAAGTGTTATTTTTTTTGCTCGGCTGGGGCGGCGGCGTCCTTTTTGGGGGCGTCGGCGGGTTTGGTGGTGCTGTCTGGTTTGTCCGAGTTGTCGGGTTTGAGGAACATGCGGCCTTCCTTGTAGTTGATGACGGCGTCGAGTTCGCGGAGGAATTCAGCGCCGAAGAGGGCGTCGTGGTTGCCTTCGCCGCCGATGCCGCCCTTGTGGATTTCTGCGGAGATGGCCTGGCGGTCGCGGATGACGGCGTCGCCGAGGGTGATGACGGGGATTTTGGTGAAGGCGGCGGGGGCTTCGCCGCCGATGCCGCGGACCATGGTTTCGCCGAGTTTACCGACCTCGAGTTTGGCGGTTTCCTTGGCGAACTTGTAGTCCATGGTGCAGGAGTGGGCGCCGGTGTCGATGAGGAAGCGGGTTTTGGTGTCGCCGATTTTGCCATCGACGAGGATGTGATTGCCTTCGAGGCGGTATTCGAAGGATTGGTAGGAGCGCAGTTCGAGGAGTTCCTTGACGGTTAGGGTGCGCCATTCCGGGCTCTTGGTGAGGTCGTCGCGGAGTTTGCTCCATTTGGTGACGATTTCGCGGTCGGCCTCGCTGAGTTTGTCGAGTTCGAGTTTGACGAGTTTGTCGCCCTGCATGCGGAAGGTGGCGTCTTTGTCGGATTTTTCGACGAGGGCGGCCTGGAAGGTTTTGGCACCGTCGGAGCTGGTCCAGCGGCGGAAGTCGGCTTTGGGGCCGGAGGCGGCGGCTGGGGCGGGTTTGCCTTCGGGGGCGGCTTTCTTGACGATGTTGTCAGGTTTGAGGAAGATGCGGCCCTCGCGGTAGCTGATGACGGCGTCGAGTTCGCGGAGGAAGTCGGCGCCGAAGATGACTTCGAACTGGCCGGGGCCGCCGCCGATGGGGACGAAGTCGGTGGCGAGGAGTTTACGGTTTTCGACGACGGTGTCGCCGAGTTTGAGGACACTGATGCGGGTGACGGCGGCCTTCTGGGAACCGGCGACGCCGCGGATTTCCTGGTCGTAGGGCCCGATTTCGAGGCCGGCTTCTTTGGCGGAGCCGTCGTGGATGATGGACGAGTGGGCACCGGTGTCGATCATGAAGCGCATGGATTTGCCACCGACCTCGCCATCGACGAAGATGTGGTTGCCCTCGATGTCGAATTCGAACGACTGGTAGCCGCGGAGTTCGAGCATTTCCTTGACGGTGAGGGAGGCGAACTCGGCGTTATTGAGGAGGTCGTCTTTGAATTTGGTCCATTTGCGGACGAACTGCTGATCGGGTTCGCTGAGGGCGCGGATCGGCTGGGTGCTGGGTTTGCCGTTCTGAAGAGTGAACGTGACGGAGGTCGAGGATTTGGTGGTGATGACCCCGTAGAAGGTTTTGCCGTCGCGGAGGGTGAAGCGGCGGAAGGCGGCGGCCTGCTGGGCGTCGGCGGTGGCGAGGAGCGAGAGGAGAGCGGAGGCGCAGAGCGCGGAGAGGGCGAGGCGGGAGCGGTTCATGATGGGAAGGTGAGGAGGCGGAGCTGTTGTTTCATTTTCGGTGATGAATCTGCCTTCGCCGGGGCACTTCGGCAAGTGAATCCGGCGGAGGTCCGCGATAGGGCGGAAAGCAGAGAAGCGGCGCGGTGGCGCGGGTTTATTTGATGTTTATTTGATGAATTCATCGTGGACAACGGAGGGGTGAGCGGGATTATTGGGGGAAGCCTATGAAGCCGAAATTCCATCGATTCCTGATGACGCGCGGAGCGGGAGCCGCATTGCTGCTAGCGATGATGATGCCGACCGGGGCGGCGGAGCCGAGGACGTGGATCAGCATTGACGGGCGAGTGCTCGAGGCAGAGCTGCTGCGGCGGCTGGGAGCGGACGTGGAGTTGCGGGACAAGGACGGGCGGATCAGCAAAGTGCCGATGACGAGCCTGAGTTTTGCGGATCAGGATTATGTGAATGAGTTTGCGCCTGAGGACAAGACGAAGAGCCTTGCGGGGAGCACGCCGACCGGGGCGAAGCCGAAACTGCCGAATCCGGCGAAGGATGCGAAGCTGGACACGAAGGTTTACAACAAGGCGGCGGGGTTGTTCAAAGTGAATGATCGGTCGTACAATGTTTGTGAGACCCCGCATTTCAAGGTGCTGTTCATGAAGCCGGTGGATCCGATGGATGTGGCGGAACTGGCGGAGCGGCTGTGGCTGGATACGGCGTTTTTCCACAGCACGTTCACGCAGAAGTGGAAGGACCGGAAGATGGCGATCATGCTGGTGAATGACGAGGAAGCGTATGAGGACGCTGGGAGCTGGTTTGCGGACATGCTGAACGAGGCTGGGCAGAAGGATCAGGCCGGGAAGACTCGGGCGACGTGGCCGAAGAGTGCGTCGGGGACGATTTATCTGCCTGCGAAGGTGGCGGACGACCAGGGGGTGCATACCCAACTGCGGGTGTTCCGGGCATTTGAGCGGAGCCAGTATGGCGGGAAGGCGAAGCCGAATTTCATCAAGGGCGTGTGGATTCCGTTCCGGACGCACTGTCTGGCGTCGGACATGCTGAACATTCAGGCGGGCGGCGTGTCAGGGATCGGGGCGGCGGGGAGTTTTGCGATTTTCACGGGTCATGCGTATTACAAAGAGATCCTGCTGACGGGTCGGTCAGAGACGAGCATTCTGCGGGCGACGGGGACGGGAAATGATGTGTCCGGGGTGGGTGGGTTCAAGGATGCGAAGAGCTGGGCACCGGAGTTGAAGAAGCGTGTGAAGAAGGGGGATGCGCGGGCGGCGATTGCGGAATTGTTTGGGAAGGACCAGGAGACTGCGGACGAGGTGACGACGGTGCTGGCGTATTCGTTTGCTCGATTCCTGCAGAGTTCGCAGGAGAAGCTGTCGGCGTTCAACAAGTTGTGCGAGCGGATCAGCACATCGAATCAGATTCCGGAGCCGGACGACATTGCGAAGTTCTACGGGTTGGAGAACACGGCGGCGCTGGAGAAGGCGTGGGTGGCTTACATTGAGAGTGCGGAGTTCCGTTGAGGGGCCGAGCAAAGGCCTTTGAGGGAATGGTGCGGTATGGGGCGGCGAGTGGTGGTAGAACATCCGGCAAGTGGGTGTCGTTTGTGCGATGGGGACGGTGGTGAGCGGGGCGCTGCCGAACTGATCGGACGCGTCACCGGAGGACGGAGAGCAATGCAGTGACCGGAGTCCTGCAAACCCCGCGCCCAGTCAACCCGCTGCCGCCAGAAACGATGGACGAGGAACCGTAAAGCGTGAACACCTCTGCCCGTGCTGCCAAGCAGGCCCATGGTGATCATCGGCCGAATCCTGTCAGGCTGGAAACGCAGAGCCCTGTGTCAGTCGATGAACGGCCGCGCGCCGTCCAACGAGTCGATCCGTGCGGCGCCGGACGCGGCGCGACAGGAAGCCGAAAGGCGGCTACATCAGCATTCGGGAAACCAGTCTTGGTAGCCTGGTGCGACATGGGAGGAGACGCCCAGGAGTTGGGTGAGCGGTGAGCGCAGGCACCCCTACCAGCGGGGGCGCACGCCGATGACGGGGTTGGTTTTGTAATTACAAGGAATCATCTAAACAGGGCGGATGGTAGTGGTTGCATGACGCACCTTGAATGTTCGCCTTCTTCATTATAGCGTCTCGTAGGTGACATCGACGTGGTAGTCCCCAGCTTCACAAGCCAAAACCGCAACAAAGTAGGCATCGATCCACGTCGCAAGGGATCCCACATCCCAGTCAGGCAGTTCAAGCGTCACAAACTTATGGGCCTCCCATCCAGTAAGTCGCAGTCCCGAAACTTTAGGCAGCGCCCCCAATCTTGGTTCGGGCTCTTCGGCGTGGGGGTATGCCGCGTTAATAGTGTGATCGACGACCTGTAGCCACCGTGCTTGATTGCCCTCGACTTCAAATGTCACGCAAGTGTCGGGCGCGCCGTCGATGACTTCTCGTAAAGCGGGCCGAATCTCGGCAATCTGATCAGCATTCATGAGGCTACTTTCTTGTGGCTAACAGGTGATTGCTTCACCATATCTGGTGGAATATGCATTTGCAACCGGGGCGTGCCGGCGGTTCTCGGGGCTTGCAAGTGGCTGAATTTCAATGGATATGATGGAGTGGAGTCCGTTATGTCCGGACCAACCGGGGAGGGAAGGATTTTGCATGGTTTTGGGGCATTGCTGAAGTGGGCGGGAGCGGAGGGGACGGGTAGCCCAGAGCGATGCTCTGGGCTGGTATGGGGCGTTCCTTCAGAACGCGGGGGTGGAGGGCGTTGGGGTACCCAGAGCGATGCTCTGGGCTGGTATACGATGTCCCGTTGGGACACGGGCGGAGGGTCGTGAGGAGTCGATTAGGGGACGGGATGGCTTGGTGGGTTTAGGTCCACGGGTGGACGACCATGGACAGGGATGGACCTTATTGACCGCATTGACGTTATGGACGCGACGGATTCTTGTGAGGGAGCCGCCCAGAGCGATGCTTTGGGCTGGTATGGGGCGTTCCTTCAGAACGCGGAGGTGGGGGCGTTGGGGTACCCAGAGCGATGCTCTGGGCTGATATGCGGTGTCCCGTTGGGACACGGGGCGGGGGAGGCGAGAGGTGGGTGGTGGTGGGACAGGGGCGACGAATGGACTGTATTGACGGTATTGACCTTATTGACGGTGAGGACGCGAGTGGGTTCTTGTGGGGGATGCGCCCGGAGCGATGCTTTGGGCGGGTATGCGGTGTCCCGTTGGGACACGGGGCGGGGGAGGATGGTGCTTTGCTGGCGGTAGCGACAAGGCCGGGACGGCCTTGCTGCGGGGGGTGGGGGACAGGAATGTCCCCCCTCCGTTCGCGAGTTGTGAGGTGACTGGCGAATGGGGGATGGTGGTGCTTCGCTGGCGGGGCGACAAGGCCGAGATGGGGAGAGGGGTGGGCGCAGAGAACCCCGGGGGCGCGGGGCGCACACCGGGGTTTCTGTCGGGTGAAAAGAGGGGGGGTTTACGGGCGGGGGGCCGGTGCTGGTGGGGGAGGGGTGGGGG
>QQNF01000019.1 GCA_003402705.1 Verrucomicrobiota bacterium | reverse complement strand
TCCGCCTCCAACCGCGTCTTCACCGCCCGCTTCCACGGCGAATCCCCCCACTGGCGCGAACTCCCCCCTCTCCCCGCCGCCCCGCGCATCCTCCCCGCCGCCGCCGCCGACCACCACGCCTTCTACCTCTTCGGCGGCGCCGCCCTCGAACCAAAAAACAGCAAAATTTCCCGCCGCTACCTCCGCGACGCATGGCGCTACTCGCCCGCCTCCGGATGGCAGCAACTCGCCGACCTCCCCTTCCCCTCCGCCGCCGCTCCCTCACCCGCCCCGCTCCAACACGGCATCATCCACATCCTCGGCGGCGACGACGGCGCCCTCGCAGGCTTCTCCCCTCCTGACAAACACCCGGGCTTCCCCGGTCGTCTCCTCCAGTACCACATCGCCACCAACACATGGTCCGTCTCCGGCTCCATGCCCTCCCCGCGCGTCACCGCCCCCTGCATCCCGTTTGCCTCCGGCTTCGCCATCCCCAGCGGCGAATCCCGCCCCGGCGTCCGCTCCCCGCAGGTCGATCTCTTCTCCCCTGCCCCCCCACCATGACCGCCCCGCGCCCGCAGGCCCTCCCCGCCCTCGCATGGCTCACCGTCATGCTCCTCGCCCCCGTCGCCCTCCTCAACTACCTCGACCGCCAGATGCTCGCCGCCATGAAGTCGTCCGTCATGAACGACCTCCCAGACATCGGCTCCGACGCCAACTGGGGCCGCATGCTCGGCCAGTTCAAATGGGTCTACGCCTTCCTCAGCCCAGTCGGCGGCTGGATCGCCGACCGCTTCGGCCGCCGCCTCACCATCTGCGCCAGTCTCTTCTCATGGTCCGCCGTCACATGGTGGACCGGTCACGTTCAATCCTATCAGGAACTCCTCGCCGCCCGCTCCCTCATGGGCATCAGCGAGGCCTTCTACATCCCCGCTGCCCTCGCCCTCATCGCCGACTACCACTCCGGCCCCACCCGCTCCCGCGCCATCAGTCTCCACCAGCTCGGCATCTACTCAGGCGTCATCATCGGCGGCTTCGCCGGCTACGCCGCCGACCACCCAGCCATCGGCTGGCGCTCCACCTTCACATGGTGCGGCATCACCGGGATGTCCCTCGCCCTCCCTCTCCTCCTCCTCCTTCGCGATGTCCCCCGCTCCGCTCCTGACTCCTCAAAACCTCGCTCCAGCGCCCTCCCCGCCCTCCTCTCCAACCCCTCCTTCATCCTCCTCGTCTTCTACTTCACCCTCCCCGCCCTCGCCGGCTGGGTCGTCCGCGACTGGATGCCTGCCATCCTCAAAACCGAATTCGGCATCGGTCAGGGTAAAGCCGGGGTCTCCGCCACGCTCTACTGGCAACTCGCCGCCATCGCCGGTGCCCTCACCGGCGGCTGGCTCGCCGACCGCCGCATGCGCCACTCCCCGCGCGGCCGCATCCACGTCAGCGCCCTCGGCATGATCCTCATCATCCCTGCCCTCTTCGGCGTCGGCTTCTCCCCGCAATCCGGCCACCTCTGGGTCGCCATCGCCTTCCTCATCCTCTTCGGCCTCGGCTGGGGCTTCTTCGACGCCAATAACATGCCCATCCTCTGCCAGATCGCCCTCCCCGAACACCGCGCCACCGGCTACGGCATCATGAACCTCGTCAGCATGACCTCCGGCGGTCTAGCCGACTGGGGCTTCGGCAGAATGTACGACCTCAAGCTCCCTTTCCCCGTCATCTTCTCCGTCTTCGCCGCCGCCGCCCTCCTCTCCGTCTTCCTCGTCCTCCTCATCAAACCCTCTCAGCCCGACCACGACTGATCTTCCCCCAACCCCCATGCCTCCCCACACCCCCCTCCACGGTCTCGTCTGCGCCACCCACACGCCTTTCCACGACGACGGCTCACTCAACCTCGATCCCGTCGAATCCCAGGCCGCCCACCTCCTCAAAAACAGAGTCACCACCGCCTTCATCGGCGGCAGCACCGGCGAAAGCGCTTCGCTCTCCCTAACCGAACGCCTCGCCCTCGCCGATCGCTGGTTCTCCGTCACCTCCGGCACCACGCTCCGCATCGTCGTCCACGTCGGTGCCAATTGTCTCCAGGACGCCCGCGCCCTCGCCGCCCAGGCCGAAAATCTCGGCGCCTCCGCCATCTCCGCGCTCGCCCCCTCCTACTTCAAACCACGCTCCACCGCCGTCCTCATCGACACCTGCGCCGCCATCGCCTCCGCCGCCCCGGATACCCCGTTCTACTACTACGACATCCCCGCACTCACCGGCATCAGTCTCTCCCCGGAGGAATTCCTAGCCGAAGCCCCCGCCCGCATCCCCAACCTAGCCGGCATCAAATACACCAATGCCGACCTCATGACCTATCAATACTGTCTCCGCTCCGGATTCGATGTCCCCTACGGTCTCGACGAACACTTCCTCGGTGCCCTCGCCATGGGCGCAAAAGGTGCCGTCGGCAGCGGCTTCAACTTCGCCGCCCCCATCTACCTCCGTCTCCTCGACACCTTCGCCCGCGGCGACCTCGAATCCGCCCGCACCGAACAATTTCGCGGGGTCCAGATCATCCGTCTCCTCGCCTCCCACGGCTACATGGCCGCCGCCAAAGCCACCATGTCCTTCCTCGGCGTCCCCGTCGGCCCTCCCCGGCTCCCCAACCCCTCACTCTCCGCGGAATCCTCCGCCTCCCTCCGCTCCAGTCTCGATTCCCTCGGCTTCTTCGACTGGATCCGCTGACCCCACACTCCCTCCTCGGATGCGGTGAACATTTCCACCCATCCTCCCGTTACCTCTCCCCCGGAACCAGCCGCACCCACCGGCCCCGGTCCATCGTCCCATGCCATGAATCACGCGCTCCTCTTCCTCCTCGCCGCCGCCCCAGCCCTCGCCGCCGACCCCCAGTTCTCCGAGGTCTTCACCTCCGGATCCGATGGCTTCGCCTCCATCCGCATCCCCTCCGTCCTCACCACCCGCGCCGGAACCATCCTCGCCGTCGCCGAAGGCCGCCGCCGCCCCAACGACCAGGCAGAAAACGACATCGTCGCCAAACGCAGCACCGACGGCGGCCTCACATGGTCCCCCCTCCGCATCCTCCACGACGACGGCCCCCATTCCCTCAATAACCCCACCCTCGTCCAGGAATCCCAATCCGGCCGCATCTTCCTCTGGTACCAGCGCATCCCCTCACACCTCCGCGAACACGATAACCGCATCGCCCAGGGCCTCGATGGCCCTGACATCTACCGCAGCTTCCTCCTCACCTCCGACGACGACGGCTCCACATGGTCCCAACCCTCCGACGTCACCGCCACCACCAAACGCCCCACCCGCGCCACCACCATCGCCAGCGGCCCTGGCATCGGCATCCAGCTCTCCCGCGGCCCCCACAAGGGCCGTCTCCTCATCCCCTTCAACGAGGGCCCCTTCGGCATCTGGCAGAACTACGCCGTCTTCAGCGACGACGCCGGCAAATCATGGTCCTTCGGCGCCGATGTCCCCAACGCCCTCCTCCCTAACGGAAAAAGCTGGATCAATGAGGTCCAGTTCGCCGAACTCTCCGACGGCTCGGTCTTCCTCGACTCCCGCCAGTTCGGCGGAGCCAGACTCCGCAAATCCTCCATCAGCCGCGACGGCGGCTCAACATGGTCCCCCGTCTCCGAAATCCCCGGCCTCACCGACCCCAGCTGCATGGCCGGCATCCTCCGCTTCTCCTTCGACGACGCCGCAGGCAACGGCCGTCTCCTCCACACCGGCCCAGACAGCTCAAAACGCGATCACGGCACGGTCTGGATGAGCACCGACGACGGCGCCTCATGGCCCGTAAAACGCGAACTCTGGCCCGGTCCCTTCGCCTACAGTGTCCCCACCAAGCTCCCAGACGGCTCCGTCGGCGTCCTCTTCGAAGCCGATAACTACCGCTCCATCAAATTCGCACGCTTCCCCATCTCATGGCTCACGGAGAAACCATGAAGGACCTCGGCGCCTTCTACCGCCGCACGCTCCTCGACGATGTCCTCCCATTCTGGCTCCAGCACGGACTCGACAGACAGCACGGCGGCTTCCTAACCTGTCTCGACCGCGACGGCTCGCTCCTCGACTCCGACAAAAGCGTCTGGTTCCAGGGCCGCGCCGGCTGGCTCTTCTCCTCTCTCTTCAACTCTTTCGCCAGTCGCCCGGAATGGCTCGATGCCGCCCGCTCCTGCACTAGCTTCTCCCGCGCCCACTGCCACAGCCCCACCGGCAAGATGTGGTTCACCGTCACCCGCGAAGGCGCTCCTCTCCGCATGCGCCGCTACGTCTTCAGCGAAGCCTTCGCCGCCATCAGCTACGCCGCCTTCAGCAAGGCCTCCGGCGACCCCTCCTTCGGCGACGCCGCCCTAGCCGCATGGGATACCTACCTCCGCTTCTCCTTCGAACCCGGCGTCATGCCGCCCAAATCAGAACCCACCCGCCCCTCCGTCTCCCTCGCACCCCTCATGATCGGCATCGCCACCGCTCACGAACTCCGCGACTCCCTCGACGACCCCGTCTCCCGCGGCGCTTCCTGCACCGATTGGATCTCCCGCTTCATCGCCGACATCGAACGGCTCTTCGTCAAACCAGAACACGAGGCCCTCATGGAATCCGTCGCCCCGGACGGCACCATCCTCGACCACCTCGACGGCCGCACGCTCAACCCAGGCCACGCCATCGAATGCGCATGGTTCATCATGCGCGAAGGCCAGCACCGCCACGACCCAGCCCTCATCTCCCTAGGCGCAAAAATCCTCGACTGGATGTGGACCCGCGGCTGGGATCGCCAACACGGGGGCCTCCTCTACTTCACAGACCTCCACCACAAACCAGTCCAGGAATATTGGCACGACATGAAATTCTGGTGGCCCCACTGCGAAGCCATCATCGCCACCCTCCTCGCATGGAAACTCACCGGCGAACCCAAATACGCCGAATGGCACCGCATGGTCCACGACTGGAGCTTCTCACACTTCCCTGACAAATCCCACGGCGAATGGTTCGGCTACCTCCACCGCGACGGCTCAGTCTCCCAATCCGCCAAAGGCAATCTCTTCAAAGGCCCTTTCCATCTCCCCCGCATGCTCGCCATCTGCGCTTCTCTCCTCGACGAACCCGACCTCCCCTGACCCGCCCCGCTCACTTCGAAAAGATAAAGAACTTCCGGCACGCAAAGTTGATCAGCACGTTCGGCACCAGAAACCCCCCGAACGCCGCCCACGTCGGCCACCCTAACCCCCGGATCAGCCAGTCCTGCACCAGACTGCCCCCGATCACCCCGGGCGCAGCCACCAGCGTGAACAGCAGAAACTCCTTCACCCGGTCATGCCGCCCCGCCGTGAACACCCACTTCGTGTTCAGCCAGTACACCAGCGCATTCGAAAACAGAAACGCCACCGCATTGTTCCCCAGCGCGTGATTCGCCCGCACCGCGTCATCCGCCACGTTCGTCTTCAAGGCCGGATTCACCGTCGCCGACAGCGCAAAAAACACCGTCATGTGCAGCGCCAGCGAAATCACCCCGCACAACCCGTACTTCAGAAACTGAATCGCAGGATGCACCTCCCGGCTGCTGAACGCCGCCACAATTGCACTCAGATTATTGCTTCGCAGAAATCGGATCAGTTCGTTCATGTTGCTCTTTGAAAATCCAGTTAAAATTCCTCACGCCCACGCCCCGTACTTCTCCAGCCACACCTGCCGCGCCATCACAATGTCCTCCTTCTTCCGACGCGGACCCAGCTCCCACACAATCGGCAGATCCTTCCTCACCAGCGGCAGCAGCCGGTCATACTCCACCGTCCCCTGAAACGGCACCCGGTGATCCTGATCCGGCCAGATCACATCGTGAAAATGACACCCCAGCAGCCGCGGAGCCACCTGCTGCAGCCACTCCTCATGGTCCAGCAACCCCAGATTCGCCTTCAGCTGCACATGCCCGAAATCATGCCAGTAACCCACCCACGGCGAATCAAACTCCGCCAGCAATCCCACCATCTCCCGCTCCGTCGGCACCTGCTCGTAATGGCTCCGGCTCTCCACCGCCACCGCCACCCCAGCCTTCTCCGCAGCCACCACAATCTCCTTCAGCGCCTCCTTCGCACGCTTCAGACAAATCCCCCCCAGCGCCTCCCGCCGCTTCACCATCGCCAGCTTCCGCTTCACAAACTCCCGGCTGTTCAGCTTCCCCGCCGCCGCCAGCTCCTGCAGCTTCTGCATCGGCTTCCCCATCGCCACCGACCCCATGTGCAGCACCACATACATCGCCTTGAACTCCGCCGCAAACTCCAGCGTCCTGAGCGTCAGCTTCAACGCCCGCGCCCGCTCCAGCGGCCGGTGACTCGTGAACTCATACGCGTCCGGCGCATCAATCAGCAGTTCCACCGGCGACGGACAGAAATTGTGCAGCCCGCACACTTTCATCCGCCCCTCCTTGAACGCCTTCTGCAACCCGGGCAGCAGCGACACCTTCAGCCCGTGGCTGATCTCGATCATGTCAAACCCCATCCCCGTAATCTCATCCACCATCGCCTCCCCCTCGGAATGTCGATGGCTGTTCCAGCAGGTCGAAAATGCCAGCATCGCTCAGTTTCCGTCAGGGTTCCCCGCCGCCATCGCCGCCAGCATCTCCGCCACCGCCGCCCGCAACCCGATGAACACCGCACGGCTCACAATGTGATGCCCGATGTTCAACTCCGCCAGCCCCGGAATCCCCAGCAGCGGACCCAGATTCCCAGTCGTGATCCCATGCCCCGCATTGATCTGCAATCCTAACTCCAATCCCTGCGCCCCGGCCTCCAGCAGCCGCCCTAACTCCTCATCCCGCGCCTCCCCATCCAGATTCGCATACGCTCCCGTATGCAGCTCAATCATCTCCGCCCCCACCGCCGCCGCCGCCGCCACCTGCTCCCGCTCCGGATCAATGAACAGGCTCACTTTAATCCCGTGACCGCGCAGCCTCCTCACCGTCGCCCCAATACTCTCCTGCATCCCAGCCACATCCAACCCACCCTCGGTCGTCACTTCCTCCCGCTTCTCCGGCACCAGACAAACATAGTCAGGCAGGGTCCGACACGCAATCTCCACAATCTCCGGCGCATTCCCCATCTCCAGATTCAGCGGAATCCCCAACTCCTTCCTCAGCAGCGCCACATCCCGATCCTGGATGTGCCGCCGGTCTTCCCTCAAATGCACCGTGATCGAATGCGCCCCCGCCATCTCGCACTCCCGCGCCGCTGCCAGCACACTCGGTTCCTCCTGCACCACCCCCGGCGTCCGCGCATACCGCGCCTGCCGCAGCGTCACCACGTGATCAATATTGACTCCAAGCTTCAGCATCATCTTCCCCGAACAAGCCGCAGCACTCCCAGCGCAACAATCGGTTTTTTCCCGGCTCACATCACCATCCCGCCATCCACCACCAGCACCTGCCCAGTCACATACCGAGCCTCCGCACTCGCCAGATACAACGCCGCCGCAGCTATGTCCCCCACCTCCCCAAACGTC
Source organism: Verrucomicrobiota bacterium (assembly GCA_003402705.1). Lineage (GTDB taxonomy): Bacteria > Verrucomicrobiota > Verrucomicrobiia > Verrucomicrobiales > V1-33 > V1-33. The sequence goes on along the minus strand of QQNF01000019.1, from coordinate 48,236 downwards.
CCCAGCGGAATCTTCCCAAGGATCCCGTTCCGGATCTCCTCAGACAACGCCCCAGTCATGTCCGTGCTGATAAACCCAGGCGCGATCGCATTCGCCGTCACCCCACGACCCGCAAACTCCCGCGCCAGACTCTTCGTGAACCCGATCAACCCAGCCTTGCTCGCCGCATAGTTCGCCTGACCCGCATTCCCCATCAGCCCGATCACACTCGCCACGTTGATGATCCGCGCCCCCTTCACCTTCAGCATCACCCGCTGAAACGCCTTCACCATGTGAAACGCCCCCTTCAGATTCGTGTCAATCACCGCATCCCAATCCTCACTGCTCATCCGCAGCAGCAACCCATCGCGCGTCAGCCCCGCATTGTTCACCAGAATATCCACCGTCCCGAAATCCTCCAGCACCCGCTTCCCCACCGCCATCACCGCCTCCCCATCCGCCACATCCACCGCATACGGCTTCGCCGCCCCCGGAATCAACGCGTTGATCTCCTCCGCCGCCCGCACCGCATTCACCTCCGTCCGACTCACCACCGCCACCCGCGCCCCAGCCTCCGCATACGTCCGCGCAATCGCCTGACCAATCCCCCGGCCCGCCCCGGTAACCACCGCAACTTTGTCTGTAAGCTTGAACATGACGCCCATCTCTCACGCCCACCCCGCCCGCGCAACACACAAAAATCCACCCCCCCCCCCCCCCCCAACCCCCCCCCCCCCCCCCCCCCCCCCCCCCCCCCCCCCCCCCACCCCCCCCCCCCCCCCCCCCCCCCCCCCCCCCCCCCCCCCCCCCCCCCTCCGCATCGACCACAAAAATCCACCCCTCCCCCCCACCAGAACACCGCCCCCGCCCACCCCCACAAGCCAACCCCTCCGATCCACCCCCTCTCCTCCCGCGCATTCCCCTGCCGCTCATTCCCCTGCCTCTCCCTCTCCGAACACGCCATTCACCACACCCCATGAAATCGCACCCCGGCAGAGGTGCCAGCTTGTAACCGGTCGTTGAGCAACCCGACACCACCGGATCGCCGCCCCCAAACCCACAACAATCCGCCCAATTCACCACTTATCGAACCCCTCCTGCCAACCCACAAGGTCCAGGGTTTGTTCTGAAATTTCAAATCCTTCAGGATGGTCGCAAAAGCCGGGCTTGGGCTTCAAACTCATGATCACATTTTCAGCCATCTCAACAGTGGAAAATATTCCGATAAACTTAATCTTCTCGCCAAATTCGTCTTCATACTCGTGCGTCAGTAAATACACTTTCATATTCTCATTGGAAACCTGATCTGTCTGCGCTCCAAGATCACACCGCAATTGATGCGCGTCCCGGCCAGTTCACTCACAGGGACGAGGTTCATTCCGGAGCCGCCATCGTCGAATCCCGTGTCTTCCACATCAATCTCGCCATCAGCTTTAGATCTAGGTACATCCAATGAATGAAAAGCACCGAGAAAAATGAAATTGTAAACCATGAATTTGAATAGCCATAATAAATCCCCGCAGATACCAGAAGCAGAATCGCGAATAGCCACCGACTGATTTTCGATGGCCTGAAAAAGTCGACCATGATTCGCAGCAGAAAGGCGAGTCCAGAATCAAAGAAAGCCAAAATCCACGGGATTAAGACGACTGATATCAAGAGTATTTTTCTGTTTCGCTCACTCATTATTCGCATAGGCTTGGATGTCATCTTCGTGATTCTGAATTCTTCCTCGAATAGTATACAATGCATCCGAAAATACAGGCGGCGGCTCGCACCAGCAATTTCATCTTTTCTTCAATGAATCGCTGTACGCCGCCCAAAGCGCCTTCACCAAAGCAGGGTCATCAACCTGCGCCTCCTTCGAGTTAGGCCACACCTGATAGAATTCACCACCACAGGACCGTCCCGCAAGCATCACAGCCCTGCCCTCCCACAGGTGAAGCACCCAGGCGAGCGATTCGCTTTTCGTGTCATGCACAACCATCACGCCCTCCGGAGCGAAGCCGATGACGTCCTCTTTTGGCTTTTCCCAACGCGCCTTCGCAATCCATCTCTCGCAGCCTGCCACGACCTTTTCCGAGAGCCCTCCATCCTTGGATTTCACGTACATGAAGGCTTCTGCGAGCCTAATGATAGAAGAGGGTTCAATAGATGCATAGCGCGCCGCCGGGGCCTCACCCACAGCGTCGGCCGCCCCTTCGTACTTTTCCGGCGAAAGCACTGTCACGTCCGAAATCCTCAAAGAGACTTGACTGACAAAAACTGATCGCGAAAAATCCGGCGCGGCCCAGATGAGTTCCGACATCGCCAAAAGCACCACCAGTATAATCCATTTCCGTTTCGTTTTCCGATTCATGTTTTTGCTTTGATAGATGGAAGACCAAGGAGATCCACCCACGGACAACTCGCGGGAAGTCCAGGCAGCTGTTTCTCGACCGGCGCACTTCGGCCCCACGCCCCGACCCCCCCAAATCCCCCGGCATGCCCCCGCTCGTTCCGGACATTCGCGCTGCTCCCCACGTCCGGACGCTCCACCCCCGACCACTTCCATGTGTGGAACGCGCCATCGTTGTTGAGCTTCGCGATCATGCCGAACACCAGAACCCGCCCATCGTATCATTCCTCTCCGGCAATGTCAATCCCGCCCGCCATCGTCCGCTGCCTCGCTCTCCCTCTCCTCCTCCCCCGCATTCCCCTGCCCCTCCCTCTCCCAACACGCCATTCACACTTCACACTTCCCACTTCCCACTTCCCTCCCCCACCTCCGCATTGACCCCCGCCCCATCCCAGCCCACCCTCCACCCTCCATCCTCTATCCTCCCAGCCATGCCCGTCGCCCGCCGCCGCCACAGCCCGCCCAGCGATTCCCCCGACCCGAAACCCCGAAACCGCCGCCTCCGCGCCCGCGACCGCGAAGCCAAACTCGCTAGCCGTCTCCTCGGCGAAAACGCCCCCGCCCCGCTCTTCATCCCAGTCACCGCTCTCTACCAGTGGATCGCATGGCTCTTCATGGTCCCGCTCTGCTTCGTCACCCTCCTCACACTCTGCCTCTGCCTCAATGACGGCCTCGAAGGCGGTCTCTGGCGCAGCGCCCCCTTCTGGTTCTTCAGCATGGGCTTCCTCATGTGGATGATCTGGTTCCTCTTCCAGTCGCGCCCAGTCACCCTCTACGTCTGGGGCCACGAAATGACCCACGCCCTAACTACCATCCTCTGCCTCGGCGGCATCCGCGAATTCCACGTCACCGCCCAAGGCGGCCACGTCGTCACCACCAAAAACAATCTCCTCATCGCCCTCTCCCCTTACTTCGTCCCCCTCTACTCCCTCCTCGCCGTCCTCCTCTTCCTCGTCGCTGGCCTCTTCCTCGACCTCAACCGCGCCATCCTCCTCCCATGGGGCGGCATGCTCCGACCATGGCACGGCTTCTACTTCATCACCGGCCTCACCTGGAGCTTCCACATCTCCTTCACCATCTGGATGATCGGCAAAGATCAGCCTGACCTCCGCATCAACGGGGTTTTCTTCTCCCTCTGCCTCATCGTCTTCATCAACCTCCTCGTCCTCTCAGGCATGCTCATCCTCGCCTCCCCAAACCTCAACCCAGCCGCCTTCGGATCCGCATGGCTCCAGGCCGCTCGCTCCTGCTCCGAAGCCATCCGCGAAATCATCCTCCTCCTCCGCAGTCTCATCTCCTGACCACATCCTCCTGACATCAAATCAGAAAGCGGAGAGGGCCAGAATCGAACTGACCAAGGCAAGGATCACTCGCCCCTAACGGTTTTGAAGACCGCAGCAGCCACCAGGCACGCGTCACTCTCCCTCGCTTCCCCCGCATCCTCACCCCATTCCTCCCTCCCGCAATCCGGATTTCCCTCCCCGGACCTGCGGTCTGGACTCTCCGCCCCACTCCCTCCATCCTCCCCACCATGCTCTCCCGCCGCCGCCTCCTCCACACCATCATCACCTCCGGCTCCGCCCCGCTCATCCTCCCGCGACACCTCATCGCCGGCAGCGGCCAGACCCCGCCCTCCGAACAACTCGCCACCGCTCACATCGGAGTCTCCGGCCAGGGCGGCGGCAATCTCGGCGAAATCGGCAAATTCCCCGAGGTCAAGGTCGTCGCCCTCTGCGACGTCGACGAATCCCGTCTCGCCGGCCCAGCCAAAGAATACCCCGGAGCCCGCACCCACCGCGACTGGCGCAAGCTCTTCGATTCCCAAAAGGACTTCGACGCCGTCGTCGTCTCCACCCCGGACCACCACCACGCTCCCATCGCCCTCACCGCCATGCTCCTCGGCAAGCATGTCTATGTCGAAAAACCCCTCGCCCACACAGTCGAGGAGGCCCGTCTCATGTTCGCCACCGCCGAGAAAATGAAGGTCGTCACCCAGATGGGCAACAACGGCCACGGCGGCGACGGTCTCCGCCGCTGGAAGGAATACATCGACGCCGGCACCATCGGCACCCCCACAGAAATCCACGTCTGGAGCGATCGTCCCGGCGGCTGGTGGGGCTCGCAAGGCAAACCCCGCCCCACCGACACCCCCGCCGTACCCGCCTCCCTCGACTGGGACCTCTGGCTCGGCCCCGCCCCCCTCCGTCCCTATCATCCTTCCTATCACCCCATGCAGTGGCGCGGCATCAAGGACTTCGGCTGCGGTGCCCTCGGCGACATGGCCGTCCACAACGCCGACCCAGCCTACTTCGCCCTCGACCTCGGTGCCCCCGACTGGGTCGACGCCGAAACCAGTCCGCCTAACGCCGACTCGTTCCCCGCATGGACCATCGTCACATGGCACTTCCCAGCCAAAGGCAATCGCCCCGCCATCACCATGAAATGGTACGACGGCGGCAAACGCCCCGCCAATGTCCCCTTCGTCGACCCTGCCCTCAATCTCGGCGACAACGGGCTCATCATCGCCGGCTCCAAAGCCGCCCTCTTCGGCGGCAGCCACGCCAGCCCGCCCCGTCTCCTCCCCTCCGAAGCCCAGGCCTCCACCCCCGTCCCTCCCAAATCCCTCGCCCGTTCCCCCGGCCACCGCATCGAATGGGTCCGCGCCGCCACCGCCGGCAACCCCAAAGACGCCATGAGCGGCTTCTGGTACTCCGCCCCTTTCACCGAGAGCCTCCTCACCGGAATGCTCGCCGTCGAATTCCAGAAACGCCTTACATGGGACGCCGCCGCCCTGCGCTCCCCGGATACCCCGGACGCCGACCGAGTAGTCCGCAAATTGTACCGGGACGGATGGAAGCTCCCCGTCTGATCCGGATTGCACTTTCCTCCCACCCCCGGTATCCGCCCCGCAATCCCATGAAAATCACCCGCATCCTCGCCTACCGCGTCGAACTCCCTCTCCACGAGGTCACCTACAAATGGAGCGGCGGTAAATCCGTCACCGTCTTCGATAGCACCATCGTCAGAGTCGATACCGACGCCGGCATCACCGGCTGGGGTGAAGTCTGCCCCCTCGGCCCCTTCTACCTCCCCGCCTACGCCGACGGGGTCCGCGCCGGCATCCGCGAACTCGGCCCGCACCTCATCGGCCAGGACCCTCGCCAGCTCGTCCGCCTCAACCACCTCATGGACGCCGCCCTCAAGGGCCACCCTTACGTTAAGTCAGGCATCGACATCGCTTGCTGGGACATCCTCGGCCAGTTCGCCAACCTCCCCGTCTGCGAACTCCTCGGCGGCCGCTACGGCGAATCCATCCGCCTCTACCGCGCCATCTCCCAGGAATCCCCTGACGAAATGGCCGCCAAGGTCGCCTCCTATCGCGCCGAAGGCTACTCCCGCTTCCAACTCAAGGTCGGCGGCGACCCCGATACCGACATCGCTCGCATCTTCGCCGTCGCCGCGAAACTCCAGCCCGGCGACCGTCTCGTCGCCGACGCCAACACCGGCTGGACTCAGCACGAGGCCGTCCGCATCGCCAAAGCCGTCCGCGATGTCGATGTCTACATCGAACAACCCTGCCTAACCTACGAGGAATGCCTCGCCGTCCGTCGCCAGACGCCTCACCCATTCGTCCTCGACGAAAACATCGACGACCTCGGCGTCCTCCTCCGCGCCAAATCCGACCTCGCCATGGACGTCGTCAATCTCAAAATCAGTAAGCTCGGCGGCCTCACCAAAATCCGTCAGGCCCGCGACCTCTGCGTCTCCATGGGCATCGCCATGACCCTCGAAGACTCATGGGGCGGCGACATCGCCACCGCAGCCATCGCCCACCTCGCCCACAGCACCCCGGAAGCCTTCCGCTTCACTAGCACCGACTTCAACAGCTACGTCACCGTCTCCACCGCCACCGGAGCCCCCCAGCGCGTCAACGGCTTCATGCAGGCCTCCTCCGCCCCTGGCCTCGGCATCCAGCCACGCATGGATGTCCTCGGCGACCCAGTCGTCTCCGTCGCCTGACAGTCCGCAACCCATCCGCTGCCCTCCCCGCAACCGCCCCCTCCCCGGCAGGCGTAATCCCGGTACACTCACTGTTGCCGGACCACCCGGCACGCCCTTCCATTTGGCTTGTCCCATACCCCCATGCCTTCCTCCCCATCCCCAGTTCCCGTCTCCGACGACGATATCCGCGAAGACGAAATCCACCGCGTCGAAAATCCCGACCGCCGCTTCGTCTCCGGTCCCCGCGGCCGCTGGCAGGAACTCAAAACCCTCTTCGCCGTCTCCCAAGACTTCCTCCGCGGCTTCCGCACGCTCCACTTCGTCGGCCCCTGCGTCACCATCTTCGGCTCCGCACGCATCAAAGACGGCCACCCCTACTACGAACTCACCCGCCGCATGGGCCACGCCACCGCCAAACTCGGCTTCACCGTCCTCACCGGCGGCGGCCCAGGCCTCATGGAAGCCGCCAACCGCGGTGCCCGCGAAGCCGGCGGCCACTCGGTCGGCATCAATATCATCCTCCCCTTCGAACAATCCATCAATCCCTACGTCGACCTCTCCGTCGACATGGAATTCTTCTTCACCCGCAAAACCCTCCTCATCAAATACAGCTACGCCTTCATCGTCATGCCCGGCGGCCTCGGCACCATGGACGAACTCTACGAAGCCCTCACTCTCATCCAGACCGGAAAAGTCCGCAACTTCCCAGTCATCCTCGCCGGCCGCTCTTACTGGCAACCCATGCTCGACGCCATCTACAGAATGCGCGACGAAGGCATGATCAGCCCCCACGACCTCGACCTCCTCTCCGTCACCGACGACGTCGACGAAGCCATGGCCGTCCTCAACGACAAAGCCATCAAGGCCTTCAGCCTCCACCGCTCCAAAGTCCCCAAACGCATCCGCATCCTCGGCGAACGCGGCCTCTAACCAATCCGCCCAACCCCAACAAACACCGTCCCGTAGGGACGACCGGTGACTAGCCGGGGGTACCGCGAGCCACTCGCGGCACCCCCGGTTAGCAACATTATAACACAGAACCCCGTACGGGCTTCCCCCCTCCGTTCAAGCAGCCGAAGGCTCTGGACTGCTGTCAGAATCACAGCTCTTTCTGCGAACGAAGTGCGCCTGCCAGCCTCTACCCTATCCGCCCTATCCGCCCTATCGTTCCTATCCATCCATCCGAAACACCAACTCACCTCTTTCCCATCCAGCGCCTGAACACCGCCCCCTAAACTCCGCCCCACACAATCCCAACGGGATTGCGTCCCCGCCACCATTCACCCCCGCCCCGTGTCCCAACGGGACACCGTATACCAGCCCAGAGCATCGCTCTGGGTCCCCCACCACCCGAGCCCGGCGTTCTGTAGGAACGCCGCATACCCCGCATGACAACAACTCACCAATCCCCCTGACGCATCCTCACATCAACAAAGGGAAAACGCGACACCTGCCCTCCATCCACCTAACTCAACCCTCCCCCGTACCTCCACGCCCCACCACCGGATCGCCACGCACCGCCCCGGGAACTAAGGCCACCAATCCCGAGCCAGTTGCGCCCCTCTCGTCTCCACTGCCTTCCGACCAACGCGTTCAGTGAAGCGGAGGGATTCAGCATCGCGGTTTCAAACGTCTTTGAAGCGGTCCATCAGCAGGGCGCAGGTTCGTACCAATCCCTGGTCATGGAGTTTTTCAAAGTAGTCCCCGGCTGTCAGCGGCGGGTTCTTCAGACTCGTCCTGGCTTCACGCAGGACACTGACAAAATCTTCCGGGTGATCTGCCAGCAGCCGCGCCAGAAAGGTATCCGGGCTCTCGGCCGCCACACCATGCCTCGCGAGTTCCTCGGCCGGGAAATCCTTCAGGTTCCAAGTCAGCAGAGTATCGGCCCCGGCTTCAATGGCGGCGGCCAGCACGTGGCGGTCATTCGGATCGGGAAGCCGGAGGGCTTCGAGGTGCCTCTCGTGCCCGGTGACGAGGCTGTCCTCAGCGTGGAGATTCATCAACTCACGGGTGCGCTGAAGCCGCTCGCGGGTCAGATCGGGGCGGTCACGGAGCACCGCCTCGATCCATTCATCGTGGATCGACGCGGTCCAGCGAGCCTCGATCAGGCCATGCACCGCGAGCCGCATCCATACATCCCGCAGGGTGGCAGGGTATAGGGTGCAGGCATCAAGCAGGACAACAGGTGGTGGCATCGGCGCGATTGAATTTCATTCAATACAAACCCAACCGCTGGCTCTCGGCGGCGAGTTCATCCAGCGCAGCAATGCGGGCTGCTTTCTGCTGGTCGCGATAGGTCACCACATCCCGCACCAGCGCACGACGGTGCGTGCCCACCCGGCGGCTCGGAATGCGGCCCTCATCGAAGAGTCGAGCGGCAAAAGGCCGTGACACCGCCAACAGCTCCGCCGCCTCACGCGGAGAAATCTCCTCGTCCGCTCCCAGCACCGCCACCGCACGACCAGCAGCCAGATGCTCCACCACTTCAGTCATGAGTTCGAGTGCCGATGGCGGCACCTCCAACGGCTTGCGCCCAATCGTGATCCGCGCGGTCACGGGGTGCTCAGGGCCGCGCAAGGCGTCCAGCAACGCGCGCAGAAGACCTTGTTCCTCAGAACTCAGGCGGGAAGGTTGCTGGGTCATGCTCATCCTAGAGTCTCAACTCTAAATGAAATAAGTGCAACAGCCGGGGCGTGCCACGAACCGCTCGCAGCACCCCCGGTCCACAACCCCATAACACAGAACCCCGTAAGGGCCCACGCGTCCCCGCCACCACTCACCCCCGCCCCACGATCCGCTCCCACGGTTCCCCACACCCCACCCATTCGAGAATTCATTCGTGCCCATTCGTCACATTCGTGGTCCAAACCCCTCACCCCAACACCGTCCCATCTGGACGACCGGTGAGTAACCGGGGGTCCCGCGAAACACTCGCGGCACCCCCGGTTCCCCCCTCTCCGTACCCGCCCCCGGGATCGCCGACCTTCCATCCCGCGTCCACCCACTAACTCGACCTCACATACCGCTCAACGTCACCTTCAGATCCAGGAAGAGCCGGGGCGTGGCGGTGCCGGTAACGGTGGCGGTCACCGTAGTGGTGCCCGCGACAGGGGTGTTGGGCTGGGCCGTCAAGGTCACGGTAGTCCCGGCAGCATCGGTGACTCCACTGTCGTTGAAGGTCGTCAGATCCTTCGACCACCGGTAGGCTGCCGCGACATCGCTACCGGGAGCGGCATTCTGCGGGTGCGTGAAGGTGAAGGTATTGCCGGTCGCCGCGCCAGGGACAATCCCCGGATTCGACCTGTCAGGGGCCGTGCCGAAAAAGTTCTCCACCCCGTTTTTCAGGCCGTCGTTATCAGGATCGTCGCTGAAACCGGTCAACGCACCCACCGAAGGGAAGCCCGCGATCCATGACGCATAGGTGTTGATGGAGGGGTTTACCAGCTTCAGAGATGTCCCCTCGACCCGCAGTTCATAGCCGGGAATGGGCGCGGCCAGCACCGGAGTCCCGATGATTTCAGAAGAGGCGGTGATCAGGGTATGACTCGCCGCCGTAGGCGTCCCGGAAATCCGGATGGAGCCCACATTCAGGTCGAAGCTGCTGCTGGAAGTGACAGGCGAGCCGATCGTAAACTGCAGCGCAGCCCCCGCACTAATCGAGACCGGCGAGGCGGTGCTTCCGCCGGTCAGGGCGAGCACGCCGGCGCTGACCACCGTCTGGCCGGTGTACGTGTTGTTCCCGGAGAGCGTCCACGTGCCAGTGCCCGCTTTGGTGATTCTAATGGTATCGGCCCCCTGACGAATGTTGCCGGCGAACACGCCATTGCCCACACCTCCCAATGTCAGGGTCTTCACAAGGGGGCTGCCATTGGCCGCCAGAGCAGGACTGTTGTCCAGCAGGTCGGTATTGATAGTCAGGAGCTGCGTACTCGCATTGCTGATGGTCTGCAGCACCTGCGGCCCGACACCCAGCTCGATCCGCCGGTGGTTCAGCGTCACAGGCGCGGTGGCCCCGGCCCCGATATTGAAGGTCATCGTCTGCGCACCACCAAAGAGATGCCCGAACGTGATGTTGCCGGCTCCCGGGGCATCCGCCACGCTGTTCATGTTCAGGGTGAGGCCGACGTTCGTGCCCTGATAACGAATCGGTCCGGTGAAGGTGTTCGCGGTGCTGTTCAGGTTGGCGGTCGCGCTCCCCGCGTTGCCATGAAACAGTGCAATCCCGCCACTGCCCTGCACCGGGCCACTCATCGTGTTGCTGCCGCTGCCGCCGGAAGCAAAGGTCGCGATCACGCCTTCATTGAGGATGAATGGTCGATTCGATGTCACCGCGCCGATGTTGGTATTGCCTGCGAGTCCGGTGGAGGCATTGATCGTGACCGGCACGTTGGCGGCACCAAGATTGGCATCCGTAACCCAGATGAGATTGCCGCCATTGACCACAATGCCGCCGCTGAACGTGTTCGTGCCACGAAGCGCAAGAACCCCCGACCCATTCTTCACAAGGGTCAGCACCCCCGCCCCGTTGTCAGTGATCGGTGCGCTGATGACCACAGGGCTATTCGGGGTCGCGCCCCCGAAAGTATTGCTGCCGACCGTCACATGGAGATTGCCGGAAGTCGCCGTAGGCAGGGTCACGGCCCCGGGACCAGCAATCACCTGCTGCCCGGCTCCGCCAGTGCCGCTCAGGATGCCGAGGGTGCCAAGATTCATTCCCGCAGGCACGAGAATGCCAGGCGTTATTGTGGGAGCGGATCCGGCAGACGTGATATTGATCGGCGCTCCTCCCGGGGTGGCTGATACCTGAAACGTGGATTCAGTGGGATTGACCACGAAGTAACTGGTGAACAGTGCCAAACCTCCGGGAATGCCGCCGAGATTGTTCGCGGAAAAGGCGACCGGGTCACCTGCCTGCAGGGTGTGGGTGGCGGTGATCACATCGTCCGCGGGATTGATGGTGACACCGAACGGGGTGTTGAGGGACCGCAGAGCGGTGATATTCCGAGTGGCCGTCAGGCGGGTGGCCGTGGTGCCGGAATTCCGCGTGTAGGCGGCCGTGGGCACGAGCCAGGTAGCTTCACCGCTGGGCTCCATGGCCGCAGGCACCACCTGACCCTCGTCATTGAAAACGGCATAGTCCGTCTGGACCGCAGCCGCGGTGCCGGTCGTGGCCCACGGCCCGACGATCTGACCGGCCGGGGTCGCGGTGGATCCTAGGATCCCGATGATGTTGGTGCCTGCGTTGAGTCCCCCTGCCGCCGAAAAGGTGACCGCTGCCGTGTTCGACGCCCCCGGCCGGGTCAGACCGCCGAGGATGAGGGTCTGACTTCCACCCCCGAACTGATCGGAGGGTTCGACCACGTTCAACTGCCCGCTGGCCAACGCGACGGATCCGACGGTTTCGCCAAAGAAATCAGGTCCGGGAATGTTGTTGAAGGCGATCGTGCCACCCCTCGAGGTGATGCCGGCGGTGTTGGCAAGGCGATCGACTGCCCCTTCACCGGTGTTGTTGGAGAGGGTCAGCGTGCCGCCGTTCGCGAGGGTGAAGCCGGTGGAAGCAAGCGTGCCGCTGCCAGTGAGATTGAACCCTCCCGAAGTTGTGATGACGTTGAAATTGGCACTGTTCGTGCCGCCATTGATGTTGGTGGGGCCGGTGTAGAGGTTGGCCGTGTTCAGGATAATAGTGCCAGTGCCGTTCTTTGTCAGGCTCGTGCCCGCTCCACCGAGGACGCAACTGATGGTATGAGCAATATTGCCAGGGTTGTTCGCCGTGATGGTTGAGACAGCCGCCAGATTGATGGCACCGCCCGCGAGTTCGATGGCCCCGGACGACGAGGCGAAATTCAGATCGCCCGCATCCACCGTATTCACCGCGATGAAGCCCGCCCCGAGTCCCAGCGCCGCGTGACCGAAATTGAGAACATCGGCGGTGGTGGTGGTGACGCTGTTCCCATCCACGACCGTCACCCCGGTCCGGTCTGTGGTCCAGCCACCCACGGTAGAACCGGGAGTTGGAGCAGCCCACGTGCCAGTGGCGTCGCCGAAGCCCGCCTCACCGTCATTGGCATCCCAATAAAGGGTGGCAGCGGTCACCTTCGGAACGCTGAGGCCAGCCAGAATGGCAGCGACAGCAGCCGCAAATGGGAAAGAAAGTCGGGTCGGGGAAAGAAGTCGGCGTTTCATGCAAATGGTTTCCGGTAGGTAATTTGATTAAGTAATGATGAGACTCAGCAGGATACGTGCCCGCGTCGCCCTTGGTTGAACAATCTCAGCAAAACGCCCCATCCTTACTCTTTCTGGAATCCGCGCGGCTGCATTCCAACGCACCACGATGACTTCAGGCAGACGAATTTGACCGTTTCGGACGGAGTTTCGCAGGCCGACTGCGGCAATGTCAAGACCCACCTCAATGACAGTCGGGGCGTGCCGCGAGCCACTCGCGGCACCACCGGTACCCAGCAAAATGACACAGAACCCCGTACTGGGTTCCCCCCCCTCCGAACCAGCAGCCGAAGGCTCTGGACTGCTGTCAGCATTACAGCTCTCCCTGCGCACGGAGTGCGCCTGCCAGCCCCCACCCCATCCGTCCCATCCCCCCTATCTGTCCTATCTGCCCTATTCTCCCGATCCGTCCGACCCCATCCATTCTCCGATCCGCCTCGTCCAGCCAAGCCACGCCCACTCAATCCCTGCCATCGCCCGCAACGACGGATCCACCTCAGTCCCTCAACTCCATCCATGCTCATCGGAACCCGTCTCTAGCAGCTCTCATCAAACGTGAAACTCCGCAGCCGACCCTCGCCGTGCTCGGCAAAAGTCAGACGAACTCGGGCGGTGAACTGGGGCCACCAACGGACCATGCAGGAATGTGTCTGAACTCAAGGCGCGGGGCATCGCTTCTTAGCTGAACGACAAGCTATCCGACGCCGGGTCGCAGGGCAGAACTCCTCAGCCGCGACAGCTCCCGGCGTTCCGATGAGCGACTTGTTCGGCGACGTTGGATTCGAGCGAGTCATACTGCTGATCATTGACGCCATAATAGCCAAAATCCGCCAATCACGAGAACGATCCCAAAGCAGAGAATCGCTAACGCGCGGCTCAGAACACGACGGTGCTCGGGGAGCCAGTCACGTGGTGCACCACTCCAAGGCTTCGGAAGCAAGTGGCCCATACGACCGCCCGACCAAAGGCACAGCCCACCCAACAAAAGCAGCGCGTAAGCAAGCCACCTCGAGGACAAGCTAGGGAAGAGATCAATCAGAACTTGCATCTTCGTGCTCAGGGTGTGGCTGCGAAGTTGGGCGAACGGAGAGCACGTGCACCCCTACCAGCGGGGGCGGGCGTCGCTCACAGGGTTAGTGTTGTAACTAAGGGAAAGCATCGAAACAGGGCGGCTGGTAGTGGTTGTCATGACGCGGCTTGTTCTGCATTGTCTTTTTTAGAGCGCCCCACCAGCACGTTGCCAAGGTGTTCTGGTGGCGCGTCGTAGTCCAGCACAACAGTATCAGGTGGATTCGCCGGAGCAAACCCTCTGCCATCACGGCGCCAAAACTCAACCCGAATAAAGGCATCCGTTCGCGTCACCGTAATATGGTCGGGTCGCGATCTCATGAAGTCGGGCCAACGCGAACACCTCGCTTCTTGAAGGACTGGTGACTCCGGCCCTCCAAATGTCTTCGGGTGTTTAACTGTAGCACCGCAGGCGTCAAAGAGCTTGATGACCTCCTGACCGACACGATTGCTCGAAGTATCCATGGGAAGCGTGATAGCCGGACCAGTCTCGAACCCGACACCCATCGTCGTCCGCCCTGTCGCAACTGCGATCAAGTCGGTCTTTCGCCTATAGACTGATACGGTTGCGTCCATTTTTGCAGAACAGTTTACTATCTCACTATATCTGGTGGAATATCCATTTGCAATGGGGGCGCGGCGACTAGTCAGGGAAAGTTGCAACCGCCTGAAATTCAATGGATATGTTGGAATTGACCGCATCATATCCGAACCAACTGGATTGGCAAGGACATCCCATGGTGCTTTGGCATTGCTGATGATCAAGGCGGTGCCAAGGCCGCGCTTATCAAGATTTTTATTGACGCCTCACCTGCACATGCGGCACAAGTGCAATTCGTGCGCGCGTTTACAGTGCAAAGGGGGCCCGCCCAAACTCTCGACGAGGTTCTGGCGAGAATGGAGGCGCTCGGGGCTTTGGCCGACGAGTGTGAGGCGGTGCGGCGTACCGTCGGGATTTTTCTGAGGCGGGCGGAGCGGCGGGAACGGACGCCAGACCGGGCGGCAGCCCCCGACCAGCCTCACCCTCACAAAAAAACAGGGCCGCAGCGCCATGACAGCACTGCGGCCCCATCCTGACATCAATCCCCATTCACTTCACCGTCTCGAAACACGCCGCTTCCTTCGTCGAGCGCGCATAAATCTTCCCGTCCGCCAGCGTCGGCGTCGACCAGCACTTCCCGTCCAGCACGTCCGCCCGCGCCAGTTCCTTGTACCCGTCCGGCTCCGCGGCAATGATCACCAGCTCGCCCTTGTCGCTCAGCGCCAGCAGCCGGTCGCCTGACAGAATCACATTCCCCGGCCCGAACCCTTCCTTCGACCACAGCACTTTCCCCGTCCGGATGTCGACACACTTCACCGGCCCGCTCCCGTAATTCTTGAACTGAAACATCCCGTAAAGCTTCCCATCCCGCACCACCGGCGTGCTCCAGTGATTCGCCACTTCATTGCCTTCCGTCCGCCACAGTTCCTCACTCGTCCACTCGCTCCCCTTCTTGGCAATCTTGTACGCCCCGCCACCGACACCGTACCCCGCAGAGCAATACACCACGTCCTCAAACACCACCGGCGACGCCGCTGTGCTAACATTGAACTTGTACGCCTGACGCCACAGCACCTTCCCATCCCCAGGCGTCACCGCCACCAACCCTTCCTTCGTAAAGAAAATGATCTGCCGCGTCCCGTGAATCGTCGCCGCAATCGGCGTCGCATGCGTGATCGTATCGTCTTCCGCCTTCCATTTAAGAGTGCCACGATCCTTGTCGAACGCGAGAAACGCCGCGCCCTTCCCGCCCCCGCTCACAATCACCAATCCACCCTCGATCAGCGGCGACGTCGCATTCTGCCACGAGATGTTCTTCCCGCCAAAATCCTTCGCCAGATCCTTCTGCCACACGACTTTCCCGGTCTTCGCATCAAAACACGCCAAATCCAGATTCGCCCCGTACGTATAAACTTTCCCGCCGCTGATCGTCGGCGTGCTCCGCGGCCCGTCCCCGCCCTTGTTGTCACCCGTCCCGTCATCCCCACCACCCTGATACTTCGCCAGCTTCAACGGCTTCGCCCACAATTCCTTCCCGCTCGCCGCATCCATCACCACCACAAACTCCGTCGGCGTCCCGTCGTCCTCCCGCGTCACCAGCGTCGCCGCCACCCCGCCACTCACCGTCACCGAACTGAACCCGTTCGTCGCAGGCACCTTCCAAACTTCCTTCGGCCCCTTCTCGTCCCACGCCTTCCCCAATGCCGCCGCCGTCACACCATCACCCGCAGGCCCTCGATACGTCGGCCAATCCGTGCCGCCCCCCGCACCCTTGACCGGCAGCGCCGCCCCAGCCGCAGCCACCAGAGAAATCATCACTACCGACACTACAGGAATTCGTTGAAGGATCATACCACCTACAAAACACCGGACCACACCCGAACGTCAAGCCTCCTTCCCTCCCGACCCGCGGAACGCTCCGTCCCCACCTCCCACCTCCCCACAACCAAAACACCAGTGGAAAATCCCGCCCTCCCGCCGCGTATTCACCTGCTCTCATCCCCCGTCATGGCTCCATTCTCCTCCCGCTTCCTCGCCGCCGCAGCTTCCTTCTGCCTCGTCGCCGCCGCCTCCGCTCAGGCCCCCGCCCTCCCAGCGCTCCCGGAATCCGGCCCCCTCGCCTTCCGCGAAGGCGACACCGTCGTCATGCTCGGCGACACATTCCTCGAACGCGACGGCAACTACGGCCACCTCGAAGCCGCCCTCACCGCCTCCTGCGCCGGAAAACACGTCCGCTTCCGCAACATGGGTTGGTCCGGCGACACCCCGCGCTGCGAAAGCCGCTCCTACTTCGGCCCGCCCCAGGAAGGCTTCGATCGCCTCAAGGCCCAGCTCACCGATATCAAACCCTCCGTCGTCATCCTCTGCTACGGCGCAGTCGATGCCTTCAACGCCCCCGCCGGCCTCCCCGACTTCCTCGCATCCTACCGCCGCCTCCTCGACATGGTCACCGAGGTCTCCAAACCCTCGATCATCCTCATGGCCCCGCCAGCCACCGGCGATCACCCAGCCCTCGCGCAGCATCTCCCCAAACTCGAAGCCACCCGCGACGCCATCAAATCCCTCGCCGCTGAACGCCACGCCCGCTTCGCCGACACGCTCGCCGCGACCCTCCCAGTCAAAAAACAAACCGTCAACGGGGTCACTTTCACCGAAGCCGACTACGCCGCCATGACCCCTGCCGTCATCACTTCCCTCGGCCTCCCAACCCCAGCCCCAGACGACACCAACCGCCTCGCCGAACTCCGCAAGGCCGTCGTCGAAAAACAACGGCTCTTCTTCTACCGCTGGAGACCCCAGAACGAAATCTACCTCTTCGGCGCACGCAAACACGAACAAGGCAACAACGGGGTCGAAATCCCCATGTTCGACCCGCTCATCGCCAAACAGGAAGCCGGCATCGCCGCCATCGCCGCCAAAGCCAAGGGCGCTAACTGATCCCGCCGCTCCTCTCTTTCATTTCTTCTAACACCCCCTTTCCCGTCCTTTCCCCCACCATGAAGCGGATCACCACTTCCCTCCTCGCCCTCACCGCCGTTGCTCAGGCCCAGCGCGACCTCAAGGAAATCCCCTCCGTCGACCCAGCCGTCGAACAGGCCACTTTCAAACTCTCCCCGGAACTCGAAGTCAATCTCTTCGCCCAGGACCCGCTCATCGCCAAACCGATCCAGATGGCATGGGACGAAAAAGGCCGTCTCTGGGTCGCCAGCTCCGCCATCTACCCTCACATCAAACCCGCTCAGGAACAGTCTGACAAAATCGTCATCCTCGAAGACACCGATCACGACGGCAAAGCCGACAAAAGCACCGTCTTCTTCGAAGGCCTCCTCATCCCCACTGGCATCCTTCCAGCCGACGGCGGTGCCTACGTCGCCAACAGCACCGAACTCCTCTTCATGAAGGACACCGACGGAGACGGCCGCGCCGACTCCAAAGAGGTCATCATGAGCGGCTTCGGCACCGAAGACACGCACCACATCCTCCATAGCATCAAACGCGGCCACGACGGCTGTCTCTACTTCAATCAGTCCGTCTACATCCACACCCACTCCGAAACCCCCTTCGGCGTCCGCCGCCTCATGGGCTCGGGCATCTGGCAGTTCCGCACCGAAACCAAACGCGCCGAGGTCTTCGCCATGGGCCATGTCAACCCATGGGGCCACGTCTGGGATTCATGGGGCCAGAGCTTCGTCACCGACGGCGCTTACGGCGAGGGCATCAACTATTCCTTCCCAGGCGCCACCTTCATCTGTCTCCCTAACCAACTCCCCCGCATCCTCCGCGGCCTCAACCCAGGCCAGCCCAAGCACTGCGGCCTCGAAGTCATCAGCGGCCGCCACTTCCCAGCCGAATGGCAGGGCGATCTCATCACCTGCGACTTCCGCGGCCACCGCGTCAATCGCTTCAAGGTCTCCGACAACGCCTCCGGCTTCTCCTCCCAGCAACTCGGCGACGTCGTCACCAGCACCCACGGATCATTCCGCCCCATCGACCTCCAAATGGGCCCCGACGGCGCGCTCTACATCGCCGACTGGTACAACCCTATCATCCAGCACGGCGAGGTCGACTTCCGCGATGAACGCCGCGACCACACCCACGGCCGCATCTGGAGGCTCACCGCCAAAGGCCGCGAACCTTCCCCGCGCATCGACTTCGCCGCCCAATCCATCACCGATCTCATCGCCCTCCTCAAGGCACCCGAACAATGGGTCCGTCTCAACGCCAAACAGGAACTCAAAAACCGCCCGCACGACGCCGTCATCGATGCCCTCAAGGCCGCTTTCGCCTCCGCCGGCAATGACACCGCTTTCCTCCGCGAAATCACATGGGCCGTCCAGACCGTCGCCGACTTCGACCTCAAATGGCCCTTCGACGCCTCCCTCATCGACTCTCTCCTGAAACACGACGCTAGCACCAAAGGCGTCGCCGCCCGCGTCCTCGGCTTCGTCCTCCGCGACGGCAAAGGCTCTCAAGCCCTCACCCTGACCGCCCCGCTCGCCACCGACCCGTCCCCGCGCGTCCGCCTCGAAGCCGTCAACGCCCTCCGCATGGCCGGCTCCCCAGCCGCCGTCGAAGCCGCCTGCCGCGTCCTCGACCACCCCATGGACGAAAACATCGACTTCGCCCTCTGGCTCACCTGCCGCCAGCTCGCCGACACATGGCTCCCCGCCTTCCAGAAAGGCGAAATCACCTTCGGCGGCAACATCACTCAAATCTCCTTCGCCCTCAAAGCCGCCGACCGCCCCCAGGCCGTCGGCGCTCTCCTCGCACTCGTCGCTGAAGGCAAGGTCTCCGGCGACCGCGTCAAGGACGTCATCGCCCTCGTCGGCGCTCTCGGTTCCAAAGACGATCTCCAGAAGCTCCTCGCCATGGCCGCAAAAGCCGAGATGCGAGCCCCCATCTTCAACGCCCTAGCCGTCGCCATGCGCCAGCGCAAAACCGCCGCCGATGGCGCTGACGCTTTCGTCAGGCCCGCCCTCGCTGACCCCGACCGCGCCACCGCAGACGCCGCCGCCAATCTCGCCGGCGCTTACCTCCTCCCAGCCCTCGAGGACCCGCTCCTCAAGCTCGGGAAAAATGGCTCGCTCAACGCCATCCGCGCGCTCCAGGCCATGACCGGCAACCGCGCTTCCACGCTCCTGCTCTCCCTGGCCGATCAATCGGATGCTCCTGACCTCCGCACCGAGATCCTCGCCACCATCGCCGCCGCCGACCCCGCCGGTGCCGTCCCCCCAGTCCTCAAGTGGCTCCCCAATGCCCCCGCCGAAGCCGGCACGCGCATCGTCGATGCCTTCATCGCCCGCAAAGACGGCCCCTCTATCCTAGCCGCCGCCCTCAAGGATCAGAAAATCCCCGCAGCCGTCGCCTCCGCCGGCATCCAGAAAGCCAGCTCCGCAGGCGGTGACACCAAGGCCCTCGTCGAAGCCCTCACCATCGCAGGCGGCCTCCAGCCAGTCATGGCCCTCTCCCCTGACCAGCTCTCCGCCATGATGGCCGAGGTCAAAACCTCCGGCGACCCCGCCCGCGGCGAACTCGTCTACCGCCGTGCCTCCCAGCAATGCCAAGCCTGCCACGCCATCGGCGCTGTCGGCGGCATCGTCGGCCCGGACCTCGTCTCCATCGGCGCTAGCGCCCCAGTCGACTACATCATCGAAAGTCTCCTCGAACCTTCCAAGAAGATCAAGGAAGGCTACGCCACCACCATGCTCAGCACCAAAGACGGCGGCATCCACAGCGGTTTCCTCGTCCGTCAGGACGATCGCGAGGTCATCCTCCGCGACGCCGCAGGCAATGTCGAATCCATCCCCGCTAACACGGTCGCCAAGCAGGAGTCCATCCCCGTCTCCCTCATGCCCCCAGGCCTCACCGCCACCCTTCGCCGCGACGAATTCATCGACCTCGTCCGCTTCCTCTCCGAACTCGGCAAGGACGGTGCCTACAAGGTCCAGGAAGACGGTACCGCCCGCCGCTGGCGCTCCGCTCAGCCTCTACCCGACATGGGCCGCTGGCTCAGTCTCAAAGGCACCCGCGGCTTCGCCGACGCCGCCTCCGAACTCACATGGCTCCCGCTCTACTCACACGTCGACGGCACGCTCCCCATCACGGATGCCGCCCCCTTCAAAGCCGGCGGCCGCACCCAGGCGGTCCTCCAGACGGAAATCGATGTCACCACCGCCGGTAAAGTCGGTCTCCGTCTCAACGACGCCGCTGGCCTCCAGATCTTCGCAGGCAACGCCGCCATCACCCCAGCCGCGGAACTCTCCCTCGATCTACCCGCCGGTCGCTCAACCATCACCATCGTCGTCGACGCCGCCGCCCGCAAAACCCCACTCAAACTCTCCACGTTCCGCCCCGACGGCTCCCCAGCCGCCGTCCGCCCAGTCGGCGGCAACTGACCCCTCACACACCCTAACGCCATGCACCCACTCGACGTCTCCCGCCGCCACTTCCTCAAGGACTGCGGCGTCGGTCTCGGCAAAATGGCGCTCGCCGGTCTCCTCACCGACTCCCTAACCAGCCGCGCCGCCGCCGTCACGCCCCGCACCCCGCACTTCCAAGGCAAGGCCAAACGCGTCATCCACCTCTTCATGGCCGGAGCCCCCAGCCAGCTCGAACTCTTCGACCACAAACCAGCCCTGGCCAAACTCGAAGGCAAACCGCTCCCTCCCTCCGTCATCGGCGGCCAGCGCTACGCCTTCATCAGGCCAGACGCCGCCGTCCTCGGCCCTCAGTTCAAGTTCGCGCGCCACGGCCAGTCAGGCCTCGAACTCGGCGAAACCCTCCCACACCTCGCCTCCATCGCCGACGAGATCTGTCTCATCAAATCCTGCACCACAGACCAGTTCAACCACGCCCCCGCTCAGACTTTCTTCCAGACAGGCTTCTCCCAGCCAGGCCGCCCCTCCATGGGCAGCTGGGCCCTCTACGGGCTCGGCGCCGAATCCCAGAACCTCCCAGCCTTCGTCGTCATGAGCACCGGCGCCGGCATCAGCGGCGGCACCGCCCTCTGGAACAGCGGCTTCCTCCCCACCACCTACAACGGGGTCCGCTTCCGCAACCAGGGCGACCCCATCCTCAATGTCGCCAGCCCCAAAGGCATCGACCCAACCGCCCAGCGCGACACCCTCGACCTCGTCGCGACCCTCAACCGGCAGCGGCTCGCCTCCGAAGGCGACCCCGAAATCGCCACGCGCCTCGCCAACTACGAAATGGCCTTCCGGCTCCAGTCTTCCGCCCCGGAACTCATGGACCTCCGCTCGGAATCAAAGGAAACCCTCGAACTCTACGGCTGCAACCCGGACCAACCCAGCTTCGCCCGCGCCTGTCTTCTCGCCAGGCGCATGATCGAACGCGGTGTCCGCTTCATCAACATCTACCACGAAGGCTGGGACGCTCACTCCGACGTCGCCGGCAATGTCCGCAACAACTGCGCCGCCACCGACAAAGCCAGCGCCGCGCTCGTCACCGACCTCAAACGTCGTGGCCTCCTCGACGAAACCCTCGTCATCTGGGGCGGCGAATTCGGCCGCACCCCCATGGTCGAAACCAACCCCTCCCTCGGCCGCGCCATGGGCCGCGACCACCACCCTCAGGCCTTCTCCATGTGGATGGCCGGCGGCGGCATCCGCCCAGGCACTTCCTACGGTTCCACCGACGACCTCGGCTTCCACGTCGCTGAAAACCCAGTCCACGTCCACGACCTCCAGGCCACCATCCTCCACTGTCTCGGCTTCGATCACGAACGGCTCACCTTCCACCACCAGGGCCGCGACTACCGCCTGACCGACGTCCACGGCCACGTCGTCAACAGCATCCTCGCCTGACAAATTCCCCGGCGTTTCCGCCAGTCATCCTATCACTATCAAAACCGGACGCCCCTCAGCTCCGGTTCCGGTGCAGCTCCGGCCGCACCGCCTCAGCCATCCGCTCAGGATGAGGCACCAGCTCCGGCCCTAGAAACTCGCCCACCCGCGCCGCCCACCGCTCCGGATCCCCCACCAGCTCCGGATAGTCCACCACCAGCAGCTCGAACGCCTGCGGATGCCGCCGCACAAAATCCAGCACTTCCTCCCGGTGCCTCCCCAGCGCCGCCGCAATCTCCTCCTCCGTCCCCGCCATCCCCTCCGTCCCGCGCCGCTCAATCATCCGCCGCTGGCTCTTCGCCACCTCCCCTAACGGCCGCTGCATGAAGATCACCCGGTACCGGTAATGCGGCGGCAATCGCAGCAGGTGCGCCGACACACACTTGATCGCCCGCCCTTCCATCCCCTCCGCATCCAACACCTCCGGACGCGACGCTACCTGCTTGATCGCCTCCCACTCGTAATACCCCTCAGGATTGTCCTCGTCCGCCCCACGCTCTCCGTCCGTCTGCACCGCCATCCCCCCAGCCACCAGCATCTGCATCATCAGCGAGGTCCCGCTCCGCGGCAATCCCGACACTAACGTCAGGGTCTTCCCCGTCACCTCTCGCTGCTTCGTCCGATCATTCGGCGGCCTCACCGCATCCGCCGTCGCCCGCCGCTCACTCGGCGGCGGCAGCACCGGCACCTCCAGCACCGGCCCCTCCCCCCGCCTCCGCATCGCCCCAGCCACCGCCGCCGCCCGACTCAAATACCGCGCCCGCTCCCGGCACGCATCCCTCACAAATCCTCCCTCGCTCCCCTCCCTCGCTTCCTCCAGCACCGCCAGCACCCGCCACGGCCCCGGATCCTTCGGCAGCATCGCCGCCGCCCGCTCCAGCGCCGTCCTCGCCTCCTCATTCCGTCCCAACCGCGCCAAGGCCAGCCCGATGATGAAATGCGATCTCCCCGACTGCCAGATCCGCTCCACAGCCTCCATCCCAGCCTCCACCGCCGCTTCATCCTCGTGCCGCCTCAGATGAATCCCCGCCAGCACCTGCCACGCCGCCGCACTCTGCTCTTCCAGCACCAACGCCCTCCTCACCGCCTGCTCCGCCGCCTCCAGCTTCCCTAACTCCAGACAGATCTCCGCCAGCTCCACACACGCCCCCGAAATCCGCGGCAATCCATGCGCCGCGCGCGACACCTGCGCCCACGCCTCCTCCTTCTCCCCCATCGCCAGCAACGCCCGCGCCATGATCATCCGGATCACCGGCAATGGCCGCTCCGGATCACTCTCAGGATACGCCGCCAGCAGCAACTCCAGACTCTGCCGCGCCCGCCCCGCCTTCTCCAAAGCATTCGCCAGCTGATGAATATACCGGCTCTCCCACGGCCTCACCCTCAAACACCCCGCCAGCAGCAGCACCGCTTCCTCCGCCCGATCCATCGACAAAAACACCTGCGCCAGATTGTAGTCCGCCTCCAGCCGCGCCGCCATCGCCGCCATCTCCGCATCCTCCTCATGATCCTCCACATACCCCAACGCCACCAACTGCCGCGTCATCTCCGCACTCTCCCCCTCACTCGCCCCAAACACCGTTCCGTCAGGGTGCCTCCCATCCTCCCCTGCCACCGCCTCCCACGTCTCAATCCGCCGCTGCAAATCCCCCGCACGCATCCCCTTCAACGCCCCCACCAGCGGCTTCCCTGCCATGTCCTTCCCGCACGGCAACCCAGCCAGCGTCAGCAACGTCGGCGTAATATCCAAAAGGCTCGCCCCATACACCCTCCCTCCCTCCTCCACCCCCGGCCCAGCCATCACCAGCATCCCCATCTCCCGATGCCACAAGGTCGGCCCCGCAGGATCATTCGGATCCGACAGCGGCCGGTCACTCCCACTCAAAAACCCATGGTCCGAACACAACACCACCGTCGTCTCCTCCCCCGCCAGCTCCAGCAGTCTCCCCAGCATCAGATCATGAAACCGATACGCCGACGTGATCACCTCCCGGTACATCTCATAATCCCGCTCCCCAATGTGCTCCATCCGCGGCGGATGATACGGCATGAACCCATGACAGAATAAATCAATCCCCTCAAAGTACACCCCCAGAAAATCCCACGCCTCACTCTCCATGATCTCCGTCGCCGCAGCCTGCACCGACGCCGTCGCACTCAATACCCTCGCCAGCGAATCCAATCGCCGGTCACTCTCCTGATCAATCTCCCCCGCCCGCGGCACAAACGGCAGCAGATCCGCCCCCCCTATCTCCTCCGGCTGCACCCTCAACCGCGCATACCGCTTCGCCTGCTCCGCCGGATGCACCGCCCCAGCAGGCATCTTCCACATGTTAGCTTCCCGCTCCGGCACCGCACTCAAAAATAAATTGCTCACCACCGTCCCCCGCAACGGCTCCGCAGGATGACTCGCCCACCACCCCACCGTGCTGCACCGCCACCCCTCCTGGTGCAATATGTTCCAAACCGCCTTCCCCCGCCGCGACAACGACGACCACGGCCTCACCCCCTTCCCTTCAGGATCCGCCTCCACAAACCCATGCACCCCATGCGCATCCGCCGTCTTCCCTGTCGCTATCGTCGTCCACAGCATCGGCGACACCATCGGCATCAGACTCGCCAGATTCCCCCTCACCCCACGCCCAATCATCCCAGCCAGCACCGGCATCACCCCAGCCTCCAGCAATGGATCAATATGCCTCCAATCCGCCGCATCCCACCCAATCAGCAGAATCCGCCGCTTCCCCGGCTTCCCGGCTCCCTCACTCACACGCTCGTCTTTTTCTGGCTCGGTTCTCATCGCTGTTTCTCCCATCCTGCCACCATCCCACTCCTCCCTGTCCACCGAAATCCGCAAAATCACGTCTTCGTCACGATATTCCTTGCATCGATGGTGCGATTCCTGCCACCATTAGATGCTGTCCCTGTCTGGGTGACCATCAGCATACCCAGATGCCCGACAGCTCCAATCCTAACAATCCACTCCTTGCCGCCGTGAAAAAACTCCGCTCTCTCTCCCCCTCCACTTCATCACGCCTCGCCTCCTACTCCTCCAGCGCTGCCGTCGGAGCCCTCTCCCTCGCCTCCTCCAACGCCGCCATCGTCTACGTCAACGCAGGGAACACGCTCCTCTCCGACCCAGTCCCCAATAACGGCGGCTCCGCTTTCTTCCCCGTCGATCTCGACTCCAACGGCGTCAGCGATCTCCGCCTCCGCGTCAGATCCGAAACCGGAACCGCCAATCCCTCGCTCGCCCTCGTCTACGCCGCCAATATCGCCGGATCCGCCGTAGGAGTCGTCGGCACGACAGTCGGCGCTTACCCCTACGCAGGCCGCCTCTCCGCAGGCACCGTCATCGACGGCTCCTCAGGCTTCCTCGTGCTTACCACAGCCACAGTCAATGTCGTCGGCAACGGCGCTAGCATGGCCTTCGGCCCAGGCTACGCCAACAGCCAGTGGGCCTTCGCAGGCTCCAACTCCGGCTACCTCGGCGTCCGCTTCAACATCGGCACCGCTGAACACTTCGCATGGATGCGCCTCACCGTCGAACCTCAGTCCTCCGCCAACCCACGCGCCATCACCGTCCACGAATGGGCCTACGAAAATGTCCCCGGCGTCGGCATCGAAGCCGCCGCCGTCCCGGAACCCTCGGCCCTCGGCCTCCTCGCCCTCGGCTCCGTCGGCCTCGCCGCTCGCCGCCGCCGCAAGGTCGCCTGAGCCGAACACCCACCGCCACCTTCCCTGTTCCCGCCGGACGGCCCGCACGCTGCCGTCCGGCGGGTTCCTCATGCTCTCCTGCCTCCAGCCCGAAGCTCTCCCCACTCATGAAACCACTGCTCGCTTCCTTCCTCGTCTCCGCTCTCTCCGCCTCGGCTCAGGACGTCATCATGCCACCCAATCAGCAGTGGTCCGTCCTCCACGTCACCTCCGGCGTCGACCCCGCCACCCTCGACCCCACCGGCGACTTCGCCTCCACATGGCACAGCTCCTCCGGCTACGACGGCCCTGCCTTCTCCACCCCTGCCACCGCCCCATTCCGCTACGGCTCCATCGCCTACTTCTCCAGCGCCGGCCTCACCGCCACCGTCCTCACCACCCCAGCCACAGGCCTCCGCTACACCTCCTACTTCAAAACCACCTTCACCGCCTCCGCCTCCTACCCCGAAGTCACCGCCCAGATGCTCGCCGACGACGGAGCCGTCATCTACCTCGACGGCATCGAAATCAAACGCCTCAATATGTCCAACACCACCGGCGACGACTTCTTCGCCTTCGCCGACGGCCCCGCACGAACCGAAGACGGCGCTGATACCGAATCCTCTCTCATCAACATCTCCCTCGGCCCCATCGCCGCAGGCCCTCACACCCTCGCCGTCTCCCTCCACAACGCCGCCGCCGACAGCAGCGACCTCGCCCTCTACCTCAGGCTCCTCGGCTCAGCGCCTCCACCCCCGGTCATGCTCACCCGCGACATCGCCGGAACACCCACCACCGTCCTCGCCGAAGCCGCCGTCCCAGGCTGGACCGCCGTCCGCTCGGACTCCTTCATCATGAACGGCTCCGCAGGTGCCGCCATCCGCTCGGACGAAATCGACCTCTCCACCGTCGGCCCAGCCACCGCCGCCCTCACCCTCTACGCCTCCGAAAACAGCACCGGCTCCAACTTCGAATCCACCGATTACTTCTCCGCTAAACTCGAAGTCACCCTCGACGACAACACCACCGCAGAAATCAGCATGGTCCCAGCCGTCGATGACCTCAACTCCGACGGTCTCCTCAACGGCGACGAAATGAACCCCGTCCTCGCCACCGCCACAGAGTACATCTACTTCCCCCGCAACCTCACCGCAGCCATCCCCGCTAACGTCAAATCCGCAAGGCTCGTCGTCTCCGGCACCGCCGACTCAACCAGCGAATCCCTCCGCTGGGGAGCCGCCACTATCACCGACCAGAACCCACTCGCCGACTCCGACGCCGACGGCATCTCCAATCAGGACGAAGCCGTCGCCGGCACCGACCCCGAGGACCCCGCCAGCTTCTTCCGCATGGAAACCTCAGAACTCGACCGCGACGGGGTCGGCACCGATGGCTTCATCCTCGGCGGCAACACGCTCGCCACCAGAGCCTACGCCGTCGAAACCAACGAAACCGACATGGCCGTCTGGGACACTCTCGGCGTCTTCTCACCCAGCGCCAACAACGGCCGCGTCATCATCGGCTTCGGCACCACCTTCCCCGAAATCTTCTTCGGCCGCCTCCGCCCAGTCCCCTGACCCACGCCCTCACCAACCTCACGCCCGCTCCGGCATCCGCGTCAGCTCCCGCCACAAAAACGCCAGCCGCTCCGCCAGCACCGCAAACACTTCCGCTGGCCCCGCCACACCACCGCCCCGCTCCGCCTCCCGCAGCAACTCCCCTGCCGCCGCCAGCCCCGCCAGCTGCCCTTCATCCAAAGTGTGCACGTCCAGAAACTGCGTGCGCGCCCCGATGATCTCATCCGGTCTCACCCACGCGTGCAGCGGCACCGGTCTAGCCGCTTCGGAAAACACCGCCAGCCGCACCGTCTCCCGCACCGCCAGCCGCCTCTCGTGCACAAACCGCACTAGCGTCTGCCAGTACCCGCTGTCACCATGCGGCTCCATCCCTAACCAGATCTCCGCACCCGGCATCCGCCAGACGCCCGCTCGCCGCCCCCCGCCCCCCGTCAGCTGGCCCTCCTCCCAAGTCACCACCGCCAGTTGCTGCCCCGCCGTCTTCAATACCTGAACCACCGCGTCATCATCCGCTCGCACTCCCCCACCCGCCAGCAGCACCGCACGCCGCCGCTGCCACCGCCGCTCCACCGTGCCCCCGCCTTCGTCCCCGGCAGCCACCGCCACCGCGCCCTCCACACTCGCCACCACTTCTTCCACTCCCTCATCCTCCGGCACAATCAGAAACGACTCGCGCACCGCCTCATCACGCCCCGAATCCGTCGGTTCGCTAGCACTCACCGCACCCACCACCGGCATCACCGGAAACTCCCGCACCGCCGCCATCCCGCCCTCCCCTCCCGGTACCCACGTCTCCCACACCTCCGCCGCCAGCCGCAGCACCGCCCGCGGCGACACCGCCGCGTCCCGCTCAAACATCATCCCCAGCGGCACCTGTCTCAGAAAATCCCGGATCCTCCCCTCCTCTTCGCCATTCTGCTCCATCCGCCGCCGCAGCAGGGTCCGCGCCTCCCCTTCGCTCATCCCTCCTAACCGAATCCTCCGCCCCGTCAGCCGGTCCTCCAGCGCCCCCGGCAGATACACCCGGAAATTCCGCTCCCACAAATCATCGTTCACACTCAGCACCGTCACACTCCGCGCCACCAGCCGACGCAACTCACTCAGACACGCCGCCGTCGCCACCACCTCCTCCTGCTTCCCATGCAGCCGGTCAATGTCGTCACACACAAACACCACAGGCCTCACCACCGCCGCCAGCCGACACAGTTCCACTAGCCGCTCCCGCGCCCACGCTCCCCCCCGCCCAGCCATCTCCACCATCTGCCCGCCTCCTCCGCCCACCGGCTCCCTCACCGCCCACCGCATCCCTTCCCACCTCACCATCTCCCCGTCCCCAGCACCCTGACAATACCCCATCAGCACCCGCAACCAGTGCGCCGCCGCCGCTTCCCCCACACCCGCTCCCATCGCCAGCAACCGCGCCCCAGGCACCACCAACCGCTCGAAATTCCCCTCCCACCACCGCGCCACCGGCCCAGCACCCTCACCAAACACAAACACTTCCCCCGCCCGCTCCCGCAACATCTCCATCGCCGCCTCCGCCCCAGCACACGGCACCACACCCTCACGTATCAATCCCTCATTCACATACCCGAACAACCTCCGCGCCATCATCTCCAACCGACTCACCCCACCACTCACTTCCTCATGCCACCCGCCCAGCACCTGCCACAGCAACCCCACCCACTCCATCCCCCCAACCGCCTCCGGCCCCACCGCCGCCACCAGCGCTTCACCCCCCAGCGCCTCACGCACCGCCGCCAGTAAATGCGACTTCCCATACCCAGCCCTCACCGCCCCCAGCAGCACCGCCTCCCCTCCCTCACTCCCCACTCCCATCCCCTGCCTCCTCCTCCCAGCCGCCCCCACCATCCCCTGCAATCGCTCCCACGCCGCACCATGCCCACCAGAAAATACCACCCCAGCCGCATACCCGTCAGGATACACGTCCGCCACAAATGGATTCTCTCTCAGCTCTCGTCTCTTCATCTCTTTACCCCCAAACCCACCAAGTCTTCCCCAGTGCGCTCAAGTTCCCCATAAAAACAATAAAATCCATACTCTTCAAGCCCGATTCCTCCCAATCGCTCCCGCTCCACTCCCCCCACCATCTTTCTCAATTCTCATTCCCGACTCCCACATCCTTCCACCGCACCCGCCTTGTATCCTCCTCCCGTCTGTGCTGATTAATCACCACGCCACCTCGTACTCTTCCTAACAATGACCATCTCCCCTTCCGAATACGAAAAGCTCGGTGCCTTCTACCTCGGCCGCGAATACGACGTCGACGCCAAGGCCATGACCGACTCCCTCCTCATGTACGACTCCAAGGACCTCGTCACCCACGGCGTCGTCCTCGGCATGACCGGATCCGGTAAAACCGGGCTCTGCCTCGCCCTCCTCGAAGAAGCCGCCATCGACAAGGTCCCCGCTCTCATCATCGACCCCAAAGGCGACATCGCCAACCTCCTCCTAACCTTCCCAGACCTCTCCGGCCCTTCCTTCCGCCCATGGATCAATGAGGAAGACGCCGCCAGAAAAGGAAAATCCCCTGACGAATTCGCCGACGCCCAGGCCGACCTCTGGAAACAGGGCCTCAGCGACTGGGGCCAGTCCGGCGACCGCATCCGCACCCTCCGCGACTCCGTCGACATCAATGTCTTCACCCCCGGCAGCACCTCCGGCATCCCCGTCAGCATCCTCGCCTCCCTCGGCGCCCCGGAACCAGAAGTCCTCGACGACTCCGAAGCCTACTCAGACCGCATCGCCTCCACCGCCTCCAGCATCCTCGGCCTCATCGGCATCACCGCCGACCCAGTCACCAGCCGCGAACACATCCTCCTCTCCCGCATCTTCGACTTCGCATGGCGCGCCGGCCGCTCACTCGACCTCCCCACCATCATCGCCCAGGTCCAGGCACCTCCGTTCTCCTCCGTCGGCGTCGTCGCCCTCGAGGAATTCTACCCGGAAAAGAAACGCTCGGACCTCGCCATGCTCATCAATAACCTCCTCGCCGCCCCTGGCTTCCAGGCATGGCTCACCGGAGTCCCCCTCGATATCCGCAAGATGCTCCACACCCCGGAAGGCAAACCCCGCATCAGCATCTTCTCCATCGCCCACCTCAATGACGCCGAACGCATGTTCTTCGTCAGTCTCCTCCTCAACCAGACGCTCGGCTGGATGCGCGCCCAAAGCGGCACCACCAGTCTCCGCGCCCTCCTCTACATGGACGAAATCTTCGGCTTCCTGCCCCCCACGCAGAACCCACCATCCAAAAAGCCGATGATGACGCTCCTCAAACAATCCCGCGCCTTCGGCCTCGGCGTCCTCCTCGCCACCCAGAACCCAGTCGACCTCGACTACAAAGCCCTCTCCAACATCGGCACATGGTTCCTCGGCCGTCTCCAGACCGAACGCGATAAAGCCCGCGTCCTCGACGGGCTCGAAGGAGCCGCCGCCTCCCAGGGCTCGTCCTTCAACCGCGCCTCCATGGACAAACTCCTCGCTGGCCTCGGCAACCGCATCTTCCTCATGAACAATGTCCACCAGTCCGGTCCCTGCGCCCTCCAGGTCCGCTGGTGTCTCTCCTACCTCCGCGGCCCACTCACCAGATCCCAGCTCAAATCCCTCGTCGACCCAGTCCGCGCCTCCGTCATGGCCCAATTCGGCGTCACCACCACCACCGCCAATCCCGCCACTCCAGCCGCCGCCTCGCCTGCCGCAACTCCCGTCGCCGCCCCCGCACCTAACGTCTCCACCGAATCCCCCGCCGGCTTCACCCCCCTCCGCCCGGACCTCCCGGAATCCATCGCCCAACGCTTCTTCCCCATCTCCAGCCCAGCCGCCGCCCCACTCCCGCTCGTCTTCACCCCGGCCATCCTCACCGATCTCTCCGCCACCTTCTCTGACAAATCCTCAGGCGTCAGCGTCTCCCTGCCCTACCGCTTCCTCATCCCCATCACCCCCGATGCCACCGCTCTCCCTCAGGGCCCCGGCGAAGCGCTCGACGACCCCGCTCTCACCCCAGCCACCAACCCTCCAGCCGACCCCTCCGCATGGGGCCTCGTCCCTCCCTTCGCCCGCAAACCCGCCGCCTTCACCGCCGCCCGCGACGCCGCCATCGACCACGTCTATAACAACTGCACGCTCGATCTCCTCGCCTGCCCAGCCCTCGGCGAAATCTCCAGTCCCGGCGAATCCGAAGGCGACTTCCGCGCCCGCCTCCAGCACGCCGCACGCGAAAAACGCGACCTCAAACTCGCCGACATCGAACGCAAATGGGGCCCGAAAATCCGCGCCGCTGAAGACGCCCGCGCCCGCGCCGCCGCCGCCTACGACCGCGAACGCTCCCAGGCCAACTCCGCACGCATCGGCACCGCCGTCAACATCGGCCAGGCCATCCTCGGAGCCCTCTTCGGCCGCAAATCCACCAGCACGCTCGTCACCAAAAGCGCTCAGGTCGCCCGCGGCGCTTCCCGCGCATGGAACCAGGGCGACGACGTCAGCCGCGCCGTCGAAAAAGTCGAAGCCGTCGAAACCGACGCCGCCCGTCTCCAGGAAGAACTCGCCTCCGAACTCGCCCTCGCCCGCCAGTTCTTCGATGTCTCCGCCATCCCGCTCGAAAAGAAATCCATCTCCCCGCTCAAGAAAAACATCGCCCCACTCGCCTCCGCCCTCGCATGGCTCCCAGCCTACGACTCCGGCAACGGTCGTCTCGAATCCGCATGGCAGGACTGATCCCCCGCTGATCCTGACACCTCTAAAATGCATCGCCTCGCCATCCGCCAGACTCCCTTCCAGCGGATCGAGGTCTGGGGCACTCCCGACGAAACCGAATTCCGCGTCACCGGTGCCATCCACGCATGGTGGCACCGCCACCGCTTCCTCACCGGTCTCGCATGGGACAATATCGCCGCAGGCATCGTCTCCCACCCCACCTCACCCCGGCGCATCCTCATGCTAGGGCTCGGCGGCGGCACCAGTCTCCGCACGCTCCGCCACCTCCTCCCCTCCGCCCAGCTCACCGCCATCGAAATCGACCCCGTCATGATCGCCATGGCCCGCGATTTCATGGACCTCGACGCCATCAACGCTGACATCATCACCGCCGACGCCTACCACTGGCTCCTCGCCAACCGCCACCGCTTCGACGTCATCTTTGACGACGTCTACGGGGTCACCGCCGACGATGTCGCCAGACCGTCTCTCTTCACCCCGCAACTCGCCGCCGCGCTCCGCCGCTCCCTCCTCCCCTCAGGCATCTTCGCCGCCAATCTCGTCATCGGCCCAGGCCACCGCCGCGTCCAATCCATCTTCCGACGCTTCTTCCTATCCAACTTCCCAGTCGTCCGCTCCATCAAAACCGAAGATAGTCTCAACGAAACCCTCGTCGGCGGCCCCGCCCTCCGCCCATGGCAATCGGTCCGCTCGCTCGCCTCCTCCTTCCCCTCCAACGACGACTACTGCTTCTGGCGCAGGCTCGCCGCCCGCCGTCTCACTTCCCCGCCAGCGCCGCCTCAATCGCCGTCACCAGATTGACGCCCCCGCTCCCGCCTAACTTCCCGTCAATGTCCTCCAGTCGCTGAATCAGATCCCGCACCGCCCCCCGCGCCGCCGGCCCTCCCGCCGCCTCGCAAAAATGCGTCCGGCACCCGAACGGCCGCGACTCATAAATCGAACATCGCCCCCCCACCAGCAGCGGACACGACCCATCCGCCGTCGCCACCAGCCGCTTCCGCCCAGCCGCCCGCACCGCCGCCGCCGCCACCAGCGCTTCCCCCTTCGTCAGAAACGGGGTCCGCCCCGTCAGCCGGAACCGGCAGCACTCCGCCCTCCCCGTACACTGCCGCTCCAACGGCCTCCCCGCCAGCTCTCCATAAATCTTCTTCACCTCTTCAATGAGGGCGCGGCGCTGGTCGGGGGTCACGGGTCGGGACATGGCTCCTCCCATCCTGCCCCCCTCCTCGTCCCAGCGCATCCGCATTCTCATCCCCCACCATCCTCATCGGTTGCCCGCTCCCTCCTCCCGTGTTACCGACTCCCCTTTCGCCACCCCAAATGCACTGGTACTACCTTTCCGAACGCAAGGAGCGCGTCCCCGTCACCGATTCCCAACTCGCCCCGCTCGCCGCAGGCGGCATCGTCAGACCCACCACGCTCGTCTGGCGCGAAGGCCTCGCCAACTGGGCCGTCGCCGGCGAATTGCGCCCGGACCTCTTCGCCCCAGCCGTCCGCTCCGCCTCCCAATCCCTCTCCCTCGCCGACCCAGCCACCGTCACCGCCGCCCGCGCCCTCGGCCATTACTCCCCATGGATGGGCGTCTTCAGCGCCGTCATGATCGTCAGCGGAGCCGTCGCCCTCGCCCTCACCGCCGCCCTCGGCACCGGCTGGCTCCTCAACATGAGCTGGTTCCGCGAAATGATGCGCCAGGTCACCCCCGACGGCGATGTCCCCGCCGTCCACGCATGGTCCATGCTCGCCATCGGCACGCTCTACGCCCTCTCCCTCCTCCTCCCAGGCAGCATGCTCGCCATCGCCGCCCGTCAGGTCAAACTCGCCTCCCTCCGCGGCTCAGCCCCCGTCCTCGAAGCCAGTCTCCGCAACCTCGGCCGCTTCTTCCAGACATGGATCCTCGCCGCCCTCCTCATCACGCTCCTCTCAGGCATCTGGACGCTCTACTCATGGCGCCACCGCGCCGTCCCCAAACCCCCAGACCCCACCACCCAACGCGTCGCCATCTGATCCCCAAGGCATGGATCCTCTAACGCCCTGCCCGTTCCTCCCCATCCCGGATCTCCCCATCTCCGCCGCCTCCATCGCCGCCCTCGGCACCCACCGCGGGCCCGAATTCTACCTCACCGCCCTCACCTACGCCCAGTCCCTCTGGCTCGAAGGCCTCCCCGCTCGCGCCCTCCTCCTCATCAATCGCGCCATGGGCTGCGACCTCGCCCCAGCCGACCCCATCCTCTCCGCGTGGCCCATCCCCTACCACGCCGTCGCATGGATCCTCCTCCATCACCACCCTGACCATTTCATCGGCAACCCGCGCCGCCACTGGCAGCACCTCGCCACCCGCATGGTCGAACCCCGTCGCGATCTCCGCTCATCCCGTGCATGGGCCTGCTGGTACCTCTCCCGTCTCGCCATGCCACTCTGCCCACCCGATCACCTCCAACTCTCCCGCGAAAACATCACCGAACCTTCCCCCCTCACCATCCGCTCCCAACTCAACCTCCTCGGCCTCCCCAACGAAGCCGAAACATGGGACGCCGCCTGCTCCCTAGCAGCTTCAGGCCCCGCCTAAGGCCCGTCCGCCCCGCTCGCCAGCCACCGGTAGATCAATCCCAACCCCCGCGGATCCACCACCCGCGTCCCCACCGGCGGCATCTGCCCCGCCCCCCGACCACTCATCCGCACCGGCAGCACCGACCGACCCGGCTCCCTCGGCACGATCAACCGCGCGTCCGGCATCCCGAACCCGCCATGCTGCGGCACTTCATCAATCAGATGCCGCGACTCCCCCGTCAGCCACGGGCTCAAATCCATCCGGCTGTTCCCCCCACCCTCGTGCCGGTGACAATGCGAACAGTTCACCGCAAAATACGCCCTCACCCGCTCGTCCAGTCGCCCTCCCTCCTCATGCGGATCGACCATCCTCGGCACCTCCCGCACCGCCCGCGCATCCACCACCAGTTCCTTCCCATCCTTCCCCGGAACCCTGACCACCCCGTCCGCCGCCAGCTGCACCAGCTGATTCACCCGCTTCCCCTCCCGCTCCACCTCAAGGTTCAATCGCACACTCGTCATCCCTAACACGTAATCCGCCCCGCGCCCATGACACAGCACACACTCGCTCCGCGCCGGCACCCGCCACTTCACTCCATTCCGCTCTCTCTCCACCCCACCCGCCGGCACCAGCTCCGCATCGGTCTGCATCTCGTTCCATAACCACGAATACGCCGCCCAATCCCCTCCCTCCTTCAGCAGCACCCGCGTCTCCACCCGCTCCGACGCACGACCCTCCACCCCCGGCATCGTCAGGGTCTGCACCAGCGCCGATCCGTCAGGAAACCTCCACGACCGCCACGCATCATCCCCAGCCACCATCCCCTCCGCCACCACCCCATCAGGCAGCGCCACCGCATACTTCCCCTCCGCCCCGTCATGCCACGACGCCCCCCTCAATTGATAGGCATGCACCCCAGCCTCCAGCGTCAAAGACGCCGTCGCCGCAAACAATCCCGTCTCACTCAACCGCCGCGGAAACCGCTCCGCTCCCCCCCTCTCCCCAGCACCCGCCCGCTCCAGCCGCAGCACCGCATTCCCCAGATGATCCGCTAACAGAATATCCCCCGCCCCATTCGTCCCGAACCCCGCAATCGCCGCCGAGGTGTCCGCCAGCTCCCGCTGCCACTCAACCTTCTCCCCGTCATGCCGCATCGCCCACACCCGACCCGTCCCATAATCCCCATACACATACGCCCCCGCCAATTCCGGAAACTTCTCCCCGCGATACACAAACCCTCCCGTCAACGACCGGAATTCCTCATGCCCATGCTCGATCGTCGGCACCGTAAACGCCGCCGGCCCCCGCAGCCGCCCCGCCTGAAACACCCGGCTCCCCTCATACTCACTCCACCCGTAATTCGCACCACGCTCCAGCAGATGCGCATACTCCCTCAAATCCTGACCATTCTGCCCCACCCAGATCTGCCCGCTCTCCTCATCACTCGTGATCCGCCACGGATTCCTCAACCCATACGCCCAAGTCTCCGGCAAGACCCCAGCCACCCCCACAAACGGATTGTCCCCCGGCACCCGATACCCCTTCCCACCCTCCACCCCATCCACATCAATCCGCATCACCTTCGATAACCACGACGCCGTGTCCTGCCCCGCCACCAGCGCATCCGCATTCGCCGACCCATCACCGCTCGTCACATACAGCATCCCATCCTTCCCGAACACCGCCGCCGCTCCATTGTGCCCGTTGCTCTCCCACTCAATCACCACAAATCGCGACGCCTCATCAATCCGCCACGGCGCTTCCCGCCCCACCGTGTACCTCACAATCCGCGAATGATGCTTCTCCCCAGGCCCCTTCCCATTCGTCCCGAGATACACATACCCATTCTCCTTAAACTTCGGGTGAAAACACAACCCGTACGCCAATTCCCCATCCCCAGGAATCTCCAGCAGCACTTCCGCCTCCTTCACCCCAGCCACATCCTCAAACCGCTTCACCACCGACCGATACTCCTCCCAC
This sequence comes from Verrucomicrobiota bacterium, assembly GCA_003402705.1. Lineage (GTDB taxonomy): Bacteria > Verrucomicrobiota > Verrucomicrobiia > Verrucomicrobiales > V1-33 > V1-33. The sequence continues at coordinate 11,626 of QQNF01000019.1, read as the reverse complement.
GCATAATTCTCCACAAACCAGATCCGCCCACTCCCAGGCTCCCGCTCCAGAAACACCGGCCGCTTCACCGGCAACCCTTCGTAACTCCGCACCGCCCGCATCGGCGGCCTCGCCTCCGGCGACCCCCTCAACCGCTCATTCCGCCACCCCACCCGCCCAACCACCTCCCCAGCCCCCGCCACAGAGACTCCCAGCACACTCATCAGTATCATTCGCTTCACTCGCACCCCACACCCCTGCACCACCCCACCACCCACGCCAAGCCCCTTCTTGCCCCCTTCACCCCTCTCCGAACCAGAGCGCCGCAGGCTCTGGACTGCTGGGAGCATCACAGCTCTCGCGTGGCCCACCTCTCCGACCAAGCCCCCTCTTCGTCCCCCCCATCTCCGCCATCGAGCGCCAACGGCGCGCACCACCGAAGCCCGGGGCAACGCCCAGGTCTAACCAAACCACCCACAGGAGCCCTGAAAGGGCCCCCTATCTTTTCCACGGGCATCGCCCTGGAAAACGCCGCTCCCCACCTCACCCGCCTCCCCCGCTCCTAATCAGTGTGCGCACCCCATGGAATTGTTGGATCGCCTTGCAAACCCGATTGGCTTGGATACCTTCAGGCAACGTCCAACCAATTCCGTTGAACGTCAAATCGTTGAAGAATCCAGAAAACCACTGACCGGCCTCAACAACGTACGCCGACGCTGATCGTAGCGCATGCGCTCCTCGTTGTTGATCATCATTCGACGCCATGCCCGGAAAGGAAACACGATGACACCGATCCAGAAATTCTTTTTGGCGGTCTTGCCCCGCAAGTGGGCGGACAGTATGCGAGCAGAGTCCCAGGCGTGGCGGATCCGATGCTGTACTTGTGGAGCGTCTCGTTCGGTTTGGGATACTGGCGGCATCCGCTGGAAAGCAGCATCCAGCGGCAAGCGGACATTGGCACATTGTTCTCACTGCGGCGGTCGTCGCACCGCGACCATTGAGCGAGCGCCTGAGGCAGCATGACTCGCTCACCAGAACTAACAATAACTGCCTGGACAATCGCTGCCAGCCCTCCAGTCTCGATGCCTTCCCGCAACCCGCAGCCAATCCCTCGCCTCCACTCTCCCTCACAAATCCCCTGCCTCCCCCCCCAGGCATCATGAACCCACCTGAACCCCAGTTCTCAGCGCGCCAGTACGCGACCATCTACACCGCACTCGGATGGTTGCGCGGCGCACTGTACGACGTCGCGACCGGAGACTTCGACAAGGAGCAGATCCAACGCCTCATCGAATCCACCTCGTTAGCCCGACTGTCCGCAATCTCCGGAATAGCAGAAGACGATCTCGCGATGGACCATCACCCCCATCTCACCGAACGCGAGTACCACGCCATCGGCGGCGCACACTGGCCTGAATGATCATCCCCAGGAGCGCCTGAACCCGCAAACCCATCCGTGGCCATCCGCGCGATCCGTGGCCCCATTCCCTACCAGCCCCTCCGGTCAAGAAATCATTCGTGCCCATTCGTGAAATTCGTGGTCCTCCAACCCCTCCGATCAAGCACTCATCCGCCCCCCCTCCACCCTCCCAGAGCTTCCCTCCTACCGAAAATCTGCAGAATTCTCCAATCAGGCACACCCTCGACTCCGCTTCCTCCTGCAGAAACCCCATGACAACCGCGTGTCAGACCCAAACCCAAACGACTCATGGCACCGCTGGATCGCCGAATGCGGCGCCGCCTTTCTGCTCTACGCCAGACAACGCGCCAGATCCGAAGAAGACGCCCGCGACCTCGTCCAGGACGCCGTCACCGAATCATGGCAGCGCTCCAACGGCAACGTCCCAGACAAAGCCCTCGTCTTCGCCACCATCCGCCGCCGCGCCATCGACCTCGCACGCGCCACCGACAGCCGCGCTCGCCGCGAAAACCAATCCGCCCTCGCCCACCCCCCATGGTTCGAACCGGACTTCGCCGCCTCCGACACCCGCGACACCATCGCCGCCGCCCTCCGCGACCTCCCAGACGATCAGCGCGAAGTCGTCAGTCTCCGCCTCTGGGGCGATCTCAGCTTCCCCGAAATCGCCACCATCACCGGCGTCCCCGCTCCCACCGCCGCCTCCCGCTACCGCGCCGCCATCGATCGGCTCCGCATCGCCCTCAGCCCCGCCTTCGCATGAATGATCCCTTCGACGACTTCGAAGCCCGGCTCCGCTCCGCCAGACCCGCCGCGCTCCCTCCGGAACTCAAAACCCGGCTCTCCTCCCCACCGGCCCTCCCTAACCGCCGCCGCCGCATCATCCCGTTCCTAGCCGCTCTCTCCGCACTCTCCGCCGCCGCCGCCGCGTGGATCGTCTCCACCCACCACCACAACTCCCCGCCCCCGCCAGACTCCAACCTCCCGCTCGTCGCCGAAAGCCGCGCATCCCGCGTCACCAACCTCCGCCCCGTCGGCGTCGTCTCCGACAACCACCAGCGGCTCTGGCGACTCGTCGAAGTCGCATGGGTCGACGCCGACTCTCTCGTCTCCTCCCCTGACTCCCTCGCCGTCATCTCCCACCAACACCACCGCGCCATCGTCCCCGTCGCCATCACCTTCGAATAACCACGCACACCAAACCCCAGCAAAACAACCCACCCATCCTGACATGAAACCGATCATCCTCGCCTCCCTCGCCGCCGCTTCCCTCGCCGCCGCCCAGTCACCTCGCACCATCGACCTCGGTGATGGCTCCAAAGTCGAAATCGACAACGGCAACATCAAAATCACCGGCAATTCCACCTCCGGCGGCAACATCTCCACTTCTTCCTCCAGCCGCACCGACTCCAACGGCAATACCATCACTACCGTCACTAGCGAACGCAACGGCCAGCGCACCACCCGCACCATCGTCACCGACAAAAACGGCCGCGTCACCATCGACGGAGCCGAACCGCCCGCCTCCCCTGACCAACCCGACAACGCCCCACCACCCGACGCCTCCCAAGACCAAGGCGGCTGGCTCGGCGTCCACACAGTCCCGCTCCACGACGCCCTCCGCGACCAGCTCGACATCCCCCAGGACAAGGGCATCCTCATCGAATTCGTCGCCGCAAACGGCCCCGCCGCCAAAGCAGGCCTCCAACCCAACGACATCATCCTCTCCCTCAATAACAAGCCCGTCAGTGATGTCGCCGACTTCAAGGCCCGCCTCAAATCCCTCCCCAAGGGCACCTCCATCTCCATGGACTGTCTCCGCAAAGGCAAAACCCTCCCCATCAAAGCCACCCTCGCCTCGCGCCCACCCGAACCCGCCCCAGGCGCCCCACCCGACGCTAACCCCAACGACGCCCACTTCCACTCCCCCGGCTCCTCCAATTCCTCCAATTCCTCCAGCTCATCCTCCTCAGGCTCCCGCCGCCGCACCGTCGTCGTCGAGAAAGACGGCACCACCCGCGTCATCGAAGACGACCACGCCTCCGACGCCGACGCCTTCGACCTCCTCCTCTCCAACCCCGACGTCCCGGAATCCACCAAAAACCAGATCCGCCGCGCCCGCGAGGAAATCCAACGCCTCAGCAAACAACCCAACCCCAAACGCTAACCCCCGCTCAGCCCAGCACCGCCAGCAACGCCCCGGCATGCTCCTTCGGCGAAACCTTCGGCAGCACCGCCCTGACACTTCCATCCTCACCGATCACCACCGTCGTCCGCTCCACCCCCATGTATTTCTTCCCGTACATCGACTTCTCCACCCAAACCCCGTACGCCTCCGCCACCGCATGATCAGGATCACTCAGCAGCGGAAACGGCAACCCATGCTTCCCAATGAACTTCTCATGGCTCGCCACTGAATCCACACTCACCCCGAACACCAACGCCTTCGCCCTCACTTCCTCCCACGCATCCCGCAACCCGCACGCCTGCACCGTACACCCAGGCGTGTCGTCCTTCGGATAAAAATACAGCACCACCACCCGCCCAGCCAGCATCCCCAGCGTCACTTCCTCCCCTCCCTCATACCCACCCCCAACCACCACAGCAGCAAACTCAGGCGCACGCGTTCCCACAGCAGGATATTCAGGGGTCTTCTTCTCCATAGTCCCCCAAATACGCCCCAACCGCCTCCTCGGAAGCACCCTTCGCAAGCAGTGTCATTTCACTCATGGTTCATTCGGAAATTGACACCCGCTCCGCCTTTCGGTCATCTCCTCCGAATCTCAGCCTCCCCCTGCTGCTGTGCCACGCTTCCCCCTGCTCATCTCTCTCCTCCTCCTCTGCCTCGGCTCCGCCAAGGCCCAGTTCCAGACGGTCTTCCTCATCGGCTCAGACAACGCCGCCATCACCGAATTCGAACAGGAAAACCCCATCCTCCAGGACTACTACTGGTCCAGCGGCGACTTCACCTCCCTCGGCGGCCTCAACTGGACCTCCGGCCAGGAAACATGGAACAGCGGCAACGCCACCGATACCTTCGGCTTCCCTCGCTCCCTCGCCACCAGCCATGCCCAGACCGACATCTACTTCTCCCTCACCTCTCTCCAGGCCGGCCCTAACCAGCCACTCCGCTTCACCTTCGACCTCTTCGGCCTCAAACCCAACACCACCAGCGACCTCGAAGCCTCCCTCAATGGCAACCCGGTCTTCTGGTCGGAATCCGGCATCGCCTCCGCCAAAATCGTCACCATCACCCTCAAAGCCGGCGCCGCCGGTGCCCGCACCGGACCGAACAAACTAACCCTCCGCCGCACCGGCGGCCAGATCGACGCCGGCAGCGCATGGATCCTGTTCGACTTCCTCCGCATGGAAGCCGATTCCTCCCCACAGTACATCAGCTCCTTCACCTCCTCCAACTGGCTCGTCCGCCCAGGCGAATCCTGCACGCTCAACTGGTCCCTCATCGAACCCACCGCCGCCCTCTCCCTCAATCAGGGCATCGGCGAGGTCACCGGCAGAAACTCCATCACCATCACCCCTGCCACCTCCGCCTCCTACATCCTCTCCGCTACCCTCAACGGCCGCACCCAGACCCGCACCGTCAACGTCTTCGTCACCCCATGGCTCGAAATCTTCGAAGCCGGAGCCGACGACACCTCCAACGCCGACTTCAGCCACGAAGACGCCGCCGATGACGACTTCTTCCTCGCCGGCAACTTCTCCTCCATCGGCGGCCCAGTCTCCACCTCACCGGAATCCCTCAACGACGACATCGACACCACCACCCCCGCCGGCCGCACCGGCGACCCCCGCATCGGCTTCGAACGCGCCGTCACCGAGTTCGACCCCGTCATCAATCTCCGCTTCATCGGCCAACCCCAGTGGTCCGACCCCACCGCACGCATCCGCATCACCGCCGACATCCTCAATCTCTCCAGCGCCAGCGGCACCGGCACCCATCAGCTCGAGTTCAGCCTCAATGGCAAGGTCGTCCGCTCCGAAAACACCGTCACCACCATCCGTCTCATCCAGTTCGAAATCACCGGCATCGCCGCCGCCCTCGCCACCGGCCCTAACGTCCTCACCATCCGCCGCGCCGGCGGCACGCTCGCAGGGTCCGTCGGCTTCGACTACGTCATGATGGACTGGCTCCCCGGCACCCCACCCGCCATCTCCAGCATCACCGACGACCCCATCCTCGGCACCCGCACCATCTCATGGACAGCCCAGACCGGCCGCTCCTACACTATCCAGAAATCCTCCGACGGCGGTGCCTCATGGTCCACCCTCGCCATCGGCTTCCCCTCCGGAGGCGCTCCCTCCGCCTCCCTCTCATGGGAAGACCGCGCCACGCCGCTCTCCCAGCCGCGCCCCGACTACCGCGCCCTCCTCGAGTAACCCTCTAACCGGAACCATCACCGCCCCCGCTCCATGAAGCTGCTTCCGGCCCTCCTCTTCTCACTGCTCGCCGCGGCCTCCCACGCCGCTCCCGTCATCTCCGAATTCCTCGCCGACAACGACGGGGGCCTCAAAGACGAAAACGGCGACGACGAAGACTGGATCGAAATCCACAATCCCGATCCCGTCCCCGTCGATCTCGCAGGCTGGCGTCTCTCCAATGACGCCTCTCTCCTTTCCGCATGGACGTTCCCATCGCGGATCCTGCCGCCGGGCGGTCGCTTGCTGGTGTGGGCTTCCAGCAAAAACCGACGCCCGGCGGCAGGCAACCTCCACACCGACTTCAAACTCGACCAGGACGGCGAATACCTCGCCCTCATCTCCCCATCCGGCATCCGCTCCACCGAATTCTCCCCCGTCTTCCCCTTCCAGTCCAAAAACCGCAGCTTCGGCCGCGCCTACGCCGGCACCGTCACCGTCACCGATCTCACCCCACTCCCCTTCGTCCCTAACACCAACACCCAGCGCATCAGAATCTCCGGCCCGGCCACCGCCACCACCGACGCCTCCCTCAATCTCTTCGACGACGGTCTCCCTCAGCCGGAACACCAGCAGTACCTCTGGTTCGACTACAGCGCTCGCCTCGGCTTCATCCCCGCCAACCACACCATCGTCGACGCCGTCATGGAATGGTCAGGAACCTCCATGCCCTTCGCCGGGGTCTCCGCCCTCAGCACCGTCCCCGTCTCCATCGGCATACACCAGGTCCCCGGCACCGACCGCGGCATCGCCGCCGTCGCCTCCTCCGCCAACGGCAACGACCTCATCTCCTTCGCCGCCACTAACCCTCCCACCGACGCCCTCAGCATCCTCCCCGGCGCAACCCGCTCGTTCATTTGGAACGCTGCCCCGCTCATTCGCGCATGGCTCGCCGACCCCGCCATGACCGCCCGCGGCCAGGTCATGCTCCTCCCCTCCGCCCACCCCTGCTGGATCGCATGGGACCAGAACCGCATGGGCCCAAAACTCTCCGTCCGCTCCGTCAATTCCCCTAACCCCGTCGAAGCATGGGGCTTCATGACCCCGACCCCCGGATCCCCTAACTCCGGTGCCTCCGCCGCCGGACCACTCATCCGCAACGTCACCGAAAACCCTCCCCAGCCTCCCGCCGCCTCACCACTCGTCATCTCCGCACGAATCTCCCCCTCCCAGGGCGGGCCCATCGCCGCCGTCCAACTCCTCTACCGCCGCAACTACGAAGCCGAAGTCTCTCTCCCCATGAACGACGCCGGCGAAAACGGCGACGCCTCCCCAGCCGACGGCATCTTCTCCGCCTCCATCCCCGCCGCCACCATCACCGCCGGTGCCATGATCCGCTGGAAAATCCGCGCCACCGACGTCTCCGCCTTCTCCTCACTCATCCCGCCATTCGCCGACCCCCTCGACTCCCCCCAGTACTTCGGCACGGTCCCCGTCGACCCCTCCATCAATACCCAACTCACCGTCGTCCACCGCTTCATCCAAAGCCCAGCCACCGCCGCCACCACCGGCGGCACCCGCGCCGCCATCTTCCTCAATGGCGAATTCTACGACAACGTCGGCATCAACATCCACGGCCAAAGCACCACCGGCGCAGCCTTCCTCAAAAAATCCTACGATATCGACAGCACCCGCGGCTATCGCTTCAAGTGGAGCCTCGATCCCTCCCAACCCCGCGCCAAAGACATCAATCTCCTCACCGTCTACGCCGACAAAACCCGCGTCCGCCACGACCTCGCCTACGAAATGCAACGCGAAGCCGGCGTCGCCGCCCACTACTGCTTCCTCACCCACAACCGACTCAATGGCACGTTCGACGGGCTCTACTCCTTCGTCGAAGACGGTGACGACGTCTACCTCGAGCGCGCCGGTCTCAACAAGGACGGCGCCCTCTACAAGATGTACAACGGGATGAGCAATCCCGCCACCGACGCCATCACAGGCGTCGAAAAGAAAAACCGTAAACTCGAAAACAACGCCGACCTCTACGCCTTCATCGTCGGCATAAACCTCGCCGACGAAGCCGCCCGCAAGGCCTTCCTCTTCGACAATATCGATCTCCCCAAAATGGTCAACTTCATGGCCGCTAACACCGTCACAGGCAACGTCGACCTCCACGCCAAAAACTACTACATCTACCGCGACTCCACCCGCTCCGGCCTCTGGACGCTCCTCCCATGGGACCTCGACCTCAGCCAGGGCCGTCTCTGGACCGCCGCTAATAACTACTTCGACGACGGCATCTACCTCAACGCCGGCGGCACACTCAGCGGTCAGGGCCAATCCCTCATCGCCCGCCTCTACGCCATCCCCGAAATCTCCGCCATGGTCCGCCGCCGTCTCCGCTCGCTCCAGGACCAGTTCTTCAAAACCTCCGCCTCCGCCCCCGACCTCTCCCGCTGGTACGACCGCAGGCTCTCCGAATTGGCCGCCCGCCTCGGTGCCTCCATCACCCCAGGTCAGAACGACCTCCCCGGCAGCGACGCCGCCCTCGATTACGCTAGATACCCCGCCGCCGCGTGGAAAAACCACACCGCCGTCACCGGCAACACCGCCGCCTCCATCTTCGCCTCCCATACCACTTCCCAGGAAATACAGCGCGTCCTCTCCTCATGGGTCGTCCAGCGCATCAGCACCATCAATAGCGACCCGCTCGTCCCGCCCGCCTATCAGATCTCCTCGCTCCTCCCGCTCGTCTTCTCCACCATCGAACACTCGCCCGCCTCCGGAAACCAGGACCAGGAATTCATCGCCCTCACCAATCCCAACGGCATCGACATCGATCTCTCCAACTGGTCCCTCGACGGCGGCATCTCCTTCACCTTCGAACCTGGCACGGTCATCAACGCCGGCGGCCGTCTCATCGTCGCCGCCTCCCGCTCGGGCTTCAAGTCCCGCACCGTCAGCCCGAAACCCGGCGAAAGTCTCGCCATCACCGGCCCCTATCAAGGCAATCTCTCCAATCTCGGCGAATCCCTCTCCCTCATCGATCCCTCCGGCACCAACCGCGCCTCCACCACCTACCCCGGCCAGCCCTCCCCATACCAGGAATTCCTCGCCATCACCGAAATCATGTACAACCCCGGCGGCAACGGTCTCGCCGAATTCATCGAACTCTCTAACATCAGCAACTCGGTCACGCTCGACCTCACCGGGGTCCGCTTCACCAACGGCATTTCCTTCTCCTTCGCCTCCAGCGCCATCACTTCCCTCGCCCCCGGTGCCCGCGTCCTCGTCGTCCGCGACTCCGCAGCCTTCGCCGCCGCCTACGGCCCCAATCTCCCCGTCGCCGGCACGTTCGCCGACAACACCAATCTCAACAACGCCGGCGAATCCCTCAAACTCGAAGACCCCCAGAATAACACCATCGCCAACTTCACCTACGACGACGAACCCCCATGGCCCACCTCCCCCGACGGCACCGGCCCCAGTCTCGTCCTCGTCCGCCCGCACACCAGACCAGACCCCACCCTAGCCTACAACTGGCGCCCCTCCTCAGGCATCTCCGGCAACCCCGCCGCTTCCGATTCCCTCCGCCTCACCCCCGGCTCGGAATTCACCGACGCCGACAAGGACGGCATCCCCGCTCTCCTCGAATACGCCTCCGGCTCCAGCGACTCCTCGCCAGGCTCCCTAACCCTCTCCACCGCCCGCGGCTCTCTCCCAGGCAACATCCCCTTCACCGACGTCGTCTTCCCCCACGCCTCCGCCGCCGAAGACGCCTCCCTCCTCCCGGAATCATCCTCTAACCTCTCTTCGTGGTCCTCCTCCGGCTGGTCGCTCCTCGAATCCACCCCCTCTCCCTCCGGCCCAGCCTCGGAACGCTGGCGTCTCATCCACCCTGGCCCCTCGCCCAGCCCGCTCTTCATCCGGCTCCGCGCCTCCCGCCGCCCATAACCGCTCGTCGCGGCCCCAATCCCGCACCCGTCGCACAGAACACGCCGGCTACCCCAAAAGCCCTTCGCGCCTCCGCGTGAGACACCACTCTCCCCACCCGCCTCCAAGTCACTAGCATCGCCAACATCGCCTCCTCTGCTCCCCGCCCCCAATCCCAACGGGATTGCCATCACGGAACGGCTTTGTAAAACTCCCAATCTGTCGAGAAATCGAATAAACCATCTGTTTTCATCCACTCTCTGAACCATTCGTAAAAAGATGCACCGGTCCTGCGATAGGGCGGCACATAGGCATCTGCATCCTCGTCGATGACTCCCGCGTCCATGACAATCACCTGCCACTTCATCGTCCCCGGCTCCTCAAGCCAAAGCCCATATTGAACCGCCTGCCGGTCATACTCTTCACCAAAGCGGTGGTGATGGCGAGTTTTCAATCCTGACTTCCAGCGAACCCTGGAAAATGCCGTAATGTGATCCTTGCAATCTTCTAACGGTTCTCAAAGAATCGTCGAAGAACTTGTAATCAGTTTGGCTTTTCATTGTGTGTTCCGTTTTTCCGTCCCATCACCCCGCACTCCCGAACCACGCCATACCCAAAAAGCACCGTGCCCAAAAGCCAGCATGTGAGCTTCTTTTTCATTCTGGCAGCGGGTGTTTTGTTGAAATACTGGAGGCTTTCTCCCCCCAAGTGAACCGGTTTAGCCGAAAAATGGCGCTCCCTGGTTCAATCACCCCCAAAAGACCGTCTCATCCGCCTCCCACTCACGGCAACCGCGACAGCGCCACCGCCGCCGCACCAATAATCCCCGCATCATTGCTGAACTTCGCAGGCACAATCTTGAGCTGCTTGTGAAACGGCTCCGCCACCTGCTCGCGAATCTTCCGCCGCAACGGCTCGAACACAATCGCCCCCGCCCGCGCCACCCCGCCACCCACCACAATCCGGTCGGGATTCAGCAGCCACACACACGCACTCAATCCCGCTGCCAGCCGCGTCGTGAACTCATCCCATACCGCCACCGCCACCGGATCCCCCTTCCGCGCCGCCGCCGCCAGCACGTGCGGCGGACATTCCTCCGCCTTCACCTTTTGTCCCGCCTTCCGATACAACGCCGCCGCGCGCGCCGCCGTCTCCCGGTTGCCCACATACTTCTCCAAGGCCCCGGCATTCCCGTGCTCCCCCATCACCCCGCGGTAATCAATGCTCATCTGCCCGATCTCCCCCGCCCCGAACGCCGATCCCCGGTACAACTGCCCGTTGATCACCAGCGCGCCGCCCACCCCCGTCCCCAGAGTCACCGCAATCATGTTCTCCGCCCCCTTCCCCGCCCCGTGCGCCCATTCGGCATAACACATCGCATTCGCATCGTTCTCCACCGTCACCGGCAACCCAGTCCCCTTCGTCAGCACCACCCCGGCCTTCACCCGCAGCCACCCCGGCACATTCGTCAGCTCATGCACATAACCAGTCCGGATATCCGTGAACCCTGGCACGCCCATCCCCACCGCCCGAATCGGCCACTGCTTCTGCAACGCATTGATTTCCTCGATCAGCTTCGGCAGCAACCCCTTCGCCCCGTCAAAACGCTTCGTCTCCAGTGCCTCGCACTCGTGGATGATCTCATGCCCCCGCACCACGCCGTACTTCACGGTCGTCCCACCCATATCAATGCCAATTGCTAGGTCGTTCTTGTTCATATCTGCTCTGGTTGCGTTCGTTCCAAATAGTGCCCGATCACTCCCACTCAATGCTCGCCGGCGGCTTCGTGCTGATATCGTACAGCACCCGGTTGATCCCCTTCACATTATTCAGAATCTCATTCGAAATCGACGCCAGCACCTCAAACGGCAGCCGCGCCCAGTCCGCCGTCATCGCGTCCTCGCTCGTCACCGCCCG
>QQNF01000018.1 GCA_003402705.1 Verrucomicrobiota bacterium | reverse complement strand
GACCTGCGCCGTGTGCTCGCGGGCTTCGAGGACGCACTTCAGGTCAACGAAGCGGCGGTAGCACTCCACGAAGTAGCGATTCACCTCCGGAGGGACTTCTCCAGCTTCCAACAGGCGGGTTCGGTCGATAGGTTTAATCTCGCCCGCCGCAGGGAGCCAGCGAAGAGCGTCGGTGTTTATTTGATAGCCGGGATCCCCCCCCTCACTGTCGCTACGGACCTGCTCCACGATACCGTATCGTTTGAGCGCGAGCAGCAGGAACCGAATGGCCTCATCCACTTCAGGTCTTCCGAAGCGCTGCTTGACTTGCACATGGGGAGCGAGGGAGCGCTTCAGATAGCGGCCGTACCCGCCAAACGACGATACAAAAATCCCGTGGTGATCTTTGGCTGGCGGGGATTTCTTGGGACGGGGATATGCGACTACCGACTTTACCAGCTCCCTTGAATCTTCAAGATACCAGACCGTGTCCTCCAGTAGGCGGGGCTTGGTTTGCTCCACCAAATCGAGCTGCTTCTGCGGATCAAGAACATCTACCTTCACAGCAAGTGACCGGCGAAGCACGTCCAGAAGTGTGCGCAGCAGCTCCTCGATGTTTTCCTCCGGGCAATCCCTGAGAACGGCGGGAGTCTCAACAAAGATTTTTTCATCCCGTCCACGCGTTATATGGAAGCCTTCGCTCCATAATGCTTTCTCCCCCAGAAGTCCATCCTGCCCGCAGAGGCCATCGTAGTCGAAGGCAAGGAGCCCGCAGTCCTCCAAATTTGGAGCCGTCACGCGCCACCCGCGCTGCAAGTCACGGTAGAGATAATAGTCGATCACCCGCCGAAGTGCCTCATTGGTCGCGTTCCGGGCCGGACCCCGAACGTCCGGATCGGCAGCATACTCGTCGAAGCTCAACTGCATCGCTGTGAATACTGCCCGGGACAGGTCCCCGTGCCCAAGGCCACTGGCTCCCGCGTCCTGGGTTGCCTTGTGTAGCGCCGAACGAAGGAGAGCCACCTGGGCAAAGTCGTTAAAATGACCGGCCTGCAATGATGCATCCTGCCGGTTGTCCGTGAAACTGAGAAGCTTCCGGGCCTTGCGTTCAAGGGACTGATCCTGCTGCAACTCAATCAGAGAACGCACGGCGAGAATGGTGGTAGCCGTGCTTCTGTTATCCACCCCGAGCGTTGCCAGTTTAGCTCTCTCCGATTTTTGATTCTTTGCGTAGGCAACTCCACAGGATGGCTCAAGGCAGAAGAGAAAATTCCGGCGAATCAAGGCTCCGGGGATACCATCTCCCTCGGATACAACTGAACCAGAGGAGTCTACAAAGACGGGCTGCGGAAGGTCTCCGCGGGCCTCCGGCCTGATCCGCTCGAAGCCCAGCTCCGTCGACTCTTTCAGAAATGAAGGAATCCTTTGCATCAATTCGTCACTCTCCACTCTTGGCCATGGTGTCGACTGTGACACGTGCAGGTAGGCGTCACTTTGCCCATCGTCTCCCTCCTCTCTCCCGTCCTCACGCGGGACGAGCTTCAATCCATTATCACCCTCGAGCGCTCTGACTTTATAGTAGGCGGCCCCGCAATGCCGGCAGAAGACTAGTGGAAAGAGTATCTTTTGCGGTTCCCCCGGCTTGGCATTCTTTTTCGACAGCTCCAGATGGCGCTCCTCCTCGGGCTCGATCGTTGCCCAGACGGTATCGCCACGGGTGAAGAATTGGTGCAGACGGAAAGCAAAAATCGGAAACCTGCTGGACGGGCTGCTGTGAAGTTCCGCTCCCTTCAGGAGAAACGACCGTAAAACCATCTCACATTGATCGGGACTACTGGCGGTCATGGCAAACAACTCTTCCGCCGCGCTTTGTTGTCCTTGCAATTCGCCCCCCTTCAATCGCCGCGGGGCCTGCCGAACGAGTCGGCCTGTTTCCGCCTCCGCCCGAATCCCAAAGGTGGTTTCGATCCATGAAGCAAGCGGGTGGGCCCGGAACTCTTCATACGTATCCGGCGGCTCCCCACCGCTCTCAATGGTTTTTCGGATAGCGCCAACCACGTCCGGGGCACCTAAATCAATCTCGGGCGTCGCCCTCTCAAGTGTTTCTCCGATGACCTGGGAGCTGTCGAATGGCACGCCGAAGAGAGTCTCCGCGACTTTTGCCACTTCATGTCTTTGGTTATCCGTTGAACCACCGCTCGCCATGGTGGCGGACGTCCCTATACAGATCATTCCTTCCCTGCCGAAAGACTGACGGCAGCGCCGGATAAGAAGGGCAACATCCGCGCCCTGGCGGCCTCGGTAGGTATGAAGTTCATCGAAAACAAGGAAGCTAAGTCCGCTGGCGGCCCTGAGAAGTTCGCGATCCTCCCGGCGCGTGAGCAACAGCTCCAGCATCATGTAATTAGTCAGGAGGATATCAGGAGGACTCTTGCGGATTGCCTCTCTGACATCGCCTTTTTCCTGCCCGGTGTAACGGGCAAACGTCACCGGAGGCTTGCCCTCAGGGTAGCCCCGCTGAAGAAATTTCCTGAGTTCCTCGTCCTGACTGTTGGCGAGAGCATTCATCGGATAAACGACGATCGCCTGGATCCCTTTTCCTGATCCGCTCCTGAGCACGTGGTCCACTATTGGGATGATGTAAGTCAGACTCTTGCCGGAGCCAGTCCCGCTAGTCAGAATATAGGACATCCCCTTCTTCGCCTTGAGAATTGCTTCCCGCTGGTGTGTGTGCAGAAAAAGCGGCTTTCCCGTGTGGTCGTCCTCGGTTTTGTCGATACGGAAAATTCGGGAACACTCCGGGTGGAGCACTTTCTCCCGGGTCAGATCATCAATGGTGCCTCCAGGCAGAAAAGTGGGGTTGAGCTGGAGGAGCGGTTCGGGCCAAAACACGCCCTTCGACAGTGCTGTACTGACGAACTTGCCGACCCTTTCATCCCTGATCTTGATGAAGCTTTGCGTGTAACTGGAGTAGTCATCCACAAGGCGTTGACGGTGATCAAAAACATTCATGGGTGCTTCTAGAGGCGGGACAGATTGCGATCTTTTGCACTCGAATCGGGACTCTTCAATCGTCAATTTTCGCGTTCGCGCTACCTGTGAAATCACGGAACCCGCCTGATTTCCCGGAGAAGTCTTCCACCAATGGGCGTGCAGTGGCAGGGCAGGACGCTAGTGGTGGAGCGAGACGTCAGGTGTCTCTCCGCAAACGCCATCGGCATGGTCAGCGCCCGCGGCGCCTTCTGCCGGGAAGTTATCAACCCAACTGCTTTGCCTCCAGTCCGAAAGGCCGGATCTGCGAGTAGGAATCCACAGTGAATCCATCGAGGGATCCAATCCGTGAATCCACCCACCCACCCCAATCTCAAATCTCAAATTTTCCGCCTCCGTCCCCTCCCACCCCAATCTCAGATCTCAGATCTCAATTCTCAAATCTTCCGCCCCCGCCCTCCCCTCGCCCACCCCAATCTCAAATCTCAAATCTCAAATTTCAGCCTCCCTCCCCTCGCCGAACCCGCCTTCCCCAATCTCAAATTTCAAATCTCAAATTTCCAGCCTCCCTCCCTTCGCCGAATTCGCCCACCCCAATCTCAAATTTCAAATTTCAAATCTCAAATCTCAAATTTCAAATCTCAGCCTCCCCGCCTTCCCCAATCTCAAATCTCAAATCTCAAATCTCAAATTTCAGCCTCCCCGCCAACGCCACCATCCGCCCCGTGCATCCCTTCTCGCGCCGATACGAATAATACAGCGACTCCGCACTAGCATAGGTGCAGATCCCGCAATCCGCCACCCTCTCCACCCTAACCCCAGCCGCGACCGCATCCGCCACGATCATGGCAGGAATATCCACCTCAAACCACGGCGGCCGAATCGCCGGCCCTATCATCACCCTCAGATCCCCCGGATCGCACCCGAACCGATCCCGCATCACCCCAATCGCCCGACCCGTGATATTCCCCTCCGTGCTCTTCCGCCCCGAATGCAGCACCGCATGCACCCGCCGCACCGGATCCACCACCCACACCGGCGCGCAATCCGCCACATGGATCGCCAGCACCACCCCGACCACATCCGTGATCAACCCGTCCACCCCCGCGGTCCATCGCGGCGATCCCTCATCGATCACCGCCACCTCCGCCCCGTGCACCTGTTCCGCCCCGTACACCTTCCCCGCATCGAACCCCAGCGCCCGCACCGCCGCATCGTGCCACGGCTGCAATCCCGCCAGCACCGCCTCCTTGTCATACCCCACCTCCCCCCCCGGCACCCGACGCACCAACCCATGCGCCAGCCACCCTCGCTCCGCACCCAATGGCGCATAGCGCTCCACCAACCCAGCCGAAATCACTCGCTCATCAGGCTCCATCCCCCCGACTGCCACACCTCCTTCCCTCCCGCCAGCGGAACCACTCGCACCGCTTGTGAAATATTTCACAAATTCGTCTTGCCGCCCCTCCCCGCGCCCGTAGCTTCCGTAATTGGCCGCTGACCGGCCTCTTTTTTCCTCAGGTTCCCTATGAGCAAGACGGTGCGAGAAATCGAAGCCCCAGACATGGCCGCGCGTGCCGCGCTCCAGGTCGAGGAATATCAGCAGACAGCCTCCGACATGATCGGGGAAAAGCTCGTCCTCAACATGGGCCCCTCCCACCCCGCCACCCACGGGGTCCTCCGCCTCATCCTCGAACTCGACGGCGAAATCATCTCCAAGGCCATCCCCGACGTCGGCTACCTCCACCGCGGCGACGAAAAGATCGCCGAAAACATGCACTACAACCAGTTCGTGCCCTACACGGACCGGCTCGATTACCTCGCCCCCCTCGCCAACAACGTGGCCTACGCCATGGCCGTCGAAAAACTCATGGGCTGGGAACTCCCCGCCCGCGGCCAGGCCATCCGCGTCATCTGCTGCGAACTCGCACGCCTCTCCGCACACTTCCTCGGCATGGGCGTCTTCGCCATGGACTGCGGTGCCATGACCGTCTTCCTCTACACGTTCACCGAACGCGAGAAAATCTACAACCTCTGCGAGATCCTCACCGGAGCCCGCTTCACCACCAGCTACACCCGCGTCGGTGGCCAGATCCGCGACCTCCCGCCCGACTTCCTCCCGGAACTCAACAAGTTCCTCGATAACGTCCCCCACCAGCTCGATGAAATCGATCAACTCCTCACGCGGAACAAGATCTTCCTCGACCGAACCAAGGACATCGGCGTCATCTCCAAAGAACGCGCCATCGCCTACGGCCTCACCGGCCCCAACCTCCGTGCCGCCGGCGTCGACTACGACGTCCGTAAAGCCCACCCTTACCTCGGCTACGAGCAGTACGACTTCGATATCCCCCTCGGCTCCGTCGGCGATTCCTACGACCGCTACCTCGTCCGTCTCGAGGAAATGCGACAAAGCTACAAAATCCTCCGCCAGGTCATCAAAACCCTCCCCGACGGCCCCATCAACGTCGCGGAAGCCAAAGGCCTCCTCCCGAAGAAGGAAAACGTCCTCATGAAAATGGAGGAACTCATCCACCACTTCATCATCGCCACCCAAAGCGTCGACGCCCCCCCAGGAGAGGTCTACTTTGGCCACGAAAACCCCAAGGGCGAACTCGGTTTCTACATTAACAGCAAAGGCGGCGGCGTCCCCTATCGGCTCAAAATCCGCAGCCCATCCTTCGTCAACCTCTCCATCGTCCCCGAACTCCTCGTCGGACACATGATCAGCGACGTCCCAGCCATCCTCGGCTCCCTCGACTTCGTCATGGGCGAATGCGACCGCTAACCCCGGCTCGATTCGCAACCGCCGTGCAACACAGGAATCGGGAAAAAGACCCGTTCCCCTCCCTTCGCCTCATTCCTCCAGCAACTCGGCCCGCAGCGATTCACTGATCGCCGCACCCTGTATCGCGGCCCGCGCTCCCGCCTTGTCCGCACTCATCCAGTTGCGCGCCACCTGCCGCAGGGCGTTGTCCCGCTTCGTGTCCGCACCAATGCTCGCCGCCCACGTGAACGCACTCTCCGGATCCGACTGCATGATCCCGTAACTCAGCTTCTCCGCCGCCCCGTCCCTCCCCGCCCCGGGCGGCAACTGCTGAATCCATCCGCTCGCCTCCACCGGATCCAATTGCGTCCACGCCCCCGCAATCGACTCCACCGCCGCCGTCTGCGCCGCCCCCTCAGGCAACCCCGCCGCCCACGCCACCGACCCCTTCATGTCGTCCCGGAAATAATTCCCCGCCACCCCGCGAGCCGCCGCCTGCAGCGCATCCTCATCCTTCTCCCCGCCACCTCCCGCCAGCTTCGCTAGAATCGCCGCACTCGCCGCCGGATCGTCCCCCGCCTTCGCCATCGTCGCCTTCAGCATCACCATCTGCTGCGCTTCCGGCCCCGCATTCGCCGCCCACGCCATCGCCGCATCAGGATCCTGCTCCGCCCACACATCAACCACCGATCCTAACGCTCCACGCCGCGTCTCCTCGTTCGCGATCCCCGCCGCATACCGCGCCGCCCCCGCCGGATCCTGCTGCGCCATCGTCCCTAACGCCTGACTCACCGCCGCCGTCCGCGCCCCCGGAGCCTCGATCTTCTCCGCCCACGCCAACCCAGCCGCCGGATCCTCCGACGCCAGATTCCCCGCAATCTGCGACCACAGATACTGCTGCCCCTCCAATCCAGGCGTCGTCTCCAGCAGCGCCGCCGCAGCCTTCGGATCCATCTGCGTCAGCCAGTGATTGTTGTCCCGCATCACCCCCGCCCGCGCACTCTCCGTCAGGGTCGTCAGCCATTCCCCCACCCCCTCCGGATTCTGATACCACTGCTCCCCCGCAATCCGCTGCATCGCCTCCACCCGCAACGGCCCCTCCGGAATCTCCGACAACACTTTCGTCAGCGCCGCCGGATCCTCGAAACCCAGCCCGCTCGCCGCCGCCGACAACGCCGCCGCTCGATCCTGCGGCTGCTCCAGCGACCGCGCAAACGCCAGCGCCCCTTCCTTGTCCTGCTGCGCCCACGTCGACGTCATCTCATGCAGCTGCTCCCGCTGCTGCTTCCTAGGCAACGCCCGCCACTCCGACGCCGCCATCTGCGGATCCTCACGCACCAGCGCCGGGAAAATGTTAGAAAGCGCCTGCGAACTCATCTGCGGATCCGTGATCGACTTCGCCCACGCCATCGCACCCCGCGGATCCTTCCACGCCCACGTCCCCGCCAGCGCCGTCATCGCGTCCTGCCGCTGCTTGTACGGCAACTCCGCCGCCGCCGCAGCAGCCGCCGCCGGATCCTGCATCGCCCACGCCGAAAACACCTGATTCGTCATCTGCGACCGCTGATTCCCCCCTGGCATGTCCGCCAAGGCCGCCGCCGCTCCCCTCGGATCACTCTGCGCCCACCCCTGAAGCGCCGCCATCTGCGCCGCATTCCGCTCGCTCCCCGCAGGCATCGCCAGCACCGCCGCATGCGCCTCCGCAGGCGCACTCATCGCCCACGCCGCATACACCGCCGCTATCGCCTGCCGCTTCCCATTCCCCGCAGGCATCCCCTGCACCACCGCCCACGCCCCCGCCCGATCCGTCGCCACCCACTGACTCAACACCGCCTCGCACGCCGACGCCCGGTTCCCATTGTGCGGCCACGCCAGCGCCTTCGACCACGCCGCTAACGGATCCGCCGCCGCCCACGTCCGGAAAATGTTCGCCGCATAATGAAAATACCGCTCGCCTCCCTGCGACGAGATCAACCCGATCGCCCGCTCCGGTTCCGTCGCCGCCAGCGCCTCCGCCAGTTGACACATCGCCGCCCGCCGATCCTCCTCGGGCGTGATCTTCCGCGCCAGCGCCAGCGCCCGGTCCATATCCACCGCCCCGTACGCCTTCAAAATCTCCCCGCGCAATTCCGTCCTCCGGTACACCGGCACCACCTGCGACGCCCAGGCCAGCGCCCCCACCGCATCCTTCTCCGCCCACACCCGCACCAGCGCATCCGCCACCGCCGCCTCATGCCACAACATCCCCACTCGCCACGGAGCCGCCCGCATCAGCCTCGCAATCTCCTCCGCACCCAATGGCATCAGCACCACCTGCAACGGCCACTGCGCCCGCCACGGGGTCTTCGCTCCCTTCGCTATCGCCATCAATCCCCCCACCGTCCCGTCAAATCCCCGCACCCCAGCCGCCACTTCCACTCCCCCGCGCACGCCCGCCACCCCACTCACCACCGCCGCTCCCCCACCCACATCCCGCCCACGCTCGCGCCCACCCTCCACTCGCCGCCCCACCGCGTACCCAAGCACTGGCAGTACTATCGCAAACGCGGCTTGCCGCAATCGGTTGGGCTTCATGCAGAAAACCATACCGCATTCCCCATCCCCCGCACGACCCATTTCCACCTCTTCATAACCCTCCCTTCACCACTCCGTTCCCGCGTCCGCGTAGAGAAAATTTCCTGATGACAAACCCAAACCCGCCGCCTTCAATCCGCCCTCCGGTCTACCCGGATCTCAGAACGACCTGAACCGAACGCTAACCATTCCCTGATCATGACGAAATTCCCCCGCCTGAGCCGGCTCGCCATCGCAACCGCTCTCCCCGGCCTCCTCGCCACCCTCCCCGCTTCCGCCGGCACCGCCCCAGCCCTCGGCAAGGCCTCCGCTCCCATCACCGCCCCTCCCGTCAGCCCATGGGAAATCACCGGAGCCATCGGCTACGGCATGACCTCAGGCAACTCGGACAATCTCAACCTCACCGCTCGCTTCCTCGCCAGCTACATCACCCCAACCGACGAATTCTACTTCGGTACCGATTACATCTACGGCGAAACAGACGGCCTCAAATCCGCCGACAACCTCCACGCCTACACCTCCTGGAACCATACCCTCAGCGGCCCATTCTACGCAGGGATCCTCGCCGACGCATGGTACGACAGCATCGCTGACCTCGACTACCGCGTCAATGTCGGCCCCACCCTCGGCTTCAACGCCATCAAAAACGACGCCACCACCCTCGCCTTCGAAGCCGGCCCCGGCTACCTCTGGGAAAAACAAGGCGGCGTCCAGAACGACTACCTAACCGTCCGCCTCGCCCAGCGCTTCTCCCACAAATTCAACGACCGCGTCAAATTCACCCAATCCGTCGCCTTCGTCACCGAAGCCGAAGACTGGGACAACTGGTACCTCGTCGCCGACGCTGGCTTCAACTTCCGCGTGAACCGCAACTGGAGCCTCAATTCCTTCGTCCGCAATACCTACGACAATACCCCAGCCGCAGGTCAGAAGAGCAATGACCTCGCCGTCATGGCCACCATCTCCTACGCCCTTAGCGGCATCGCCGATGACCCGGCCCCCGCCGCACGCAAAACCCTCAAGGAAAAGAAAGCCGCAGGCACCGTCAACGCCATGGGCTGGACCAACACCGCCGCCATCGGCCTCGCCCTCAACTCCGGCAACGCTGACAATCTCCTCGTAACCGCCGCCTTCGACGCCGCCTACCGCGAAGCAAGCAACGAAGCCCTCTTCAATGTCTTCGGCGGCTACGGCGAAACCGACTCCACCACCTCCACCCAGCTCCTCCGCGCCTCCGCTCAGTACAATCGCCTCTTCAGCGATCGCTGCTTCGCAGGCCTCAGCTCGGGCTTCCTCTACGACGACATGGCCGACCTCTCCTATCGTCTCTCACCGGCCCTCACCGCCGGCTACTACTTCGTCAAGAACGACACAGCCACCCTCAGCTTCGAAGCCGGTCCATCCTACGTCTGGGAAAAAGTCGCCGGCATCTCGGATAGCTACTTCGCCATCCAGGCCGCCGAAAAACTCACATGGAAAATCGCTGACGGCGTCTCCCTCACCCAGAGCATCACCTTCAATACCGAAGCCGAAGACTGGGAAAACTTCTTCCTCGTCGCAGCCGCAGCTCTCGACTTCGATGTCACCGAAGACCTCAGCTTCCGCACCAGCGTGAACAGCATCTACGACAACACCCCAGCCGCCGATAACAAAAAGAACGACCTCCTCCTCAGCGCCGGCGTCGCCGTCCGATTCTGATACCCGGGATTTGCCAAACCCTCATGCGGAGGGCACAGATGCAGTCAATGAGACCGCTCTGTGCCCTCTTCGCTTTCCCGGCCCTCTGCCTCACCGCCGCCCTCTCCGGCTGCCACGCCGTCCGCGCCATGCAAAACGTCGTCTCCGGCAAGGAAACCGTCCCCCTCCCACCGGACGACTCCGAGAAAATGTCCGCCACCCCGCGCCGCATCGACGCCCCAGCCCTCCTCGGCCCAGAAAGCTCCCGCGTCCGCACCGGCATCCTCCCTCCCATCAGATTCGACCGCGATTCCCACTTCCTTTCCAAACCCGCCACCCTTCAGCTCCGCGAAACCGCCACATGGCTCAAAGGCCACCCGGAACGCGTCGTCATCGCCGGAGGAGCAGCCACCGGAGACCCCGAATACTCACGCCAGCTCGCCGAACAACGCGCCATCGCCGTCCGCGATTTCCTCCTCAACCGCGGCGTCCCCGCCGGCCGCATGGTCACCACCAGCTACGGCTCAGACGGCCCCGTCCCCGGCGACTCGGTCATCTTCGGCATCGTCAGCACCGGAGCCGATGACTCAGCCCCCCGGCGCTGACAACGGCCTAACCACCTTCGACGTCACCCACCGCAGCAGGCCCGGAAACGCCGCCCCCGCTCGGATCACCACCGATCCCACCCACGGCCGCGTCACCGCCACCCGCGCCAGCCGGTTCACCCAGAACCGCCGCCGGTACATCCCCGCATGCTCCCTCGCATACCACCCGCCCGCCGGATTCCCTGACATCTCCATCACCGCCGCCTGCCCGGCCAGCATCCCGCTCTTCAACGCATAGTAAATCCCCTCGCCCGTAAACGGCTCCACCACCCGCGCCACATCCCCCGTCAGAAACAATCCCGCCCGCGGCGACGCCGCAAGGTCCGCACGCTCCAGCGGAGCCATCCGGTGCCACTCCACTCCCTCCGGAATCCCTAACCGCTCCATCAGCCGCCGCCGCAATCCCTCCACGTCCCCAGCCGCCGCCACCGCACACACATTCATCTCCCCATCCCCCACCGGCGCAATCCCCGCATACCCATCACCGAAAATCTCCAGGCTCACCCGCTCTTCGTGCCCCGCCGCCAGCGGCGCATGACACTGCACCGCCACCCGGTCCCGCAGCGGAGCAGGGCTCAACCGCAGCAACCGGCAACTCGTCGAATTCCTCCCGTCCGCCGCAATGAACACCCGCGACCGCCACGCCCGCTCCGCCGTCCCGGCCTCCCATCCTCCCTCCACCTCCGCCAAGCGCGTCATCGCCTCCCCGCAGTACACCTTCGCACCAGCCGCCGCCGCCGCCCGCAATAGCAACTCATCCAGATCCTCCCGCCTAACCGCCACCTCCGCCCCCTCCGGCAACCCCACCACCACTTCCCGCCCGCCCGGACTCACCATCCGCACCGCCCTCAGCACTCCCTGCCGCAACCGCCTCACCCCATCCGCCACCCCCAGAACCTCCAGCACGTCCCAGCAATCCGGATTCAGACAATCCCCGCACACTTTGTGCCTCGGAAACTCCGCCCGCTCCATCACCACCACCCGCAATCCCTTCCGCGCCGCCACAATCGCCGCCGCCGCACCCGCAGGCCCACCTCCACATATCAGCACGTCAGTCTCTTCTCTCATCCTTTCCTTTACGTCTCTCCTCGTCACCACCTCCACTCGTTTAACCCACGCATCCTCACCACCACCACCGCTTGCCCACCTCCCCTTCCCAGTCCACCTCGACCCATGGCAGAAGACATCGTCGGCATCGACCTCGGCACCACCAACTCCCTCATCGGCGTCTTCGAAGCAGGTTTCCCCATCCTCCTCGCCGACGAATCCGGCTCCCGGCTCACCCCCTCCGCCGTCTACTTCCCCCCAGACGGCTCACCCCCGGAAACCGGCAGCCCAGCCCTCCGCCGCCGCGCCTCCGCACCCGCTCGCACCATCACCAGCATCAAACGCCTCATCGGCCGCCGCCCCGGCGAACTCGAACACATCCCCGCCTTCCCAGTCGGCCGCGACTCCCAAGGCAACTCCGCCGTCGCCCTCGACAACCAACTCCTCTCCCCAGTCGATATCTCCGCCATCATCCTCCGTCGCCTCAAAGCCGTCGCCGAACGCGCCCTCGAACGCCCAGTCCACCGCGCCGTCATCACCGTCCCCGCCTACTTCAACGACGCCCAGCGCTCCGCCACCCGCAAGGCCGGCGAACTCGCTGGCTTCCACGTCGAACGCATCCTCAACGAGCCCACCGCCGCCGCCCTCGCCTTCGGCCTCGATAAAACCTACGACCACGCCCGCATCGCCGTCTTCGACCTCGGCGGCGGCACGTTCGATATCTCCATCCTCGAAATCTCCAGCGGAATCTTCCAGGTCCTCGCCACCCACGGCGACACTTCCCTCGGCGGCGACGACCTCGACCGCGCCTTCGCCTCGTGGCTCGCCTCCCTCGCCTTCCCTAACCAAACACCCTCCCCGGAAGCCGCCGCACGTCTCCACGAGGCCGCCATCGCCGCCAAACACGCGCTCTCCTCTGCCGACTCCACCGACATCCAAATCCCTTTCCTCAACGGCCAGCACCACTTCTCACGCTCCGTCTCCCGCGCCGAATTCGAATCCCTCGCCGCTCCCATCCTCGATCGCACCCGCGCCCACTGCCGCCAGGCCCTCCACGACGCTAACCTCTCCCCTCAGGACCTCGCCTCCGTCGTCCTCGTCGGCGGCAGCACCCGCATCCCCATGGTCCGCCGCATCGCCGCAGAAATCTTCCAGCGCGACCCCGATACCTCTCAGCACCCTGACGAATCCGTCGCCCTCGGCGCAGTCATCCAGGGCGGCATGCTCTCCGGCGCATTACAGCGCCTAACGCTCCTCGACGTCACCCCGCTCTCCCTCGGCCTCGAAACCTTCGGCGGCCTCATGAACGTCATCCTCCCACGCAATACCACCATCCCAGCCAAGGCCGGCGAAATGTTCACCAACGCCGTCGCCCTCCAGCCCTCCATGCTCATCCGCGTCCTTCAGGGCGAGCGCGAAATGGCACGCGACAACTGGGAACTCGGCCAGTTCCAGATCAACTTCGACCCAGGCCCTCGCGGCAGCGCCCGCGTCGGGGTCCAGTTCTCCATCGACGCCGACGGCATCCTCTCCGTCCTCGCCCGAGACACCAAAACCAATACCGACACCGTCCTCGCCATCCAGAGCGCCGCCATCAATGTCGACGACGCCCGCGTCGAGGCCATGATCTCCGACTCCGTCGACCACGCATGGGCCGACATGCACGAACGTCAGTGGACCGAGGCCTCCCTCAAAGCCGACGAACTCCTCACCGCACTCGACGCCGCCCTCCCAGCCGCCGGCGACGCCCTCTCCAACTCAGACCTCTCCACCATCAACTCCGCCGCCGCCAACGTCCGCGCCGCCCGCTCCACCTCCGACCTCACAGCCCTCAAAGCCGCCAACGCCGCCCTCGACGCCGCCACCGAATCCCTCGCCGCCATCATCGTCGAACGCGCCATGGACGCCGCCTTCGAACGCCGCGGCCTGCTCTGAAACATCTAACACAAAGCACTGTCTCTCACTTCTCACTTCTCACTTCTCACTCCTCACTTCTCACTCCTCACTTCCGCCTTCTGCGTCGCCAGCCACGCCACCAGCGCATGAAACTCCGCCTCAGTTAGGCTCACCCCGAACGTCGCCGGCATCAGGCTCAGCACCGCGGTCTCATCCTTCGCCACCTGATCCCGCGCCACCGTCGTCTCCTGTCCGCTCGCATCCACCAGCGTCAGCCCGTCCTTCTCGTCCCGCCGCACCAATCCCGCCAGCACGCCGCCGTCCTTCTTCGTCACCACATGCATCCGGAAGTTAGGATCGACCGCCCGGTGCGGATCCAGAATGTCCTCGCAGAGCCGCTCGATCCCGCGATTCCCCACCCCATCCAGTTGCGGCCCCACCACGTTGCCCTCGCCTCCCATCCGGTGACACACCGCACAGTGCACCTTGAACACCGCCTGCCCCGCCGCCAGATCCTTCGCCGCTCCCGCATGATTCCGAATCCGCGCCGCAATCAACGCCGCCGTCTCCTCACTCGCCGGCGGCAATCCCTTCGTCATCGCCGCCGCCCGCTCGCTTAGCACCGCATTGTTCAACGCCGCCACCTTCTGCGCCACCACCGGCTGCGTCAGCAGCACCGGAACCCCGCAATCCATCAGCGCCGCCGCTCCCTCCGCACTACCCGCCAGAATCTCCGCCAGCACGCCCTGCAGCGCCGCCGGAGCCGTCTTCAACACCGTCGCAATCGCCTGCGGCTGTTTCATCGCCGCCAGCGCCGTCGCCACCGCACTCCGCGTCTCCCCATTCAATCCCTTCCGCGCCAGCAGCTTCGCCAGCACCGGTATCTGCCCGGTCAGCTTCAGCTCCGACGCCATCCCCGCAGCCGTCCGGATAAACCCGTCCCCATCCTCCGTCGGCAACGCAATCACCCCAGGCTCAAACCGCCCCGCCGCCAGCCACGCATACGCCTCGCCTTTGGCATTATCATCCTCGTCCACAATCTCAAAACGAACCCGCTTCCCAACATGCCCCGCCAACTCCCACTCGACCCGCTGCGCCGTGTCATTCCGCGGCGGATACGCCCTCACGAACTCCACATCCCCGTCCACCGCCACCAGCCGCACATACGTCCGCTCAGTCGCCTCCTTCTCCGGCCGACCCCGATGCCCGTTCACCCAGAACGCAAACTTGTCAGGACACGCAAACACCGCCGACTTCATCACACCCGCAAATCCCTCCCCTTTACTCCCCAGACTCGACAACAGCGTCGCCTCCCGCCCGTCCGCACACGGCCGCTTCTGCAGCACCCACTCGTCCCCCGGCGCTGGCACCCACTCGGTCCCTTCCGCCGTCCCATCAATCGCCGCAAACAACTGCGCCGCCACTTCCCCCAGCCACGCCTTCGCCTCCACCCCCGGCTCGCCCCCGCGCCTCGCCAGTCCCTGACGAATCGCCCCCGCCAGCTCCAGTTGCGCCCCATGGTCATCCGCAAACGTCCGCCTCACAAATCCCACCAGCTTCGCCTCGCCATCCGCAGGCAGATTCCTCGCCAGCGACGCCACCGTATTCCGCAATTCCCCACGATCCGCCTGCGGCTCATTCAACAGAAAATCCAATGTCCACGCCGACGCCTCCGGTGTCTGTATCGTCCGGACCACCGCCGCCAGTCCAGCCGTCGGCTTCATCCCCGCCAATCCCGCAAACCCACCCGGTTCCTGCAGCAGCGCCCGCAATGCCACCCGCAGGGTCTGCCGCAGACTAGCATCCTCACCCGCCGTCTTCTCAAGGCTCTCCGCCACCACCGCCGCCGTCCACGCACTCTTCTCCCCCGGATGCATCGTGATCCACTCCGCCGTCGCCGCCAGCATCCGGCTCCCCCCGCCCGCAGGGCTCTTCTCAGGCCCCGTAAACCGCCGACGCATCACCGCATCCTTCTCGAAATTCATCTCCCGCTGGCCCTTCGCTCCCTCCTTCACAATCCGCCAGATCCGCCCGCGCTCGCGATCCCGCCCCGGATGCGTTAGCGGCACTTCATAATGCCCGATGATCCGATTGTAGAAATCCGCCACATACAGCGACCCATCAGGCCCTAACCGCAAGTCCACCGGACGGAACCACGGATCCTCGCTCACCATGAAATCCTCACGCTCCTCCGCCTTCGGCGTCGCCCCCGTGAACCTAACTGCATCATGGTTGATCCGGCTCGTCACACAGTTCCCCACCAGCATGTGATCCTCCCACTCCGCTCCCCACACCCCTCCGTCAAGATACAGCACCCCGCACAATCCCGTCGATCCATGCGCATGCTCGCACATCACCGGCGCAAACCCCAACCCGTCATGCGGCTTCCCGAAACTCGGATAAAACGCCCCCGCGATCAACTGCGTGATCGGATTGCTGTGACAATCCGCCGTGTAGAAATTCCCCCAGCTGTCCTGCGCCAGCCCGAACGGATTCACCTGGCCCCACGAGTACGGCTCCACCGCCGACCCGTCCGGCCGGAACCGGAACACGTTCCCGCTGTGCAGATCCAGCGAATACCCCCAGTCCAGCTCACCCCGCGGCACCCCCGTGTTCCCCGCACTCGGCGTCGGCTTCTTCACCCGCCCCGCCGCCGCAGCATTGTTCTCCACCCTCACCTCGAAATGCGATGTGTTATTGAAACCGTGCGTCGCATACACCCACCCATCCATCCCCATCCTCAGACTCGAAATCATCCCGTGCGTGTCCATCTCCCACCCTAACGGCCCAAACAGCACGGTCCGCTTGTCGCACTTCCCGTCCCCATCCGTGTCCTCCAGCCGCCAGATGTTCGGAATGCTCCACGCAATGCATCCGTTCCCGTACGGCAGCACGCCCGTCGGTATGTTCAGATTGTCCGCAAACACCGTCGGCGTCTCCACCACACCATCCCCGTCTCGATCCGAAAACACCAGAATCTTGTCCCGCGATTCCTTCAGCAACCCCTCCTGCGTCGCCCACTGCTCCTTCTTCACCGCCCACGGATACTCCGCCGACGACGTGCACCACAGCCGCCCCTTCTCATCAAACGCCAGATTCATCGGCTTGTTCACCACCGGCTCGCTCGCCACCAGTTGCGCCGAAAACCCCGGCGGCAGCCGGAATCGCTTCGCTTCCTCCATCGGCGTCAGCGGTTCGGACTCACGGACAAGCGAGGTGTCCTGCGCAAGCACAGGCACCACCGCAGCAATCAGAAGAATAGAGGCACGCATCGGAGAAAGTCAGTCGGGCCAACGCAAACGCTCCCGCCCCTCCCCTTCTGTCTCCGCTTCAACGGTACCCCCTCACCCCAATCGCCCCAGCATCTCCCCCAGCGCCCCATCGTGCCCCGGCAGCACCGTCCGCAAATCCACCAGCACCGCCCCACCAGCCACCCGCCCCAGCACCGCCACCCGCCCCAACCTCAATCGCCTCGCCGCCTCGTCCGCCCCCACTCCCCGCAACGTCACCCGCAGCGCCACCGACGGAATAACCCCCTTCGGCATCGTCCCACCACCACACCGCGCCTCGCTCCGCACCACCTCCAACTCCACCTTCCCCCCAATCGCCCGCGCCATCCCCACCACCGCCTCCGCCCTCCCCTCCAATTCCTCCACCCCAACCCCCAGCATCGCCATCAGCGGCACCCCACCCGCCGCACGCCCCACCCCAGCCTCCAGACTCATCGCCGCCGTCTCCTGCAGCGCCACATACGCCAATCGATCACACCGCAGCACCCGATACATCGGATCCCGCTTCAATCCCCGCACCAGTTCCCGCTTCCCGAAAATCAACCCGGACTGCGGGCCCCCGAACAACTTGTCCCCGCTCGTGCACACCAGATCCACCCCCGCCGCCAACGACTCCGCCGCCGTCGGCTCATGCCCCAATCCCGCAAACTGCGCCGTGTCCACCACCGCCCCGCTCCCCAGATCCTCCACCAGCGGCACTCCGCACTCCCGCGCCAGCCCAGCCAGTTCCCCCAGCCCCGGCTCGCCCGTAAACCCCTCCATCACAAAATTCGACCGGTGCACCCGCAACACCGCAGCCGTCCCCGCCCCGATCGCCCTCCGATAATCCTCCAGCGTCGTCCGATTCGTCGTCCCCACTTCCCTCAAAATCGCCCCGCTCGTCTCCAGAATCTCCGGCACCCGGAACCCTCCCCCGATCTCGACCAGCTGCCCGCGCGAAATCACCACCTCCCGCCTCCCGCCACCCGTCAGATGCCTCAGCATCAGCACCAGCGCCGCCGCACAATTGTTCACCACCGTCGCCGCCTCCGCACCCGACAGCAACGCCAGCGCCGTCTCCAGAAATTCGCCGCGCCCGCCCCGCTCGCCCGTCTCCATGTCCAGCTCCAGATTGTGATAGGACGACGCCACCTCCGCCACCCTCGCCGCCACCCCCGCCGCCAGCGGTGCCCGACCCAGATTCGTATGCAGCAGCACGCCCGTCCCATTGATCACGACCCCAATCCGCCGCCGTGCTAGCAATTCCATCTCCACCCTCACCACCTCCACCGCCACCTCGAAATCCGGTGGCGCCACCCCGCCCATCGCCGCCTCGCGCCACTCCCTCACCACCCGCCTCACCACCATCGCCGCCATCGGCCCCGGCAACCCAGCCCACCCCGGCACCGCCCGCAGCAACCGATCCACCGACGGCAATCTCCGCTCCATTCCCTCAGATTCCATCGTCATCTCATCAACTCATCACTCGCCCCCTCACTCGCCATACCACTTCGCAATCTGCTCGGTCATCACCACCTCCGGCACAAAATCCCCCAGAAATTCCTCCACCGTCCGGTCCGCCTGCTCCGGTGTCACCGGCCGCTGCCTCACCCCCGCCAGACTGTCATCGCCAAACCGCACGCCGTCCAGATACGCCGTCACCGTGATATACCCCCACCGCTGATCATACCCTCGCAGCATCCGATCACTGAAATCCTTGACCCCACGCACCACGTGATTCCCCGTCACCGCATCGTGCCCCACAAACCAGTAATACGCAATGCTCCGCGCCATCGCCCGCGTCGCCGGATCCACCCGCGTGCAGAACAACCGCCTCACCGGCAGCACATGCCCGCTCTTCAGCTTCACTAGCATCGTCGTCGGCTCCGCAATGTTGAACCCCTGCGCCGTCAAACACCGCTCCAGCGCATGAATGCTGTTACTCGGATCCTTGCCCGACAGCACAATCCCCGCACTCACCACATCACTCATCCGCCCGCTCTGCGTCTCGTCCAGCAGCGACGTCTCAAGGCCACCCCCCACCGACCGGAAATAACTCCGCCGGAAAAACTCCGTGTCCTTCGCCAGAATCTCCCGCTCCTCCTTCGACGCCTCCAAGTCACTCCCGCCTTCCCACCCACCACCCACCCACGTCGGCAACTCCGCCCGCAACGCCGCCTCACGCATCGGGGGCGTCTGCGGCAGCAGAAACACCAGACTCAAGCCCGCCAGCAACAGCACCTGCACAATCATCAGTCGTTTTGTCATGGCTGACCTCCCGTTTCATCGCCACCCACCCGCGTCACCTTCACCTTCGGCCGCAACGCCCGCAACCCACCTCGCATCACCGCACTGATCACCAGCAGAAACGCCAAGGCCGCCCCAAAACTGAAAAACCCCGAATAATTGTGCCACGTGTTCATCGCAAATGTCCGGTCAAACTTCGCCACCACCAGAATCGACACAATCCGCACCGCATTCGCAGGAATCGCCAGCGGCAGCGCCGCCGCAAATATCACCGCCCGCTCCCCCCACCGCCGGTGCGCCACCATCGCATAAATATAACTGATCAGCAGCAGCGCCACAATCGACCGAATCCCGCTGCACCCGTCATCCACCTTGAACGACCCCCCGTCAGGATCCAGCAGCTGCGTCCCCGACTGAATCGTCGGGATCCCAATCAGGTTGCCCACGTGATGCGCCAGCTTCGTCGACAGAATCGCCAAGTCGTTCGTCCGCTGCTCCAACCCAGGCACCGGAATCATGAACAACACAAAACTCAGCGGGAAAAACAAATGCCGCGCCGCCTTCCACCCCAGCGCAAAATGCGCCGCCCCCATCACCAGAAACGGCAGGCTCAACACCGCCGCCCGCGCCTGAATCCCCCGAAACGCCCCCACCCACAGAAACACCCCCGCCGCCAGCCACCACAACCCCGCCACCCCCTGCGTCACCGGCTCCTTCCGCATCTCCACCGACGCCTTCCACAAAAACCACCCCATCACCGGCACCACCATCCACCCGTGCTCATACAGCTTGTTCTCGTTGTTCCACGAATTCGTCAGCCACGGCAGCGTCGCCTGCGCATTCCCAGCCGCAAACTTCGGCACCAGCCCGAAAAACGCCGCCAGCGTCAGCAGGATCGAGCCAGCCAGCATCCACGCCATGCCATCACCTCGCTCTGATCCTGAGGTCATCGCTTTCCGGGGGGTTTCCATGCCGCCGTTCATGGACGATATCCCCGCCGAGGGCAAGCACCGGATCACCGGAACGCAAACAGGGGCAGCGAGCCGCGCCCACTGCCCCCATCCTCAATTCCTCACACCCTCACCCTCAGTCGCGGTCCATCACAATCTGAATCACATACCACAGCAGCGTCGCAAACGACGCAAACAGCGCCAGCGACGCCGCCACATGCTGATCCGGATGGTAATGATGAATCACATTCGAGGTCTGATACACAATCGTCCCTCCCACCAGCGCCACCATCAGCACGCAGAACAAGGTCCCCAGCGAAAACCCGAAAATCAACGACGCCACAATCGTCGCCAGCGCCACCATCCCCGCAATCCTCAGAAACCCACCCAGAAACGAAAAATCCTTCTTCGTCGCAAACGCCACCCACGACAGCCCGACAAACAACCCCACCGTAATCAGCATCGCCTTCCCCAGCAGCTGCGGATCAATGCTCAGCGCCACCATGATCAGCGGCGCAAAAATAATCGCCTCCGCCGCCACATACAATCCCAGCCCAGCATACTGCGTGCTCCGCTTCACAGACGTCGCCGCCCACGTCGTCGCCACCCGCGACACCAGCATGAACCCACCCAGCACAATCAGCCACGACCACCGTCCACCCAGCATCAGCCCAGCCAGCGCCTTTCCCGCCCCGCTCGTAATCAAGAGGGTCTCCAGCACCACAAACGCCGCCACCGCACCCGCAAGATGCCCGTACGTCCGCCGAATAAATGCGGCTCGTCCCGATTCTGGAATGTCTGCTACCGTCGCTGGGGATTCGTAATAGTTCATAGTGCCCTCATTCTATCACCACCTCCGCCCACCGCAAGCAAAGTGGCACAGGCATCCTGCCTGTGACTTCATTGCCCCAGCTCCCCCCCCTCCACATCCCGGGAGGCAAAGTGGCACAGGCATCTTGCCTGTGACCTCAATGCCCCAGCCCACCCAACCCGCCCCCCCTCAGCGCTTCGGTGGCTGCACTTCCTTCACCGTCGCCCCGAATTCCTCGCTCATCACAAGGATCGAGAACCTCGTCGCCCCGTCCAGATCCCCCGTGCTCAGGCTCGCATAGTCAAACTTCCCGCGCAGATCCGTGTAACCGTCCTTGTAGAACACCGGCGCACCATTCACCTCCGCGAACACCTTCACATACACCTTCGCCAGCGGCTTCTTGTCCGCCGCACGTCGCACCTGCAGCCGCCCGAACCCTTCGCTCACCTGCACGTCCAGCGCATTCGCATACGCCGCCTCCGCCCGCGTCACCCCTCCCCCGCTGATCTCCACCAGCACGTTCGCACTCTGATACTCCGCAGGCAGCGCAAACACATGCGTCCCCCCAGCCGGCAGCATCATCTTCTCGCTCCGATTCGGCCGGATCGTCCGGAACCGGCTCGTGTCCTGCGTCACAAACGGATTCGCACTGAACAGAAACTCCAGATCCATCGGATAGTAATTCACCGTCACCTCCGCCAGATTCCGATAAGACAGGCTCACCATCCGGTTCTCCAACTTAAGCCCCATCGCCGGTTCCTGCGCCGCCAGCCGGTCCTGCGTCGCATCGCGATCATCATCCTTCGCCCCCGCCGCCGCCTTGCCCTCGATCTCATCCAGCTGCGACCCCAATTCCGCAAACTTCCGCCGCCAGTGATCCACCGGATACGCCGCCCGCGCCACCGCCACCGCCCGCGCCGTCGCCGTGTCCTCCTGACACATCGCCAGCCACGCCTTCATGTAGTCGTACGCCACCTGCTCCGCCACCTTCCCCGGCTCCACCTTCGCAAACCTCGCCACCGCTTCCTCAACCCGATCCTGCAGCGCCAGATAATACGCCGCCGCCAGATGATCCTCACTGCTCAACTGCGCCCGACTCCCCAGCACCCTCACAAACGCCTCGAACTGCCCGCGCAGCTTGTCGTTCAGAATCGTCCGGCTCGCCCCCAGCGTATGCGCCCGCGCATTCACCAGCGGGCTGTACTCCAGATGCTGATAACTCCGCCGCTCCACCGGATCAATCTTCACCGCCGGACTGTCCAGCGACGCCCCGCATTCCGCCAGAAACCCATCCGCATGCATCAGAAAGTCCGTCACCCCCTCCGGCACATTGTGCAGCAGCGCATAACTCCCCGCTCCCGCATGCCACACATGCCGTCCCCGCAGCAGCGCCAGCGCCCGCTTCGCAAAATCCCCATCCTTCATCCGCCACAGCATCAGATCCAGATTCAGCGTGTTCAGATTCGCCTGCTCCAGAAACGTCAGCACCTCCCCAGGCGCCGCATTCTGACTCACATACTCCCACGACGCCTTGTCCGCCTGACTCAACCGGTCCACCACCGTGAACACAAACGGCTCCCCGCTCGCCGCCGTCCGGAAATTCCGGCTCAGATGCACCGGATAATGCGCAAACTTCCCAGGCGCAGGGAAGTAAAACTGAAAGTCATACGTCCCCGTATGATACGGCTCCAGCACCACCGGCACACTCCGCGTCACCTGGGTCTGCAACACCGGCACCGCCCCCACCGGAATCTGAAACAGCATCTCCAGCTTCTGCCGCGACGACGACGGATTCGTCACCACCACCTGACACCCATACACCACCCCAGTCAGAAACTCCCCAGTCACAAACTTGTCCATCTTCTCCCCAGCCTGCTCGATGAACCGATCCCCCTGACGATAGAAATTCTGGCTCACCAGCAGCTTCGCACCCTCTTTGTCAGGCTCCGCCGCCCGGATCTCCTGATGGAATAGAATCCCCTTCCCTCCCGGCGTCAGCGTCACCGTGTTCTCCTTCCGCTCCACTTTCCCTCCCTTCACCTGCGACGGAAACGGCAGATCCAGCGCCGCCAGCGCCAGCACCATCTCCGTGAAACTACCCGCCGCTTCCGCTAGGTGCACCGACACAAATGGCTGGGTCCCATCCCATGCCGCATAGTCCGCCCAGAACCGATTCACCGGCACCAGCGCCGCCGTCTGCTGCGCAATCAGCAGCCGGTAATAATTGCTCTCCGCCCACTCCTGCGTCCGCTCAGTCTGCCGGAACATCCGCTCAGCCTTCTCCGCCACCGCCTTCCGCCTCGACAGCACCTCCACCGCCTTCTGCTTGCTGAATCCCCGCCCGCCCTTCTCATCCAGCTCCACCGTCGACATGTCACTCAATTCCACCGAAGCACGCCCGTCCGCCAGCTTCTTCAACGCATCCTTCCCCTCCACCGTGCTCTCCATCTCCTTCAGCACTTCCTCCTGCTTGAGGCTCTCTAACCCAAACCGCTCGCCCCTCGGCGGCGCTCCCGGATCCGACGGCCCGTCCACCGCCCCGCCCTCGCCGCCCGCCTTGTCCCGCCCCATCTCCGATCGATTGAAGTACCGCTTCTTCCCGTCCTCCACGCCATTCGCTGCCCCGCCCCCAAGCCCCCCGCTGAACTCCCACGTCTTCCCGCCTCCACCACTCCCAGGCTTCCCGAAAAATGCCAGCGACCGCCCATTCAACGCCGTCTCAAACAAAAACGACTCCCGCTGCGGATTCTTCGCCTGCGTTTCCAGATAATCCTTCATCATCCGCACCACCACCGGCCGCTCCGACTCAATCCGCCGCGCCAGCAGAATCCGCTCAAGGGCATTCAACCCGCTGTACTGCCACGGCCGCAGATACCCTGACAAATCCGCCCCCAGCAGATAGTGATCCATGAAGGTCTTGTCCCGCTTCCCTGCCAGAAACGGCTGCACCACGTCCTTGAAAAACCCCGGATCCTTCCGCGCCAGAAAGAAATGAAGCTCGTGACTCGCATGCAGCGAATACAACCGCGCCTTCTCCTCAGGCTTCAGATCCACCCAGTTCAGCAGAAACGAAAACTCCATCAGCTGCGCATTACTCGTCAGGCTGTAGAACAATCCGTGCGCCGCACCCAGATGCCCCACACTCTGCCAGGTCGCCGTCAGCGCGTCCGCAAACTCGAACGCCACATCCTTCTCCAGCAGCGACACCCGATCCTGTCTACTGAAATGCCCCTGCGGATCCAGTCCGCCACTCAGCCGCAGATCCTTCAACGCCAGCGGCTTCGCCGCCATCGGAAAATCCCGCACCACCGCACTGTCCGCATCCACCGCCACAATCCTCACAAACTGCCGGTCCCCCAGCGCCGCCCCGTCAATCGCCACGTTCCCATCCTTGTCAGGCCGCAGATTGTACGCCACCGCCCCCTGCATCCCCAGAAACGACAGGTCAGGATCCATCGGCCCAGCCGCCGCTTCATCCTTCTTCGCACTCGCCAGATCCGCCGCCGACGAGGCCGTCACCACCGCCGGCTTCTCCGCCGTCATCGCCTCCGCCTCCTCTCCAGCCTGCGCCACCTGACGCTCCGTCACCGTGTCCGCTATCGCCCACGGATTCAGCAGCAACCCGGGCCTCGGCAGCAGGTTGCCCGCAAAATGCTTCGCCCCACGCCGCTCCAGCACATACCGGTATTCCTCACCAATCGTCCGCGCACTCTGATAAAGACTCGGCCGCCACGCATTCGTCATCGCCATCGGCTGCGCCAGGTGATCCTTCCCTAACGACTCAAACGCATCAAAATGCGGCAGATACCGGCTCGCAAACACATGAACCCGCGTGTCCACCCCCGCATTCCCCACCTTGAAGACCCACATCGTCTTCGCCGCCTCCTTGTCCCGCGCCGGCAACTCCGCCTTCACCATCCCCGTAATCGCCAGCGGCGCAGGATTCGACAACTCCATCGTCAGCGCCGCACTCACCACATGCCCGGACTCCGTCGTCCCAGCCCCCACCCGCACCACCGTCGCCGCCAGCGTCGGCGCAAACTCCACCGCATACTCCCCAGGCGTCAACCCGCTCAGCACCACCATCCCGCCCCCCGCCTTCACCGCCGCCGACGCATCCCGCACCGGCACTCCATTCCGCAACTCCAGCACACTCACATCCCCAGCCCCCGGCTCGCCCGATCCCGTCCACGCCAACCGCACGGGCACCCCAGCCACCGCATTCACCGCCCCAGGCATCGTCGCCCGCGTCCCCGGCAGCACAAACGCCCGCTCCACCCCGCTCGCACTCCGCACCGACACGCTCGCAATCCCCTCCAGCTTGCCTAACGCAACCATCCCGCCCGCATCGGTCTTCAGCGTGAACTCCCGCGTCACCGTGTAATCACGATGCACCACCCGCACCACCACTTCCCGCTCCGCACGCTCTTCTCCCGACCGACCCCGCTCCTCCAGCACATACCCGCTCTCCGTCGGACTCAGATGAATATCACTCGTCTGCTCCGTCACACTGATCCCGTTCAGCGCCACCGCGCCAGCCGCACTCAGCTTCGCCGTCTGACCAGTCCCTAACGCTTTCACTTCCCCCGCCAGCAGGAAACTCAGCGACGCCAGCCGGTCCGGCACCGTGAACTCCACCACGGTCTCCCCACCCTCCGTCAGTTGCAATCCCTCCGGCTTCCCTGCCGCATCCCCCCCACCAAGGGTGTAAACCGTCGTCGCCGGAATCCCGTCCAGGGTCTGCGACGCAATCGTCAGGGTCACGCGCTCCATCACGCCCAATACCGTTGGCCGCCCATTCAGCAGCACCGCCGGCCGAATCGCCAGCTTCGCCGTCTTCCCCGGCAGCAGGCTCTCCCGCGCCACATGAAACCCAGCCTTCAACTCATACGTCTCTCCTGCCAGCGCAATCCGCTCCAGCGTCGTGAACCCACTCCCATCCCCCAGCACCACATTCTGCTCCCCCGGCCGCTCGCTGAACGGAATCGTGATCAATCCGCCTTCCCCACTATCAAACCGCCGGGTCCCCATCAGCGCATAACTCTTCGCCACAGGCTTCATCGCCTCGTCATAAACCCGCACCACCGTCCCCGACGCCTCCTGCGACACCAGATGCCGCAACCCTCCCTTCCGAATCAGCGCCCGACTGCTCCGCCCGCCCCCGATGAACTCCACAATCCACACGCCGCGCTTCCCCTTCAGCTCCGGAAACTGGTACGTCCGCTTCCGCCGCTGCAGCGGTGCCTCCCCGTAATCATGCATCTGCTCACTGTTAGCCGTCAGCCCGTCCAGATTCAGATCCGTGTTCACCTGCGCCCCGGTCGTGCTGTGCACATGCTCCGTATTGATCTCATAAACCTTCACCAGCAGCTTCGGCACGTTCTTCACGTGCAGATCAATACTCACATCGTCCGCCGCCCCCCACGTCCTCGGCACCGCCGCATCAAAATCCAGATCCACCCGGTCCTTCAGCGCCTGATACGCCCCAGGCGACAACGCCGAAACCCACTTCGCCGCATCCGCCGCCCCCGACACCAATCTCGCCTCCGCATGCACCGCCGCCAGCCACCCGGACTCCAGATAAGGCGCATACTTCTCCGCCGTCTCCGCCCCCGCCAGCGCTGCTAGCAGCAGGCTCCTCACCAGTCCTTCGTCGTTCGCCACCGGCGGCTGCCCAGTCACCGCCGCAAAATCCGCATTCAAATCCACCGGCAGCTTGAACGCCTCGCTCTCCCGGAACTCCGGCCGCACATAACCCATCGGCCGCGGTAGCTGCAGATACGCCAGCAACCTCGCCTCATCCGTCACCCCGCCCTCCTGCTCGAACACCAGTCGGTGATACAGCACATGCGCCTTGAACGAATTGAACGCCGGAGCCAGCCGCTCCGCTAACGCCTCCAACCGCCCCAGCCACGCCCCCCTGACCTCCCGACTCCGATCCGCATCCTCACCAAACGCCGGACGCAGCTTCGCCGCCCACGCATTCACAAAACTCGTGTTCTGCAGCAATGCCGGCCGCAGCTTCAGTAATTCCTCCAGCTGCGCCACCGTCAGCTTCCCATGAATCGCAAACTCCCCGAAACCACCCGATTCCGGCGTCCCCAGATCGTCATTCACCACCGCCACCAGCCGCGGAAAATCCGGCCGGTGAATCCGGTTCAGCAGATCCCGCCGCCGCGCCGTCGTCAGCTCCACCCCGTCATTCCTCATCACATGCACCAGCCCGCTCGTCGTCACATTCCCCAGCGCATCCGTCCCCCGCAACGCATCCGCTAGAAACGCCTCCCGCGTCACCAGCGCCGGATCAAGGCTCGTCGCCAGATCCGGCCGCGCATCCGGCGTCACCCGCTGATGATTGTACGACACCCCCAGCTTGTTCCGCAGGTACTCCAGCGACCCCGCAGGGTCCGTCCCGTAATCCAGCAGCACCTGCCGGTTCCGAATCTCATTCCTCCGCGCATTCGCCTGCTGAAACCGATTCTCCCATTCCCCCAGCAGCACCCCCAGCTCCGCCTTCTTCCCCTGATGCTGCAGATGCAGCGCATGATAGTAATAATAATCATCCGTCCCCGGAATCAGTTCCTTCAACACCGCCCCGCGATCCGCCGCCAGCGCAAACCGCTCCGGAAAGCCCGTGTCCGCCGCAGGCACGGTCGCACTCAGCACAAGAAAAGGAACCAGACAGAACGAGATGGATTTCATGACAGTTAGTAGTTGCCCAGGGGAACCGCGCCGCCGCAGTCCCTCCCGGAATACCCGCACCCTACACCCGCTCCCCCACACCCGCCCAGCGGCGAGGTGTAAAGAAGTTGTCATGGCCCTGCCCCCTTCGCCTCACCCCAGATCCGCCAGCCGCACCGTCCCCTTCTCCGTAAAGAACTCGATCAGCGCATCCCGCGACTCCACCGCATGCAGCGTCAGTGCCGCGTCGCTCTGCTGCACCAACTCCGCCAGCAGTTCATACCGCCGCCCGCCCGACTGCGCATCAAACGCATTCAGCCCGATCAGATACCGCTTCTCCGGCTCCACCGGCTTCCCGTCCGCCATCGTCACCGCCTTCACCTTCAACCCTCGCCCCTCCCCTTCACTCTCCACCCGGAATCCTTCCAGCGCATGCGTCGAAAACGGAGCTCCTAGCACTTCCTGCATCACCGGCACCAGATCCGCTCCCCGGATCGCCGCCGTCGCCAGCCGGTTCTCATACGGAATGATCTCCCACGCATCCGCCATCGTCTTCGACCCCGCCGCCACATCCTTGTCATCCAGAAACAACCCGTGCAGCACGCCGTCCACCGTCACCTTCCGCTTCCCTAAACTGTGCCGGATCGCCGCCGTAATCAGCTTCAACGACGGCGCCGCGTCACCTGCACGCTCCGGCCGGTACGCCAACCCCACCGCCAGTTCCCCGATCGGCTTCTTCAACTCCGCCTCCGATGCCGCCACTTCCTTCGCCGTCGCCCCGATAATCATCGGATCCAGCGCCACCGACTTGTCCATCTTCACCGTCTGCACATTCACCCCCACCAGCTTCCTCGTCTCCCGGTCAAACACCAGATCCGTCCGCCCACAGTGAATCCCGTAATAATTCGCCTGCGTGTAAGGAATCCCATTCACCTTGAAATTCCCAATGTCCTTGTGCGTGTGCGCCGCAATCACCACCGCCAGATCCTGGCATTCCTTCGTGATCTCATGAATCCGGTTCGCAAAGTCATCCGGCCGCCCCACCCCATTCGTCACATTCTTCAGCCCGAAATGCGTCGCCAGCACAATCGCATCCACTTTCTCACTCTGCAGTTTCCGGATCGCAAACTTCACCGACGCTAACGGATCCGCCGCCGAAAACTCCTTCAGCAACCCAGGATGCAGCCACGCCGGCAAACCAGGCGTCACCACCCCGATGATCCCGATCCGGAACCCACCCACTTCCTTGATCAGATACGGAGCCACCTTCGACAGCGGATTCGTCTTGTCCCGCAGCGAATTCGTCCACTTGCCCCCCGCCTGCGCATTCGCCGCCAGCACCGCCGGCTCCGACATCATCACGTTCTTCGCCACCGCCTCCAGCCCCCAGTCAAACTCGTGGTTCCCCAGCACCCAAGCATCGTACTTCACCCGGTTGAACAAATCGATCATCAGATTCCCCGACGTCGCCCGGCTCACATGCGTCCCCTGATACACATCCCCGATATCAAGAAGGATGTGATTCGGATTCTCCGCCTGCCACCGCCGGATCTGCGTCACACACCGCGCCATCCCCCCCACATCCTCTTCCCCCTCGTACGTTTTCGTCGGCAGAATGTGCCCATGCAGGTCCGTTGTGTTGAAAATCGACACCGTCGCCGTCCGGTCATTCTGCGCCACCAACCGGTGACCAGCAGCAGCCCCCGCCAGCGCGGAAAGAAATCGACGGCGCGGAATATTCGGAAAATTCAAGGCGGACATACCCCGCCCATACCCCAGCACCCACGCCCCGGCAATCGTTTCCCTGCGGAACATCCGTACCCCCACCCCTCCCCACCACCCGCCCCGTCCCGTAGGGACGACCGGTGAGTAGCCGGGGGTCCCGCGAGCCACTCGCGGCACCCCCGGTTCCCAACACAATAACACAGAACCCCGTACGGGGTTCCCCCCTCACCCAACCCGCCTCTCTCCCCTCCGAACCAGCAGCCGAAGGCTCTGGACTGCTGTCAGAATTACAGCTCTCCCTGCGCACGGAGTGCGCCTGCCAGCCCTCTCCCCGCCCACCCCTCACTCCCGCCGCCCATCCCCCTCCTCCTCACCGCGAGCCGCTGCAACATCGCCAAACCCATGCTTCACGGCATAGTTCAGCAGCAGCAAATCCATCTCATCAAAATCATAGACATCGGCCGCCTCCTCCATCTTCTGCATCTGGAGAATAATGGGCTCCATTAGAACGTCATACTCATCGTCCGTGATCTTCTCGTCTTGCCGGTGCCCTTCGATTTCGTCGATTCGCCGCTCCAACGGATGATACTTCTCGAAAAGATCGGCCCACTTCACCATACCGACTTCGCACAGGTAATCTCGCAGCAGGTATCCCTGCCACGCGTTGTGTCCAAAGCTGTGATCGCTCCGCACACTCCCCATCAAATCGGACGCGCAAATAAAAACCCACTCTTCCCGTGAAATCCGGGGCAGCACTTTCGCCAGATTTTCATCACCATTCTTGAAAAAATAAGACCTCTCAACATCTGCATATTCTCCCAGACGGTGCCGAATACGATGGTCAATATCGACGACCCGCCCCATGACAGCCAAACCTTTTCGGATCTCACCACCACTCTCATTCATGTGCTTTGTCGTTTGATTGTTGACACCTACCGCAGCCTCGTAACCTCCACCAAGCCCGCCCCGTTTCGCCACCGATTCACCATCCCTTCCGGACCAATCATTCGCCCTCCAAACCGGCCCCCTCCGTTCAAGCACCCCAGATCAATAATAGTTTTCATCATCAGTCTACTTCAGGTTATTTGTCGTCCAACTCAAGCCTTCACGTGGAACGCCACCCCCACAAGGCCATCCACCGCCCAATGAAGGAAGGCGACCAAGCCTCACGCTGACGTTGTAATTCCTCGAAAGCCTCACACTCCCACCCTTAGCACCCTTCCCACTGCCGCACAAGCGAGGGCATGGGACCCCATCGGTCCCATGCCCACCCCTCAGACCTCAGAACTGCAGCTCAATCCCCCCGAAGAACATCCGCGGCTGCCCGCTCCGCGGCCCCAGCGCCAACCGACTCCCGATGTACTCGTCATTCAGCACATTCGACACCCCGGCAAACACCGTCGCATGGTCCCCCAGCCGGCACCGCGCCGTCACATCCACCACAAACGCACTGTCCGTCTTCCCGAACCGCGCATCCGGAACCCCATTCATGTTCCGCTGACTGGTCGTGTTGCTCGCCGTCCCGTAAACCGCCGGCGTGTACGTCGCATCCGCATACAACCCGAACCTCCCGCGCTCGATGCCAATCCCCCCCGCAATCGTGAAGTCAGGAATGTACGGCACGTCGTTCCCTTTCCGACCGCCACTGAAGATCGACGCCCCGTCCGCCGACGGGCTGTCCGAATCCAGCTCCGCACTTGTCAGGGTCCCTGACAACCGGATCGGCAACCGCCACAGGCTCCCGCCTGACGCCAGCGGATCCCACCGCAACGCCGCCTCCAGCCCGTACGTCGTGATGTCCCCCGCATTGTCGCTCTCCACCGTCCCCGACGCCGCCGAGTTATCCAGCACGATCAGATTCGAGAACTTCGTGAAGAATCCCACCAGCTCGACCTGCACGTTCTCCCCATAGTGCCGCACCCCGGCCTCAAACCCATCCGACGTCTCCGGATCCAGCCCCACCGCCAGCGCATCCCGCGGCGATGGCGTCGAAAACCCGCGGTAATAACCACCAAACACCGACCACGGCCCGCCCAGATCATACACCAGCCCCACCCCCGGAGCCACAATGTCCTGACTCCCGCTCCCCGACGCCGTCACTTTGTCAGGATCCGCCCCCGTCGTGTCACGGTCCCGGTACTCCTGCTCCAGATGCTCCCACCGCACCCCCGGCTTCACCGTCAGTCGCCCGATCTTCACCGCATCCTCCGCCCACAGCGAAAACGCTAACGTGTCGTCCTTCCGATTCCCCGCCGTCCCCGGCGCCGTCTTCGCCCGACTCAACTCCCGGCCTCGCCCGTCCACCTGAATGTTCGTGTCCGTCTGCAGCCGCTCCGCCTGATCATAATGCAGGCGCGCCCCCACCGACAACCGGTGCTCCACCGACCCAGTCGCAAACTCCGTGTCCACCCGCGTCTGCACCCCCATCGTCTCATACTCACGATTCCCGTCCCGCAACCGCCACGTCCCCGCCGCATCCCCGCGCAGCACATCCAGCGCCTCGCCCCCTGCCGCCAGCGCGTTAGGAATCGTGTACGACTTCCCATACGCCCCCTTCACCCCGTCCAGCTTGTTCCAGCTCCGGTCGAACGACGTGTAATACGCCGTCGTCTCCACCCGCGTCCCCGCACTCGGCTCAATCGTGTGCGTCAGCGAACTCCGGAACTGATCATACACAAACCGGTCATGCTGAGTGCTCACATACCGACGCACCGGATTCCGCCGGAAATCCTCCTCGGTCAGCCCGGTGTACGTCTCGTTCCCGTCAAAATTCGTGTACCCGGCCCGGAACTCAAACCGCTGCTTCACCACAGTGTCAGGCTCCCAGAAGAACTTCACGTTAGGGTCCAGCGCCGTAAACCCTGTACTCCCTCCCACCCGGTCAATCTCCCGGTACCCATCCGTGCTCTCCTGAAACATCTCCACCACAAAACCCACCAACCCGGCCCCGGTCTCCTGCGTGTGTGCCCAGTTCCCGTGGTTCGTCCACGTGTTCCACGAACCATACCGCGTCTTCAGATAAAACTCGTCCTTCCGCCGCATCACCCCTCCCACCGCCCCGACACTAGCCGACCCCTTCCCCACCACTCCCTTCCCGGAAGCCGGTTCCGCCGGAATCTCAGGGTCCAATTCCGCAAACGGCGTGCTCAGATAATTCACCACCCCACCAGTCGTGTGCGGCCCGAACCTCACCTGGCTCGACCCCTTCAACACCTCAATCCCACTCATCCGCCCAATCCTCGGCGTGTAGTACGCCGCAGGCTCCGAATACGGCGCCGGTGCCATCATGATCCCATCCTCCATCACCGTCACCTTCGCACTCCGCCCACCATCCACCCCTCGCAAACTGATGTTCGGCAGATTCCCAAACCCATCCTCATCCCGAATATACACCCCTGGCACCTGCTGCAGCACCCGCGCAGGATTCGTGTACGTCTGCGTCCGAATCTGCGGGGTCTCCACCCGCGCCGCACTCCCCGCGATCCGCGGAATATCCGCCCGGTTCCCCACCACCGTCATCGGCGCCAACCCATCCCCACTCACCGGCTCCGCCCCATCCACCACTCCCATCATCGCCAGCACACTCACCAACCCGCACCACCGCGCCTCAATCAACACTCGCTCCAAAGTCTGCTTCGCTCTCATTTCTTCTGTTTTAAGTTAGAGTTGTTCTCATCTGCTCCAATCCCGGAGCGCCCAGCCCACTAATGCGACTGCGTCTCAGTTGCAACTATAAAGTTGCGAATGTGTCTCAGTATCACCTGTTGACGTCCCGGACTCACGGGATATCTGGCGCTCTGGTCTCTGTCGCATGATCCAGTGTCCGCTCGGGAATCTTCCATC
This sequence comes from Verrucomicrobiota bacterium, assembly GCA_003402705.1. GTDB lineage: Bacteria > Verrucomicrobiota > Verrucomicrobiia > Verrucomicrobiales > V1-33 > V1-33. Next base: position 25,723 of record QQNF01000018.1, on the reverse strand, counting down.
CGATGTCTCCCTCTGCCTCAGCTTCTGCCCCTCCCGCCCCCGCGGTCGCACCCCCGTGCCCCGCCGCCCGGGAACCAGACAAGCTCATGGCATGGTCCGCCGGCTTCTCCCTTATGGTCCTCGCCATCGGTGCCCTCGGTCTCCTCAATCCCGTCTCCTCTCAGCCCCCCACGCCCACCCCTCCCCGCCCGACCGAACCAGCCCCCGGCCAGCCGGTCATGCTGGAAATCCCAGCGGACTCCACCGACGCCGCGGACTCAGCCCCCGCCGACGCCGCCGACTCCCCGCCCGAACCAGCACCCGCCACCGACTCCATCCCCGCCGATCCCGAGGTCTTCGAGGTCCCCGAACCCCCACCCCTCGAAGAGGCCGCGGCTCTTGTCGAACCTCGCCCAGCTCCCACGCCGCCGCCCAAACCCAAACCAGCCATCCAAACCACCAAACCCAAACCACCTCGCCAGCCCGCCGCCTCCACACCCGGCACCCGCCCAACCTCCCCCTCCGGCAACCCCGGTTCCTCAGGCACCGCCCAAGGCGGCACCCCCGGTGGCTCCGGTCGCAAACCCGCCGCATCCGGCGTCCCCGGCGGCAAAGGCCGCATGCCCCAACCACCCTACCCGTCCTTCGCCCGATCCCGCGGTCTCCAAGGCACCGTCGTCGTCTCCATCTCCGCCGCCCCCGACGGCACCGTCACCAGCGCCTCCGTCGCCCGCTCCAGCGGCTCCCCAGACCTCGACCGCTACGCCGTCTCATGGATCCGCTCCCGCTGGCGCATGCCCGCAGGCACCTCTTCCGGTCAGCAAACCATCCACTTCCGTCTCCGTTAACCATGACCATCTCCCCCATCCTCGCCAACGCCTTCGTCGACCTCTTCCACCGCGGCGGCCCCATCATGTACCCGGTCCTGCTCACCGCCATCTTCGCGGTCTGCATCGTCGTCGAACGCTCCGCATGGTGGCTCAACCTCACCAGAAAACGCGACGCCGACACCCTCGACCAAGTCTTCGCCGCCGTCGAAGCCGGCAACTCCTCCGAAGCCATCGCCCTCAGCAGCACTTCGGAAGACCCAGTCGTCCGCATGATCCATCACGGTCTCAACCACCGCCACAGTTCCCTCCAAAGCGCCCTCGAAGTCGCCGCAGGCCACGAACTCCAGCGCGCCGGCCGCTTCCTCACCGCCATGGACACCGTCGTCACCCTCGGCCCGCTCCTCGGCCTCCTCGGCACCGTCACCGGCATCATGGGAGCCTTCTCCAGCATCGGCAGCTCGGAACTCGCCGTCGAAAAAGTCACCGGCGGCATCGGCGAAGCCCTCATCGCCACTGCCTTCGGCCTCGGCATCGCCATCGTCACCCTCATCCCCATGAACTTCTTCCACGCACGCGTCGCCCGCCTCCAGTTCGAACTCGAAGCCGCCGCCACCAACGTCGCCCTCCTCCGCAGCGCCCGCGAACCCAAACTCCCATGAAATTCCGCTCGCCTCTCCCTCAGCGGAAAACCCGGCTCGAAATCATCCCGCTGATCGACATCATGTTCTTCCTCCTCGCCTCCTTCATGATGGTCAGCCTAACCATGACGCGCCAGCAGACCATCAAACTCAATCTCCCCACCGTCTCCGGCACCGCCTCCGACCTCAAACCCGACCAGATCAACGTCGCTGTCGGCCCGGACGGGCTCCTCCACCTCGACACCAAACCCATCACGCTCCCGGACCTCGAATCCTTCCTAACCGACCGCCACCGCACCAACCCCGACACACCTGTCTACATCAGCGGCGACGAAAACGCACGCCACGGAGCCATCATCGCTCTCCTCGATTCCGTCCGCCGCGCCGGCTTCCGCCAATACGCCATCAACGTCCGCCCAGCCCCGGCCGCCCCAGCCCCTCCCAAGCCGTGAAACCGCTCCTCATCGGCTGCTCCCTCGCCCTCTCCGCCCTCTGCATCACACAGTGGCTCCGCGAATCCGCCATCCGCTCCGCCGCCCTCACCCAATCCTCCGAAGCCGCCCGCCAGATCGCCGACCTCCAATCCGCCGCCACGAAATCCGACGCCCGGCTCACCGCCTTCGAATCCGAAATCTCCCGCCTCACCGCCCTCCAGCAGGAAACCGCCGCCGCCCTCGCCGATGCCAACGCCCGGCTCAAATCCATCACCCCAGCCGACCCCGCCACCACCGAAAAACTCCGCGCCGACCTAACCGCACGCAACGAGGCCATCGCCACCCAGAACGACGCCCTCAAAAAGCTCGCCGCAGAACGCGATAACCTCGTCCGCCAACTCAACGACCGCACCCGCGAATGGAACGAGCTCGTCCGCAAATCCTCCCGCCGCCCCTCCGACTGACCTCCCCCTAGCATCCCACTGACCCCCCCGGAAAACAAAACGGGAGAGGCCAGCACCACGCCAGCCTCCCCCGCTTCTATCAATTTTCAACTCAGGGCTGCTTGCCTTCCTTGATCGCTTCGAGCGACTTCTCCAGCATCTCCTTCGCCTTCTCCGGAGCCTTCGCAACCGCCTGCTCCGCCAGCTTCACCGCCTCATCCTTGCTACCCGCCGCCAGCTTCACCCGCGCCGCCGCATCCAGCACCATCGCGTCTTCACCCTTCGTCAGTTCCAACGCCTTGTCCGCCAGTGCACTAGCCTTCTCCACCACTTCCTTCGGCGCATCCTTGATCCCGATCAGCTGACGCGCAATCATCCCCAGATTCACAGGATTCTTGCCCACCGGCGAATCTTCAATCGCCCCGGCGTACTTCACCGCACCAGCCGCGTCACCTTTGTCAATCGCCACCCGCAACCGCATCCCCACCAGCTGCGTCGCCATCTCCGGATTCTCCTTCTCCATTAAGTCCAGCTCGGCCGAAATCTTATCGAAATCCTTCTCCTTCGCCGCCGCATTGATCACCGCCATGTGCTTCTGCATCCCCGCACGGCCCGCATCTTCCTTCTCCTTCGCCGCCTTCGCCGCCGCGATGTCATACTTGCCAGCCACAATCTCCCCAAGCGTCTCGCTCTTCAATCCCGCCGGATGCCCGATCCACACAATCTTCCCGTCCTTGCCCACAATGAACGCACTCGGAATCCCATTCTGCCCAGCCGCCTGCATCCAGTTCACCGCCATATAACCCTTCTCCTCCTCACTCTTGTCGTCCAGCGCCACACGATAGGACATCTTCTCCCCCATCTCCTTGATGAACGGCTCCACCTTCTCCTCTTCCTTCTCCCAGCAGTCCTGCCCGATGAACACCACTCCCTTCTCCTTCCACTCCTCATGCAGCTCGTCCAGATGCGGAATCGTCGCCCGGCAAGGCCCGCACCACGTCGCCCAGAACTCCACCACATACACCGTGTCCTTCGCAAATTCCTTCACCGCTTCCCCCTGAACCCACTTCGCCACCTTCAACGCCGGTGCCGCGTCGCCGATCTTCAAGGTAGTTTCAGCAGACGCAGCAAGCACGGTTCCGAATAAAGCAGCTGTCGCGATGGAATAGATTGGTTTGTTCATGGTATTGGAAACAGGCGTGCAACATACCGGATCACCGCCACCCTGTCGCGCAAAAAATCCCACCGCGTCCCCGGCACCCCCCCGCCAAACCCGCCCCTGGAATCCCGCCCACCCCTCTCCGCCCCAGCCCCGGGAACCCTGAACTCCCGCTCGGCACTCCTCCAACAACCGCCTCGCCGAGGCCCCTCCAAAGCTCGCCACCTCCAACCCGAAATGAACGTCGGCTTTCAATCCCCTGTCGACATTGAAAGCAAATAGCCACTCTCTTTCAATCTTCTGGACAATTGTTCGATTCCTTGCAAAGTGTCGAATCTTTGAAAGAAAACCACCAAATCCTTTCAATCTCGAATCATGCAGCGCGGCCCCACCGGTTACTTCAGCCCAATCTCCACCGTAGGGGAACCCGCCCGTGCGTTCATCCCTCACCCGCTGCCACCCGAACCTCCCCTCGAACTGGATGGCGAGCTGGGCTCGCTGCTCGACTCAGCTTCCATCGCCATCGGGCGACTGGATGGCATCTCACTGATCCTGCCGGACCCGGAACTTTTCATCTACACCTACATCCGGCAGGAAGCCGTGCTCTCCTCCCAGATCGAGGGCACCCAATCCTCCCTCTCCGACTTGCTGCGCCATGAACTGGACGGGGCCCCCGCCGCTCTCCTCGAGGATGTCACTGAAGTGTCATGCTACGTGGATGCCATGCAGCATGGACTGGAGCGGCTGAAAAATGGCGAGCCACTTTCCCTCCGCCTGCTAAGGGAAATCCATGCAAGGCTTCTGGCTAACGGTCGGGGCAGCTCAAAGCAACCAGGAGAGTTTCGCCGCAGTCAGAACTGGATCGGCGGCAGCCGCCCGGGAAATGCCCGCTTCGTCCCGCCCCCTCCGGACGCCGTGCTCGATTGCATGGGAGCCATGGAAAAATTCCTCCACAACGACCCAGTTCAGACAAGGCCCCTGCTCAAAGCCGCTCTCGCCCACGTCCAGTTCGAAACCATCCACCCGTTTCTGGATGGAAATGGCAGGCTGGGCCGCCTCCTCATCACCTTCCTGCTGTGCGCAGAAGGCGTCCTCCGGCAGCCGCTCCTCTACCTCTCCCTCCACTTCAAACGCCACCGCAGCACCTACTACCGGCTGCTCCAGGAAGTCCGCGAGACCGGTAACTGGGAAGAATGGCTGCGCTTCTTCTTTGACGGCATCATCACCACCTCCGCCGCCGCCACCGCCACCGCCCGGAGACTCCTCGACCTCTTCGCCACGCACCGGAAGCTCCTCGCCGAAGAATCCGCCACCGTGCTCAGGCTCCACGAGCGCCTCCAGCAGCACCCCGTCATCTCCGCCATGGCCGCCGCTCAGGCGCTCGGCGTCACTCATCCCACCGCCACCAAAGCCCTGCGCACTCTCGAACACCACGGCATCGTGCGTGAAGTGACCGGCGGAGACTACCGCCGCCTCTACACCTATTCAGACTATCTCGCCATCCTCGGCGAAGGAACAGAACTCTCCTCCTGACTTCCCATCCCCGCCAGAAAGTCACCCGCAGCCCCCAAGTCCGTCGAGACACTCACCCATCCAGACGAAAAGCGGTAAAACATCCCCCTCCGCAGAACCGCAGTCCATCGTCCAGACTAGGTCAACGCCCCAAATCACCAGCCAACAAATTCCCCAAGCCCTGAAAAGGCGCACCATAACCCGCCTGCCGCACTCCCTCCACAGCCCTCACCCGCCTACACCATCCTTCCGGTCTCACCATTCTCACCCCTCACTCCCAACTCACCGCCCCCCGCCTAATCCACCGCCGCCCCGCCCGCCAAACCCACCTCCCGGAGGACCGCCACCACCATTCCCACGGCCACCACCACCATTCCCACGGCCACCACCACCATTCCCACGGCCACCACCACCATTGCCGCGCACCCCACCACCATTCCCTCGACCACCACCAGGACCACCACCATTCCCTCGACCCCCTCCCGGACCACCACCCGCCGCTCCCGGCGGACCACCGCCCGGCGTAGCGCCCGGCAACCCGGCCGGTATCCCCGCTCCCGGTCCCGCGCCGCCCCCGCCGAGATTCGACGTGAACGTCTGCGGATTCGCCATCGTCGGAATCCAGAACACCAGCCGCACCGGATCATAACCATCCACAAACTGCAGCGTCATCTCCACAAACGACGGCCGCCGCGTGTTCGCCACCGGCCACTCCAGTTCCCATTCCTGCGTCGTCTCGTTGAAAAACCGCCACCCCAGAAACGCAATCCCATCAAGCAGCGTCAGCCTCCCTAGCGCCTTCGTCTCGTCAAACTGCCCGCGCTGCCACGCATCGCTCTGCTCCTCATCCAGATAAATCACCGCCGCCTGCAACCCCAATCCACCCGCCGCTCGCTCCGTCCGGAAAATCACCGTCTTCGATCCCGCCGTCACCCCCGGCCAGTTGAACGCCAGCGGGTAATCCGTGAACGCCACCTCCGTCAGATCCGACCCCGCCCCTCCGTACACCATCAGATTCACCCGCGCATTCCCCGGCGCCTGCTCAAACGTCCGCCGCAGCAACTCGCAGAAGGCATGCACCCGCATCACCTTCGTCTCCCGCTCCGCCACCTCCGCACTAACCGTCAGCGCCCCGCGCTGCACCGCAAAAATCCCGCCCGCCAGCAACCCCAGCAGCGCCAGCCCCAGCAGCACCTCCACCAGCGTGAAACCACGCCCCGCGCGCCGCCGCACCCCACCCATCATCGTCAAAGGATAACGCTTCATCGCGTCGGAGCCCCCCCGCGTGGTTGACCACCACCACCCTGACCACCAGGCCCGCGCCCGCCACCGCCGCCACCCGCCGCACCACCTCCAGCTGCTGCCGCCGCACCCGCTCCTCCCGCCGGTGCACCACCCGTCGCCTGATACAGCCGCGCATAACGCAGCGTCTCCGCAGCCATCTCGCCAGTCTGCCCAAAGTTATCATAATACCCGGTCACCCGGATCCGGTACATCTCATTCAAAGGCTGCCCCTCGGAATTCAGAATGTCCTCCAGCAGCACCACCTCCGTCTCCGTCCACACACCCAGTTCATCCGGATCACTCTGCCACTTCCCTTCCTCAATCCGCGCAATCTTGCTGTACTCCGTCAGCGTCGATTGCAGCCGCAGAATCATCCGCAGCTCCAGTTGCGAAACCACCGCCGTCTGCGCCGCCACCGCCAGCGCCTTGATCAGTCCCAGCGCCGCCAGCCCGAAGACCCCCAGCGCCACTAGCACCTCCATGATCACCATCGCCGCTCTCCGGCCCCGCTTCCTGACAAGTTTCGTCTTCATTCTTTGCCAGTGCTGAATTCTTCCAGCTGCACACTCGCCGTCAGCGGATCAAACTGCACCGCCAGCACGCCGTGCGTGCTCAGAAACCGCACGCTGATCGGCTCGCACAACCCACTGTGCTCGAACACCCACACGTCCGGACCCGGCTTGTGCCAGTCCCGTTCGCCCCAGTGCCTCACCTCCGTCTGTATCTCCGGCGCAATCTTGTACGTCTCAATCCCGGATCCCCGCCGCGCCACCTGGTCAGCCGCCCGCAACATGTTCCGATCCTCCGCCTGCACCGCCTTCCGCGGCTCCAGCACCATCCGGTCCGGCAGAAACCGGATCTGCCACGCCGTCTGCTCCTGCATCGACCGCTGCCACGCCCGCTTCGCCAGCGACCGCAACTCCGTCAGCGGCGCCCTCAGGTTCCGCTCGTCGTTCAATGACGACATCCCCAGAAACGACCCCACAAACACCAGCCCGATGATCGCCAGCACCAGCAGCATCTCCATCAGCGTGAAGCCGCGTCTCGTCTTGTGTGGCGTGTTCATCGGAATGGCATCCGGCAGAAACCGGGATTCAATTGTCAGGATCAGCCTCGGCACCCGCCAGCATCACTGCTGCAGCGCCGTCCAGTTCCCGATGTCGTCATCGGTGTTCTCCAGCTTGTCCTTCCCCTTCGAGAAGATGTCGAACTTGTCCTTGCTCCGCCGCGCCGGCGTCACGTACTGCATCGGCTCACCCCACGGATCAATCAGAATGCCTTCGTCATTCGTAATGTTCCCCGTGATCAGCGCTCGCAAGCCCACCGCCGCCGACGGCGGACGCCCGCTGTTCTTCGTCGTGTACAGCTGAATGTAGCTCATGATCGTGTTCACCTGCGACTCCGCCTTCGTGCCGCGCGCCTGATCCATGATCGCACTGTAGCCCACCGCCACACCGCCCATCAGCAGACCAATAATGGCCAGCACCAGCAGAAGTTCCATGAGGGTGAAGGCGCGCGGACGGCGGCGACGCAAGGCGATCGGAGCGGTTTTCATGCAATGGGGTCAGGTAAAAGATAGAGAGCAGCGGCACCATGCACACCACTCTGTGACCATTAGATGCCCACCGCCCGCCTTCGTTCAATACCGAGATGCTCCCACCCGCTTTTTTCCCCGGACACCCGCGCCCGCGGATCCCCGCACTCACCGCGCCACCACCCGCAACCGCAGCATCCGCCGCAACCCATCCACCAGCGTCACACTCCAGCACACCGCCAACCCAGACCCAGACAAAAACACCACCGCTTCCTCTGCCCCCACTCAAATACCCAGTCGTCCCCAAAGACGGCTCCATCCGCGACGCCGTTCCCAGATATTCAGGAACTCGAAAATATTCTGAAATTCTAATTGAATCCCGGCCCACCCATCGCCAGGATATTCCCAGCTCAGCGAGTTTTCTCGCTGTTGCGTTGAGGGATTGAGGCGGTGCAGGGAATTGGGTTGAGGTACTCCCCTGCACCGCCTCATGATCCAGCCACTCTCCCTCCCTCACCCCTCACCCCGCCCCCCCTGCCCTCACCCCCTTATCAAACTCAGTCCCGGGTTGACGGACATCAAAACACCATTAGAGTGCCCATCCGAAGAAAAGCGGGAAGTGATTCCCGTTTTTTTGTTTTTACACCGCATCCACTTTTATGACCAGCGAACTCCTGGCCGTCTTCGATTTCTACGAAAGAGAAAAAGGCATCCCCCGCGAAAAGATGGTGGAGGCCCTCGCCAATGCTATCCTCACTGCCGCCCGCAAGGTCATCGGCCCAGCCCGCGAACTCCGCATCGACATCGATCCAGCTAAAGGAACCATCAAGGCCATCGCCAAACTCCTCGTCGTCGATGCAGTCACCCAGCCCTACGAGGAAATCAGCATCGCCGTCGCCCGCAAAATCGCCAAAAAACAAAAACTCCCCGCCGAACCAGTCGTCGGTGACGAAATCGACGTCGAAGTCACCCCGAACGACATGGGCCGCATCGCCGCCCAGACCGCTCGCCAGGCCATGATGCAACGCATCCGCCAGGAAGAAAAGGAACTCATCTACAAGGAATTCAAAGACCGCGCCGGTGACATCGTCCACGGCACCGTCCGCCGCTTCGAAAAAAGCGACGTCATCATGGACCTCGGCAAATTCGAAGGCGTCATCCCCAAAAAAGAACGCGTCACCACCGAAGACTACTCCATCGGCGACCGCCTCCGCCTCTACGTCGTCGCCGTCGAAAACGGCGCCCGCGGCCCAGAAATCATCCTCAGCCGCGCCCACCCCAATTTCGTCAAACGCCTCTTCGAAAGCGAAGTCAGCGAAATCGCCGACCGTACCGTCGAAATCCGCTCCATCGCCCGCGAAGCAGGCTACCGGACCAAAATCGCCGTCTTCTCCGCAGACCCCAAAGTCGACCCTGTCGGCGCCTGCGTCGGCATGCGCGGCGCTCGCGTCAAAAACATCGTCCGCGAACTCAATAACGAAAAGGTCGATATCATCAAATGGAGCGATGACCCCAAGGCCTTCCTCAAGGACGCCCTCAAACCAGCACAGATCGGCGACGACAAAATCACCGTCGACCCAGTCAACCGCCGCGTCTTCGTCCGCGTCCGCGAAGAAGACCTCTCCAAAGCCATCGGCCGCCACGGCCAGAACGTCCGCCTCACCAAAAACCTCATGGGCTGGGACGTCCAAGTCGAAAAAGACGAAAGCGCCCACGAGAAATTCGAAGGCCGCGTCCACGGCGCCGCCTCCGACCTCGCCGCACGCCTCGGCATCGACACAGAAATGGCCGAAAACCTCGTCCGCAACGGTCTCGTCAGCCCAGACGTCATCGCCACCGCTGAAGCCGATGACATCGCCGGCATCCTCGACATCCCCATGGATACTGCCGAGAAAATCCTCGCCAAGGCCCGCGGCCACTGACCTCCTCCTTCCTCTCCAACCCTCCCGCGGCTCTTCCGCCCCTCCCAACAGCTCACCCCAACGCTCTTCCCGCCCTGCCCGGATCCGCGACGCTACGCATGCCCTCCAAACCAAAACCTTCCAGCGCACGGCCTTCAGACCCGGCCCCGTTCTCCCCGGCTAAGAAAGCCCCAGCCCGTGCCCCCACCCCCGAAATCCCGGAGGCACTCCCCAAACCCGTCCGGAAAACCGCGACGGAAATGAAAAGCGCTGCCCTCGACCTCCTCGCAGAAAAACCAAAACGCGTCCGCCTCAATCCAGCCGAAGCCGCTCAATCCGCCACCCAATCCCAGGCCACTCCCGCCTCCCCGCCCCCTCCAGTCCGCCAGGTCCTCTCCCTCATCGACGGCGATCACAAAATCAAACGCCGCCGCCCGCTCGACCCGCTCCCAGCAGATCCAACGTCTGCCACGCCCGCTGATTCTACTCCAGACCCTGAGCCAGCGCCAGCCCCACTTCCCGCCGCCCCCGAATCCTTCGGCGACCCGGACAAAGTCATCTCCATCAAACCTCCCATCATCGTCCGCGACCTCGCAGACCGCATGGGCGTCAAGGTCTTCGTCCTCATCAAGGACCTGATGGAACTCGACATCTTCGCCAATCCCTCCATCGCCATCGAAGCCGAAGTCGCCGCCAGAGTCTGCGAAAAACACGGCTTCCACTTCGAACGCGAAAAACGCAAGGAAGGCGGCGGGGTCCACAAAGTCGAGGAAATCATCGTCGCACCCCCCGCCCCGGAAAAAGAACTCATCCCGGTCGAACGACTCGAGCCACGCGCCCCCATCATCGCCTTCATGGGCCACGTCGATCACGGCAAAACCAGCCTCATCGACTGCATCCGTAAAGCCAAGGTCGCCGCAGGCGAAGCCGGCGGCATCACCCAGCACATCGGAGCCTACTCCGTCGACCTCGACGGCCGCCGCATCACCATCCTCGATACCCCCGGCCACGCCGCCTTCACCGCCATGCGCGCCCGCGGTGCCCATGTCACCGACATCGTCATCCTCGTCGTCGCCGCCGACGACGGCATCATGCCCCAAACCAAGGAGGCCATCGCCCACGCCAAATCCGCAGGCGTCAAAATCGTCGTCGCCATCAATAAGGCCGACCTCAAATCCGCCAACATCGACCGCGTCAAAACCCAACTCCAGGAATACGGTCTCATGGCCGAAGACTGGGGCGGCGACACCATCTGCGTCCCCGTCTCCGCTCTCAAAGGCGAAGGCATCGACGCCCTCCTCGAAGGCACTCTCCTCGAGGCAGAAATGATGGAACTCCGCGCAGACCCCAACGCCCCCTGCCGCGCTCTCGTCATCGAATCCCGCATCGAACCAGGCAAAGGCCCCACCGCCACCCTCATCCCACAAATCGGGACGCTCAAAATCGGCACGCCCTTCATCTGCGGCCAGTTCTCAGGCAAGGTCAAAAGCATGCTCAATGACCGCGGCCAGTCCATCAAGGAAGCCGGCCCCGCCACCCCAGTCGAAGTCATCGGCTTCGCTGGCCTCCCTGGCGTCGGCGAGGAACTCATCGAGATGGAAAACGAACGCAGCGCCAAACGCCTCGGCGAAGAACGCTCCGAAGCCGCTCGCCTCGAAAAACTCGGCGGCCCTCGCCGCGCCTCCCTCGAATCCCTCTTCGCCTCCGCAGAAGACGGTCAGCGCAAGGTCCTCAAACTCATCCTCAAAACCGACGTCCAAGGCTCCCTCGAAGCCCTCGTCACCCAGCTGCGCGAAATCAAATCCGATAAGGTCAGCCTCAACTTCGTCCTCGCAGGCGTCGGCCCCATCTCGGAAAATGATGTCCTCCTCGCCTCCGCCGCAGACGCCGTCGTCATCGGCTTCGGCGTCAAACTCGAAGGCAAAGCCGTCAAAACCGCCAAAGCTGAAGGCATCCAGGTCAAGCTCTACTCCATCATCTACGAACTCATCGATCAGGTCAAAGAAGCCATGCTCGGCCTCCTCGACCCCGAAACCCGCGAAAAAGTCATCGGCCACGCTCAAGTCAAACAGGTCTTCAAAATCCAGCGCGGCCGCGTCGGCGGTTGCGTCGTCACCGACGGCCGCATCTCCCGCACCGCTCGCGCCCGCGTCCTCCGCGGCCGCCAGGCCGTCTACGACGGCGGCTTCCAGACGCTCCGCCGCTTCCAGGACGATGTCCAGGAGGTCCGCAATGGCCTCGAATGCGGGATCCGCCTCGGCGACTTCAACGAATACGAACCCGGCGACGTCATCGAGTGCTACGAACTCGAAAAGATCGCCCAGTCTCTCTGATCCTTCTCTGATCCCACCTCGGCAGCTCCGGCTGCGGACAGCTCCCGCCGTCCGCTCCCCTCACCGCCCCCTCGTGCCACCGCTATGAAGAACCGCCAAGTCCGCGTGCGCGAGCTCCTCCAGCGCGAGCTGGGCGCCATGATCGCTCGAGACCACGCCTTCCCAGACGTCCTCGTCACCATCAACGACGTCGAACTCACCCCAGACCTCAAACACGGCAAGGTCTTCGTCGGCGTCATCGGCCCAGAACACAAAGCCCAGCACGTCGTCGATACCCTCAACCAGCGGCACGGCGAATACCAGTCCCGCATCAGCCGCCGCGTCGTCCTCAAACACACGCCGCGTCTCAACTTCCACCTCGATACCAGCGTCGAACGCGGGGTCCGCGTCACCGGCATCATGGAAACCATCGACCGCCAACTCGCCGAAGCCGCCGCCCTCGAAGCCGCCACCGAGCCCCAGAACCCGGACCAGACGCAGCCGCCTGCCGCCGAGTGAAGCCCCCCGCGCTTCCCTCCCCAGGCTCCCCCCATCCCACCATGTCGCTGCGCACCAACACTTCCCTCGACGCCATCACCGCGGCCTGCCACGCCGCCTCGTCCTGCGCCGTCCTCTCCCACTTCCGACCAGACGGCGACGCCCTCGGCTCCACCCTCGCCGTCGGCATGGCCCTCGAAGCCCTCGGCAAACACGTCATCTTCCTCAACGAAGACCCCGTCCCCTCCACTCTCGCCTTCCTCCCAGGATCCGACCGCATCCGCCAACCCGGCACCGACCCCATCGACGTCGATCTCGTCATCGCCCTCGACTGCGCCACCTCCGAACGCCTCGGCCCTAACTGCCGCGCCGCCCTCGCCTCCGCTCCCCAGTGCATCAATATCGACCACCACCGCTCCAACGAGGACTACGGAAACTGGCACTACATCGACTCCTCCTCCCCAGCCACCGGCGAAATCGTCTACCTCTGGCTCTCCTCCACCGGGCTCCCTATCACTAAGGCCATCGCAGAAAACCTCTACGTCGCCATCAGCACCGACACCGGCTCGTTCCAATACCAGGGCACCACCGCCCGTACCTACGAAATCGCCGCCGCCCTCGTCCGCCTCGGCGTCGACGTCGCCGCCCTCAACCGCGCCACCTACGAAAACTTCCCGCGCCGTCGCGTCGAACTCCTCCGCGGGCTCTTCCAATCCATGGAAATCACCCACGACGGCCGCGTCGCCTCATGGGCCATGACCCGCGACATCATGGCCGCCTCCGGCGCACTCCCCGAAGACTCCGAAGGCCTCATCGACCACCTCCGCGCCATCGAAGGCGTCATCGTCGCCGCCTCCTTCGAGGAACTCCCCGGCCCAGAAGGCAAAATCCGCCTCAGCCTCCGCTCCAAATCCCCTCAACTCGACGTCGGCCGCGTCTGCGCCCACTTCGGCGGCGGCGGCCACATGCTCGCCGCAGGCGCTCGCCTCACCGGCCCCCTCTCCTCCGCTAGACAACGCGTATTCCAAGCCCTTGATGAAGCACTCGCTGCCTCCTAAAGCCCGTCCCCCGGAAACGGAAATCGACGGCGTCCTCCTCATCGACAAAGGTCAGGACATGACCTCCCACGATGTCGTCGCCGTCGCACGCCGCCGTCTCAACACCCGGAAAATCGGCCACTGCGGCACGCTCGACCCCATGGCCACCGGCCTCCTCATCCTCGTCGTCGGCAAAGCCACCCGCATCCAGGACCTCCTCATGTCCGAAGAAAAGGAATACGAGGGCACCCTCCGCCTCGGCATGTCCACTTCCACTCAGGACTCGGAAGGCGATCCCGTCGAAACCCGCCCCGTCCCCGAACTCTCCCCCACCCAGATCTCCGACGCCTTCTCCCACTACCGCGGCGACTTCTATCAGATGCCACCCATGGTCAGCGCTATCAAAAAAGACGGGGTCCCTCTCTACAAACTCGCCCGCAAAGGCATGGTCGTCGAACGCGAACCCCGCCTCGTCACCGTCTTCCACCACCAGATCAAAAACATCGCCCTCCCTGACATCGACTTCCGCGTCGTCTGCAGTAAGGGCTTCTACGTCCGCACCTACTGCCACGACATCGGCGAACGTCTCGGCACCCTCGGCCACATGGCCGCTCTCCGCCGCACCCGCAGCGGCAACTTCTCCGTCAACGGCACCCTCACATTCCAGGAACTCAAGGAAGCCCCCGCCCAGGACATCCTCGCCAGGGTCCTCTCCCTCCGCGACGTCAGCCGTCTCCGCGGAGCCTGACCCTAACATCACTCGCTGTCTGCAGCCATGAAGTCCCTGCACTCCATCGCAGACCTCGCCAGCCTGCCCGGCCCGCTCCACCTCGCCGCCGGCTTCTTCGACGGTGTCCATCTCGGCCATCAGGAGGTCCTCCGCTCCGCTCGCCTCGCCGCCGATGCCTCCGGCGGCTCCGCCGCTGTCCTCACCTTCGATCGCCACCCCGCCACCATCATCCGCCCGGGCGCCGCTCCTCGTCTCCTCACCTCCACACGCCACCGCACGCTCATCATGGAGCGTCTCGGTGCCGCCGCCGTCCTCGTCCTCCCCTTCAACGAATCCCTCGCCGCGCTCCCGCCCGATGACTTCATCGGCCAGATCGTCCGCAGCGCCAGACCGCTCGGCAGCATCTCCGCCGGCACCGACTGGGCCTTCGGCCACGCCCGCTCCGGTAACATGTCCTCCCTAGCCGCCATGGGTGCCGCCGCAGGCTTCGCCGTCCACGCCGTCCCCCCAGTCATCATCGACGGCGAACCCGTCAGCAGCACCCGCGTCCGTCTCGCCGTCGAAGCCGGTGACTTCTCCACCGCCGCCGCACTCCTCGGCCGCCCTTACTCCATCCTCGGCGATGTCATCCTCGGCCGACAACTCGGCCGCAAACTCGGCTTCCCCACCGCCAACCTCGCCCTCGAATCCGAACAATTCCCCCCGTCCGGCGTCTACGCCGTCCACGTCGTCCTCGACTCCCAAATCCTCCCAGGCGTCGCCAACCTCGGCTTCCGCCCCACCGTCGACCTCTCCGCCTCCACCCGCCACTTCGAAGTCCACCTCCTCGACTTCTCCGGCAACCTCTACGACCGCACCCTCGACGTCCGCTTCGTCTCCCGCATCCGCGACGAGGTCCGCTTCGATTCCCTCGACGCCCTCAAATCCCAGATCCATCTCGACGCCCAACGCGCCCGCTCCATCCTCTCAGCCCTCTGACCCCGTCACGGCCGCCGGAACCGGTAAAACTGCCGCGCCTCCACCCCAATCACCGGCGTCGGACTGCTCAAATCAGGCCGCGCCATCCACCCGCCAAGGTTCCCGGAACTCTCCAGGGTCCACGCCGCATCCGTCCAGTAAATCCACGGCCTGCCCCCAATCTCCCCTACCCCCCACCGCCCCGTCGACGGTGCCGTAAACGACGCCGACAACGCCCCGTCCAGCGAACAGTCACTCGAATCCACCGTGTTCTGATGCACTTCAATCGCTAACACATTCAGCGCAGGAGCCGCACTCAGCACCGGCAGCCCAGCCCCGCTCAGAGTCACCGAGTCATACGCCACCTCGTTCGCCCCGTTCCCCTGGAACCGGCTCGATAGCTGATTGTAGAAAATCGCCCCGCCCACATTCGTCCCCGGATCCAATCCCCACGAAATCGGACTCACCTTCACGCCGTTCACATACACCGCCGCCCCATCATCCGCCATGCACTCAACCTTCAGCGACTGAACTTGCGCCGGATCCACCACCGTAAACGTCCGCCGCGCATAAACCGTCACCGGCCGCTCCGTGATCGTCGTCCCGAACGTCAGTAACGCCCCCGTCGCCCCGATCGATCCCCATCCCATCGGTGCCGTCCGTGCCTTGTACCACGTCGCCGACTCCACAAACTCAGGATGCGTCCACGCCCGACCCGACCCATCCGCCGTCGGCCACGGGGTCGCATTCGTCCACCCAGCCGGCGTCACCGCCGCATGATAACTCCAGCCTCCCGCACTCTTCCCCACTAACACCAGATCCGCAGGCGGCGGCCCGGACGGAGGGAAATACAGCAGCGGCGCCCCCGTCACCTCCCCATTCACAGGATCCTCCAGCGTCACCACGATCACCCCATGCGGATTCGGCGACGGCAACGCCACCGCAAACGTCTTCAAACTCTCGCCAGGCACCCAACTCACCGTCCCCGACGCAATCGCCGTCTCCTCAGCAGCCTCCACCGCCGCCCGTCCCGCCACCCGCCACTTCACCGCCACCGCCCGCGACGAAAACGTGCTCAGCCGCACATTGAACGCCGCCGGCCACGCCGCCGTCGTGTCCTGTCGCTTCGCCACCGGAAAATCAATCCCCACCGCAGACCCCGGCACCGGCATGAACACCGCCAGCTGCTCCCCTTCACTAGCCGGATCCCAGAGCGCATTCCCGCTGTCCTCCGCTCCATTCTGAGCCGCCAGATCCGCACTCCGCGTCACCCGGCTGTCCACCATCGTAAACCGCTCGTTCGACGCCGTCCACCGGCTGAAATCCATCGCCCACGCATCCCGGAAATAATTGTATAGCAACAACGACCCGTTGCTCGTGATATCCCCGATGTACTGGCTCGTCCCCGAACCGCTCGTCCCGGAATTGTTCCCGTAATTATCCCCGAACCTCGCCCCCACCATGTTCCCAATCAGCGCACAATGGCTCACCAGTGACCGCGGCCCGCCATAACCACACTCCATCCCCTGCCCGCAGTTGAAATGCACGCCGTCATAACTCCGCGGCACCCGGTCCACCCCGGAATTCGAGATCGCCTCGTGCACCGCATTCTCAAACCAGCACCCGTAGAAATTCACCGTCCCCGTCCCGTCCCCACCCGTGTCCACCCCATCATCCTTCGTCCACCCCACCACCGTCTTCCTCAAGTTAAACGTCCGGCCCACCGGCACCAGATACAACCCGTCATTGTCCGCATCAATAAACGCATCGGAATCCACATCGGTCCCCGGATCCGTCATCTCCAGAAACGCACACGAATCCATCTCCAATGCCGGACAACTCTCCTGCTCCCCACCCGTAATGCACCGCTGCGCCAGCACCCGCGTAAACAACAGCGACCCTCCCTTCGCCGCCAGCGCCGCACCCCGCGTCTGGCTCAACCCCGTCGGCCCCACCATCGCCACATCCGTTAGGCTGCATACCGCTCCGGGCGCTACCGCCACACACGGCTCCTGACTCCGGTGCGTCGGAAAATCCTTCGCCGGTTCCCCAGCCGGTGCCGTCCCGAACCAGTTCTGATTCGCTCCCCAACAGCAGAAAATCGCCCCGCTCGCCGTCAGCTTCGCCACATTCGCCCCACTCTGCGGCTGCAGCCAGAACCCTCCCCACAACGCACTCGTGCTGTCAGGCGCAAACACCACCGGCGCACTCACCGTCCCATTGATCTTCACTTCCCCTCCCGGCCGCACCCAGAACTCCACCCCCGGCGCACACCGCACCACCGTCCCCGCCCCGATCGTCACCGTCGCCCCTGCCGCCACACTAACCGTCCCCGTCACATGAATCCTCGCATTGCTCCCCCAGTCCTGACTCGACGCAATCGCCCCGCTCCGCACCGTCCAACTCGTCGTCGGCTCATAACTCACCGGCACCTCCGACTCCAACCCGTTCACCGCACCATCAAAACTCACGCCGCCCGCCACCGTCGCTCCTGCCAGGATCGTCGAACCCCATCCGCGCCGCACTAACACCGGATTCGCAGGATAATTCCCCGCCCGCACCACCCCATTCAGAAACAACGGATCCCCCGCCATCGCACCAGCAGTCTCACCCTTCGTCAGCCGCGCCACCACCGGCACCGGCAACCCCAGCGGATAAACCGCCGGTGCCATCACCGTCAGCCGCTGCCCCGCAAACGCCGTCGGCGCATCCATCACCAACCGCCACGGCCTCATCGTCGGAATCCCGTCCTCCGTGCTGCTCCGCTCCGCATTCCTCACAATAAACCCGTACGTCTGCGTCTGCGGCGTCAGCGCAGGATCCGTCACCACCAGCTCATGATAACCAATCGCCGTCACCGCCGTCGCCACCCCCAGCGGAAACGCCGCCCCATCCAGAAACGCCGACGTCCCCGTCGCCGTAATCGTCACACTCGTCGCCGTGCGCGACCGATTCAGCGTCGTCGGCGTCACCGCCGCTCGCGACAGCGTCGCACTCACCAGCAGCAACTGAAGGATTCGAAATGGTTTCATGCGGATCATCGAGGGTTTCTCCACCCTACCCGTCTCCCCGCCGCTGTCATCCGAAGGAAATACCCCGCATCCTCCGCCCTACCGCCCCTTCCTCTCCGGCAGTTTCCCCCGCACCGTCCCCAATCGCTCCGCTCCCCCAATCTTCACCCCATCCACCAGCACCTGCATTCCCACCCCACGCCCGTAATGCGTCCCGTCACGATCCCAAATCACCGTCAGCACCCGCCCATGATACGGCACATGATCCAGACAGAACCAGTCCCACTCGCCCTCCGGCAGCAGCGGACTCACCTCCACCACCTCATCCGCCCGCGGCCGCAACCCCAACAACCCGCTGATCACCAG
Organism: Verrucomicrobiota bacterium; assembly: GCA_003402705.1. Lineage (GTDB taxonomy): Bacteria > Verrucomicrobiota > Verrucomicrobiia > Verrucomicrobiales > V1-33 > V1-33. The sequence goes on along the minus strand of QQNF01000018.1, from coordinate 7,098 downwards.
ATCGCAGAACGTCGAATGATTGTAATCCTTCCCGCGCTCGTCCGGTGCCTGCCGCCGCTGCTTCAAAAGCGTCCTCGCCATCCAGTCGCCCGTGTACGGATTCAGATTCTCATCAATCCACGGCCGACCACTCTCCACCCGCTCCAACCCGCCCGCCCCATCAGTTGATTCGCCCTCTCTGCGCTCCGGCGGCAACTGCCGGAACCGATGACTCCTCACATACCCCTGCAGCACTTCCCAGTAATCCTTCCGACTCACCACCTCCTGACGGTAATCATGCAGCAGATTCGCCATCGCCGTCAGGGTCTGCGCCGTCGCAAACGGCCAGCTCGGCCCATTCCACTGGCACTCATGCCCCTCGTACGCCACCCGGAAACCCGCATGCCGCTGCTCCGTCGTCGTCGGCCCGAACGGTGCCCGGAATCCCTGCGGATCCGTCAGCTGCCGCCACGCCCCCGATTTGTCAGGACCAGGCAGATGAAAGCACCACGGCACATAACCATGCAGCTCCCGCACCCCCGCCAGCGCCCCGCCCCCGCGCGGCCGCACCTTGAAAAACTCCGCCTCCGCATCCCACAAACGCTTCTCCACCAACTCCCGCAACGCCGCCGCCTTCCCCCTCCATTCCGCCGCTTCCTCACCCTTCCCCGCCCGCTCCAGCACCGCCGCAATCGCCACCGCATCCCCATACTGATAACTGTTCAAGGTCGCCCGACACCCGCTCCCGCCCACCGACACTTCCATCCCGTCATTCCCGTCATTCTGCCAGTACAACCCGCTCTCATCCCGGTGATCCCCAGCCCACGCCTCCCAGTTCGCCTTCAACTCCGGCAGCAGATTCCTAACACTCTCATCGTCGCCAATCACCCGCGCCCGCGCCTCCATCGCATCCGCCGCCCAGAAGCTGTACTTCCGCGGCTCCCCACCCTTCCGAAACCAGAACACCGCATAGTCATCCAGCACCCGCCGGTCATGCAGCCACCGTCCCTCACGGAAATGATGCCCCGCAGGACAGTTGATCGAATTGTGCTTCCCCGCCCACGGCACCGCCGGCAGAAACTCCGTCACAATCCACCCATCCACCGTCTCCTTCAGATGCTTCCGAAAGGTCCACCACCGGAACCAGTACACTTCCTCCAGCTTCTTGTCAGGACACTCGAACCTCGGCACGTTCGCCGCCATCCATTCCCACGCCGCCGCATTCGGAATCGCATTCACCACCGTCTCCCGATCCCCCGCCGCAAACCCGTCCGCATAAGCCCGAAACCGCTCGGCCTCCAGCACGCCGTCCGCCCGCACCACCCACGGTGCCGTCACTAATGCGGCCAGCACAGCCACCCCAATCCGCTTCGTCAATGCATTCATCCCTCCCCATCATCCCCATCCCCCCACCACGCCACCATCTCCACTCCCGCGGCCCCGTAATCACCACCCATCACCGCCGCCCGCGCTTCCTCCCCAGCACCGCCGTCACTTTCTCCAGCGGCAGGCAGTTGATCACATCCGCCCGCGTCAGCCATCCCTTCCTCGCCGCCCTCACCCCAAACCACAAATCCTGCAACCCTCCCGTACTGTGCGCATCCGGATTGATCGAACACAACACGCCCTTCTCCTTCGCCAATCGCCACCACCGCCAGTCCATGTCCAGCCGCCACGGGCTCGCATTCAACTCAATCATCGTCCCCGTCGCCGCACACGCCTCAATCACCGCAGGCACATCCACCGCATACGCATCCCGCTTCAATAACAACCGCCCCGTCAGGTGCCCCAGCATCGTCACATGCGGATTCTCCACCGCCCGGATAATCCGCTTCGTCATCTCCGCCTCCGCCAGATTGAACACACTGTGCACACTCGCCACCACATAATCCAGCTCCCCTAGCAAGTCATCACCGAAATCCAGACTCCCGTCCTTCAGAATGTCCACCTCACTCCCCGCAAACAGCCGGAAACTCCCGTCCCACTCCCGGTTCATCGCCGCAATCTCCGCAATCTGCGCACGCAACCGCGCCTCATCCAGCCCGTTCGCCTGAAACGACGACTTGCTGTGATCCGCAATCCCCAGATACTCCAATCCTAACTCTATCGCCGCCTCCGCCATCGCCGCCAGGGTATCCACGCCATCGCTCGCCGTCGTGTGATTGTGAAACGTCCCCCGCAGGTTCTCCAGCGCCACCAGCTCCGGCAACGCCCCCGCCTCCGCCGCCTCGATCTCCCCCATCCCCTCCCGAATCTCCGGAGCCATGAAATCCAGTCCCAGCACGCGGTGCACATCTCTCTCCTCGTGCACATCCTCCGGCACCGGCGTCCCCTTCTCCCCGTGCGGCGACAGCACATACTCGTTCAGGGTCCACCCCATCTTCAATGCCCGCGACCTCAACTGAATGTTATGCTCTTTGCTCCCCGTGAAATACACCAGCGCATACGGAAACTCGGCGTTCGTCACCACCCGCAGATCACACTGCAACCCGTTCGCCAGCCGGATACTGCTCTTCGTCTCCCCACGCACTATCACCTGCGTCACAAACGGCGCCGTCACAAACGCCTCCATCAACTCCCCTGGCTTCCGGCTCGCCGCCAGAAAATCCAGATCATGCACCGTCTCCTTCCCTCGCCGGAACGACCCCGCCACTTCCACCCGCGAGGTCTCCTCCAGCTCCCGCAGAAACGCCAGCACTTCCTCCACCGCCTCCGCCGCCGCATCCGCCCGGAAAATCCCCGCATGCGCCTCATTGAACGCCATCCCCTCCAGTATCTTCGCCACCGTCTTCTCACCAAACCCGCTCAGCGCCGCCGCCGTCCCATCCTCACAAACCCGCTTCAGATCCGCAAGGCTCTTCACCCCCAGCTCCCGATGCAATGCCGCAATCTTCTTCGGCCCCAATCCCGACACCTCGAACAACTCAAACAGGCTGTCCGGAAACTCCGCCCGCAGCTTCTCGTAAAACCCTAACTGCCCAGTCGTCGCCAGCTCATGCAGCTTGTCCCGCAGCGCCTCCCCAATCCCCTTGATCCCCTCCAGCTGTCCCTCCCGCGCCAGCCCGACAATATCCCCGGCATGCGCCATCACCACCTCAGCTCCCGTCCGGTAGGCCCGAATCTTGAACGGATTCTCCCCCTTCAGCTCCAGCAGCTGCGCGATCTTCTCCAGTACTTCAGCCAGTGTCTCACGTGTCATAATTTCTCCCTTCAGATCATCCGGATCAATCGCCTTCTCAACAGATCCAGCGCCGCCTGCGACGCCATCCGCTTGAAGGTCTCCCGCTCCACCCGGAACAAATGCTGCCCCACCACCGGCTCCCCGCCTCCCTTCGACGCCAGCGCCACAAACACCGTCCCCACCGGCTTCGCCTCCGTCCCCCCACCCGGCCCCGCAATCCCCGTCAGCGCCAGCGCATGATCCGCCCCGCTCGCCGCCAGACACCCAACCGCCATCGCCGCCGCCGTCTCCCGACTCACCGCTCCACATGCCGCAATCAATTCCGCCGGCACCCCTAGCACCTCACTCTTCGCCCGGTTCGCATACGTCACAAACGTCCGGTCCACCACCGCCGACGCCCCGGGCACATTCGTCAACCGATGCGCCACCAATCCTCCCGTGCACGACTCCGCCACCGACACCCACTGACCCAGCTTCGCCAGCAACCCCACCACCACCTGCTCCAGTTCCTCATCCTTCGACGAGAAAAACTGCGCCGGAAAGGTCCCCGCCATCAGCATCTCCGCCGCCGCCAGTTGCTCCGGCGTCCCGAACACCCTCACAATCACCTCCCCAGCCCGCGCACAATAACCAATCTCAGGTATCCCCATCCCCGTCAGCACGCCCTCCACCGCCTCCGCCACCTGCGTCTCCCCTAACCCCGCCAGGTGAAAATTCCGCATCCCCAGCGCCGGCCCCACCATCGCCGCCAGTCTCGGCAGCACCTGATCCCGCACCATCGGCTTCAATTCCCGCGGCGGCCCCGGCAGCAGAAATAAATGCGGCGACTTCATCCCCGTCCCCGGCACCGCCATCGGCGGCACATACAGCCCCGGTGCCGTCCCCGCCGGATTCGCCAGCACTTCCGCCCCCCGCGGCACCATCGCCTGCCTCTTCGCCGCCTCACTCAACGGCCGCCCGCGCTCCGCCATGTACGCCGTAATCCACGCCTTCACCCCCGCATCCTCTTCCAATGGCAATCCTAACCACTCCGCCGTCACCTCCCGCGTGATGTCGTCACTCGTCGGCCCAAGGCCCCCCGTCACCAGCACCACATCCGCCCGACCCGCCGTCTCCCGCAACGCCTCCCGGATCACGTCCCCGTCCGGAATGCACACCTGCCTCCCAATCCGCAGCCCCAGTGGCAGCATTTCCTGCCCGAGCCACGACAAATGCGTGTTCACCGTGCTCCCCAGCAGCAGCTCCGTTCCCGTATTGATCAGTTCCAGTCGCATGAAATTTGTCAGGGTTCCTCACACCGCCGCCATCCGCCGCATCTGCTCTTCCGGGGTCCGGAAACACACCGCCACCCCAAACGTCACCACCGTTCCAAACAGGATCCGCCACGGAAACTCCACCACCGGCAGCCACGCGGGCCGCAGATCCGGACACCCAGCCCACACCAGCCGCACCAACCCCGTATGTAGATCACTCAGCACCGCCACCACCACAAATCCCGCCGCCATCGCCATCAGATTCCCACGCTCGTTCCCCCGAGTCTTCGTGAACAATCCCACCATGAATATCCCCAGCAGCGACCCATACGTATAACCAAAACTCCCCAGAATGATCGGTATAATCCTCAGCCCCGGATTGTGCGCCTTCACATACGCCGTCCCCAACCCAATCCCGATCAGCACCAGCGCAAACGCCACCGTCGCCTTCCGGATCACCGTCACCCGCGCCCCCTCATCCTCCGACGTCCCAAACCACCGGAAATGAAAATCCCGGCAGTAACTCGTCGCCAGCGAATTCAACGCCGTCCCCAGCGACCCCATCGTCGTCGCCAGCACCCCAGCCACCACCAACCCACGCAACCCGCCAGGCATCACCGTCAGCACAAAATGCGGGAAAATCTGGCTGCTCTCAGGCTCACCCTTCGCATTCCGCGGCAGCAGCGGATCCGTCACCACATTCTGATAGTAAACCGACAGCAGTATCCCGATCGCCAGCACCGCAAACACCACCGGAAAATCCGCCAGCCCCGACAGAATCGTCGCCCGCGCACTCTCCCGCTTGTTCTTCGCCGTCAGCATCCGCTGCACCATGTCCTGATCCGTCCCGTGCGTCGCCATCGTCGTGAACATGCTCCCGAACAACGCCGCCCAGATCGTGTACTCACTCTCCAGCACACTCCGGCACCTCTCCCAGAACGTGAACTCAGGCACCGCCCCGCCCGCCTCCTTCGCCGCCGCCACCGCCTTCTCCACACTGTCCCCATTCACCCTCAGAAACTGCAGATCCCCAGGCTGCGTCAGATACGCCTTCGCCCCTTCCCACCCTCCCGGAATGTGCCCCAGCAGATACCATAGCGAAAATCCCAGCGCCCCGAACAATACCCCAATCTGAATCACATCCGTCCAGATCACCGCCTTGATCCCACCAATCGCCGTGTACATCGCCGTCAGCAGACTCACCACCACCAAGGCCGCACCCGACAGCCAGAACTGATCCCACGCCCCTAACTGCTGCCCCGGATTCGCCAGATTCCACAGGATCACAATCAGCACCGTCGGCACCCACAAGCGCGACCCACTCGCCAGCGCCCGCGTCAGCAGAAACACCGCACTCGCCACCCGCCTCGTCCGCGGCCCGAACCTCGTCTCCAGAAACTCGTAAATACTCACCACATTGTGCCGGTAAAACGCCGGAATAAACACCCCGCTCACCACAAACCGCGCAAAAATATACCCCACCAGCAACTGCGCATACGTGAAATTCCTCAGGTGAAACCCCTCACCAGGCGTCCCGAAAAACGTCCCCGCACTGATCTCCGACGCCAGAATCGACGCCAGCACCGCCCACCACGGAATCGACCGCCCACCCAGCGTGAACTCACTCACATCCCCGCTCTTCCGGCTGAAATACACCCCAATCCCCAGAATCGCCACAAAGTACGCCCCGATAACAAGTAAATCAGCTGTCAGTTTCCAGTTCATGCGTGCAGTAAGAAAAAAAAGCGCCCCGCGTGCCATATCGGCCACGGGGCGCTCAGGAAAGCGCAATGTATCGCCCTCAGCGCTTCTTCGGCGGCAGCTTCAACGACTGCCCAGGCCTGATCGTATCCGACCGCAACCCGTTGTACGACTTGATCGTCGCCACCGAATACCCAGTCCGCCGCGAAATCGCCGACAAGGTATCCCCACTCCGCACCGTCACATACGTCGGCTTCGCTACGGGCTTCGGCTTCGGCTTCACCACCACCTTCTTCTTCGCCGCAGGCTTCGGCTTCGGCTTGCTCACCACAGGCTTCGGCTTCGGCTTGCTCGCCACAGGCTTCGGCTTGCTCGCCACCGCCCCACTCCCCGACCCCGTCGGGCTCGTCACCTTCGGCTTCGGCTTCTCCACCTCCACCGCCGGCGCAGGATCACTGTAAAGATTCTCATTGCTCGCCACATCCGCCGTCCTCCCCCCAGACGCCCAGTCCTCCCGGTAATTCCCCTTCTCATCAAACGGATACTCCGTCGACGACAACCCAGTATCCGGCGACGTGTAATCAATCACGTCATCCCCCTTCTTGGTCGTCTTACATGCCCCCAGCGCCAGACACAGGGCCGCACCGGCAAGAGCCGCGGTCATTCGAAGCGGAGTCGGAATCATTCAGGTACCTTAAATAATCCCCGCCACCTGTCCAGCAAAATACCCACCCCCCCACAACAAGCCCCCAGCCCCACCAGCCCTCTCCGTTCAAGCAGCCGCAGGCTCTGGACTGCTGGGAGAATCACAGCTCTCTCTTCGCACGGAGTGCGCCTGCCAGCCCCTCCCAACACGCCCTTCTCCCAACACGCCCCTGGGAGCGCTGAGCCCCAGCTCGGCGTTCTCCGTACAAGCACCGGGCACGCGAGGCTCTGTACTCGCGCTCTCCCAACAAGCCCCCTCTCCGAACAAGCGCGCCGCAG
>QQNF01000017.1 GCA_003402705.1 Verrucomicrobiota bacterium | reverse complement strand
GGGCTGACGGGGGGGGGGCGGGGGCGAGGGGGGGTTGGGGGGGAGGGGGGGGGGGGGCGTTTGTGGGGGGGGGGGGTGCGGCCCGTTGCGGGGGCGGCGGGGGGGGCTGGGGTGGTGACGGCGGGGGTGGGGACGTGGGGGCTTGGGGATGCGGCTCCGTGCCGGCCGCAGGATCATGGATTTGTGAGGGTGTGCACGCATGGGGGAGCGGTACCGGGATCGATCGGGGACGCGTGGGAGAACGGGTTGGAGGATGCGTGGTGGCTGGTGGACGGGAAGAGGGAGCGTCGGAAGGGAGGGATGGCGGCGGCGTGTTTTGAGGAGGCGCAGAATTTCATCGGGCGGCATGTGGAGAAGCCGTTTTTGTGTGTGGTGAGTCCACCGGAGGCGGAGATGAGTGAGGTGGACGGGATGGTGGGGGATTTATGGAATCATGTGAGCGGGCTGGGGTTGGGGCGGAGTACTTTGCTGGTGGTGACGGCGCTGACGGCGACGGCGAGCGCGGGTGTGGAGAAGGAAGGGAAGAAGGAGGGTGAGTACGGAGGGGGCAGACGCGGGCGACGTGGTGAGGCGTGGCAGGGAGGGCATCTGGTGCCGTGTCTTTGGAGATGGCCTGATGGAGTGCGGGCGGGGACGCGGGAAGGGGCGTTGGCGTCGGTGATGGAGCTGGCTCCGACGGTGGCGGAGGCGGCGGGATGGAAGTGGCAGGGCGGAGGGAGCCTTGCGAAACTGCTGAGGGGCGGGGCGAGTGAGGGACCGCGGCCGTTTCTGGTGGTTGAGGCGCAGGACGTGCCGGTGCCGCAGCGCTGGAGGCGGACGGCGTTGCTGATGCCTGGTTGGGCGCTGGTGAATGGGGAGGCGCTGTATGATTTGAGGAGAGATCCGGGGCAACGGGCTGCGGTGAGCGAGCGCTGGCCCGAGCGGGTGAAGGAGATGAACGGGCTGTATGATCGGTGGTGGCGGGAGACTGGGGGGATTGAGACGAAGCCGGTGCGGCTGCGGTGCGGCGGTGCGGAGGCGGTGACGGTGAGTGCGGCGGACTGGTACAGTCGTGGCGAGCGATTGGAGTGGCCTGAGGACATTGAGCGCGGGCGGCCTGGGGAGGGAGCGTGGCTGGTGGAGGTGGAGGAGGCTGGGGTGATGCTGGTGACGCTGAGGCGGCGGCCTGCGGGGGTGGCTGGGGGGATTGCGGACGAGACGGTGCCTGCGGTGACGGCGCGGTTGCGAGCGGGGACGGTGGATGAAGTGATGGCGATTCCGGCGAATGCGGAGTCGGTGACGTTCAAGGTGAAGCTGCCGGCTGGAGCGGGGTCGGTGCAGGGATGGTGGCAGGGGAAGGATGGGCGGAGCTGGGGGGCGGGATTTGCGGAGATCCGGCGCGAGCCGCCGCCGCCGCCCGTGCCTGCGCCGGCGGTACCTGCGACTGGGCCTGTGCCGGCGGTACCGCCACCTTCGGTGCCTGTGCCAGCGGAGGGGGTGGGTGGGGGAAATTGAGGGGTTTGGGGAAGGGGTGGCGGGAGGAGGGAGCTGATTGGACTTGCAAAGAGTGGGTCGGGCTGCTTTTTCGGGGTTCCTCAGGCTGACGGCTGGCGTTGGCTTTCTATCGTTTTTCAGAATACATCATCATGTCCGCCCGACGGAATCACGACATCAAGACGCTTGCCCGCAGGTTTTTCATGCCAGGAGACTATGTTAGTCATGCTCCGTGCGGGAATGGGCACATCAATGACACTTACGAGGTGCGGTGTAATCAGGCGGGGACGAATGTGAGGTATATCCTGCAGCGGATCAACCATGCGATTTTCACGCGGCCGGATCTGGTGATGGACAACATTCACCGGGTGACGTCGCACATTGCGGGGAAGCTGGATGCGATCGGGGAGCCGGAGGCGTGCCGGAGGGTGCTGACGCTGGTGCCTTGCCGTGACGGGTCGATGTGGCATGAGGATGGGGAGGGCAATCACTGGCGCGGGTATTTTTACATTGAGGGGGCGGAGGCGCATGATCACGTGAATTCGACGGCGCTGGCGGAGGAAGCGGCGCGGGCGTTCGGGACCTTTCAGAAGCATGTGGCGGACATGGAGGGGGATCGGCTGGCGGATACGATTCCTGATTTTCACAATACGCGGAGCCGGTACAATGCGTTTGCGCGGGCTGTGGAGGAGGATCGGTCGGGGCGGCGCGGGGAGGTGGCTAGGGAGATTGAGTGGGTGCAGACGCGGGAGCCGCTGGTGGATGTGCTGCTGAACCTGCTGGCGGACGGGACGCTGAAGGAGCGGATCACGCACAACGACACGAAGATCAACAATGTGATGATGGATCACCAGACTGGGGAGGGTTTGTGCATCATGGATCTGGACACGGTGATGCCGGGGTTGGTGCATTATGATTTCGGGGATCTGGTGAGGACGACGACGATTTCGACGGCGGAGGACGAGCGGGATGCGAGTCGTGTGACGATGAGGCAGCCGATGTTCGAGGCGCTGGTGCGCGGGTATCTGAGCACGGCGCGGGAGTTTCTGACGCGGGCGGAGATCGACTATCTGGCGTTTTCCGGGAAGCTGATCACGCTGGAGCTGGCGATGCGGTTTCTAGCGGATCATTTGAATGGTGATCCGTATTTCAAGACATCGCGGCCGGGGCATAACCTTGACCGGTTCCGGGTGCAGGCGGCGCTGGTGGAGTCGATTGAGATGCAGGAGGAGCGGATGCGGGAGTTTGTGGCGCAGTGTGCGGAGCAGGGGTGATGGGCTGCGCTGCTGCCCGGCTGGAGGTCAGGTGTTAGAGAGAGCGGAAGTGTCGGACGGCGGCTTCCATGTCAGGAACGCCGAAGAGGGCGGTGCCTGCGACGATGGCATTGGCGCCGGCGGCGAGGACATCGGGGAGGGTGCCGTCGTGGACGCCGCCGTCGACTTCGATATGGTAGGAGAGCCCGTGGGCTTCGCGCCATGCTTTGGCGGCGCGGACCTTGTCGAGGGTTTCTGGGATGAGGGCCTGGCCGCCGAAGCCTGCGTTGATGGTCATGACGAGGAAGAGGTCGATCTGGTCGAGCCATGGTTCAGCGGCGGCGAAGGGGGTTTGGCCGTCGATGGCGAGGCCGCAGGTGAGGCCGGCGGCGCGGATGCGGCGGAGGGTATCGCCGACGTCGTGATGGGCTTCGACGTGGACGGTGATGTTGTCTGCTCCTGCCTTGATGAAGCGGTCGAGGAAGTGGTCCGGGCGATCGATCATGAGGTGGACGTCGAGGAAGATGTCGTTGGTGCGGTGGATGGTGGCGACGAACTGCGGGCCGAAGCTGATATTGTCGACGAGGTGGCCGTCCATGACATCGAGGTGGAGCCAGTCGACGCCTGCGCGGATGGCGCGGGAGCATTCGTCGGCGAGACGGCTCCAGTCGGCGGCGAGGAGGGAAGGGGCGATGATGCGCTGGGAGCAGGGGAGCATGGGGAGGGATTCTGGGGGAGAGTGGCGGTGGATTCAACCGTTGGCTCCTGGTTGGGAGAGGGGTGGGCTGAGAAAGGGAGGCTGAAAATCCGGGATTCTGAAAAATCCTCATGATCCGCTCCTTGACAGGCGGGGATGATGCCTTTAGTTCCGCGCTCCTTTTCCGGTTCACCCCTATATCAGCCAATTTCAGTCATGCCTAACGTACAAGTCATTCTCAAGGAGAAAATCGCCAGCCTCGGAGCTGAAGCCGACATCGTCACGGTGAGAGCCGGATATGCGCGCAATTTTCTGGTGCCGCAGGGTAAAGCTTATGAAGCGACGGCGGGGAACCTCCGTCACATCAACAATCTGAAGACGCGCCGTGCGGAGCGCGAGACGGCGGAGCGCGCGGAGGCGCAGAACATTGCCGGGAAGCTGCGCAAGGCGCCGTTGAGGCTGACGCTGGACATCGGGCAGGGAGGCAAGGCGTTTGGCGCGATCACTGCGGCGGACATTGCCGAGGGGATTGCTGCACAATTCAAAGTCACGGTGGACCGTCACCAGATCGAGCTTGAGAAACCAATCAAGACGACGGGCAAGCACGAAGTCACGATCAGGATTCATTCGGATGTTGAGGCGGTGCTGAAGCTGGTGGTGAGCGCACCGGAAGCGGAAGGTGCGGATGCTGGCGACGCCGAGTGAACGAAGGCTACTGAGGAATTCGAGAGACCCGGTTCGGACCCGTGCCGTTCCGGGTTTTTTTCCGCTGCTGCCGAAGAAAAGAGTCGGTGGTTGCCCTTCGAGAGAGGGAGGCGGGAAAAATTCTCTTGGTTCGCAGTGAAATTCATGTTGTCTTGAAGAGGGTTTGTCTCTAAACAGACCTGAAATTTCCCAACTCACCCTAAGAAGAAATCCTATGTGGAAGCCCTTGTCTGTCGTCTCCGGTATTGCCTTGCTTGCTGCCGGTGGAATTACTTATACTCAGGTGAAGCCGGAGCTGAGTTCCGAGCGGAAGCAGGCTGATGCTGCGAAGCAGAACAAGGTCAAGGCCGAGCAGAACCGGGTGAAGGCTGATGAGGCCAAGACCACGGCTGACACGGATTTGTCCGAGGCGAAGGGCGAATTTCTGAAGAACACGAATGAGAAGACGGAGTCTGAAGCGACGCTGGCGTCGAAGACGACGGAGTTGACGGAGGCGGTGACTGCGAAGGAGGCGGCGGAGAAGGAGTTGGCGGATCTTGAGACGAAGCTGAAGGATCTTGGTGGTTTGGACACCTTGGTGGCGGAACTCAAGACCTTGAGTTCGAAGAAGGACCAATTGGTGTCGCTGATTGCGTCGAAGAAGGCGCAGATTGCTTCATCGGTGACGAGCAAGGAGAATGTGGACAAGAACATTGCGCGGCTGCAGAAGCTGGATGTCTGGCAGCGGTCCGGGACGATGGACGCGAATTTCACGGCGCGCGTGTCGGCGGTGAATCCTGACTACGGTTTTGTGGTGATCGGGGCTGGCAATCAGAACCGCGTGGTGAAGCAGGCGAAGCTGGATGTGAAGCGTGGGGACAACGTGGTGGGCACGGTGGTGGTGACGCACATTGATGCGGCGCGGTCGATTGCTGAGATTGTGCCTGGGACGGTGGCGGCGGGCGACAACATTCTGCCAGGCGACACTGTGGTGGTGAATTTTGCTTCGCAGCCTCGGGCTGGCGGGGTGCCTGCGGCGGCGAGTGCGAAGCCGGGGCCGAAGGCGGCTGATGGTGCGGCTCCTGCTGCTGGGGAAGCGCCGGCGGCGGGGGATCCGTTTGCGGCACCAGCGCCGGAAGCGGCCCCTGCGGCGGAACCGGAAGCGCCTGCGGCGGAAGCGGCCCCTGCTGCTGAGGCAGCGCCTGCGGATGCGGCACCTGCGGCGGACGCGCCGATGGAGAAGGCAGCGGATGGTTCCAACTGAGCCGGCGTTGCGGTACTGATCGACTATACCAGTTTTGACTACGATATGAAAATTCTCTTCATTCTCGGCCTCATTGGCAGCCTTGCATCTGCTGGAATGGCTTTTTACACACGTTCGCAGAAGGCGGAAGCCCGGCGTACGAAGGACACGCTGAACCGTCAGATTGTGAAGGTTCACGAGGATACTGACCGGGTGATTGGCGAGATCAAGGCGATCCACGACACGTGGAAGGAGACCAAGACGAACGCGAAAAACGAGAAGATTGCGTCGAACAAGGCGAAGAAGAACACCGAGGAGAAGGACGGCGAGTTGAAGACGGTGAAGAGTGCACACGAGGAAGTGCTGGCGAAGCGCCAGCAGATGAACGACGAGATCAACCGGATTCTGGGAGCGAATGGGACGCCTGAGGAAGTGCTGGCGAAGGTTGAGGCGCTGAAGGGTGAGATTGACGTGGCGACGAAGGAAGACGACACCCTGACGAAGGACCTTGATGTTGCGAAGAAGGCGTTGGCTGATGCGAAGACCAAGGAAGACCGGTTCAAGGACATTCAGGCGGCGCGCGACAAGGCGATTCGCCTTGGTGCGACGAAGGGGACGGTTGGTGCGGTGAACACGGACTGGGGCTTTGTGGTGGTGAACATGGGTAGCAACCAGGGTGTCACGGTTGATTCCAAACTGCTGGTGAAGCGCGGGTTGCAGATGATCGGGAGGGTCAACATTCTGCAGATCAATTCGAACCAGACGGTGGCGGACATCAAGCAGACGGACTTGGTTCGTGGACAGCAGATTCTGCCTGGCGACACGGTGGTCTTTGAAGCGGCGGGCAACTGAGGATCCTTGAGATTGTCTTATGAAAGCTTCGATTCTGCGGATTGGGATGGGACTGGCGATGGCTGCGATGATGGTGTCGTGTGCCAGCGATGACCCGACGCCGAAGAAGAAGAAGAAGGTGCGGCCGCCCCTTCCCGGGGAGGAAAAGTCGGATCTTTCATGGAATCGGCCGGTTCGTTCGGCAGACCTTGCGAATCCTCTGGGGATGCCGACGAGCCGCTGAGGGGACGGGTATTCCGGGTGGTTGCTTTTAAGAGCCAGTGCTCATTTCGATGGGCGCTGGCTCGATTATTTCGAGAGGGGTGTGGCTGCGGGATGGGGTGCAGATGATGAGGTGGTGCCGTGTGCCTTGATTGAATTGATTTCTGAAGAGGTGGTGCCCGGTGATGCGGGCTGAAGATGAGTGAAGAGCCGTGTTGCGTGCGGCGGGATGGCGTGCACTCAGGTGGCGTCGGCGAGTTCCCAATCGTTTTTCATTGCAGCAAATCTCATGAGTACCCCAGTCAGCTATCGTTTTTCGTTTGGTCCGTGGAACATCAGTGAGGGTGGCGACCCGTTTGGTCCGGAAGTGCGGGCAGCGTTTCCGCATGAGGAGAAGTATGCGTTGTACCGGCCGCTGGGGTTTGAGGGTGTGCAGTTTCATGATGACGACGTGGTGCCTGGGATGGACGGGCTTTCGCCGGAGCAGATTCTGCGGAAGGCTGGCGAGGTGAAGGCGATGCTGGGGAACCAGGGATTGACGCCGGAGTTTGTGGCGCCGCGGCTGTGGTTTGCGGATCAGACGGTGGATGGCGGGTACACGTCGAACAGTGCGGTGGAGCGGGCGTATGCGTGGGACCGGACGAAGAAGGCGGTGGACATTGCGAATGCGGTGGGGAGCAAGGCGCTGGTGCTGTGGCTGGCGCGTGAGGGGTCATACATCCGGGAGTCGAAGGATGCGCGACTGGCGTACCAGCGGTTGCTGGACACGGTGAATGCGGTGCTGGAGTACGACAGGACGATTGAGATCTGGATTGAGCCGAAGCCGAACGAGCCGACGGATCAGGCGTACGTGCCGACGATCGGGCATGCTTTGGCGTTGTCGTATGCATCGAGTGATCACCGGCGGGTGAAGGGGTTGATTGAGAGTGCGCACGCGATGCTGGCGGGGTTGGATGCGAGTGACGAGATGGCGTTTGCGCTGGCGCACGACAAATTGGCCAGTGTGCATTTGAACGATCAGAACGGGTTGAAGTATGATCAGGACAAGAATTTCGGGGGGGCGAACCTGCGTGGGGCGTTCAATCAGGTTAGGGTGCTGGAGGAGGCTGGGTACGGGAGCCGGGGGGAGTTTGTGGGATTGGATGTGAAGGCGATGCGGACGCAGCGGGGATTGCCGGTGACGGAGCATCTGAAGAACAGCCGGGAGCTGTTTCTGCATCTGGTGGAGAAGGTGCGGACGCTCGACAACGGGCTGGTGGGCCAGTATCGGGAGGGGCGGGATTATGAGGCGCTGGAGCTTTACGTGCTGAAGCATCTGATGGGGGTGAAGTGAGGGAGTGCGGAAATTATTTTGTTCTATGAAATCGTATCGACTCAATCGACTCTTCAACGGGAAGTCCGGCCGCTGTTTCGACGTGGCGGTTGACCATGGATTTTTCAATCAGCCTGGGTTTCTGCAGGGGATTGAGGACATGCGCAAGGTGCTGGCGGTGCTGGTGGATGCGGCACCTGACGCGATTCAGCTGACGCTGGGGCAGGCGCGGCATCTGCAGGAGATTCGGGGGCGGCAGAAGCCGTCGCTGGTGCTGCGGACGGATGTGGCGAACATCTACGGGAAGGAACTGCCGAGCAGCCGGTTCAGCCTGATGATTGAGGAGACGATGCTGCAGGCGGTGCGGGTGGATGCGGCGTGTGTGTGTGTGAATCTGTTTCAGATTCCGGGAGCGCCGGAGGTGCACGAGCAGTGTGTGGAGAACATCCTGCGATTGAAGCCGCAGGCGGATTATTACGGGATGCCGATGATGATTGAGCCTCTGGTGTTTCGTCCGAATGCGGAGGCCGGTGGGTACATGGTGAACGGGGATCTGACGGCGATCATGCACCTTGTGCGGCAGGCGGTGGAGCTTGGGGCGGACATCATCAAGGCGGATCCGACGGATGATGTGAGTGTGTATCACAAGGTGGTGGAGACGGCGGCGGGGATACCGGTGCTGGTGCGCGGGGGTGGGCGGGTGAGTGACCGTGAAATTCTGGAGCGGACGGAGGGGTTGCTGGAGCAGGGGGCGGCTGGGATTGTGTATGGCCGGAATGTGATTCAGCATCCATCGCCGCGCGGGATCACGCGTGCGCTGATGGCGATGGTCCATGATGGGGCATCGGTGGAGAGCGCACTTGCGATGGTGACAGCATGACATTGCCGGAGGTGATGACGCGGCTGGCCGCGCTGGGGACGGAGCAGACGAAGAAGACGCTGGTGCGTCATGGTGCGCCGGAGCCCCTTGCGGGGGTTCGGGTGGCGGATCTGCAGCCGTTGCGGCGGGTGTTGAAAGGGAAGCAGGAGCTGGCGATGGAGCTGTATGCGACCGGGCATTCGGATGCGATGTATCTAGCAGGACTGATTGCAGACGGGGCGAAGATGATGGTGGAGGAACTGGATGCGTGGGCGGCGGGAGCGAAGTGGCATCTGCATGCGGGGACGACGGTGCCGAGTGTGGCAGCGGAGCACCCTGAGGGGATGGCGTGTGCGGAGCGGTGGATTGCGTCTGCGGATGCGATGGTGGCGACGAGCGGGTGGTCGACGCTGGCGGCATTGGTTTCGACGGTGCCGGATGATGCGTTGCCGGTGGAGCGGCTGAAGGAGTTGCTGGACCGGGCGGTGCGGGCGCTGCCGAAGGTGCCGGACCGGGTGCGTTATGCGATGAACGGGTATGTGATTGCGTGCGGGGCGTATTGCGAGCCAGCGGCGTCGCATGCGCTCGGGGTGGCGCGGGCGATTGGGAAGGTGAAGGTCGATATGGGGCGGACGGCGTGCAAGGTTCCGGATGCGGAGGATTACATTGCGCGGAGCCGGAGGGATGGGAAGGCGGCGCCGAAGCGCAAGACTTTGAGGTGTTAGTGCTTTTTTGAGGCGGTGGCGGCCTGCCATGCGGGCCAGCCGCCGTGGAGGACGTGGACCTCGCGGTCGCCGATGGGGACCTCGTAGCGGAGGCGGTTGCGGACGGCTTTACTGGCGGCGCATTTCTGGGCGTCGCAGTAGATGACGAGCGGGCGTCTGGCGTCGTCGGCGTCGAGGATCTTGATGAAAGGGAACATGAGGTCCGACCATTCCTGGTCGGTGAGGCGGATGGCTCCGGGGATGTGAGCGAGGGCGAACTGGGAGTTGGAGCGGGCGTCGACCCAGATGACGCCGCGGGATTTTTCGAGGGCGAGGGCGTCGGCGACGGAGATTTCGTCAGGGTCGGCGGATTCGGCGGTGAGGTAGAGGGCTGGGCGGTCCGGGTGGAACTGCCATGTGAGGCCAGCGGCGGCGGCGGCGAGGGCGAGGAGGAGGGCGGCCTGAGCGGCGGCGCGGGGGATCATGGAGGGGTTGCGGGTGTGGCGGGTTGCGGGCGGGCGACGTTGAAGAAGAGGAGTTTCTTGCGGTAGCGTTCCCATGGGGCGTCGGTTTCGACGCGGAGCATGCCGAGCATGGGTTCGGCGGTGGATTGAGGTGTCAGGGTGATGATGTATTCACGGCCTGGGGTGACCTCGCGTGCGGAGGCGAGCATCTGGTCGCGGGAGGAGACGGTGTTAGTGATGCGGATGGGCTGATCGCCGAGGATGCGGATGCGGATTTCCTTGGGATCGGGGGCGTCGCCGACGGACCACTTGAGGGTGGGCGGGACGGCTTCGTAGAGGAGCGGGATGGTGACGGCGAGAGTGAGCTGGGTTTCGCCGGCTGGGGAGGAATCGGTGGTGACGCCGATGGATTTTTCGATTTCGCCTTCGAAGCTGCCGAGGTCGAAGACGGCGTCGATGGTGCCTGACTGACCGGGTTGGTACTCGCGGCGACCGTCGCTGGTGTTGACGCTGAGGCAGGAGCAGTAGGCGCGGATGTCGGTGATGCGGACTGCGGAGGGGCCGGTGATTTTGAACGGGAAGGAGCCGCGGACTTGGGATTCCGAGTGGGCGGCGGTGATGCTGAGTCGGGGTTTTTCGAAAGTGACGCTGCCGACGACGATGGGAGGGGCGTCTGGTGGCGGGGTGGGGGGCGTTGGTGCGGGAGCGGCCGAGGAAGAGGCTGGGGCGGGCGGTGGGGCCGGTGAGGGTGGCGGGGTGCGGTCGCAGCTGGAGAGACCCGGGAGTGCGCCGGTGATAATGATTGCCCGCAGCAGAGGAGAGGTCATACGGTTGGGACGATAATGCTCCGTGGCGGAGCGCCAACCTGAATTCCATGATGAAGCGAACAGTGATTTCTGCGGTTCTCGCCCTGACGATGCTGGGTGGGGATGTTGAATCGGCCGGGGTGCCGGCGGATGTGCGGAGCGGGCCGCTGAAGGATTTGAACGGGTATTTTCCGTTTGATCCGCCGGGATCGACGGAGGCGTGGGCGAAGCGATCGGCGGCGTTGCGGTTGCAGACGCAGGTGGCGCTAGGGTTGCATCCGATGCCTGAGAAGACCCCGTTGAAGGCGGTGATTCACGGGAAGGTGGCGGGGGATGGGTTTACGGTGGAGAAGGTGATTTTCGAGTCGTTTCCTGGGTATTATGTGACGGGGAGCCTGTATCGGCCGGCGGTGCCGGTGGCAGGGAAAGCGCCGGCGGTGCTTTGTCCGCACGGTCATTGGAACAACGGGCGGTTTCTGAGCGAAAGTGAGGCGGATGTGGCGACGGCGATCCGGACGGGAGCGGAGAAGCAGGTGGATGCGGGGCGGAGTCCGCTGCAGGCGCGTTCGATCGGGCTAGCGCGGATGGGTTGCACGGTATTCTTCTATGACATGATAGGGTATGCGGACAGCGTGCAGGTGAGTTATGAGCTGGCGCATCGTTTCAAGCAGCAGCGGGCGGAGATGAATGCGGGGGAGGGGTGGGGATTTTTCAGTCCGCAGGCGGAAGGGCATCTGCAGAGCATCATGGGATTGCAGACGTGGAACAGTATTCGGGCGCTGGATTTTGTGGAGGGGTTGCCGGAGGTGGATGCGGCGAGGATCGGGGTGACGGGGGCGAGCGGCGGGGGGACGCAGACGTTTGTGCTAGCGGCGATTGATCCGCGTCCGGCGGCGATTTTTCCGTGTGTGATGGTATCGACGGCCATGCAGGGTGGATGCACTTGCGAGAATGCGAGTCTGCTGCGGATTGGGACGGGGAATGTGGAGCTGGCGGGTTTGTTTGCGCCGAAGCCGATGGGGATGACGGCGGCGAATGACTGGACGAAGGAGATGAAGACGAAGGGATTGCCGGAGCTGCAGCGGCTGTACGGGCTGTTAGGCAAGCCGGAGAATGTGATGCTGCATGACCGGACGGAGTTTCCGCACAATTACAATCTGCCGAGCCGGATGGCGATGTACCGGTGGTTTGAGAAGCATTTGAAGACCCCGCGGCCTGCGCCGGAGGAAGAGGGGACGTTCACGTACCTGACAAAAGAGCAGTTGAGTGTCTGGAATGGAGAGCATCCTGCGCCGGCGGCTGGGGATCCCGAGCTGGAGCGGCGGGTGCTGCGGCACTGGAGTGAGGATGCGAGCCGTCAGATCGGGGTGAAGCCGTCGCTGGTGGACGAGGCGCTGCCGGTGCTGGCGGGGCGGTCGTGGGGTGAGGCGGGCGTGTGCCGGTGGGAGGTTGGGGAGCGGGTGCAGCAGAGTGGCTGGCTGGAGATGAAGGGGTGGATTGAGAACACGGGGCACCGCGAGGCGGTGGCGGCGACGTTTCTGTATCCTGATCAATGGAATGGATCGGTGGTGGTGCTGCTGCAGGATGGGGATGCGGGCGCGGAGGCGGTGGTGAAGAGCGGCGCGGCGGTGTGTCTGCCGGTGTTGTTCAGCGAGCCGTCACCGGGGACGCCGGCGCGGGCGCGGCATGTCGAGGGAGACCGGGATTTTGCGGGTTACACGCACGGGTACAATGATGGGGTGATGAAGCGGCGGGCGCACGACGTGCTGACGGTGGTGGCGTTCATCCGCGGGCATGAGCGGAAGCCGACGTCGATCGAGGTTCGGGCGGCGGAGAGTCATGTGCCGGAAGGTGCGCTGGCGGTGGCGCTGATTCCGCGGGATGTGGTGGGCAAGGCGGTGTTTGCGGAGACGGCGTTCCGTTTTGCGTCGGTGAGTGACATCCGGTCGCCGCGATTGCTGCCGGGCGCGCTGAAGTACGGGGATCTTCCGGCGCTGCTGCGGCGTGCGGCGCGGTGATCTCTAACGATTACTGAGGGTTGCGGCGGCGTTCGAGGAATCGTTCGAGGGCGAAGACCATGGAGGGGAAGGCGACTTCCGAGGGGTAGACCGAGGCGGGGTCGAGCCAGCAGGTGGAGGCGACGCCGTCGAGGGATTGAGGGGCGGCGTCGGCGTGGGTGCGGGCGGTGAAGAAGAAGTCGAGGACCGGGTAGACGAGGCCCTTGTAGTGATAGGAATTGGGATGGGAGCAGAGGAAGCGGATGTCTTCGAGCTGGAGGCCGACTTCTTCTGTGAATTCGCGCTGGAGCCCGTGTTCAGCGGTTTCGCCTTCGTCGATGAAGCCACCGGGGATGGCGAGTTTGTCTTTGGCGGGGTCTTTGGCGCGGCGGATGAAGAGGACCATGCCGTCGGGGCGTTCGAGGAAGGCGGCGGTGGCGCAGGTGGTGTTGAAATAGAGCGTGTAGTTGCAGGCCGGGCAGTGGAGCGGCTGGGTGGGCGAGGCATTGCGCGGGATGCCGCAGGAAGGGCAGTGTCGGAACGAGGAGGACGGGTGCATGGGTGTCAGGCTGGTGCGGGCGGCAGCACGGATGGCATCTTCTGAATTTGGGGGAAAGTGTTAAGATTCAGTCGCGTTGCCGGGGGCCAATCTTGCCACCTCGATCCGATTGGCTATTCTGCTTCGGTGAGTTCTCCGAGACGCGAGGCAATCCAGTTGTTCAGACTCTCGCCTTCGTCTGAACTCAGTTCGACCAATCTACGATGAAGCGAGGGATCGATCCGAAGCAGAAATCTACCTGAGTATGGCTTATCAGCAGGCTCGCCTCGGCTGGCACAATAATCGAGATAATCGTCAACTGAATCCCGGAATGCCGTCTTCAGTTCATCAACGGTTTTTCCCTGAAATGTTATCACATCACGCAGGCCGGTCACTTCGCCGTGAAAAATATCGGCATCATCGTCGAATCGAATCGAGCATCCGTATCCTTTGTAGTTCATGATGGCTTTACTCCTGCTTCAGTTAGAAATCTGCGCATTGACTTCACCGCTCCTTTATCGGTCGCGGGTTGTGGGTGAGGCCTGTGAAAAACCGCTCTCACACCATTCAAGGCGATTCGAACCCGTGAGCCGCTCCCCTCGGAAAGCTCGGCATCCAAGGCAATCAGCAAGGCTTCGATATCCGCCCATTTGATTGATGAAGGAACCGGATTCCTGAAAATTTCGGCTAAAGTGTGTCGATGGCGGATGTTCAACGCAGACGATGATACTATTTTCCGGTATCGCGGCAAGGATTATTTTTTGCCGATCCGATGAAGAACTGGAGCGGAGATAGACAGCCTCGAGGCTGCCCGCAGGGTGGCAAGGTCATCATCGCTCGACCGCGGGGCGGGTGAGTTGCCCGATACGGCCGATCGGCCGGGTGCAGATCTGTTTCAGGAGGCGGAGTAGAATGGGGCGGCTCCGGTTCTTCGGCGAAACTGGGATCATCAGAAGTTCGTGAACAAGGTGTGCTGCTTCGATGGTGTGCGGATGAGCTCGGCGCGAACTCCACCAAAACGTTGTGGCGTGCTAGCACTCCCCAGTTTCTTGCCAGCTTCCGAAACAGCGATCGAAATCCGCCCATCAACATCTGTCTTCTTGAAAGAACAAGTAATCTCGTGCCCCTTCGCGTGAAACGTGGCGCTGCCTGTGCCGGATAACTGCTCTGAATGTCCGTCTGAGACAATTGTGCCTGTGAATCTTAGGCTTGGTTCGGAACATGATATGGTGACGATGATTTCTGTCGCGGGAATGCCAGAATAGTTGCACCTTGGCGATGTCGTATTGCAACCAGATAGGAATATGGCAACAACGAGTGTGAGGTGTGATTTGATGAAATTCATGGCTGGTGGAACATCCGTTTTTGATCGGGGTGTGGTGGCAGGTTGAGGGGCCTTTCAAGTGGCTGGATTTCAACGGTGTGATTGAACCGTAGGCGTGGTATCCGGGCCGACTGGATTGGCAAGGGCTTCCAGGGGGGGGCGTTGGTGATCATGGCGGTGCCGAGGTTGGGGAGCTCGGAAATGTGAGTGAGGGGGCGATGGACGGGTGGCGGGGCGGTAGCCCGTGGGCGTTTCAGAGTTCGGGGTGAGAGGGTGCCGGGCTCTTGGTGAGTGGCTGGCGGTGTGTGCTGAGAGAGGTGGTGGGCTTGGGACCATGGATGGGCACGGATGGACCGGATGGACCGGATGGACCGGATGGGGTGCCGGTGGCTGGGACGGAACGCGGTGGCGGACGGTGGTTTGCGAAGTTTGATGGGGGTGCCGTTGGGGACGCAATCCCGTTGGGATTGGCGATTTGTTGGTGTTGGGGACCCAGGGTAGGCCCGCGGCGCAGGCCAACCCTGGGCTAGGGGACGCAATCCCGTTGGGATTGGTGGGATGCTGGTACGGATGACAAGGGCGGGACGCCCTTGCTACGCCTGCGCGGTGCAGGCCAACCCTGGGCTGGGGGACGCAATCCCGTTGGGATTGGTGATCTCATGGCTGGGAAACTCTCCAGAATCGACGTGGCTCCGTGTTCGTGTTGATTGTGTAGGGTCTTTTGGTGACGTTTACTGCTGGCCAGTTGGGACCTAGAGTGGTGTTGCTGAACAGTGTGCCCTGATTCCAAATGAGGCGAAGAGTGCCGGGGGTGGAATCTGGCTCCAGCCACAGGTGAGGTTTGTCGGCGCGGTTGATCCACACCGTGAGCCGAGAGTAGTAGAGAGCCGTTAGACTTTCGAATCCCGAGTCGGTGCCGAAGATCAACCAGAGAGAACCGTCGCTCGCTGTACGTGAGGAGATCGGTTGGCCATGCTGATGCCTCGTCAACAGAACGTAATTCGCGTTTCCATCGTCAGGTTTGGCTATGTTGCCGATTACGGACATGTTGGAGCCGCCAACGGATTGGTTTCCCTTGTCCAGATTCATGCGCAGCCAACCCTCGCGTGGGTCGACAACTGCCTGCGGTTCAAGTGCGACGGCTCCAGCCTTTATCGTGACGGACTCCCCTGGCGCTCCTCCAACGCCCACGAGTCCTTCAGCGTACTTCGAGGCCAATTGGATCTCCATGGTAAGAATGACGGAGGTATTGGGCGGAAGTCCTGTGATCCGCTTCTTCCAGAACATGAACAGGTCGTCGCTGTGATTGATTCCCGATATGAAGAGAGCGGGGGATCCGCCTAGATTAGTGGGTCTTGCCTGCCATGAGTTGGTCAATTGATACTGAGAGGAATCCTCATTCTGAGGGTAGTCCGCGAAGCCTGCTGAGAAGCCGTGGTCAGACTGCGCAAAGTCAAAGTCCAGGCGTATCGCATCTGATGCACGCAACGCGATGGATGGCATGATCGCAAATAATAGAAACGAGAACAAATGTTTCATTCTGGTAATTGGATTCTGACGGCGAACGGTTTGTTTTCACGATATCCAGGGGAATAGGTTATTGCAATCGTGGCGTGGTGGCGGGTTTTGGAGCCTTCTTTCCCAGAGCGATGCTCTGGGCTGGTATGCAGCGTTCCTTCAGAACGCGGTGGTGGGGGTGGTGGGGTACCCAGAGCGGTGCTCTGGGCTGGTATACGGTGTCCCGTTGGGACACGGGGCAGGGCAGTTCTGAGGCGGTTGCTGGGGGACGGGGTGCCGGTGGCTGGGACGGAACGCGGTGGCGGACGGTGGTTTGTGAAAGGTGAGGGTGATGCTGTTGGGGGCGCAATCCCGTTGGGGTTGGTGGGATGCTGGTACGTAGGACAAGGGCGGGACGGCTTTGTTGCTGGAGGGGTCACAGGCAGGATGCCCGTGGACCCAGGGTAGGCCCTCGCGGCGCAGGCCAACCCTGGGCTAGGGGACCCAATCCCGTTGGGATTGGGATTGGGGGGGGACTGGAAAGTCCCCCCTCCTTTGTTGCGGCGGTGGTGGTTAGCGGCGGCCGTCGTACCAGATGTCGCAGGATTCGCGGCGTTTGAGGGTACGGCCGCCGGTGAGGGCGGTTTTGAGCATGAACCAGAAGTGTGAGGCTGGGCTGCGGAAGGCGAGTTTGCGGGCGGAGGTGACGAGTGGGTGATTGGTGAGGAAGACGAAGTGCTGGTTCTGGCGTCGGGCGATTTTTTTGAGACGGTCGCTGAGTTCGAGTTCTTCTGCGGCGAAGAATTCGAGGCTGAAGCCGCCGGATTCGGTGAAGGCGTCGCGGCGGACGAAGAAGAACGAGCCTGCGGCCCAGTGTTTCCAGCGGGCGAGGCGGTGCCATTGGCGGATGAAGAATTCGGCGCCTGGGAGTGGTTGGTCCATGACGAGGGCGCAGCCGCCGAAGAGGACGTCTGGTCGGGCGATGGTGGCGGCGAGTTCCTGCATGAGTGGGGCGGATGGAGTGGAGTCGGCGTCGAGGAAGAGGAGCCATGAACCGGAGGCGGCGGCGGCGCCGGTGTTGCGGGCGCGGCTGATCTGGTTGACGGGTTCGAAGACGACGGAGGCACCGGAGGCGCGGGCGACCTCGGCGGTGCGGTCGGTGGAATTGTTATCGCAGACGATGACTTCCCATGAGATGCCTGCGGCTGAGAAGGAAGCGCAGGCCGAGTGGAGGGCGTTGAGCGTGGCTGGGAGGAGTTTTTCCTCGTTCCATGCGGGGATGACGACGCTGAGGTGCATCAGGGTGAGAGGCGCGGGGCGGGAATGCGGTCTGTGGGGCAGGAGATGGCGGCGATGGCTTCCATGATGCGGTCGCTGACGATTTGATAGTGTTCCTTGGAATCGGGGAGGGATTCGAGGTCGAAGCGGATGACTGGGCCGGCGACGACGGTGACGGTGGAGGTTTGGAAGCGACCGGAGCCGTAGGGGAGGGCTTCTTTGGCGCCGAAGATGCGCATGGGGAGGACGGGGACCTTGGCTTTGGTGACGACGAGACCGGTGCCGGGCTGGCCGCGTTGGAGATTGCCGTCGGTGGAGCGGGCGCCTTCGGGGAAGATGATGACGCGTTTTCCTTCTTTGAGGAGACGGATGATGGATTTGAGGCCGGTGAAGCCGGCGCGGTCCTGGTCGATGGGGACGACGTTGAGTTTGGGGAAGAGCCAGCGTGCGAAGGCGTTGGAGTAGAGGGATTTGCGGGCGAGGTAGTGGATGGGGTTGTCGAAGGACGTGCCGACGAGGGGAGGGTCGAGGTAGCTGACGTGATTGGCGCAGATGAGGGCGGGGCCGTCTTCGATGAGATGTTCCCGGCCGGAGACCTGGAGATCGAGCGCGGCGCGGCCGACGGTCTTGGCGAAATTGTAGCTGAAATTGTGCACGAAACCCATGGGTGGGAGATACGCGGAGGAGTCGGGTGCGCAACCGCGGGGCGGAATGGCGGGTGGGTGTTGGCGATGGGAAAAGACTGGCGTTCTGGTGGGAGGCGTTGAGAATCGGGATGAGTTCGACGGGATTGTGCGCGGACTTGAAACCAAACTGCCGATGAAGCTGAGAGACGAGATACTGAAGAAAGCGGGCCCGTGGAGCGCGGTGCGGTTGGCGTTGGCGCTGGTGAGTGTCGGGTGCTTGAGCGCGTTGCGGGCGGAGGTGGTGGTGGGCGGGATGAGCGGGGCGCAGATGGAGGCGAAGGAGAAAGGGCAGGTGCTGATTGGGGAATTGAACTGTGTGGCGTGTCACGGGGAGGCTGGGGCGGCGGAGGCATTGCGGGCGCGGTCGAAGGTTGCGCCGCGATTGGCGGGTTTGGGTGCGCGGGTGGATCCCCGTTATGTGGAAGCGTATTTGAAGGATGTGCACGGAGTGAAGCCGGGGACGACGATGCCTGATGTGATGGCGGGGCTGGCTCCGGGGGAGAAGACGAAGCGAGCGAAGGCGCTGACGCATTTTCTGTTGTCGCTAGGGGAGCAGACCTTTGCGCCGGAGGCGGCGGATGCGGTGGCGGCGGTGGAGGGGAAGCGGTTGTTTCACTCGCGCGGGTGTGCGGCGTGCCATGCGCCGCGGGACGATGCCGGGAAGGAATTGCCGATGGCTGGGGCGGTGCCGCTGGGGGCGCTGGATCGGAAGTACAGTTTTCGGAGCCTTGTGGGATTTCTGCGGGATCCGCATGCGGTGCGGCCGTCAGGGCGGATGCCGGAA
This sequence comes from Verrucomicrobiota bacterium, assembly GCA_003402705.1. Classification (GTDB taxonomy): domain Bacteria; phylum Verrucomicrobiota; class Verrucomicrobiia; order Verrucomicrobiales; family V1-33; genus V1-33. The sequence continues at coordinate 40,444 of QQNF01000017.1, read as the reverse complement.
CTGGAGATGGATGGTCGGGATGTGGAGCGGATCGCCCATTTTTTGCTGAAGGATACCAGGGTGCCGGGCGGCCTGGTTTACACCATGTACCGTGGGAAAGTGTGGGAGGGATTGGCGAGTGACGAAGTGAAGCCTGAGCGCGGCGGGCAGGTGGGGGATTTCGGGCTGAAGTCGGTGGGGGAAGTGCGTCATCACACTGCGATCCGGTATGAGGGGTGGCTGACGGTGGCGATGCCTGGGAAGTACACGTTTCATCTGGTGATGAATGGCGGGTCGCTGAAGGTGGATGGGGCGGCGCTGATGGAGGTGGCTCCGAGCGATCGGCGAGGCGTGCGGGAGTTGTCAGGGACGGTGGAGTTGACGGCGGGCGTGCACCGGGTGGAGCTGACGTATTTTCACACTGGGCGAGAGCCGAAGTTTGTGTGCGAGTTGGAGGGGCCGGGGATGGAGCGGCAGGCGGTGCCTGAGGCGATGCTGAGTGCGACGGAGAAGCCGGTGCCGGCGTTTGAGCCGTTGGTGGTGGATCCGGTGCTGGCGATGCGGGGTCGGGAGTTGTTTGGAGAGTCAGGGTGTGCGAATTGTCACGATGATGTGGGCGTGGCGGGGACGCGGCGGGCGTCGCTGAAGGGATTGGACGCAGGGCGCGGGTGCCTTGGGGAGGGATCGGGGGCGTGGCCGCACTATGATTTGAGTGGGGAGCAGCGGGAATGGATCAGGGCGGCGCTGCCGGAGGCGGAGGATGTGAAGTTCAGCGATGAGCAGCGGATTGGTCAGACACTGGTGTCATTGAATTGTCTGGCGTGTCATGAGCGGAGCGGACTGGGGAGTCTGTCGGCGGAGCGGCGGGCGATGTTCACGGGGACGCAGCCGTCGCTAGGGGATCAGGGGCGAGTGCCGCCGCCGTTGTCACATGTCGGGGCAAAGCTGACGCCGGAGTGGCTTTGGGAGGTGCTAGTGAACGGAAAGCGGCAGCGGCCCTATCTGGACGCGGTGATGCCGAAGTTCGGGGAGCGGAACGTGGGGCATCTGGCGACGTTGTTTGGAAAAGTGGACCGATTGGAGGACGCGGTGATTCCGAAGGTGGGGAATCTGCAGGAATCGAAGGCGGCGGGTTATGAGATGATGGGGGTGAGCGGGTTCGGTTGCATTGTGTGCCATGAGTTCAACGGGCAGAAGACTGGGGAGATGGCGGCATTGGATCTGGTGCATGTGACGAACCGGCTGCAGAAGAACTGGTTCGGGCTTTATATGAGACAGCCGACGCGGTTTCATCCGACGGTGATCATGCCGAGTTACTGGCCGGACGGGGTGACGACGCGGCCGAACATACTCGGGGGTGATACGGCGCAGCAGATTGAGGCGTTGTGGGCGTATCTGGAGGATGGGGGGAAGGCGAAGAAGCCGCTGGGGTTGTCGCGGCAGTCTAACGAATTGCGGGTGAGTGACGTGACGGAAGTTTGCCGAGGGCAGAGTCCGATTGGGTATCGGGGGATTGCGGTGGGTTATCCTGAGCGGATCAGTCTGGCGTTTGATGCTGGAGAGATGGTGTTGCGGCAGATCTGGAAGGGAGAGTTTGCGAGTGTGGATGCGGGGCATTTTCATCCGCGTGGGGGAGATCCGGTGAGTTTTCCGCCGGGGATTCCGTTTCATCGACTGGGGACGATGGATGAGAGCTGGCCATACAAGGGGAAGACGAACTATGCGTTTCCGCAGGATCAGGGGTATCAGTTCCGGGGGTATCAGCTGGACAAGGCGCGGCGGCCGGAATTTTTTTATGAGTATGGCGGGGTGAAGGTGCGGGACTTTTTCGAGGATGTGAAGGACGGGGAAGGGAAGGCGTTTTTCCGGCGGACGATGGTTTTTGAGACGGCGGCGGCGGAACCGTTTTATTTCCGGGCGGCGGCTGGGGAGACGGCGGTGGCGGAGGGCGAGCGTGCGTTCAAGGTGGGCAAGCTGTCGCTGCGGGTGACGAGCGAGCATGGCGGGGTGGTGCGGGAGGGATCGCCTGCGGAGGTGCTGCTGATGATGAAGCTTCCGGCGGGCCGGACAACACTAACACTCGAATACAGATGGTAAGGTACAGCGGATATCCTGTTCTGATGGCGATGGTGCTGGCGGTTCCTGCGGGTGCCGAGGAAGACCTTGGGGCGATGTGGGGAACGGCGGCGGAGGAGGCGAAGTACTATCCGATTGTGGAGGTGGCGATTCCGCCGGGGGTGCCGATGCGGCCGGGGAGTTTCGAGGTGCTGCCGGACGGGCGATTGGCGGTGGGGACGCGGCGCGGGGACATTTATTTTGTGAAGGGGGCTTTCGAGAGCCCGCCGGTGCCGGAGTTTCATCTGTTTGCGAGCGGGCAGGATGAGATTTTCGGGATGTCGTGGAAGGATGGGGCGATGACGGCGACGACGTGGGGTGAGGTGACGCGGATTGCGGATACGGATGGTGATGAAGTGGCGGATCGTTATGATTCACTGACGAGCAACTGGGGGTACGCGGAGGGACATGAGTTTGCGTTCGGGTCGAAGCATGATGCCGAGGGGAACATCTGGGTGGCGCTAGGGTTGAGTGGTTCGTATGAATCGCACAATCTGTTCCGCGGGTGGGCGGTGAAGGTGACGCCTGAGGGGAAGATGATTCCGGTTTGCAGCGGGTTGCGTAGTCCTGGCGGGGTCGCGGCGAATGCTGAGGGGGCGATGTTTGTGATTGAGAGCCAGGGGCCGTGGAACGGGTGCTGTTCGCTGAAGCATCTGAAGCCGGGAGGATTTCTGGGGCATCCTGCGAGTTACAACTGGTATCCGTTTGCGGAGGGGGTGAAGGCCCCGGCGCGGGAGCCGGCGAGTGATTCGCGGATGGGGATTGAGAAGAAGCGGGTGCCGGAGCTGGTGCCGCCGGCGGTGAAGTTTCCGTATATCAAAATGGGGCGGTCGATTTCCGGGTTCCGGCTGAACCAGACGGGCGGGAAGTTCGGGCCGTTTGAGAACCAGTTTTTTCTGGGGGATTATTCGCTGAGCGTGGTGATGCGGGCGAGCACGGAGCTGGTGAATGGGGTTTGGCAGGGAGCGTGCTATCCGTTCCGGGAGGGACTGGCGACGGGGATCATGAACGTGGAGTTTTCGCCGCGCGGGCAGCTGATGACGGGAGGGTTTACGACGAACAGCCAGTGGCCGGTGCGGGGGACGACCCCGTTTGCGCTGCAGCGGATTGACTGGACTGGGGAAGTGCCGTTTGAGATTCGGGAGATCCGGATCCGGAAGGATGGGTTCAGGTTAGAGTTCACGAAGCCGGTGGATGCGGCGGTGGCGGCTAAGGTGGGGGTTTACGGGATCACGACGTACACGCATGTTTACGATGCGGGGTACGGGAGTCCCGAGGTGGACCAGACGACGCCGAAGGTGCTGAAGGCGGAACCGGCGGCGGACGGGATGTCGGTGGTGGTGCAGCTGGACCGGGTGGTGGAGGATCACATTCATGATTTTGATCTTTCGGAGATGGTGGGTGCGGACGGGCGGCGGCTGCTGCATCACAAGGCGTATTACACGGTGAACGAAGTGCCGCGGGAGTAGGAGGAGCGGTGATTCTAACAATTAATATTCTGACGATATGAAACTGATGCTGCTGATGGCTGTGATGCTGGTGACGGGGACGATTTGTGCGGAACCACCGGGTGGTGGGGCGAAGCCTGCGGGTGAGGCGGCGGTGCAGTGGTTGAGTTATGCCGGGGGCGAGGGGCCTGGGAAGGGGAAGCGGATAGTGCTGATTGCGGCGGATCAGGAGTACCGGAGCGAGCAATCGATGCCGATGATGGCGAAGATCCTGAGTGAGCATCATGGGTTCGATTGCACGGTTCTGTTCGGGGTGAACGAGAAAGGGGAAGTGGATCCGACGATGCCGGTGTATCCTGAGAAGGGGAAGGTGTTCCGGGAGCATCACATTCCGGGATTGGAGCAGCTAGCGGGGGCGGATTTCGTGGTGTTTTTTCCGCGATTGCTGACCCTGCCGATGGGCGAGCGGGAGATGATTGTGAAGTACATTGATTCAGGGCGGCCGTTTCTGTCGCTGCGGACGGGGAATCACGGGTTTCACGGGGCGTTGCCGTACAAGATCGGGGGGAAGCAGGTGGATTGGGGGAATGACGTACTAGGTGGGTCGTTCATGGGGCACCATGGGAACTGGCATGCGGATTCGACGCGTGGGAATGTGGTTCCGGAGCAGAAGGATCATCCGATTCTGCGAGGGGTGAAGGACATCTGGGGGAACTCGGATGTTTACCGGACGTATCCGGAGGGCAAGAAACTGCCGGAGGGATGCACGGCGCTGGTTTGGGGGCAGCCGCTGTTAGGGAGAGAGCCGGGTGATGCGCCGAATCCGAAGCTGGAGCCACTGCCGGTAGCGTGGTACAAGTTGTGGAAGACGAGCGGCGGGAAAGAGGCGCGGGTGTTTCAGTCGACGATGGGGAGCGGGCATGATCTGCTGAATCCGGGGCTGCGGCGGATGATCATCAATGCGATTTATTGGGGGTTGGGGATGGAGGCGGCGATTGATGGAGTAAGGAGTGTGGAGGTGGTAGGGAAGTATGAGCCGCTGGAGAGCGGGTTTGACTACGAGGCGATGGGCGTGGTGCCGAAGCCGGTGGCGGCGTACCGCTGAGCGGAGGCGGGAGAGAGGCAGGGTTTCACCCCATGGTGGTTGGGGTGGGGCGGAGTGATGCTGGGTGCATCCATGAAGACCCGCACCATCATTGCCTTCGCGCTGATTGTTATCGGCATTGCTGCCCTATCGTACGAGGGCGTGCGCTGGACCACGAGGGAGAAGGTAATTGATGCCGGGCCGCTGCAGGTTTCGGCGGAGCGCTGGCATTCGATACCGGTGCCGCCGTTTGTGGGAGTCCTTGTCCTTGTGGGCGGGGTGGTGCTGCTTTTCACCGGGCGAAAGTCCGTCTGACGCATCGGGGCGAGGCCCGTCTAACTAAAAGAAATGACTATGCATATGAATTCCCAAACTATTGGCGACGAGATCGCCCGCCTGAGCGAGGTTGCGAAATCGCTGATTGAGGCGACATCGGAGATGGCAGGAGCTGGAGTGGAAGAGGCGCGGCAGCGATTGGCGGCGGCATTTGCGAGCAGCCGGGCGTTTCGTGAGGAGCTGAAGGCAGAGACGACGAAGTGCGCGGTGGCGGCTGATTCTGCGATGCACCTTCATCCGTATAAGGCGATGGCGGTGGGGCTGGGTTTTGGGGCGCTGCTGGGTGCGCTGATGGCGGCGCGCTGCCGATGCCGTGCGCAATGATTTCAACGATGGCTCCGGAGCGACCATGTGATAGTCCTGACGACTGCCAGCCGCTGCCAACGATGGCGGAGCGGCTGGCGGCGATGGGGTCGAGCCGTGCGTTGCTGGCGGCGATTGAGTTGGGGGAGGTTCGTGATGTGGCGGTGAGACTGCTGATGCTGACGGTGGGCATGGGCGTGCTGCTGCTGCTGGCGGGACTGGGGATGGTGGTGGTGGCGGTGATGGTTCTTGAGACGACGGCGACGCTGGCGGTGGTGGCGGGGATGACGGTGGTGTATGCGGTCGTGGCGTGGCTGGTGTATCGGAAGATTGTGAGACTGGTGCGGAGCGGCGGGTGGTTTGCGGAATCCCGGGCGCAATGCAGGAAGGATGCGATGTGGATTTCACAGATGAATTTATGAAGGCGGCGGCTGTGCGGAAGGCGCTGTTGGTGATCGAGTGTGATCTGCAGCGGATGTCGCTGGCTGGGCACCTAGCGGGAGTGCGTGCGGCTGCGGCGGAAGCGCCGGGGGCGGGTGAGCGGGTGCTGGCGGTGGTTGCGGCGGCGGAGGCGGTGCTGGATTGTGCGGGGTCGTTGCGGAATCTGGGTGGGGAGCGTGGTGCGGTGATGCTGGGGCGGGTGAGGACGGGGTTGGTGGCGGTTCGGGTGGCGGTGATGGTGTGGGCGTCATTCCGACCGTTGCGGAAGGAGGATTGAGCCTGGGGAGAGAGGGAGGAGAGAGCGGAGAGTGTTGAAACTTGCGTGTGGAGGTGAGCGTGGTATGCGGAGAGGCATCAGAGCGTCAGAGAACCTGCTGCGGTTGGCGGGTGTGGCGGCTGGTGGCGAACATGACGATGAACGAAGCGATGCGAGTGATTGTGACGGGGACCGGTGGGCGGTTAGGTGGCGCGGTGGCGCGGCATCTGAGATTGCGCGGGCATCGGGTGGTGGCGTGGGACCGGAAGGCGGTGGATCTGGGGGCGCCTGAGCGGATTGACGATCATTTTGGAGCGGCGGCGTATGATGCGGTGGTGCACTGTGCGGCGGCGACGTCGCTGGAGTGGTGCGAGTTGAATCCGGAGGAAGCGGCGGTGGTGAATGCGGAGGCGGCGGGGCGGATTGCGAGGCATTGCCGTGAGCAGGGGGCGCGGATGGTGCAGGTGTCGACGGATTATGTTTATGACGGGACGGTGCCGGGACTGAGGCGGGAGTGCGATCTGCTAGCGCCGTGCGGGGTTTATGCGAGGACGAAGCTGGCTGGGGAGCGGGCGGTGCTGGAGAGCGGGGCGCGGGTGGTGGTGGCGCGGGTATCGTGGGTGTTCGGGCCGGACCGGCCGGCGTTTCCGGATCAATTGATTGAGCGGGCGCGGCGCGAGGAGACTTGTGCGGCGATTGGGGATAAGTGGTCGACGCCTTGTTACAGCGTGGATCTGGCGGAGCAGATTGAGGGGTTGCTGGGGATGGAGGACGTGGAGGGCGTGTTCAATTTAGGGAACACGGGGGAGTGCACGTGGCAGGAGTACGGGCAGGCGGCGCTGGATCTGGTGTCGGAGATGGGGATCCCGCTGCGGTGCCGGACGGTGGGTGCGCAGACGCTGGCGGAGATGACGGGTTTCCTTGCGCCGCGGCCGGTGCATACGGCGATGGACCTGACGAAGCTGAGGGCGCTGGGGATTCCGGCGCGGCCGTGGCGCGAGGCGCTAGCGGATTATCTGGCGACGTATTACCGCGGGCGGGATGGTCAGTCAGCGGAGTAGTATTTGCCGACGACCTTGCCATCGGCGAGGTAGACTGTGATGGATTCGGAGTTCGGTTCCGATTGGCCTTCCGGGTTCATGAGGAAGCCGAGGGAGGTAGGGGAGCCGGAGATTCTGGGGGCGAGGCGCGGACCGTTCTGAGGGTAGCGCTGCTTGAGTTGTTCGATGACGGCTGCGGCGTGCATGCCGGGCTCGATGCTGGAGTAGAGTGAGCGGAACGTGCGGTAGCGGCTGTCGACCAGTCCTGGGAAGAGGACGAGGACGAGCATGGTGACGGGGATGAGGAGGAAGACGGCGGCGGCTCCTGTGAGCCAGCGGGACGAAGGTTCCCGCCACCACCATGTGGCTGCCACGAGGCAGAGAGCGGCTGCGGCGAGGGATGCCGCGAGGACGGTATTGCCGTAGTGGTGGAACATGGTGGCGGTGGGATGTTAGGGTTTCAGGCGGCTGAGGCCGAATGGCAGGGGCGGTTAGTCGGTGACGGCTGGGTAGGCGAAGCTGACGTCGTCACCGTCTTTGAGTTTGACGGAGACGCGGCCGCCGGTGCGGGAGAGTTTGAGGCCCTTGTATTGTTCGCCGAAGGCTGGGGTGATGTCGAAGAGGAGTTCGGCGGCGACGAGTTGTTCGTAGGTGACTTCCTTGGCGGAAGGGTTGTCGATGAACCATGTCTGGGCGGCGAAGGCGACCTGCTGGAGATTGCTGCGGACAGTTGTGTTAGGGGCGGCGGGGTCGTTGTCCGGGGTTTCTTCGGCTGCGTCTTCTGCGGGCGCGCCGCCGCGGGCGCGGCCGAGTGCCTGGGCGACATTGGAGTTGGCACCGAAGGCGGCGGCGGCGATGCCGAGGGGGACAGCGGCGGCCTGGACGAGCGTGTGTTTGTGATTTTCCATGGTGTTCGAGAGGAACAGCATGCCTTCGGGGACATGGGAGTAGGTGCCTGCGATGCCCTGGTTAGGGGTGGGGGAGAGTTCGGAGGCGATTTTGGAGAATGCTTTGGCGAGGCCAGCGCCTGGGCCGCCGTTGGCGTCGGCGGTGGACTTCATGATTTCGGTGCTGAGGCCGGACATGACTTTGAGGAATTTGGCGCTGGCGTAGGTCATGCCGTTGGCTTCAGCGGGGAGGCCGGAGGTGGCCTTCTGGAAGTCAGGGCTATCCTTGAGGTGGTCGGTGCCGGCGATGGCGGCGCGGGCGTAGTCGATGTGGGTTGTCAGGATGATTTTTTTGGATTTGACGTCGTGGTAGAGGGCAGGGCGGAAGTAGTCGAGCTCGCCGGGGAGGGCGTTGACGGGTTTGATGATGTTGAAGCCGTCGCCTTTTTCGACCGTGACGGAGTCGGTTTCACCGGCGAAGACGAGGAGGGCTTCCATGATGAAGTCGAGGCCCTCGATGGAAACCATGGCATTGACGGCCGGGATGGCGACTGGGGCTCCGGGGACATTGAATTTGCGGTCCTCTTTGAGGGAGGCGGCGGTCATGACCTTGAGGTTGAGTTGTTCGATGACCTCGCCGGCGGTCATGTTGAGAGGGGGGATGGGGAAGTCGAGGAGCCCCTTGAATTGGGCGAGCATGTTTTCGTCGCCGCCTGCGGTGAGGACGGCTTCCATGGTTTCGCGGAGGGCGGAGAGAGTGAATTCGCCTTGATAGGCGATGTCGGCGTCTTTGGGGGCGAAGGAGGCGACTTCGACTGGGGCGGGTTTGTTTCCGAAGAGTTTGAGGAGCCCTTTGCCGCCGCCTGGCATGACGAGGAGGGCGCGGTTGTGGAAGAAGTCAGGGCCGAGGGAGCGGGAGGAGAAGCCGAGGCCTTTGAGGCTGGTGAGGCCGAGGGCGTCGACGAGAGGGGCGGCCTTGAGGTTATCGGGGATCTGGGTGGCGATGCCGTCTTTGCGGGCGGCTTCGAGGAGCTTGTCGCCGATGGCGGCGAGTTTGGCGAGATCGCCATCGAGGTCCATGTAGGAGAAGAAGAGACCGCCGATTTCGAGGTGTTTGGCGGCGGCGGCGAAGGAAGCTGGGCTGGAGCCTTCGGGGACTGGGGATTGGGCGCGGGCCGGGGAATGGGAAAGGAGGAGGACGCTGGCGGCGGCGAGGACCGGGCGGCTGAGAGCGGCAGGGAATTTCAAGATCATGGGGGTGATTATACACCCGCCAGAATGAGCTGCCAGTGAAACTGAGGGGGGAGTCAGGGGGGCGGGGCGAGGCGGCGGGTGGTGTATTCCTGCTGGGAGACGGAGACGCCCTGGGCTTCGAGCATGGCGATGAGACTGTCTGGGCCGGAGAGGTGGCCTGCGCCGACGATGACGCTGGATTCCTCGTGGCCGTCGAGGAGCTGGAGGATCCGGGGGAACCATGCCTTGTTGCGGTCGTCGATGAGGCGCTGGCGGAGGGAGGGGAAGTCTTTGAAGCCGTCGCGGAGGAGACGGTCGAGGGTGGCGGTATCGCCTTCGTGCCATGCGTTGGCGAGGAGGGTGATGCGGGTGGGGGCGGATTTGGCGTCGGCGAGGGCGTGGCGGAGCATGAGGTCCTGATCTTGCGCGGAGAGACTGTCGAGGATGCCGAGACTCTGGCTGACGGATTCGAGGCCTTCTGTGGAGCGTTCGCCGAGACGGGCGCCGAGGTGGCGTTCGATGCCGCGGGCGACGTTGAAGCCGAGTCGGTCGAGGGAGGTCATGCCGACGCGGAGGGAAGCCATCCATGGTTTCATGTGCTGGAAGGAATCCGGGGAGATGTTGGAGTCGGTGCACCATGCGAGGAAGTCGCGGCTGGTGTCGGGGGAGAGGGAAGGGAGGAGGGATTGGCCTGTGGGGAGGGAGGAGAGGGCGAGGGAGAGCTTCTGGGTTTCTGGGTCTTCGGTGGTGCCGGGTTTGAGTTCCATGACGACGCGGCGGGATTGGTCCCATGCTTTGCGCCAGGGAGCGGGGAGCGGGTAATCGGATTCGCGGAGGATGTGGATGGAGCCGCAGAGCCAGACGGTGGTTTTGTCCGGGCCTCGGGAGGCCTTCCAGACCATGGCTTTGGTGGTGCGTTCGGGGCCGAGGGGCGGGTCTGCGGGCGGGCGCTGGAGGAAGACGAAGGCCGCGGTGGCGGCGATGGTGAGGACGATGCCGGAAATCAAAAGGCGCATTGGCGTCTGGGGGGAAGTGGTCTATGGTGGGGTGCGATGGCAGTAAGTGCCAGCGCGATTCCCCCAAACAGAACAAAGGTATGAGTCAATTCAGCAATGTGCAGATTGAGTTGCCGCGGCTGCCGCCGCGGCTTGGGCGGTGGGTCGGGTTGGGACTGATCGGGTTGCCGGTACTGTTGTTCGGGATGAGCACGTGGTATGTGGTGCCTGCGGAGTCGGAGGCGGTGCGGTTGAGATTCGGGAGGATTGTGGACAGTCGGATACCGCCGGGGTTGCATTTCAAGATGCCGATGGGGATTGAGTCGGTGGATGTGATGCCGGTGCAGCGGCAGTTGAAGATGGAGTTTGGCTATGGGACGACCGGGGCGACGAACCTGCATCAGTCCGGGGGCGGGGGGAATGCGGAGATTGTGAAGAACATGGTGACGGGGGACCGGAATTCGGTGCATGTGGACTGGGTGGTGCAGTATCACATTGATGATCTGGTGGTGCATTTGTATCACACACGGGATTCGCACGAAACGCTGCGGGATGCGGCGGAGGCGGTGATGAGGGAGATTGTGGGAGACAGGACGGTGGATGATGTGCTGACGCTGGGGCGGCAGGAGATTGAGATTGTGGCGCGGAAGCGGCTGCAGGAGCTGGCGAAGCTGTATGAGTTAGGGTTGAGTATTGATCAGGTGCAGTTGAAGGCGATCAATCCGCCGCCGCCGGTGAGGGATTCGTTTGAGGATGTGAACCGTGCGCAGCAGGAGCGGGATCAGATGGTGAATCTGGCGCGTGCGGAGTACAACAAAGTGGTGCCGAAGGCGAAGGGGGAGGCGGATCAGAAGATGAGCGAGGCGGAGGGGGATGCATTGAAGCGGGTGAACGAGGCGAATGGTGATGCGGGGAGGTTTACGGCGATTTACGAGGCGTACCGGAAGGCTCCGGAGGTGACGCGGCGGCGGATGTATATGGAGACGATGACGGAGGTGGTGCCGAAGATGGGGAGGAAAGTGATCATTGATGAATCGGCGAAGAATGTGCTGCCGTTTCTGCCGCTTGGGACGGAGCCGCTGGCTCCGGCGGCACCAGCGAAAGGCAAGCGGTAAAACCCTGACAATTTACAAGAGATGAAACGAATACTGATGATTCCGCTGGCGATTCTGGCGGTGGTGCTGTTGTGGGGGATGGCCTTTACGGTGCGGCCGACCGAGCAGGTGATTGTGACGCAGTTCGGGCGGATTGTGAGGGATCCGATTACGGAGCCCGGGTTGTATTTCAAGATGCCTTTCCTGCAGGATCTGAACCGGTTTGAGCGGCGGATCATCGAGTGGGACGGGCCGCCGGAGAAGATGCAGACGCTGGACAAGGTGTATCTGCAGATTGATACCTTTGCGCGGTGGAGGATTGTGGATCCGCTGAAGTTTTTTGTGAGTTTGCGGGATGAGCGGAGTGCGTTGAGCCGGTTGGATGACATCATTGGCGGAGCGACCCTGGTGGAGGTGGCGCGGCACGATCTGATGGAGATCATCCGGACGGACAAGACGCTGAAGGGGCCGCCGGTGCCTGAGGTGCAGAACAGCGGGGACAATGTGGCGAAGCTGGAGCCGATCCGATTGGGACGGTTAGAGGTGGAGAAGCGGATCCACGCGAGTGCGGCGGCGAGATTGAAGGATGACTTCGGGATTGAGTTGCTGGATGTGCGGTTCAAGCGGCTGAACTACAGTGAGAATGTGGAGGACAAGATTCACCAGCGGATGATCAGTGAGCGGAAGCAGATTGCGGAGAAGTTCCGGTCGGAGGGGGCTGGGGAGGCGGCGCGGATCAGCGGGGAGCGCGAGCGGGAGTTGCGGAAGATCGAGTCGGAGGCGTACCGGAAGATTCAGGAGGTTCGAGGGAAGGCGGAGGCGGAGGCGGTGCAGGTGTATGCGGGGGCGTACAATGCGTCGCCGGAGGCGGCGGGCTTTTATGATTTCAGCCGGACGCTGGAGGCGTACAGCACGGTGATTGATCGGGACACGACGGTGGTGCTGTCGACTGACAGTGAGTTGTATCGGATGCTGAAGGGGATGCCGGATGAGAAGGTGTTGCCGGTGCCGGCGGCTCCGGCGAAGGCGGCTCCGGCGGCGGTGCCTGCGCCGGTGGTGCCTGCGACACCTGTGCCGACACCTGTGCCGACACCTGTGCCGGTGCCGGTTGGGCCGTGAGGGGGGGTGGGGGAATGAGAGGAACTATTATCGTTCAAGTCGGGGCAATGCGCGGTGACGGACCACCTGATTGTCCGCCGAGTCGTTTGTGGGCATTGTGAATGGAAATGAGATGCGGCATACTCAGAGCCTCCGGTTTAAAATCACGAAAAAGCTGAAATGAGGTATCTTGCGATAATATTGTTATCACTGGTGGGCTGCGGTCCATCCGGGCCACTCATTATAACGGGGCCGGGTGCCAGTCAGGAGACACTCAGTGCCTTGGTGAAGGAGTTTAAGGGCGGCGTTCCTGTTGAGGGAACCGGGATTACAATGTATGTGGACGGTGCCAAACTGGCTTTTCATGGTAGCCGCTACTCGACCTTTCTGGAAGGGTTTCACGAGCACTGGAGAGGATCGTCTGGCGAGTGGGATCCAGGGTGTAAGGAAATGGTTCCACGCGGTCGCTTTGAGATTTCGACGCCATCGGGCACCTATGTGGGGAAGTTTTCTGCCGGGCCGGGCGTTCTGCTCTGGTCAATCTACACAGACTGCGGCGAGTACTTCCACTTGTGCTATCTCCATAAAAAGGAAGCCGGAAAGAAGCGCTATCCCTGCGACGATCTCTATCTTGACATGGAAAAGTGGACCATCCATTCCGCGGAGGTGCCGGCGCTGCGCAAGGAGTGAGGGCATCTGTGGACGAAGAGTAAGCGTCCTTGGGATGGCTGCTTGATGGAGGTGGGGGAGATTGGACGGATCTGACGGATCGGGTGCGGCGTCCCTGCAGGACGCGGGATGGTTGGTGCGGTTCGCCTGGGGTGTTAACCCGGGTGGTATGCGTTGCCCGGGTTGGGGCAAATGGCAGGTAGAGAGGGTGGACATCGGGACTTGATGACCATGAGGGACGTCGTATTGTTCTACTGTGAACAGCCGCCTCGAAATGAATCCATCCGTCTGCCACGGCAGGCCAGTTATCCGCGGGACACGAGTTCTCGTGTCGACGATCCTCGGGGCCATGGCTTCCGGAGATTCCATCGAGGACGTCCTTGCTGACTATCCAAACTTGCGGAAGGAGGACATTGAGGCCGCTCTCGAGTTCGCGAGTCGTCTGTCGGATTTCCAAACGGCGGAATATGAGGTGGTGGTGTGACATTTCTACTGGACGAGAACTTCCCGAAGGGAGCGGAGGCGGTGCTGGGGATTGCTGCTTGAGGGATGCGGGGAGATTGGACGGATCGGGCGGATCTGACGGATTGGTTGTGGGGGCTTGTTGGGATGGCTGGCAGGCGCACTCCGCGCGCAGGGAGAGCTGTAATTCTGACAGCAGTCCAGAGCCTTCGGCTGCTTGTTCGGAGAGGGGCTTGTGGGGAGAGGAGCGGCGGGACGCCGCTTCCACTTTGGGGCTGGTTGGGAGGGCTGGTAGGCGCACTCCGTGCGCGAGAGAGAGCTGTAATTCTGACAGCAGTCCAGAGCCTTCGGCTGCTTGTTCGGAGGGGGGGAAGTGAGAAGTTGGAAATGAGATTGGCGGGTTGGGAGAGTGGGGGGTTAGGGGGTGGTGGTGAGGAGGGAGCGGATGCGGGAGGTGGCGGAGATGAAGTGGGTGATGGCGGTGTTGGTTTCTGTGAGGGTGGAGAATCGGGAGAAGGAGACGCGGAGGGACTGGCGGGCTTCGGATGGGGAGAGGCCCATGGCGGCGAGGACTGGGGAGATGTGGTGGGAGCCGGAGTGGCAGGCGCTGCCGGCGCTGATGCAGACCCCTTTCTGGTCGAGGAGGAGGGTCATGGCGGCGGCTTCGGTGCCGGTGATGCGGAGGTTGGAGGTGTTGGGGGTGCGAGGGGCGGATGAGCCGTTGATGGTGACGCCTTCGATGAGGGAGGTGATCTGTTGTTCGAAGTGGTCGCGGAGGGCGGCGACGGGGTCGGGGTTGGAGGTTAGGGAATCGAGGTGCTGGAGGCCGAGTTGGCAGGCGGAGCCGAGGGCGGCGATGGCGGCGGGGTTTTCGGTGCCGGCGCGGCGTTGATTTTCCTGACTGCCGCCGGTGAGGAGCGGGTGGAAGGCGGTGCGGCGGTTGATGTAGAGGATGCCGATGCCTTTGGGGGCGTGGAATTTGTGACCGGAGAGGGCGAGTGAGTGGATGGAGGAGTTGCGGAGACGGATGGGGATTTTTGCGGCGGCCTGGACGGCGTCGGTGTGGAAGAGAGCGCCGGAGGATTCGGCGATTTCGGAGGCGGCGGTGACGGGTTGGATGACACCGGTTTCGTTATTGGCCATCATGAGAGAGACCATGGCGGTGCGGCCTGGGCGGATGGCGTGGCGGAGTTCGTCGAGGTCGATGGTGCCGTCGGGTCTGGTGGAGAGGGAAGTGATTTCGATGCCGTCGGTGGACTGGAGGGATTTGAGGCAATTGGTGATGGCGTCGTGTTCTGCGGCGCAGGTGACGAAGTGATTTTTTTCGGGGTAGAGACGGCGTGCGGAGAGGATGGCGGCGTTGTCGGCTTCGGTGCCGCCGCTGGTGAAGATGATTTCGTCGGGGTCGCAGTCGAGGAAGGCGGCGGCTTGTTCGCGGGCGAGGTTGACGGCTTTGCGGACGGGTTTGGCGGCGGAGTAGGCGCTGGAGGGATTGGCAAAGTGATCTTTGAGGAATGGGAGCATGGCCTCGAGGACGGCGGGGTCGAGCTGGGTGGTGGCGTTGTTGTCGAGGTAGATCATGCGGGGTGGGGACTGATGGTGTGGGGGCGGCTGGGGTGCAAGGCGGGGGAGGGGTGGAGAGATGGGCGCTTGCGCTGGGGGTGAGGAGCGGGCAGGGGGCGGGACTTCTCCGGGGATCGGGGAGGTGGAGACTTGAGAACAAGATGGCAGCGCGACAGCGAATAGATGCAGAGCTTGCGGCCCGCGGGCTGGTGGATTCGCGTGAGCAGGGGAGACGGCTGGTGCTGGCAGGGGAGGTTCGGGTGAATGGGGTGCCGGCGGCGAAGCCTGGGCAGGCGGTGGGTGGGGATGATGTGCTGGAGGTGCTGGAGAAGCCGAAGTATGTGAGCCGGGGCGGGTTGAAGCTGGAGGGAGCGCTGGGGCATTTCGGGATCGATGTGGCGGGGATGGTGGCGATGGATGTGGGGGCGAGCACGGGAGGTTTTACGGATTGCCTGCTGCAGCATGGGGCGGCGAAAGTGTATGCGTTTGATGTGGGGACGAACCAGCTGGCGTGGCGGATTCGGAGTGATGCGCGGGTGGTGGCGCGGGAGCAGTACAACGTGCGGCACTTGGATCCTGCGGATGTGCCGGAGGCTCCGGATCTGGCGGTGTTTGATGTGTCGTTCATTTCGCTGCGACTGGTGCTGCCGCCGGTGATGAAAGTGCTGGGCGAGGCGGGGCAGATGGTGTGCCTGATCAAACCACAGTTTGAGTTGACGCGAGGGGACATCGGGCCTGGTGGGATTGTGCGTGATCCGGCGCTGCATGAGCGTGCGGTGGCGACGATTCGGGGGTTTGTGGAGGGATGTCCTGGATTTCAGTGGCGCGGGCACATGGATTCGCCGATAACGGGAACGGATGGGAATAAAGAGTTTCTAGCATGGATCACGCGCGCACCGGTTTAGTAGCCAATCCGACGAAGCCGGGAGCTGCGGCGCTGGCGCGGCGCATGGCGGAGGCGTTGCGGATGCGCGGGGCGGAGGTGGTGCCGGACGAGGCGACGGCGGAGCTGGCGGGGCTGGGTGAGGGGATTCCGCTGGGGGAGTTGGGGCGGCATGTGGACCGGGTGGTGATACTGGGTGGGGATGGGACCTTGTTGCGGACGGCGAGCCTGATGGGTGCGCTGGTGCGACCGCTGGCGGCGGTGAATATTGGGAGGTTGGGATTTCTGACGACGACGACGGTGGAGGAGCTGGATGAGTTTGTGGACGTGCTGTTGGCTGGGGCGTATGAGATCAGCCTGCGGCGGACGATTGAGGCGACGTTTGTGACGGCGGACGGGGTGGCGATGGTGCGGAGCGGGTTGAATGAGATTGGGGTGACGCGCGGGGCGATTTCGCGGACGGTGACGGTGGAGGTGAGGATTGGCGGGGAGTTTCTGAATGCGTACAGCGGGGATGGGTTGCTGGTGGCGACGCCGACTGGGTCGACGGCGTACAGTTTGTCGGCTGGCGGGCCGATCATTCATCCAGGGGCGGAAGTGTTCTGCATTACGCCGGTGTGTCCGCATGCGATTGCGAACCGGTCGTGCATTGTGCGGGATGATGTGGCGATTGAGCTGCATCCGGTGGGGCGGACGGATGAATTGCTGCTGAGCATTGATGGGGGGGATCCGTTGCCGCTGTGCCGGGAGCGGGTGGTGATGCTGAGGCGCGGGCCGGTGGATGTGCCGCTGGTGACGCTGCGGGGGTTTTCGTTTTACGGGATTCTGCGGCAGAAGCTGCAGTGGCATGGGGGGAACGTGTGAGTTGGGGGGCGGTGCTGGCGGCTTGACACCGGGGTGATGGGCGGGGAAAGGGGGCGGGATGACGGCGAGTGAACTGCAGGTGACGGCGATGGTGCTGGTGGCGGCGTATGCTGTCGGGGCGACGCCGTTTGGTTATCTGGCTGGGAAGCTGAAGGGGATTGACATTCGGGAGCATGGGTCGGGGAATATCGGGGCGACGAATGTGATCCGGGTGCTGGGGAAGGGGATTGGGATACCGGTGTTTGTGGTGGACATGCTGAAGGGGTTGGTGCCGGTGGTGGTGGGAGCGAAGTGGGCGGAGGCGCGAGGGGTGGTTTCCGACTGGCCGGCGATTGCGGGGGCGGCGGGAGCGGTGCTGGGGCACAATTTCACGTTCTGGCTGAGGTTTCGCGGGGGGAAGGGGATTGCGACGTCGGCTGGGGCGCTGATGGCGTTGCTGCCGGTGCCGTTGCTGGTGGCGCTGGGGGCGTGGCTGGCGGTGTTTTTCGGGACGCGGTATGTGGCGCTGGCGAGTATAGCGTCGGCGGTGGCGCTGCCGGCTGCGGCGGTGGGGATGCGGGGTGGTTGGGGGAAGCCGTCGTGGGCGTTGTGCGGGTTTGCGGTGCTGCTGGGGGCATTGGCGATCTGGCGGCACCGGAGCAACATTCGGAGGTTGCGTGAGGGGACGGAGAATCGGTTTGAGCGGAAGCGCGGGAATGGGAAGGAGGCGAAGTGAAGCATGCGGCGGTGATCGGGACGGGGAGCTGGGGGACGGCGCTGGCGATTTGTGCGGCGGCGCGGGCGGAGCGCGTGACCTTGTGGGGACGTGATGCGGGTCTGGTGGGGGAGATCAATGGGACGCGGGAGAACGGGCGGTATCTGGCGGGCGTGAGGTTGCCGGAGAACATCACGGCGACGACGGAGCTGGCGGATGTGGCGGGGGCCGGAGTGATCTTTTTTGTGGTGCCGACGCGGGCGATGCGGAGTGTGGCGGCGGCGGTACAGGCGGCGGGCGTGCGCGCGGATGCGGTGTTAGTGTCGTGTTCGAAAGGGATTGAGATGGGGACTGGGTTGAGGATGACGGAGATTCTGGCGCAGGAGGTGCCGGGGCATGAGACGGCGGTGTTGTCAGGGCCGAATCATGCGGAGGAGATTGCGAGGGGGCTGGCGGCGGCGGCGGTGATCGGGTGCGGGCGTGAGGAGACGGCGAAGGAACTGCAGGCGTTTCTAACGCTGCCGTGGTTCCGGACGTACACGAGTGATGATGTGATCGGGATCGAGTGGGGCGGGGCGGTGAAGAACGTGTTTGCCATTGCGGCGGGGATTGCGGAGGGACTGGGATTGGGGGACAATGCGAGGGCGGCGCTGGTGACGCGCGGGTTGGCGGAGATGACGCGGCTGGGGACGGCGGCGGGCGGGCGGTTTGAGACCTTCCAGGGGTTGAGCGGCGTGGGAGATCTTATAGTGACGTGTTACAGCAGTCACAGCCGGAATCACCGGGTGGGGCGTCAGTTAGGGGAAGGGAAGAGCCTGCCGGAGATCATTGCGGGGATGAGAATGGTGGCGGAGGGCGTGCCGAACACGGAGAGCATCCATGAGGCGGCGCGGCGGTATGGTGTGCGGACACCGATCATTGATCAGATGTACAGCATTCTGTATGGCGGGAAGCCTTGCGGGGCGGCGCTCAAGGAATTGCTGGCGCGGGATCCGCGGCCGGAGCTTTCGTGAGGAAGGCGGCGACGCGTGCGGCGGTTTCGTGACCGGAGAGCCATGCGGATTCGACGCGGCTGGCGGAGGTGGCGTCGCCGGCGAAGAACGTGCCGGGCGGGAGGGCTGGGAGCGTGGCTGGGGAGGCGATGCGGGCGTAGCGCCAGCGGTGGGTGAGGTGTTCGATGACGTCGGCCGGGTTGAGGTTCCATGTACGGGCGGTGAGATCGGCCATGGCGGCTCCCCAGACGATGGGATCGACTTCGAGGAATGCGCGGCTGAAGGCTTCGGAGCCCTGGGAGACGAAGACCGTGCGGTGGGAGGCGATGCGGCCGTGTTTGTGGTTTTCGCAGGCGGACCATTCGAGCGGGCCGGAGCGGTCGCGGACGGCGTATTGGGAGGCGGCGCGGCCGGTGGGTGGGCCGTTGAGGGAGAGGATGAGCGTGAGGCAGGGGATGTAGGCGGGGGGAGGGTCGGAGAGCCCGAGGATGCGGTATGATTGGGGGAGTGGAGCGGTGGAGACGACGGCGTCGAAGCGTTCGCCGTTGACGAGCCATGAGTGGTCGAGGGGATCGATGCGGGAGATTTCGGTGGAGGAGCGGACCTCGAGGTCGGGGCTGAGGTCGCGGGCGAGACGGCTGTTGCCGTCGCGGTGGTACCAGCGTGGTTCGCCGGGGATGGGGGTGCCGTCCGGGCAGGTGATGGGTGCGTTGATGGAGAGGAGGGCGTCGCCGCAGGCGCGGTGGACGATGGAGGAGAAGAGCGGGTCGCGGATGGTGAAGTACTGGGCTCCGTGGTCGACGAGGAGACCGTCGACGGTGCGTTTGGTGGCGCAGCGGCCGCCGCGGCCGCGGGATTTTTCGAAGAGGACGGCGGGGATGCCGAATTCGAGTTGGAGGCGGGAGGCGCAGGCGACGCCGGCGAGACCGGCGCCGATGACAGCGATGCGAGGGGAGGGCATGGTTGGGGAACGAATGGCGGGGCGAGGTGGACGGTGGGAACTGCGGGAGGGGAGGGATTGTACGTATTGCGGAGAGGGCAGGCAGGGTCGATGGGAGAGGGATGCAGGTGACGATGATTGCGGCGATGGATGAGGAGCGGGCGTTGAGCCGAGGCGGGCGGGTGCCGTGGGATTTGCCTGCGGATGTGGCGATGTTCCGAGGGTACTGCGAGGGGAAGGCGCTGCTGGCGGGGAGGAGGACGTGGGAGCAGATGAGAGGGTGGTTTCGGGCTGGGCAGTTGCCTTTGGTGCTGACGAGGGGGAGCGGGCTGGAGGTGCTGGGAGGGCGGGTGGTGGGGACGGTGGGTGAGGCGGTGAGGGAGGCGCGGGAGCGTGGTTATGGGGAGTTGGTGGTGATTGGGGGAGGGGAGACGTATGGGGCGGCGCTGGGGGTGGCTGGGCGGCTGATACTGACGGAAGTGCATGGGAGGGTGGGAGGAGATGTGTTTTTTCCTGCGCTTGATCCTTGCGAGTGGGAGGTGAAGGATGAGGTGCATCATGCGGCTGACGAGGCCCATGAGTTTGCATTTACCATCCGCCGGTTTGAACGGCGGGTTATTGAACCAACTGACGATCCCCTATGACTGTCCGACTGCTGTTTTTTTCGAGCGTGCTGATGCTTGTTTCGTGCCGCACGCCGACGGAGCGCCTTGATATCGGGGCTGCTCCGGATGCGCTGACGAAGAACACGATGGATCGGACGACGCCTGCGGTGACGCGGCCGGAGGTGACGACGCCGGTGGAGAAACTGAAGGCGGTGGGCGTGCCGGTGGTGCCTGCGCCGCCATACACGGAGGCACCTGAGCAGAAGCTGACGGTGCCGCCGAGTCGGACGGAAGTGGTGCCTGACACGGTGCCATTGGACGAGCTTGAGTAAAAGCACTGAGGAGTGGCCCTGAACCTGCGAATTCCGAGTGCATGTCCTTTGCTGTCTGCCGATTGAGTCATGCGCCGATGCGGCGGGAGCCTGACGTGGTTTCCGAGATGGTGAATGAGGTGCGTGGCGGGGAGGCGGTGGAGGTGGTGGGGACGGCGGGGAAGTTCTGGCGGGCGAGGTTGCTGGTGGATGACTATGAGGGCTGGGTGGACAGCCGGCAGTTCGGGGTGCGTGGGGATGGGTTGCCGCTGGTGGCGACGCACGTGACGGATGATCATTGCGGGGAGGCGACGATGGGAGAGTGGGCGATGGCGATGCCGCTAGGGAGTCCGCTGCCGGGGTATGACGGCGGGACGTTTCTGTATGGGGATGAGCGGTGGACGTGGAAGGGGAAGGTGCGGGAGATTCCGGCGGCGGGGACGGTGCCGGATGTGGCGGAGCTGCTGCATTATGCGCGGCGGTATCTGAGGACACCTTATTTGTGGGGTGGGCGGACCGTGTTCGGGGTGGATTGTTCGGGTTTTGCGAGTTCGGTGCTGCGGGCGTTCGGGGTGGAGGTGCGGAGGGATTGTGTGCAGCAGATTGAAGAAGGCGAGAAGGTGCCGGATCTGGCGTTGGCGGTGCCGGGGGATCTGGTTTATTTTGCGCCGAGTGGTGAGGCGGCGCAGCATGTGGGGATTGTGCTGCCGTGCGGCGAGGTGATTCACTCGAGCGCGATGGTGCGCATTGATGACCTGACGGAGCGGGGGATTGTGAACCGCGAGAGCGGGGAATTGACGCACCGGTTGAAGGCGGTGCGGCGGTATGTTGCGTGGGACTGAGGCTAGGGATTGTGTCAGGATTCCGGGGGTTTATGGACCCCGAGAAGGTCGCCTGGGGCGAGCGGGTGACCGGAGAGGAAGGCTGCGGCGTCGAGACGGCGGCGGCCTTCGGCCTGGAGCTGGTGGATGGTTAGGGAGCCGGAGCCGCAGGCGACGGAGATGCCGTCTGGGCCGGCGTGGAGGATGGTCCCGGGGAGCGGGCAGCCGGTGGGGATGTCGAGGGCGGCGACTGGGGGGAAGATCTTGAGTTGAGAGCCGTCCGGGAGGGAGGTGGTGGTGCCGGGCCACGGGTCGAAAGCGCGGATGCGGCGTGCGAGGGCGGCGGCGGGGAGTGACCAGTCGAGGATTCCGTCTGAGCGGGAGAGCTTGCCGATGTGTGAGGAAGCGGCGGCGTTTTGTGGTGTGCGGGAGGCGGAGCCGTCGAGGATGGCGGGGAGAGCGGCGAGGAGGGCGACGGGAGCGAGGGCGGCGAGCCGGTCGTGGAGAGAGCCGCCGGTTTCGTCGGGTGCTAGGGGGAGGGATTCCTGATGGATGATATCGCCGGAGTCGAGGCCAGCGTCCATCTGCATGACGGTGATGCCTGAGAGGGGATTGCCGGAGAGGATGGCGGCCTGGATGGGAGCGGCTCCGCGGTGAAGCGGGAGGAGGGAGGCGTGGAGATTGATGCAGCCTAACCTTGGGAGGTCGAGGATGTGCTGGGGGAGGATCTGGCCGTAGGCGATGACGACCATGAGGTCGGCTTGGAGGGAAGCGACGAGGTCGTGGGCGAGACGGAGTTTCGGGGGCTGATGGACGGGGATCCCGTGGGCGAGGGCGAGGGTTTTGGTAGCTGGGGGTGTGAGGATCTGTTTACGGCCGACTGGTTTGTCGGGTTGGCAGATGACGGCGACGACCTTGCAGGTTTTGAGGGAGAGGAGCGCGGAGAGCGTGGGGATGCCGATGTCGCCGGTGCCTGTGAAGACGATGCGCATGGCTGGAGGGGACGGGAGTGCGGTCAGCGTTTGGCGACGAGATCGTAGCCGCGCCAGTCGCCGACGGTGATGTTGGCGAATTCGCCGATGGGGAGGGAATCGTCGACGAAGACGGTGCCGTCGATTTCCGGGGCGTCCATTTCGGTGCGGGCGACGCCGGGTTTTTCGACGAGGACCTTAAGGGAGCGGCCGACCTGGGAGGAATTGAAGCCTTCGGCTAGGGACTGGAGTTCGCGCATGGCGCGGTTCCAGCGGCTTTCGATGGTTTTGTGGTGGACGCGGGTGTCCATGTTGTAGGCTTTGGTGCCTTCTTCGCGGCTGTAGCGGAAGACCCCGGCGCGTTCGAATTTGGTATCGCGGATGAAGTCGAGGAGTTCGGAGAAGTCGTCTTCGGTTTCGCCGGGGAAGCCGACGATGAACGTGGTGCGGATGGCGAGGCCGGGGATGCCGGTGCGCATGCGGTGGATGAGGTCGCGGATGTAGTTGCCGGAGGTTTCGCGCTGCATGGCGGCGAGCATGCGGTCGGAGATGTGCTGGAGGGGGATATCGACGTAGCGTGCGACCTTGGGGGAATCGGCGATGGCGCTGATGAGTTCGTCGCTCCAGTGGGCTGGGTGGGTGTAGAGGAGACGGATCCAGAAGTCGCCTTCGATGGCATTGAGGGCGCGGATGAGGGTGGCGAGGCTTTCGCCTTTGGAGCTATCGACCGGGCTGCGGGGGTTAGGGCGGACGTCCTCCCATTTATCCATGCCGAAGTAGGTGGTGTCCTGGGAGATGAGATTGATTTCGCGGACCCCGGACTGGACGAGTTGGGCGACCTCGCGGACGACGCTGTCCTGGGTGCGGCTGCGGTGGCGGCCGCGGATGCGGGGGATGATGCAGAACGAGCAGGGGTGGTTGCAGCCCTCGGCGATTTTGACGTAGGCGGAGTGGCGCGGGGTGAGGCGGAAGCGGGGCGTGTCGTAGTCCGGGATGTATTTGGGTTGCCGGGTGACGAGATTTTCGGGGCCTGCGGGTTTTTTGCCGAGGAGGCCTTCGATGATGGGAGCGACCTGAGTGATCTGGTCGAGGCCGATGAAGGCGTCGACTTCTGGCATGAGGCCTGGGAGTTCTTTGGAGAAGCGCTGGGAGAGACAGCCGGCGACGATGATTTTCTGGCGTTTGCGTTTTTTGTCGGCGGCGCGGTCATCGATGGCGTCTTCGATGGTGCCGATGCTTTCCTTTTTCGCCATGTCGATGAACGAGCAGGTATTGACGATGAGGACGTCGGCGTCGGCGGCTTCCGGGGTCATTTCCATGCCAGCCTTGCGGAGGTGGCCGATCATGATTTCGGAATCGATGAGATTTTTGGCGCAGCCGAGAGAGACGAGACCGACTTTGATCATGGAAGGAGAGGGAAGGCGAAGGGAGAGCGGAGGCGGGCTGGGGCGAGTGGGTCAGAACGGGATTTCGTCTTCGTCGTCGAGGCCTGCGGGGTAGTCCTGGGGAGGGCGGGAGGCGGGGGCGCTGTTACCGCTGCTGCGCTGGGAGTTCTGCTGGGGAGGGCGGGAGGAGCGTGGTGGGGCGGGCGCGTCGTCGTCGTCGGGGGAGCCGCCGCCACCGGGGGCGCCGTCGCGGCCGCCGAGGAATTGGAATTCGTCGCCGATGACCTTGAGGCGGCTTTTTTTCTGGCCGGTGGCTTTATCTTCCCATGAATCGAGTTGGAGGCGGCCTTCGACGTAGAGCGGGCGGCCTTTTTTCATGTACTGGCCGATGATTTCTGCGCTGCGGCCCCAGAAGGTGACGTCGATGAAAGTGACTTCCTCGCGGGTTTCGTTTTCGACCTTGTAGCGGCGGTTCACGGCGAGGCCGATATCGACGACGGCCTGGCCTTTGGGGGTGTAGCGGACTTCCGGGTCACGGGTGAGGTTGCCCATGATCATGACTTTGTTGAGGGAGGCCATAGGGGGAAGGATCGGATTGGTTGGGAGAGCGGGTGGAGCGCGCGCGGAGGCCTTGAGGGGGACTGGCCGCGAAGGGACTAGTGAACGCGCAACGCGGAGGCGGCAAGCCTGCGGTTGTGGAAAAGTAACGCGTTTGGCGGGAGGGTGAGGGGGCGATCAGTCGTCGTTACTGGTGAGGCCGAGGAGTTCGACGAGACGGAGGAGGAACCATGAGAGGGAGGAGAGGAAGGCGGCGACGTAGGTGAAGCCGGCGGCATTGAGGACGGCGTTGACGCCATCGGCTTCCGGGCCTGGGGCGATGATGCGGCTGTTGACGAGCGCGGTTTTGGCGCGGCGGCTGGCGTCGAATTCGACTGGGAGGGTGATGAGGTTGAAGGCCATGAGGATGGCGAGGCAGATGACGGCGATGGTGAGGCCGAGGATGAATTTGCCGAGGAGGCCGAGGACGAGCGGTGCGATCATGAGGACGCCGGAGGCGGTGCTGGTGGTGCGGACGGCGAGCATGCGCCACATGAGGGGTTGGTAGGCGTGGGCGTGCTGGATGGCGTGGCCGGCTTCGTGTGCGGCGACACCGACGGCGGAGAGGGAATTGCCATGGAAGACGGATTCGGAGAGGGCGAGCGTGCGTGTGGAGGGGTCGTAGTGGTCGGAGAGTTCG
Source organism: Verrucomicrobiota bacterium (assembly GCA_003402705.1). Lineage (GTDB taxonomy): Bacteria > Verrucomicrobiota > Verrucomicrobiia > Verrucomicrobiales > V1-33 > V1-33. Next base: position 15,738 of record QQNF01000017.1, on the reverse strand, counting down.
CCTTGGGTGAGGGTGATGTCGACGTCCTGTAGCCCTTCTTCATTGAGGATGCGGCGCGCGGCCTGGGCCCCGGTGAGGCCGGACCATGAGGAGACGGTGCTGTAGCGGCGGAACTGGGAGCGGACGCGGGAGGAGGCCCAGAAGGAGATTCCGAGGGTAGCGATGAAGACGATCCAGATCATGGGGAGGGTTTTGAGAGCGAGGAGTTTGCAGGAATTACGAGTGAGAGCGGCGGGGCGGAGGTCAATGGTGTTACAAATCGGGGTGTGGGTTGGAGTCGGGCAGGGGGGGTAAATGGCGGCGGGGCGGAAAAGGCATTGCGAAGGGCAGGGATTCCTGGCAAAGGAAGGGTGGTCAAAAAAAAATATGAAACTGAACCTGATCCTTGGATTGCTTTTGATGACTGCGGTGCGGGTGGGGGCGGCGGAGACGACGTGGTTGCCGGTAGGGGGCGGGGTGGTGCCGGTGACTGGGTTTGTGGTGGATGGGGCGTCGCGGGCGGAGGTGCAGAGTTTTTACAATACGGTGTATCTGGCGTCGAAGGACGTGGATGGTAGCATGGGGTGGACGGGATCGTACGACAGCGTGACGGGGACGGTGGGGACGACGAGTGCGGTGTACCGGGAGCATGTGCGGCGGCGGGTGAATTTTTACCGTGGGATGGTTGGATTGCCGGCGGACATTACGTTCGGGGAGTTTTCGGCGGTGAACGACGTGCCTGGGCCGGTGGTGCCTGCGGGGACCTCGAAGACGGTGTGTGCGATGGAGGCGTCTTACATGAATGTTGTGGAGTCGATGTACGCGGGTGCGGAGGGTACGGATTTTGTGCTGAGCCACGATCCTCCTAACACGTATTACGGGTGGACGGCGCGGGCGTGGAATGCGTGTGCGTACAGCAATCTGGCGATTGGGTACTGGGGGCCTGAGGCGATTGATGCGTACATGCTGGATGACGGGATTGGGGAGTCGGATTTGTATAACAATGTGAATGTGGGGCACCGGAGGTGGTTGTTGTTTCCGCGGGGGCGGGACATGGCGAGCGGGGATGTGCCAGCGGGGGTGTTCCGGGATGGGGCGGACAGGTATGATGTGTATGGGGCGAGTTCGGTGTATGTGGTGGCGAATTTCAAGCCGGCGGGAGCGGCGCGGTTCACGAAGTGGCCGAACGAGGGGTATTGTCCAGTGGATGTGGTGCCGAGCCGGTGGTCGCTGGCGTGGCCGGGGGCGGATTTTTCTGGTGCGGTGGTGACGATGAGCGGGCCTGGGGGAGTGGTGCCTGCGCCGGTGATTTCACGGAATACGGATGGGATTGGGGAGAACACGATTGTGTGGCAGCCTGGGAATCTGCCGAAGACGGTGAGTGGGGATGTGAGGTATACGGTGGCGGTGAGTGGGATAAAGGGGGCTGGAGTACCTGCGCAGACGACGTGGACGACGACGTTGTTTGATCCGGATGTGGCTGGGGGGACGGTGGTATTGAGCGGGCCTGGGGCGCTGCCGAGGAGCGGGGCGGCGTATGCGTTTACGGCGGTGCCTGGAGCGGTGGAGCACCGGCTGACGGCGGCGACGGCGGGGGCGGCGGGGGATGTGGTGGAGGGAGCGGAGGATGGGACGGCGGGGGATCTGGTGGCGAAGACGACGGGGACGTATGCGTTGAGGCAGGCGGCGACGACGACGAGTGCGGGGACGGTGTTTCTGCCGAGGAGCGGGGCGAAGGCGTTTCACCTGACATTTCCGCCGGACGGGAAGGTGCAGAGCGTGGAGGTTGCGGCGGATTATGTGCTGAGTGCGGGGTCGAAGATCGATTATTACAATTGTTTCCGGTGGGTGTTCAATTTCAGCCGGTTGAGTCTGGAGATGTCTGTGGACGGCGGGGTGAAGTGGGTGGAGATCGACGGGCGGAACGGGGCTTATGCGGAGAATGCTGAGGACAATTATGACAATGCGTTGTGGGACCGGTTGCCGAGCAGCGGGAATGCGCCGGACTGGAAGCTGAGGAGTGTGGGGCTGGGGGCGTATGCTGGGAAGGTGGCGCGGTTCCGGTTTGTGTTCCGGCCTGGATCGAGGGCGTTTACTGGTGAGGACACGCGTTTCGGGTGTTTTGTGGATGACGTGAAGGTGACGGCGGCGCGGCGGTTGACGGTGCTGGGGAAAGAGGTGGTGACGCAGAGTTCGCCGTTTGTGGTGACGGAGGCGGCGCTGGGGGTGGCGATGGTGCCTGGTACGCAGTGTTATCTGCGTGGTGCTCCGGTGGCGGGGACGCGGCGGATGGGGTGGTCGGATCCTTTGATGGCGACGGTGTCGAGTCTGACGGGGTATGAGGGGTGGGTGGCTGGGTTTTATCCCGGGGCGACGGGTGGGGCTGCGGGGGATGATGACAAGGATGGGGTATCGAATCTGGTGGAGTATGTGTTTGGGACGAATCCGCTGTCTGGGGCGAGTGGAGCGGGTGCGTTGCCGGTGGTGGGGATCAGTGGGGGGGCGTTGCGGATGAATTTTGGGGTGTCGCCGACGGCGACTGGGGTGACGGTGCGTGGGCAGACGTCTGAGGATTTGAAGACGTGGACGGATCTGACGAATATAGCGGTGCCGCCGGCGCATTCGAATGCGGTGCCTGTGAGCGGGAAGGTGCGGCAGTGGATGCGGGTGAAGGTGACGATGCCGTGAGGCGGGTGCATTTCTGGTTGCTGGTGGGGGAGGTGTGTGGGAGGGCGGCGCGATGAGCAGAGCGGAACACATTGATGTGGGGAAGACGGCGGACCTGGCGCGGCTGCGGCTGACGCCTGAGGAGGCGGCGGCGTATGGCGGGCAGTTGGACCGGATTCTGGGGTACATCAGTCAACTGGAGCGTGCGGATACGGAGGGTGTGGAGGCGACGGCGCATCCGCTGGGGTTGACGGATGCGTTGCGTGAGGATGTGGCTCGGGAGGGGCGAGGGGTGGAGGCGGCGTTGAGGAATGCGCCGAAGCGGAGTGGCGATCAGTTTCTGGTACCTAAAGTGGTGGAGTGACGATTATGAGTGATGCTTTGAATGAATGCACGGTGGTGGAGCTGCGGCGGCGGTTGAGGGCTGGGGAGATTTGTGCGCGGGACATCGTCCTGAGTGTGGAGGCGGCGATTGCGGCGCGGGATGAGGTGATTGGCGGGTATCTGCATCGGGATGTGGAGCGGGCGCTGGCGGCGGCGGATGGTGCGGATCTTTCGTTGCCGCTGGGGGGAATTCCGGTGGCGGTGAAGGATGTGATCAATGTGGCGGGGCAGCCGCTGACGTGTGCGTCGAAGATGCTAGGCGGGTATGTGTCGACGTGGGATGCGACGGCGGTGGCGCGGCTGAAGGCGGCGGGGGCGATTCCGTTCGGGAAGGTGAACTGCGATGAATTTGCGATGGGATCGACGACGGAGAATTCGGCGCTGCGGGTGACGCGGAATCCGTGGGATCTGGAGTGTGTGCCTGGTGGGTCGAGTGGTGGATCGGCGGCGGTGGTGGCGGCTGGCGAGGCGATTGTGTCGTTAGGGACGGACACGGGGGGATCAATCCGGCAGCCGGCGTCGTTCTGTGGGATTACGGGGATGAAGCCGACGTATGGGCGGGTGTCGCGGAGTGGATTGGTGGCGTATGCGTCGTCGCTGGACGGGATTGGGCCGATGGCGAGGACGGCGGAGGATGCGGCGCTGGTGCTGCAGGCGATGGCTGGGCATGACGTGCTGGATTCGACGTCATTGCGGGATGGGGTGCCGGATTATGGGGCGGCGGTGGGGCAGGGGGTGAAGGGGATGAGGATCGGGTTGCCGAAGGAGTATTTTGTGGAGGGGATTGAGCCGGGGGTGAGGGCGGCGGTGATGGAGGCAGTGAGGGGATTGGAGGGAGCGGGGGCGATTGTGAAGGAGATCACGCTGCCGCACACGGAGTATGCGGTGGCGACGTATTACATTATCGCGACGGCGGAGGCGTCGGCGAATCTGGCGCGGTTTGACGGGATTCGGTACGGGCATCGTTGTGAGGATCCTGCGAATCTGCGGGAGGTGTATGACAGGTCGAGGGCAGAGGGATTTGGAGCGGAGGTGAAGCGGCGGATTATTCTGGGGACGTATGTGCTGAGCAGCGGGTATTATGATGCGTATTACGGGAAGGCGCAGAAGGTGAGGACGCTGATCCGGCGTGATTTCGAGGAAGCGTTCCGGGAGGTGGATCTGATTGCTGGGCCGGTGTGTCCGGTGCCGGCGTTTCGGATAGGGGAGCATGCGGCGGATCCGCTGGAGATGTATCTGGCGGATATTTTCACGATTGCGGCGAATCTGGCGGGGATCTGCGGGATCAGTGTGCCGTGCGGGTTTACGGAGAGTGGTGGGAGAGCGTTGCCGGTGGGATTGCAGCTGATGGGGCGGCCGCTGGGGGAGACGGATCTGCTGAGGGCGGCTGGGGAGTGGCAGCGGGTGAGTGACTGGCACTTGAGGCGGCCGGGGGTGGGGTAGGGAAATGCCGGCCTTGCTACGTGGGGGCTGGCGTGGGAGAGTGAGGGGTGACATTTGAGGAAGCCATTGATCGATTTGTGCTGTTTCTGGCGACGGAGCGCGGGTTGTCTGACAACTATCAATTATCGACGCGGCAGTCGCTGGAGGCGTTTGCGGCGTGGGCGGAGTTGAGGGGTGTTCGTGCGGTGGGGGAGGTGACGACGGATGAGATGACGGCGTATCTGCTGGAGCGGCGGGCGGGAGGGCTGGCGAATGCGAGTGTGCGGTTGGTGGTGATTGCGCTGAAGATATTTTTCCGGTGGCTGGCGGGGCGGCGGCATGTGGGAGGGGATCCTGCGGCGCTGCTGATGGCGCCGCGGCTGGATGCGACCCTGCCGGAGACCCTGACGGAAGAGGAGATCGGGCACCTGCTGGCGAGCATTGAGCCGGTGGGGCCTTTGGATTTCCGGGATCTGGCGGTTTTGGAGCTGATGTATGCGAGCGGCTTGCGGGTGTCGGAACTGGCGAATGCGACGCTGGATGCGTTGTCGCTGGAGGACGGGTTCATCCGGGTGACGGGGAAGGGGAATAAGACTCGGGTGGTGCCGGTGGGGCGGACGGCGTGTGGGGCGGTGGCGGCGTGGCTGGAGAAGGGGAGGCCGGCGCTGGTGACGCGGCGGACGGGGAGTCACGTGTTTATATCGGTGCGGGGGACGCGTCTGACGACGCAGAGGTACTGGCAGATTATCGGGGAGCGGGCGGCGGCGGTGGGGTTGGATGTGCATCCGCATTTGCTGAGGCATTCATTTGCGACGCATCTGCTGAGCGGGGGAGCGGATCTGCGGGTGATTCAGGAGATGCTGGGGCATGCGAGCATTGCGACGACGCAGATTTACACGCATGTGGACGGGAAGCGGCTGAGGGACGTGCACCGGAAGTTCCATCCGCGGGCGTGAAAGTGCTGGCGCGTTCGACGGGAATGTGGCTTGGTGGTCGGCATGATGAACGTCCGCGAATTTCTCAAGGCTGGTGCTATTGCTGCTGTGTGTGCTGTGTTTCCGGCTGAGGCCGCGGAGCAGAAAGTGTTGCGGGTGTTGCTGATTGACGGGCAGAACAATCACCAGTGGCAGGCGACGACGCCGGTGCTGAAGAAGGCGCTGGAGGCGGCGGGCGGGCGGTTTGCGGTGACGGTGTCGACGGCACCGGGTGACAAGTCCGGGCCTGCGGACTGGGAGAAGTGGCGGCCGGATTTTTCTGCGTGCGACGTGGTGGTGAGCAATTACAACGGGCAGGCGTGGCCGGTATCGGTGCGGATTGGGTTTGAGGCGTTTGTGAAGGGTGGGGGAGGGTTTGTGTGCATCCACGCGGCGGACAATTCGTTTCCGGACTGGGCGGAGTACAACCAGATGATCGGGCTGGGTGGCTGGGGTGGGCGGACGGAGAAGCATGGGCCTTATGTTTATGTGAAGGACGGGAAGCTGGAGCGGGACATGACGCCTGGGTCCGGGGGATCGCACGGGGCGCAGCTGGAGTTTCAGGTGGAGTTGTTCGGGGAGGGGAAGGATCATCCGGTGACGAAAGGGATGCCGGCGTCGTGGAAGCACGCGAAGGATGAGCTTTACAGCACCTTGCGTGGGCCTGCGGAGAACATGAAGGTGCTGGCGGTGTCGCCGTGTCCGGACACGAACCGGAGCGAGCCGATGATCATGGTGCTGGATTACGGGAAGGGTCGGGTGATGCACACGCCGATGGGGCATGCGGATTATTCGATGAAGGACGCGGGGTTCTGGTCGGTGCTGCAGCGCGGTACGGAGTGGGCGGCGACTGGGGCGGTGACGATTCCGCTGCCGGCGAAGTTTCCTGGGAAGGACGAGGTGGTGGTGGCGGAGTGAGAGAGGGTGGGCCGGGGGGTCTTTTAATACTCCTTGATTTTTTAGTCAGTTCCCCGCATACCTGCGCGCATCCATGTCGGACCTCAAAATCAAGAAAATTGTCGGGCGCGAAGTGATTGACTCGCGCGGGAATCCCACTGTTGAAGTGGACGTGCTGCTCAAGGGCGGGGCTATGGGCCGAGCGGCGGTGCCGAGCGGAGCGAGCACTGGTGAGCATGAGGCGTGGGAGTTGCGGGATGGGGACAAGGCGCGGTTCCTTGGGAAGGGCGTGCTTAAGGCGGTGGGCAATGTGAACACCGTGCTGGCGAAGGCGCTGGCGGGGAAGGATGCGTCTGATCAATCCGGGATTGATGCCCTGATGGTGAATCTGGACGGGACGCCTAACAAGGCGAAGCTGGGAGCGAACGCGCTGCTGGGGATCAGTCTGGCGGTGGCGAAGGCAGCGGCGGCGCAGGTTGGGAAGCCGTTGTATGCGTACCTTGGTGGAACCAAGGCGAAAGTGCTGCCGGTGCCGATGATGAACATCATCAATGGTGGGGCGCACAGCGATGCGCCGATTGATTTCCAGGAATTCATGATCATGCCGAAGGGCGCGCCGACGTTCAGCGAGGCGGTGCGTTACGGGGCGGAGATTTTTCATTCGCTGAAGAAAGTGCTGCATGATCGCGGATTGAGCACGGCGGTGGGAGACGAGGGCGGGTTTGCCCCGGTGCTGAAGAGTGCGGATGATGCGCTGGCGGTGATTTCGAAGGCGGTGGAGAAGGCTGGCTACAAGCTGGGCGAGCAAATCTTCATTGCGCTGGATGTGGCGTCTTCGGAGTTTTACGACAAAACGAAGAACGCGTATGTGTTCAAGAAGAGCGACGGGTCGGTGCGGAGTGCGGCCGAACTGGTGGCTTACTATGCGAAGCTGCAGAAGAAGTATCCGATCATCAGCATTGAGGATGGGTGTGCGGAGAACGACTGGGATGGGTGGAAAGTGCTGACGGACAAGCTGGGCAAGGACACGCAACTGGTGGGGGATGATTTGTTTGTGACGAACGTGCAGTTCCTGCAGAAGGGGATTGAGCGCGGGGTGGGGAACTCGATTCTGGTGAAGGTGAATCAGATCGGGACGCTGACGGAGACCCTGCAGGCGGTGGATCTGGCGCACAAGAATGGCTATACGGCGGTCTTGAGTCACCGTTCGGGTGAGACGGAAGACAGTACGATTGCGGATCTGGCGGTGGCGACGAACTGCGGGCAGATCAAGACCGGGTCGATGAGCCGGTCTGACCGGATTGCGAAGTACAACCAGTTGCTGCGGATTGAGGAGCAGCTGGGGTCGAAGGCCATCTATGGTGGCCGGATGAAGCACTGATCAACGAAGCGGAGCGTCCGGGCGGGAGTCCGGGCGCTCCGAATTTTTTTCCGAATTAGCATGCCGCCGAGATCATTTGAACCTGAGGAGACGCCTACTGCGTGGGTGCCGATTGGGCGTGCGGCGATGGCATTGGCGTTTGTGTGTCTGACTGGGGTGATTGCGGTGAATTTCATGCCGCGGATGAAGGAGTACCGTGCGGTGGATGTGGAGGCGCGGCGGTTGGAGGCGGAGCGTGCGGTGCTGCGGATGGAGAAGGAGCGGTTGGAGAGCGAGCCGGATCCGCTGGCCTCGCGGGAATATGTGGAGTTGAAGGCACGGGATCAGCTTGGGTATTATCGGCCTGGCGAGGTGGTGTTTCAGTTTCTCGAAGAGGGAGCTGCGGTGCCGGTACGCACGCCTTGACATTTTCTGACTGAATCATGAATTTCCTGACCCGAATTATTGCTGTGATGGTGTTGAGTGTGGGTTTGCTGCCGAGTTTCGGGCAGGAGACTGCGCCGAAGGCGGTGGTGGATGCGGTGAGTGCGGAGACGATGGCAGCGGCGACTAAGCCGATGGGATTTGACCAGCAGATCGACAAGTTTTTCGGAGATTACACGAGCGGGTTTGTGAAGTCGGTGTTCTTCACTGTGAAGATCAACGGGTATGAAGTGCTGGCGGTGGTGTTGTGGCTGGCGGCGGCTGGGGTGATTCTGACGTTTGCGTTTCAGTTTGTGAATATCCGGTCGTTTGGGCTGGCGTTGCGGACGGTGCGTGGGAAGTACAGCAATGCGGACGATCCAGGGGAGGTGACGCATTTTCAGGCCTTGAGTGCGGCGGTGTCTGGGACGGTGGGATTGGGGAACATTGCCGGGGTGGCGATTGGGATCCAGCAGGGCGGGCCGGGGGTGGCGTTCTGGTTGTTTCTGAGCGGTTTTCTGGGGATGACGACGAAGTTTGCGGAGTGTACGTTAGGGGTGAAGTACCGTGAGATTCTGCCGGACGGGCGGGTGAGTGGCGGGGCGATGTATTATTTGAGGAAGGGATTGGCGGAGCGAGGGATGGGAGGATTGGGGAAGGTGCTGGCGTTCTTCTTTGCGATCTTCTGTATCTTTGCGTCGTTCGGGGGCGGGAATATTTTTCAGGTGAATCAGACGACGGCGCAGCTGGTGGCGGTGACTGGGGGAAGTGAGAGTGTGTTTGCGCAGAACCAGTGGATGTTTGGAGCGATCATGGCGGTGATGACGGGGTTGGTGATCATCGGGGGGATCAAGGGGATTGCGAAGGTGACGGACAAGCTGGTGCCGGTGATGTGTGTGACGTACATTGTGAGCTGTCTGGCGGTGCTGGCGGTGAATGCCGGGAATATCGGGGCGGCGTTCGGGCGGATCATCAGTGAGGCGTTTGAGCCGCGGGCGGCGGTGACGGGTGGGATGCTGGCGGCGTTTGTGTGGGGGATGAGGCGGGCGACGTTTTCTAATGAGGCGGGGATTGGGTCAGCGCCGATTGCGCATGCTGCGGCGAAGACGCGGAAGCCTGCGTCGGAGGGTGTGGTGGCGCTGCTGGAGCCGTTCATGGACACGGTGGTGATCTGCACGATGACGGCGCTGGTGCTGTGTGTGACGATGCAGTTTGACGGGGACACTGGGAATTTTGCGCTGAACGGGCAGACATTTGCGCTGGGTGGGAAGGATACGTCGACTGGGTTTGGGATTCAGATGACGTCGCTGGCGTTTGAGACGGTGCATTCGTCGTTCCGGTATGTGTTGTTTGCCTGTGTGTTTCTGTTTGCGTTTTCGACGCTGATTACGTGGAGTTACTATGGGTTGCAGGCGTGGCAGTTTCTGTTTGGGAAGTCGAAGATCATGGAGGGCCTGTACAAGGTGATCTTCTGTCTGGTGATCGTGATTGGGTCTGCGGCGTCGATGGACAAGGCGATTGATTTTTCGGATGCGTCGCTGTTTGCGATGAGCATTCCGAATCTGATAGGAGTGTATCTGCTGCTTCCGGTGGTACGGCGGGAGTATGCGGATTTTCTGGCTCATGCCCGTGCTGTTGATGCTGGATCAGGCAAGTGATGCAAACCTTACAATTCCATCGATCTGCTGTTGTTTCTGCGGTGCTGCTGACGGCTGTGGCTGGGCGAGGCGGGGAACAGGATTCCGGGCGTGGGGGAGGGCCTGCTGCTGCGGCGGTGCCTGCGGCTGAGGCAGCGGTGCCGCGGGCGATTCCTGCGGATCTGGTGGACAGCGAGGGGAATTACGAGCCGATTCCGTTGGAGACGGACACGGTGGTGCGGGTGCAGATATTTCTGGATGAGCACAATCACGGGCCGGGGAACATTGACGGGAAGCTGGGGGAGTTCGGGAAGAAGGCGGCTTCGGTTTACAATCAGATCCGGGGGATTCCGAAGGGGAACTATGCGAAGCTGATGGCGGAGGCGGCGGCGAAGGTGAGTGAGCCGTACACGACTTACACGGTGGTGGAGGGAGACGGGACGTTTGTGACGCCGAGCCTGCCGACGAAGCCTCAGTTGCAGGTGAAGGCGAAGTACATGGGATATCGGAGCCTGGTGGAGTTTGTGGCGGAGCGGTACCACACGAGCGAGGAATTCCTGCAGGCGTTGAACAAGAGCAAGCTGTATGGATTGAAGGCTGGGTCGGTGGTAAAGGTGCCGAACGTGACCCCGTTCAAGATTGAGGATCTGCCGAAGCACAAGAAGTTTGAGAAGGACGATCTGCTGAGCAAGCGTGCGGTGGTGGTGGATATAGCGGCGCGCGTGGCGGTATTTTTTGATGAGGCGAACAAGCCGTTTGCGAGTTTTCCGATCACGCCAGGGAAGCCGAAGTTCATTCAATTCGGGGAGTGGAAGGTGACGAACATGGTATCGACGCCGGAGTTCCGGTGGGACAAGTCGATGCTGGAGCAGGGGAAGCGGAGTGAGGAGGCGTATCAATTGCCGCTTGGGCCGAACAGTCCGGTGGGGATTATCTGGACGGGGACGAGCCGGTCGGGGATCGGGCTGCATGGGACGGCGTCGCCGCACAGCATCGGGCGGAGTGAGAGTGCCGGGTGTATACGGTTTGCGAACTGGGATGCGGTGCGGTTGCCGGAGTTGATCCGGCCAGGGGCGAGGGTGGTGATCCGGTGAGGGCGGGGCGTGATTTCTGGGGGGGCTGATGGAACAGACAGGGCCGCGATTTTTCCAATGATTCAGCCTTCTTACGAGAAAACCGGTGCCGGGCGGCAGCCGGTGTATGTGATTGGACACCAGAATCCGGATACGGATGCGATTTGTTCAGCGATTGGGTATGCGGAATTGCTGCAGCGTACGCGGTATCCTGATGCGGAGGCGGCGTGCTGTGGCGGGTTGAATCCGAGGACGCGGTGGGTGCTGGAGCAGGCTGGGCTGGAGCCGCCGAAGCTGATCATGGATCTGCGGCCGACGGCGGAGATGATCTGTCGGGCGGATGTGGTGCAGGCGCGGGCGGACGAGACGTTTCTGGATGTGTATCAGCGGATGGAGCAGGCGGACATCCGGAGTATTCCGGTGGTGGATGATAGTGGGAAGGTGATAGGGATTGCGAGTGTGCAGGATCTGCTGCAGTTGCTGCTGCATAACGTATCGGACCGGCAGCATGCGCGGCGGGTGCGGACGAATCTGGCGAACATTGCGCGGACACTCGAGGCGCACATTGACTGCGGGACCGAGCTGGAGGTGGAGCAGGATTTTGTGCTGACGGTGAGTGCGTCGAGTGAGGAGACGGTGGACATGCGGCTGCATCAGTTTCCGGGTCGGGAGCTGGTGCTGGTGGTGGGGGACCGGCCGGAGATTCATCGGCGGGCGCTGGAGTACGGCGTGCGGGCGATTGTGCTGACGAACAGTGCGCATCTGCCTGAGGAGTTGCTGGTGCTGGCGCGGGGTCAGGGGTGCACGGTGATTTCCTGTCCGCATGACACGGCGAGCACGACGCAACTGATCCGGTGTTCGCGGCGGATCGCGGAGGCGGTGGACCGCGGGATTCTGATGGTGGGGGAGCGGACGCACATTCACGGGATCCGTCAGGAGATTCAGCATTCGAGTCAGCCGTTGTTTCCGGTGATTCGTGAGGAGACGGGGCAATTGACGGGGGTGTTTTCGAAGTCGGATCTGCTGGAGCCGCCGCGGCAGCGATTGGTGCTGGTGGATCACAATGAGTTGTCGCAGGCGGTGCCTGGGGCGGCGGATGCGAACATCCTGGAGGTGATTGACCACCACCGGTTGAGTGGGAATCTGGTGTCGCGGGAGCCGATTCGATTTATCAACGAGCCTGTGGGTTCGACGTCGACGATTGTGGCGCGGTTGTTTCAGATGCAGGGGGAGCGGCCGTCGCCTGCGGTGGCGATGTGTCTGAGTGCGGGGATCATCTCGGACACGCTGAAGCTGACTTCGCCGACGACGCGGGGGATGGACCGGGACATGCTAGGTTGGCTGGCTGGGCAGGCGGGGATAGTGGTGGATGATTTTGCGAGGGATTTCTTTGCGGCGGGGTCGTTGCTGAGGGGGGCTCCGTCCGGGGCGATTCTGGGGACGGACCGGAAGGAATTTACGGAGCATGGGTGGCGGATTTCGATCAGTCAGATTGAGGAGCTGGGGCTGGATGAGTTTCCGGCGCGGCGGGATGAGCTGCAGGGGGCGCTGGAGGAGTTGCGGCGGGAGAAGGGGGTGGATTTTGCGTGTCTGATTGTGACGGACATCCGGCGGCATTTCAGTCTGCTGCTGACGGCTGGGAGTTCGGCGGTGGTGAAGGAGATTGATTTTCCGCAATTGGGGCCTGATTTGTTCGAGATGGACGGGGTGGTGTCGCGGAAGAAGCAGTTTTTCCCGTTTATCAGCCGGGTGCTGGCGCGGGCGGTGCGGGAGGACGGGGTGGGTTGACGGGTGGGGAGGGTGTGCGGTCGTGTGAAATTTCCTTTGCAAGGGGCGGGGTTAACGGGTTCTCTGTTGGAGCCGACCTGCCCATATGCCCGACCTAACTGGAACCTCCGCCCGCCGTCCATATAAACGAGTTGTGCTCAAGCTGAGCGGGGAGGCGCTGCGGGAGGACGGGAGTGTTGAGAACATCTCGCCGCCGATTGTGGAGGACATGGCGCAGCAGATTAAGGCGGCGTATCAGAGTGGGTTGGAGATTGGGATTGTGGTTGGCGGGGGGAATTTCTGGCGAGGGCTGACGGCGAGCAACAAGGGGATGGACCGGACGACTGCGGATTACATGGGGATGCTGGCGACGATCATGAATGCGCTGGCGATTCAGAGCATGCTGGAGGCGAGCGATGTGCCGACGCGGGTGATGAGTGCGCTGGAGTTGCGGAATGTGGCGGAGCCGTTCATCCGGCGGGTGGCGATCCGGCATCTGGAGCTTGGGCGGGTGGTGATTTTTGCGGCGGGGACGGGGAATCCGTATTTTTCGACGGACACGACGGCGGCGTTGCGGGCGAGCGAGATCAATGCGGATGTGATTCTGAAGGCGACGAAGGTGGATGGGATTTACGACAGTGATCCGAAGAAGAATCCAGAGGCGCGGCGGTTCACGCAGGTGAGTTTCCGGGAGGCGCTGGCGCGGCAGTTGAAGGTGATGGATTCGACGGCGTTCAGTCTGTGCATGGACAACAACAAGCCGATCATTGTTTTTGACATGCATCAGCCGGACAACGTGCGGAAGGCGCTGCTGGGTGATCCGATCGGGACGCTGGTGTGTGCCGGGCCGACGCTGCCGGAGGATCTGGTGACGGTGGCGTGAGCGACGAGGCTGTTGCGGCCGGGTGACGGCTGCGGAAGATGATTTCAAACTGCAAATTGCTCCCATGGATACCGAAATGTTTCTGCTAGAACTGGAAGAGGTCATGCAGAAGGCCTGTGATTACACGCTGCATGAGTTTTCGACGGTGCGGACGGGGAAGGCGAGTCCGAGCCTTGTGGACACGATTGATATTTATGTGCATTCGTATGGGACGACGTCGAAGCTGAAGCAGCTGGCGATGATCACGACGCCGGATTCGCGCATGATTTATGTGAAGCCGTTTGATCCGGGGACGTTGAAGGACATTGAGAGGGGGTTGAAGGAGGCGAATCTGGGGATTAATCCGAGCATTGACGGTCATGCGATCCGGCTGCCGATTCCGGACATGACACGTGAGCGGCGGCTGGAGATGGTGAAGCGGATGAAGGGGATGGCGGAGGATGGGAAGGTGAGGCTGCGGTCGGTGCGGCGTGATGGGATGGAAGCGATCAAGAAGGCGGAGAAGGATGGATCGATCAGCGAGGACGACCATGTGCGGCTGGAGGAGGAAGTGCAGAAGCTGACGGATCGGTTTGTGAAGGAAGTGGAGGCGCATGCGGTGAAGAAAGAGGCGGAGATTCTGACGGTCTGACGTGAGGAATTCCGGAATGGTGCTGCATCCTGCTGCTGATTATCTTGATCTGGCGCACTGCCCGTGTCCGGAATTGTTTCCGGAGGGGCGGGAGGTTTGGGAGGCGTTGCCGGAGATTGCGGGCTGGGTGCGTGGGCGTGGTGAGGCGGTGATGGCCGGGGAGTTGTGTGGGGGAGCGGGGTCGGCGTTTATTGGGGCTGGGGTGCATGTGGGGCGGGGGACGGTGATCATGCCGGGAGCGTGTCTGCAGGGTCCGGCGTGGATCGGGGAGGATTGCCGGATCGGGCCGGGGTGCTGGATTCGGGAGAACACGGTGGTGGGGCGCGGAGCGATCCTGGGGAATAGTTGCGAGCTGAAGAACTGTGTGATCGGGGACGGGGCGGAGGTGCCGCATTGGAATTACGTGGGGGATTCGATTTTAGGGTGGAAGGCGCATCTGGGGGCTGGGGTGGTGCTATCGAACTGGCGGCATGACCATGGGGCGGTGCCGGTGCTGGATGAGCGGGGGCCTGGCGGGAGGGTGCCGACCGGGTTGGCGAAGTTCGGGGCGGTGTTAGGGGACCGTGCGGACATCGGGGCGCATGCGGTGCTGAATCCGGGATCGATGATCGGGCGAGGTTCGGTGCTTTATCCTGGGACGGTGTGGCGTGGGGTGCTGGCGGGCGGCATGCTGGTGAAGGTGAGACAGGAGCAGGTGGTGGTGGAGCGGCGCTGAGTCGCGGGACATGCTGGATTCCTTCAGCGCGGTTCACGAAGGAATCCGGGACCATGTCCGCAGAACCGCCGGACGACGGCGCCCTCCGGTGGCAGGAACAGGAGCCATGTAAGGTGACTTTTGGGCACCCGAAATCCCTTTGGACGACGGGCGCATCCCGGTTCTCGAATACACCTGAAGATCCGGGCAGAGTCGCCGGAAAACCGCCGCCAAAATAAATCTTGGCAAAGCATTTCGGAAGGCTATGGTCCGGGAGTATGAGGATCGCTGTGAAGTCTCCCGAGTCAGCCGTTTACCGGCCAACTCCGGAAGTTTTCTTAACAAAGCACAGCCCGCAGAGTCACCGAACCACCGACTCCGCCCCTTCTTTCCCCCAACCCGCTTTCTCCCGCCCTCAGGTCCGGCCAATGGCTCTTTCAACGGCCATCACCCCAAAAGCAAAATCCTAGCAGCAAAAGCAAAATCTCAGCAGCAAAATCCTAGCAGAAAGATCGCCATGAAGAAGATGAACGCCACCCGAATCTGCAAGCATCTGCGAGTCGCCCTCAG
This sequence comes from Verrucomicrobiota bacterium, assembly GCA_003402705.1. Taxonomy (GTDB): domain Bacteria; phylum Verrucomicrobiota; class Verrucomicrobiia; order Verrucomicrobiales; family V1-33; genus V1-33. Next base: position 377 of record QQNF01000017.1, on the reverse strand, counting down.
ACACTCCACTTTCCTGGTCTCCGAGCCACTCGTTAGCCCCTCTTGCAAATCAACCCCCAAGAAAAATTTCCGAGCGATCAGGCTTGTCAGCCTGGCTTGGGTCGTCGTCGGGCTCGGAGGCTTCTGCGGAACGGCCGGCGGAAGTCCAACGTTGGACGGCGCTGACGAGCGGGCTCGAGACTGGACGCTCGTCTCGACAAACAAAGACGAACACACCGAGCTGGAAGCACTACGGTCCGAGCTGGAAGCGTTACGGTCCGAGTTGGAGGGCCGGGCGTCGGAGTTGGAGGCGAAGTCCGGAGAGCTGGATTCGCGGAATGCGGAGCTGGATGGGAAGGCGTCGGAGTTGGAGGCGAAGTCCGGAGAGCTGGATTCGC
>QQNF01000016.1 GCA_003402705.1 Verrucomicrobiota bacterium | reverse complement strand
GCCCCCTCCCAACAAGCCCCCTCTCCCCACAAGCCCCCTTTTACTATTTACTATTCACCATTTCCCACTCCCCCCCGCGCCCGGCGTTCCGGTACAAGCCGCTCGCTCACCGCCCGCAGCCACGCAATCCCAGCGGTCCGGTCAGGCGTCCGTTGCCTCCGTTCCGCCCACCTCAGAAAGTCCCGACCGCCCGCCGCACCGCCTCACACTCGCCGGCCACCGCCCCGAGTCCCTCCAATTTTGCCAATACCTCTTCGAGAGTTCGGGCTGGCCTCTCACCTGGAACATCAGCAACGCCAAAGCACCATGGGAGGTCGTTGCCAATTCCGTTGATCCCGTTATCGTGAATGACAGCCCGTCACCCGCCATTGAATTTCAGGCGGTTGGAAGCCAAGGACACCCTGCCGAACGCCCCGTTTGCAAATGGATATTCCACCAGATATAGTGAAATCTTAAACCTGCCAGAAAAAACATGTTCATCGCACATCTTCCCGCAGGCTACCTGCTTGCTTCGGCTCGAGAGAGTAAGGTTGCCCCTGAGGATCGTCGCTTAATCTTCTGGAGTATCCTTGTAGGGAGCATCTTTCCTGATGTGGATATGCTCTATTTCTATTTCGTGGATGGCAGACAGACGCATCATCACCTGTATTGGCCGCATCTGCCAGTATTCTGGCTGGTGTTGCTGGGAGCGGGTTCTCTTGTGTCGGTGCTTCTCAGGAAGCCGCGTGTGACTCGAGCGATGTTGTCTTTCTTTGCTGGCGTCATTCTGCATCTGGTGCTTGATACGCCAGTGGGTGGTATCGCATGGCTCTATCCATACAACAGTGATCTGCTGTATTTGCTTAAAGTGCCGGCAGGAAGATCATGGTGGGTTTGGAATTTCATCCTTCACTGGACATTCCTCCTTGAGATATTCATCTGTGTGGCAGCTTTCATCACCTGGATTCGCAGAAGGTCACCCAAAGCAGAACCAGACGGCGCACCTAACCGCTGACCCGCCGCAAGTCGAAATCCTACCGTGAATGCAACCCCAGCCTGCAGTCAGAGTGATACCTGTGAGGTCACGCGTCAGCAGATTATCGTCACGCTCCACAAGGACGTGCCATGGTATCCCGGCCTGAGACAGGTGATAGCAGACTGCAGTTCTACTCCTGACTCCGACTTCGACGCGCTCATAGCGGGGCTTCGCCGTTTGTTCCGGGACCGCCCAGCAGACCTTGTTCTCTCCGAATGAATTCTGCCCCGGACCAACCATTCAAGGCGAACGAAGCGCGACTGGACAACCGCTGGGGCTTCTACTCTATTGCGTTGACCATCTCTTAAGCGTTCGGTAGGGAACAGCCTTTCGTGGCGTTATTCGCTGATCTCTATTCCGCACGCCAGAACTTTTCCGCGCGTCTGAATCGCCGACTCGAAGAGCTTGTTGCCGATCCTGATGACCGAGATCTTCTCTGTCGATACGACGCTCTCCATCACGCGCTTGGAGCCGCATATACGCACTCTTATCTAACTCAGAAGCACCTGCTCATGACAAACCGTTGGCCCGGATAAAGAATCCGAATCGGTTCGAGGTGGCAGCATTGCGGCTGCCACCGCTCCCATCCCTCCCGGGATGCGGGCTTAACCGCGCTTCGCTTGCCCTTCAGCCAGCCTGTCGGCTGTCCGTCTCCTCCTGGTTCCCCAAAGAGACCTCCCCCCGAATCCCACCACGATCAGGCGGGTCTTCGGGTAAAATCCCGGTTCAGCCCCGGTTCAAATCCAGCGATCACCCCGCTTAACTTAGCGGCATTCAGCTCTGTCTCATTATGCACCCCATCCCCCTTGTGCGCATCACACCACCCGACCGCCCAGGACACCCCCGCCACACGAATCCCCGTTTTCAGAACGATCCCGCTTCGATGACAGTGGCCACATGAAAAGTCTCGATTTCAGCTCGGGCGGAAGTTTTCTTTCCACCCTCCTCGCGATCACCCTGGTGACGGTGATAGGAGTGGGGATTCGCATTCTGATCATGGCCACGGTCCAGCAACGCCGCGAGCGGGCCAACCGACAGATCAACGAGCGACTTCGCCTTCTCATGGCCGCCTACAAGACGCTTGGAGGCTCTTTCACAGGCGATCTCTCAGTGGACCCTGCTCACCTCCGTGAACTGCGTCAGCTGCCCGGTGCTCCGGGAGTCGAAGTCGTGTCCAGTTCGGACCGGAGCCGGCGCATGCGCGATGCGGTTGAATCGGCGCTCTCGGACATCATTCTTCTGGGGACAGAGGAACAGGTGCGTCTGGCGGGATTCGCGGCGCAGGAACTGGTGGAGGGTCGCCATATACCGACACACGACCTTGTCGTCTCGCTGCGGCATTTTATTCGCAAAGCTCTCGATCTCGAGCCCATCCCGCCAGATCTCCGAATCCCCAGACAAGGACCGACCCGGCCGCAAAGTTCCGGGGGAAAAAGCAAATCGAGCGGGAGCGAGGACAGTAGTGGACGCGCCAGGGGCGGTGGACAGCGCGGCGAGGACGGCGGCGCAGGGGGTGGCGGAGGGCTGGCAGGACTGGATGGTGAAGATGAATCGGCCAACGATAGATGACATCATTTGCGTCCACCTGCCCCACACGCCCGAAGAGGCCTGTCCGATTATCCCCCAGCACCCCCGCTGTCCCCTCATTCCCCTGGCCCCCTCCACCAATCCGTCCTCGCGCGTCCCCGAAGAGGTCTGTCTCGTCCCCGAAGAAGTCTGTCTCATTATCCCAAATCCCCGGCCCGCCGCCGGAAAAGACCCGTCCACAAATCCCCCATTCCCTTGCCCCCCATTCCCCTGCCTCTCCCCTGCCCCCGAATCGCCCCCATCCAATCGCAAACCCGCCCGGAACCGGTTGCCCGTCGCCCCGCTCAGATGAAGAATCCGTGATTCTTCCGCGTTCTCTTACCATGCCGTCCCGTCCTCTCGTCTCCCTGCTGCTCGTCCTGCCGCTCTCCGCCGCCGCAGCCGACTCCGTGCGCTTCAATCGCGACATCCGGCCCGTCCTCTCGGACAAATGCTTCCATTGCCACGGCCCCGACGAAAAGGAACGCAAGGCCGACCTCCGCCTCGACCTCCGCGAGGCCGCAATCAAAGGCGGCAAATCCGGCCACCCGGGCATCGACCTCCAGAAACCCGAGAACAGCGAGGTCCTCCGCCGCGTCCTCACCACCGACGAGGACGACCTCATGCCGCCCTCCGACCTCCACAAGCCGGTCACCCCGGCCGAGGCCGACCTCCTCCGCCGCTGGATCACCGAAGGCGCCACCTACGAGGGCCACTGGGCCTTCATCCCTCCGGTCGCCGAATCCCCCCCTCCCGGCGGCCGCAACCCCATCGACGGCTTCCTCCTCCGCACACTCCAGAAACAAGGCCTCGCCTTCTCCCCGGAAACCTCGCGCGAATCCCTCATCCGCCGCGTCACCCTCGACCTCACCGGACTCCCGCCTTCCCCCGCTGACATCGAAGCGTTCCTCAACGACCCCGCACCAGACGCCTACGAGAAACTCGTCGACCGTCTCCTCGCCTCCCCACGCTACGGCGAACACATGGCCGCCCGCTGGCTCGACCTCGCACGCTACGCCGACAGCAATGGCTTCCAGACCGATTCCTCCCGCACCATGTGGCCGTGGCGCGACTGGGTCATCAATGCCTTCAACCGCAACCTCCCGTTCGACCAGTTCACCATCCAGCAGCTCGCCGGCGATCTCCTCCCCGATCCCACCCGCGATCAGCTAGTCGCCACCGGCTTCAACCGCAACACACGCCTCAATGGCGAAGGCGGCCGCATCGCCGAAGAATGGTTCGCCGAAACCGTCATCGACCGCGTCGAAACCACCGGCCTCACATGGATGGCCCTCACGCTCAATTGCTGCCGCTGCCACGATCACAAGTACGACCCCATCTCCCAGAAGGAATTCTATCAATTCTTCGCATGGTTCAATTCCAATGAGGAAAGCGGTGTCCTCGACGCCGAGGGCGGCAACCGCGGCGGCGGCAATTCCCCGCCCGTCCTCCCGCTCCCTGCCCCGGAAGACGAAGCAAAGCTCAAGGAACTCGACAACAGCGTCCGCGTCGCCCAGGACGCCGCCGCCGCCGCACGCAAGGAACTTCCCTCCCTCCAGACGCCATGGGAGGAATCCCTCCGCGCCACCCTCGCCGCTTCCCCGCAGCCATGGCGATCCCTCGATAACGAATCCGCCAAAAGTCTCGGCGGAGCCACCCTAACCCGTCAGCCCGACGCCTCATGGCTCGCCGGCGGCACCAATGCCCCGCACGACACCTACGAAATCGAGGCCCCGCTCGCACCCGGCACGTTCTCCGGCGTCCTCATCGAGGTCTTCCCGGACGCCTCGCTTCCTAACCAGAGTCTCGGCCGCGGCTTCAACGGCAACTTCGTCCTCAGCGGCGTCGAAGCCGAAATCATCCCCGCCCCTGGCAGCGACCCCATCGCCGCCGACTTCACCCGCGCCGGTGCCGACTACGAACAGCCCGGCTTCTCCGTCACCGCCATCGTCAAGGACCAGCCCCGGCCCGTCAAAGGCAAGCGCCGCCCCGCCGCTCCGAAAAATCAGACAGGCTGGGCCGTCGATGGCAACGCCGAGGACAAGCGTCTCCCCCGCAAGGCCTTCTTCGCCTGCGAACCAGTCGCCGTCCCCGAAGGAGCCCGCCTCCGCATCCGTCTCCGCCACAGCTCCGCTCACGGCGATCATAACGTCGGCCGCTTCCGCCTCAGCACCACCTCTCTCCCCACCGCCGCCATCACCGTCGACGGTGCCTCCGTCCCCGCCGATCTCCGCACCGCCCTCGAAACGCCCGCCGCTACTCGCTCGCCGCAGCAGAAGCAGGCCCTCGCGAAATACTTCCTCGAAAACGGCGAACACCCGCTCCGCGCCGCCGAAGACCGCCTCGCCGCCGCCCGCAAGGCCCTCTCCGACCTCCAGGACAACTTCGTCACCACGATGATCTTCAAGGAGCGCAAGGAACCCCGTCAGGCCGTCATCCTTAAACGCGGCGAGTACGACAAACCCGGCGACCCCGTTCCCCGCGCCCTCCCCGCCGTCCTCCCGCCCCTCCCCGAAGGCGCTCCCGTCAACCGCCTCGGCTTCGCCCGCTGGCTCGTCAGCGGTCAGCACCCCCTAACTGCTCGCGTCTGGGTCAACCGCGCATGGGAACGCTTCTTCGGCCAGGGCCTCGTCCGCACCACGGAAAACTTCGGTTCCCAGGCCGAGTGGCCTTCCCACCCCGACCTCCTCGACTGGCTCGCCGTCGAATTCGTCCGCCTCGGCTGGGACATGAAAGCCATGCAGCGCCTCATCGTCACCAGCGCCGCCTACCGTCAGGATTCCAAAGTCACCCCGGAACTCCTCGAGCGCGACCCTGACAACCGCTGGCTCGCCCGCGCCCCGCGCCTCCGCCTCGCCGCCGAGGTCCTCCGCGACCAGGCCCTCGCCATCAGTGGCCTCCTCGTCGACAAAACCGGCGGCCCTAGCGTCCGCCCCTACATGCCCGCCGCCGTCTGGGACGAAACCTCCGTCTACGGCGACCTCCGCAACTACAAGGCCGACTCCGGCGAAGGGCTCTACCGCCGCAGTCTCTACACCATCTGGAAACGCACGGCCGCCCCGCCCACCATGCTCCTCTTCGACACACCCAACCGCGAAATCTGCACGGTCAAACGCTCGCGCACTAACACGCCCCTCCAGGCCCTCGCTCTCCTCAACGAGGTCACATGGGTCGAAGCCGCCCGCCGCCTTGCCGAACGCATGCTCACCGACGGCGGCACCACCCCGGAAGCCCGCATCACATGGGCCTTCCGCGCCGTCACCGCACGCCAGCCGGACGCCTCCGAACTCGCCGCCCTCACCAAAGGCCTCGCCGCCCGTCTCGCCGCCTTCCAGCAGCACCCGGAAGACGCCGCCGCCCTCATCAGTCAGGGCAGCTCGCCTCCCGTCAAAGGGCTCGACCCCGCCGAACTCGCCGCCCACACGGTCACCGCTAACATTCTCCTCAACCTCGACGAATCCGTCACCCGCAACTGATCCCGCCATGCACTGCAACGACCACCTCTTCTCGGGATTGTCCGCCGACGCCCGCCGCCAGCTCTCCCGCCGCACGTTCCTCCGCCAGTCGGCCGGCGGCATCGGCCTCGCCGCACTCTCACAACTCCTCAGCAGCCCCGCTCCCGCCGCCACCGCAGGCGTTCCCGGCCTCCCGGGCTTCCCTAACTTCCCCGCAAAGGCCAAGCGCATCATCTATCTGTTCCAGAGCGGCGCTCCCTCCCAGATGGATCTCTTCGATCCCAAACCGCAGCTCGAAAAACGCCGCGGCGAAGACCTCCCCGCCTCCATCCGCATGGGTCAGCGGCTCACCACCATGACCTCCGGCCAGTCCACCTTCCCGGTCGCCCCCTCCCTCTTCAAATTCGCCCAGCACGGCCAGTCCGGCATGTGGTTCAGCGAACTCATGCCCCACATGTCCAAACTCGCCGACGACTGGTGCATGATCCGCTCGCTCCACACCGAAGCCATCAACCACGACCCCGCCATCACCTTCATGCAGACCGGCTCCCAGCTCGCCGGCCGCCCCAGCATCGGCGCATGGATGAGCTACGGCCTCGGCTCCGCCAACTCGGAACTCCCTTCCTACGTCGTCCTAACCAGCTTCGGCAGCGGCCGCCCCGACGACCAGCCGCTCTACGACCGGCTCTGGAGCGCCGGCTTCCTCCCCGCACGCTATCAAGGCGTCAAATTCCGCAACAAAGGCGAACCCGTCCTCTATCTCAACAACCCCCCAGGCATGGACCGCTCCATGCGCCGCGATACCCTCGACGAACTCGCCGCCCTCAACCAGCACCGCCACGACGCCCTCGGCGATCCCGAAATCCTCAACCGCATCGCCCAGTACGAACTCGCCTTCCGCATGCAGGCCAGTGTCCCGGACCTAACTGATGTCTCCAAAGAATCCCCCGAGGTCCTCGACAGCTACGGCCCCGACGTCAAACGCCCCGGCTCCTACGCCGCCAACTGTCTCCTCGCCCGCCGTCTCGCCGAACGCGATGTCCGCTTCATCCAGCTCTTCCACATGGGCTGGGACCACCACGGCGGTCTCCCTAACGCCATCCGCGGCCAGTGCCGCGACACCGACCAGGCCACCGCCGCCCTCATCAACGACCTCAAAAACCGCGGCCTCCTCGACGACACCCTCATCGTCTGGGGCGGCGAATTCGGCCGCACCATCTACTCCCAGGGCGGCATCACCGCCGACAACTACGGCCGCGACCACCACCCCCGCTGCTTCACCGTCCTCATGGCCGGCGCAGGCGTCAAAAAAGGCCTCACCCTCGGCACCACCGACGACTTCTGCTACAACATCACCGAAAACCCAGTCCACGTCCACGACCTCAACGCCACCATCCTCCACCTCATGGGCGTCGAACACACCCGCCTCACCTACAGATCCCAGGGCCGCGACTTCCGCCTCACCGACATCCACGGCAACCTCATCAAACCTGCCCTCGCCTGACAACCACCCGCCCGTCAGCACCCCGTCCGGCTCCTGTTTCCCACAAGCGCATCGAATGATCGCGTTTTCTGCCTTTATTGTTCGAAACGCAGCAATTCCTAACATTCAATGGCCGCATCCAGCGACTGGCACCCGGCCGACAGCAGCTTCTGGTAGGTGGCATCAAAAAGCGCATCCGGAGGCACAAAGATCACGCTGCCTTGTCTTCCTCGGGTGAGGAGCACTCGGTAGGTGTTGCGGCGAAGCGTCAAGGGATTGCGCAGCTTCGCCTTTCTGAGCCATTTCTTACCCAGTGAGTCGTCCCAGCGTGTGAGCGCATCGGCTGGGGCCTCCTTGTCAGAGAATTGGCGTGGCTCGCCGGTCCAGAGAAAGTCATTCCCCCAGCAGACCAGAGCCGCATCAAGCTCGAGCCCCTGCGCTTCGAACTGCGTGATCGCCTCGCGGAGCCTCCTGCACGAGTTCGGGTTCAGTTCATCCTCCGCATACCATTCGCCAATCCTCGCAAACCGGCCGATCTGCAGAACGCCATGCCCTTGCAGGCATTTGTCCCGGGATGACATGACCAGCCCGAACCTCGCCTCCTCATCATCCTTGTATCGCCCCCACAGATACCGCCTCGCATGGTCGAGGCTCCGCGTCACCCGCAGATGAAAACCATTCTCCCGGCACCGCGCGGCAATGCTGGCGAGCTCGGCATCGTCCTTCGATTCATCCACAAGTCCCGCCACCCATTCATGATGATCCACCGCCGCATGAAAGCGGATCGATCGGTCCAGATGAAGTTCATCGACCACACGATAGGCCCCATGGAGCCCCGCCCCCTCAAAGGCCTCGCGGAAGCGCTCAGGCCCGTAAACACTCCATTCGGCCGCGTTGCTGCTGCGATGAATCGCTTCAGCCCACTGAAGGATACCGCCCTCCTCGCCATTATGGATTTCCTGTCCACCCCCGATGAGACCTATCACTGTGCACCACGCCGGTACCCGCTCGGAGAACTGAATGAACATCTCCGGCTCGGACCGCAGACTCGGGTCGCCGTGTGACTCCTGAACCTTCTCCGCGTCCCACGCGCGCTGCGCCTCGTCGAAGACCAACACATGTTCCGGCGGTATCCGATCCCTGCGGCTGTAGTAATCGACATACTCTCTCACTCCCCTGATGAAGGCCCGGGCATCAGCCCCGTGACGTTTGAATTCGTGTTTCAGAACAGTCACCAGCGGCCGGTTTCCAGATAGGAAAATGGCTGGCTGCGACGTGGCCCTCCCGTCACTCTGGACCGCGAGCTGACTGATCTTCTCACTCACTGCGACGCGGATACCCACGAGCGTCTTTCCCGTACCCGGCGACCCTGACAACAGAATCAGCGAACGCCGGCGTGCCGCCGCCGTCTCCGTGGCAATCGCCTCGATGGCTGCCAGCGCCTCATCCGTCTTCGCTGCCGAACGATGCACCCGCGTCAGACTGCCATCGCGAATCACCTGCCGTACCGTGACCATCAGTGAGGGAAGCGGCTCATAAGCCCCGGCTGCTAGAAACCGATCCAGCACCAGCGGACTGCGGCCCGGCGTGGATGCCAGCCTACAGACGAGACGATGCAGATCGCTCACCCCGGATACATGAACGCCGCTATAGTCCCGGCTCGCCGCAAAACTCGCCGACCCCAGCACAATCACCGCGTCAACCGGCCGGTCATGACACTCGCGATGAAAGTTCCGCAGCGATGTCAGATAGTGATGGGCCTGATCAATATCCGACCAATCCAGCATCGGACGTCCCTTCCATTCCATAACGAGCACGCGCCCATTGAAGAGAAACACGACATCGGGCCTGCGCGACTCCATCGGAAGGCGGTACTCCAGCACAGCTGCATACTCGCCCGCATCGGATCGCTCCTCCATGACCTTCCCCGCCTGCTCCTGAATCTGCGGAATCGACAGCTTCCACGCATCAATCTGCTCGCCAGACGGATCTCGGATGAAGTCCCTGAGGACACCCAGAATCTGATCCGCACTCTCAACGACCAGCACCCTGAACGATCCCATCCATCCGGCGTCTCCATTAGTGGCAGTTGCTGCGTCGAAAGTCATCTTGAGCGTATGAACGTAAAATGGGAAACCGGCCGCCACGGTGTGGCGTTCCCGAAGCACATCGGGACCAGACCTGAACACACTCAAACGGGTTCGGCAATCAAAGGGATGCCGCGGATGCATGCGTCCGACGATCATCAATTTCTTCCGCTGCCGCCCTCTGACACCCTCGCCTCCTCCCGATCTCATCCCCGTCCGTGACCACACTTCCGCCAACGCAGATCGGGAATCAGGGTTGCCGCGGCGAGGGAGGCGAGGCATGTCGGGGACATGTCCGCTTCACCTCACGAGCCGCTGCTCAAGGCACTCGATACCGTCACTGGAACCGGGGTTTTCTGCGCGACGGGTTCCGAGCCGTTCTTCATGCCGGAGCTGGTGGTGGAAGGTGTTGGCGAGCTGGCGTTCCCACTGATCGCAGCGCAGGTCAGCGAGCTTGTGCGCGCGGGCGAGGCCGCCCCTTACGGCAAGGGCTTGAGCACGGTGCAGGATGATCATGTCAGGAAATGCCGGCAGATCGATGCCGCGAAGCTCTCCCTGCACGCCCCGGAATGGCAGCACTATCTCCAGCGCACCGTCGACAAAGCGGCGAAGGATCTCGGCATTGACGGCGAAGTCACCGCCGAACTCTACAAGCTCCTGATCTATCAGGAGGGCGGCCACTTTCTGCCGCACCGCGACACCGAAAAGCTCGCGGCCATGTTCGGAACGCTCATCGTCGCCCTGCCTTCCGCGCACGAAGGCGGCAGGCTCCTCGTGCGCCACGGCGGCGAAGAAGTCGCCGTCGATTTCAGCCAACCGCCCGGCCTGCGCCGATTCCAGAGCGCCGCCCTCTTCGCCGACTGCGAACATGAGGTCGAAAAGGTCACCAGCGGAGTGCGCTGCTGTCTCGTCTACAATCTCGTCCTGACCAAAGGCAACCCGGACGAGCTGAACCGTCCGCTATCCGAACACTCGAACCGCCTCCTGCCGGCTCTCAAGGCCATGTCGTGGCCTGCTCCAGTGAACCCCGCAGCCATCCTCCTCGACCACCAGTACACCGAGGCGAACTTCTCGCTCCGAAACCTCAAAGGCGACGACTCCGCCCGCGCCCGCGCTCTCCTCTCCGCCGCCGACGCCGCCGGCCTGACCGCTTCCCTCGCCCTCGTCACCTTCCACCGGCTCGGCGAACTGCAGGGAGCCTTTGAGGAAGATTACAACTCGTACCGCTATCGCACGTCACGCTACCGTGAGGACGGTGCGGCCAGCTCCGACGATCAGAAAATGGGCGAGATCTACGAGGAATCTCTCGGGGCCACGCACTGGCGGGATGCGCTAGACCGCCCACTGCCGCGCGGAGCCGTCTCCCTCAACATGGAGTCGCTCATCTACCGCCAGCCGATCGACGCAGGGAAACCCCTCGAGCAGGATTACGAAGGCTACACCGGCAATGCCGGCTGCACGCTCGACTACTGGTACCGGCGCGCCGCCGTCGTCTTCTGGCCCCGCGATCAGCACGAAGCCATCCTTGTATCCCTCGATCCCCGGGCCGCCTGCGCGGAACTCGCCGCCATGGCTCCTAGCAAGGCTGCAGCCGATCGCCCGGAATTCCAGCGGCTCCTCGCCGCCATCCTGACACATCTTCCGGACGCAGTGCCCCGGTTCCAACCGTCGCTTCATCAGTGGAAGCCCAGAGTCTATTTCGCTAGTGAAGACGCCGACTTCCGCGAACCATTCGCCGCAACCCTCGAAGTCATCGCAATGACCGGATTGCGCAGCGCCCTGACTTCCCTGCTGCGCATGGCGACACCATCCGTGTTCGCAACCCTCGACCGCCCGTTGTGGCACGCCCTCGTGCGCGCCTTCGGTTCCGCCCCGTTCCAACCCATCGTGTCTGCATGGCTCGCGGAATCTCCCGCATCCTATCGCATGCCTCTCTTCCTCGTGCTCGACGCCATCTGCGCCGCCAACGAACCCGACGCCGCACTCGCCCTGACCCGCAAACTCGTCACGCTGCCAGCGCTGCCTAGCGAAGACACATCCTTCCGCACCAGCTTCAACGCTTCCGTGCCCGGCTGCCAGCCGGAAGCCCTCATCATCCTCCGCGCCTCCATCCATCTCACCAACCCGAAGGACAAGGAAGCCGCACTCGCCTTCCTCGAAGCGGATGGCTCGCTCCCCTCCATCCGCCAACACCTCGCACCCGCCCTCCTCGAATGGGCGGCCACCGGCACAAAACTCGTTCCCGACTCCGTCCCCGCCGCCGCCCTCGCCCTCGCCATCACGATCCTATCAAGGGAAGTCGCCCGCCCCATGGAACCCTATCGCAACTGGACCCGGCCCTGCCCCGTCCCCGAATCATCAGACTTCTACGGGCGCCCCCGCCCCATTGATCCTCTCCTCACAGAACTCCGCACCTTCATGGCCGATCCCAATGCCGCCACGCACGACTTCCTCTGCCCTCAGGCAGAGCGCGACAGAATCGAAGACTGGGTGCGCCGTTTCCATCTCGACCTCGATACCGTCACCATCCGCACCGGCAGACCCTACACCCTCCGCTGCACCAAAACCTCCATGTCCCACCAGCACTCCCTCCAGCAACGCGCCGAAGACCTCACCCTGCTCAGCAAACTCATGGCCATCTGACAACCGCACCCGTTCGACAACCGGTCGCCATGTTTCTGGAAACCCGTCACCCCAGTCCGGCAGCGCTCGTGAACAGAGGATCAAAAGCGGTAGGACGCAGTTTTCACGCTTCCAGTCAGAAGAGTCAGCCCGCCTGAGCAGACCATCGCGTTTTCAGGTCACGGGCTGACGGCACCTTGGTGGCAGCTGGAGATTTCGGATAGCTTCTGGCGGACCTCGTCGGCGATGTCCTGAGGCTCCATGAAGGCGACAAGCTGATGATAGTGGGCTTTGCGGGTGAGCAGGGGCAGTTGGCGCTTCTGGTAGAACTTCTTCATGACCACGTCGAGGAAGTCGTCCGACGCCTTGATGTCGGCTGACCATGCGGCGGGCTTGTCGAGAGTGGCGAGGGCTGCCCTGACTTCCTCCATGGCTTCCTGCATGAAGCGGCGGCACTGCTCGCGGAAGAGGTCCCCTTCCGGATACTGCGCCTCTGCGAACCGGATCAAGGCTGACTCATGACACAGGTAGTTCTCGATTTCCCGCTGCTGCCACATGGTTTCGGTGAGTCCACCGCCCTGCTGGAGCTGCTTTTCCAGTCGGTCGAAAAGGGCATAGCCGCGCAGGTCGGGGACCGCCTCCCTGAGGCCATAGAAGTGATCACGGGCGCGCTGCGGGAGATTGGTGGCGACATAGTGAACGAACGGTTCGCGCAGGGCCGCGATGGCGTCAGGGTCACCCAGCTTTTCGGCGAAGGCTTTCAGGATGGAGAGGTCGGTCGCGTCTTCGAGGTAAAGCACCCAGCGCTTCCGTTCCGCCTGATAATACTGATCCCAGCCAAGGTCGGCGAGAGCCTTGATGAGATGCGACGGTCCCTTGTTCAGGGTGTGTGGCTTGCCGACGAAAGCGATGACCTGGCCAGTCGCCGCGGCTTCACCAAGCACCACCTCCGAATGGCTGGCGGCAATCACCTGCGAGTGCAGCCGGGCGGCGTGTTCCGAGATGAGCCTGAAGACTTCGCGCTGCCGGAGAATCTCAAGGTGGGCATCCGGTTCATCGAGAAGCAGCACGGATCCGGGATGGCTGTGCATGTAGGCAAGCAGCAGCAGCGTCTGCTGCAGTCCGCGCCCGGCAGAGGAGATGTCAAGGCGCACACCCGATTCATGCTCCACATAGGTCAGGACGAGTTCCGCCCTCTGTGTGCGTTCCGGCACTTGCAGTCCGGCGCCGAACAGAACCCTGATGGCGTGGCACACGGTGTCCCATGCGCCCGCGTTAGTCGAGGCGAGCTGATAGCAGATATTGCGGAGCACCTGCGCGGTCTGCCCCGTCCCGATGTGGAAGGCGATCTCCTCCGGCTGCTTGAGAAACTCGCGGTCGGACAATCCGGACATGGCCGGCAGATAGGCAAACCTGAGTGCTGCTGCCCGCGGAGGGATCACACGGAACTCGCAGTCTTCGATCTGCTTCTCATCCTGGCCCGCGATCCGGAGCGGGCGGCATGAGAAGGATTCTTCGTTCGCGTAATCGAACTCGAGACCACAACTCCATGCCTTCCCGGCGGTCTCGCCCTCCACCGCGATCTCAATGCGGATATTCCGGGTGCGCTGCGACCCGTTGATCCGCTGACTCTCCCGCACATGGCGGTCCCGCCAGAGCAGACTGGCTTCGGGCACCGGCACCGCAAGGGCCGCCTGGCGGTTCATGGTGATGCCCAACCGTGGTTCGGCCCGTGATTCTTCCCCGCGCTTCTCCAGCCAAGCACGCAACCCGGTCTCCCAGAGCGCGAGAGCCTGCAAAACAGAGGTTTTGCCTGAATTGTTGGGACCGATCAGGACAACATTCTGCCCGAGCTCGAGGTCGTCGAACTCGAGCTTCTTGAAGTTTCGGACCGAAAGTCTCGTGATCATTCGCCTCAATGATTACGCTTGGGGCGTCATTCGCCAGCGCGTTCTACCCGTCGAGACGCGGCCCGCGGTTGCCGGTCATATTCTTGATTCCGCGAAGAAACTCCCGATGACGGGCGGGATCTCGCGCACGACCACGCGCAGGCTCAGGCCGCGGGACTTGAGTTGGGCATCGAGTTCGAAGTCCTGTGCCGGATCCGCCTCCAGCACTTCCTCCACCACCGGCCGCCATGTTTCCAGAAAACGGTCGCGATAGGGATGCCGCTCGTCTGTCCAATGCCGGAGGAGGCGCTCGCGTGTCCGCGCCTTGCGCCAGAGGAGACGGCCATACTCCAATCGCGCCAGATCATGCAACATGGCGTACGGGCCAAGAATCTCGACGGCTGGCTCGTGGGTGTGGGTCACTCGGCAGCGTTACTCTAAATCCCCAGCCTCAACAAGCCCCAGGTCGGCAGCCCAACGGGCGTGGGCAAGGTCCCTGGGTTCAGACCGTTTCGCTTTCGCTGCCAGCAGATCAATGGGCGCTGGGACGACGAGGTGCAGGTTTCCGTACGCGGCGTGATGGCTCCTCACTTCCCATCCTTCCGGAAAGTTCTTCAGGACTGCGTTCGGCATCAGATTCACATGCCAGCCGTGCTCCTTCTCGAAATCGCTGCCGATGATCGCGTCCCATGCCAGTTCTGCGATGGCTTCACTATCGGTAATCGGATCGGCATCCATGCTGTTCTCCGGCAGGGGCGTGTCCAATCCACGCTGCGCCGCGTGCCAGAGCAAGGCCGCAGAACCAATAAGCGTCATCTCCCCCGGTTCCTTCAACACACGACCCCACTCCTCAAGCCATTCGGTGACCTGGTGCGGGTGGCTGAGTTCGCGGCGGGGCATAACTCAGTCATTCTGCACTCAGTCCGAAAGTCTTCAACACTCTCCGACTGCATTCGTAAACCAGCACACCCTCGCGGCGGATGTAGTTGTAGTCGGGCGATTTATCATCTGCACCCATCAGGTTCGCCGTGCAGTCGGAACGAGGGCCGCTCAGACGGTGAATCGTTCGGCCGACACGGGAATGGGCTCCGTGAGAAGCGTGCCAGCCTGCTCGCGACGGATACGCTCGTCCTGCAGCCACCGTTCCCAAACATCCGGCGGGACGATGTCCCTACCCCAGTCAGGCGGGCTCTGGTCAGGCAGTTCAAGGTTCGGGAGATTGACGGATGTCATGGCTGAAGAAGCTGGCGTACTTTCTCCGCGATGCCAGCGGGACCGTAGCGTGCCGCCAATGCGAGGAAATCATCCCATGAAAGAGTGGCAGCACTGCTCTGCAGGAGTGCGATGATATCCGGCAGATCGCGGCTCAAGCGGGAAGGGTCCTGTTTCAGGGCATGCAGTTTCAGTGCTGTCATCGACTTCGCAGCAGGAGCCCTCAGCGTTGCTTCGTGGGCGGGGAGCAGCACGGAATCCTCCCACAGCATGTTCATGGTGGGCGTGCTGACTTTCATGACGTCGATCGGCTCATAGAGCAGGCTCTCGTGCCGGAACCGGGCAAACGATGCGTTCTCCCCCAGAGGTTCGAACCCGGCCCGGATGAGAAACCGGGCGAGTGTCACCATATCGCTTTCGCTGATCAGCACGTCGAAGTCACGGGTGAACCGCTGAATCCCGTGAGCCTCAAGGCCCCTGCCGCCAATCACCAGGATCCTGACTCCTTCCGTCTCATGGAGACGGGAGAGCAGTCTGGCGATTTCATTCATGACACCCGAGGCAAGATTCAGCCCAGCGCTGCCGTCACGGCTTCGGCGGTCATGCCGAGTTCTTTCATGACGGTGTTGCCAGGGGCGCTGATGCCGAAGCGGTCGATGCCGAGGATGGTGCCGTGGGTGCCGACGTATTTCCACCAGAGGCCGGAGACACCGGCTTCGATGGCGATGCGTTTGGTACAGGCGGCGGGGAGGACGCTTTCGCGGTAGTCGGCGCTCTGGCGGTCGAAGCGTTCGAAGCACGGGAGGCTGACGACGCGGACACCGAGGTTGGCTTTGGCGGCTTCGACGGCCCATTGGACTTCCGATCCGGTGGCGAGGACGATAGCGGTGAGGGGAGCGGATTCCTTGACGAGGACGTAGCCGCCTTTGAGCGTGCCCTCGCGGCGGGTGGCGGCGCTGGCGAAGCCGAGGAGCGGGAGGTCCTGACGGCTGAGGGAGAGCAGCGTGGGGCCGTCGGCGCGGCTGAAGGCGGCGGCGAAGGCGGCGGCGGTTTCTTCGGCGTCGGCGGGGCGGATCACGTCGAGGTTAGGAATGACGCGGAGGCCGCTGACGGTTTCCACGGGCTGGTGGGTGGGGCCGTCTTCACCGACGCCGACGCTGTCGTGCGTGAAGATGTAAGTGACCGGCAGTTTTGCCAGAGCGGCGAGACGGATGCTCGGGCGGCAGTAGTCGGCGAAGACGAGGAACGTGGCGCCGCTGGCGAGGAAGAGACCGTCGTAGGCGATGCCGTTGCAGATGGCGCCCATGGCGTGCTCGCGGATCCCGAACCAGATGTTGCGGCCGGTCGGATTCGCAGCGGAGAAGTCGCCGCCGTCCTTGATGTAGTTCTTGGTGGAACCGAAGAGGTCGGCGCTGCCGGTGATGATCTGGGGGACGGCCTTGGCGATGTGATTGAGGATTTCGCCGCCGCAATTGCGCGTGGCGGATTTGCCTTCGGCTGGGTATTCAGGGACGAGCTTGAGGAGGTCTTCGGCCTTGAGCCCGCCGGAGCGTGCGGCGCTGAGTTCCGCGGCGAGCGCGGGATTGGCGGCGGCCCATGCGTTGAATGTCTGCTGCCATGCGGCGTGGGCGGCGGCGCGTTTGGCCTTCAGGTCTGCGAAGTAGGCGCGGACGTCGTCACTGACATAAAAATGGGTGCCGGCGGGGATGCCGAGGGCGGCCTTCGCGGCATCGGTGAATTTCGCGCCGCCCTCGCCATGGCCTTTGGCGGTGCCGGCGACTTCCGGGATGCCTTTGGCGATGATGGTTTTGGCGATGATGAGTTTCGGCTTGCCGTTGTGGTTCGCTTTGGCGGCGGAGACGGCGGCGGCGATGGCATCAAGATTGTGGCCGTCGATGGTGACGACGTCCCAGCCGATGGCTTCGTAGAGCGCGTGGGTGTTTTCGCTCTGGGTGACCTTCGCCATGGCGTCGAGCGTGACGTCGTTGCTGTCGAAGATGAGGATGAGGTTATCGAGCCCGTTGTGGGCGGCGAAGGCGACGGCTTCGCGGGCGACCCCTTCCTGGAGACAGCCGTCACCGGCGAGCGCGATGACGTGGTTGTCGATGATGGTGTGCTCCGCGGTGTTGTATTTGGCCGCGGCCATTTTCCCGCTGAGGGCATAACCGACGGCATTGCCGACGCCCTGACCGAGCGGGCCGGTGGTGGATTCGACGCCTTCGGTTTCGTGGAACTCCGGGTGCCCAGGGGTGAGCGAGTGGAGCACGCGGAAGTTCTTCACTTCTTCGAGCGAGAGATTGTAGCCCGAGAGGTGGAGCCACGAATAAATGAACATGGAACCGTGACCAGCGCTGAGAACGAAGCGGTCGCGATTGAGCCAGTGGCTGTCGGCCGGGTCACACTGGAGGGATTCGCCGAAGAGGACTGCCCCGACTTCGGCGGCCCCGAGCGGAAGCCCGAGGTGACCGGACGAACACTTGTGGACGGCGTCCATGGCGAGACCACGGGCTTCATTGGCGGCTTTGGCGAGGATGGCGTTGTTCATGGGACGTTGGAAAGTGGACGTTGGAAAATGTGGCTGAAAAGCGATGGATCGGGTCGGGAAAGTACAGACGGAGAGTCGGTGTCCGGAGAAACGCCCCCGGAAGGAAAGCGTCCCAGCCTTAGGGAGCGGCGCAGGCAGGCGCAAGGGGAATGCGCGGGCGGCGGCGGCGGGTCAGGCGCTTGTGAAAAATTTCACAAATTCGCCTTGCCGCTCCCGAGGCGGGGAGGGATACGTTGAGTTCCCCGATGCCGGGTCAACCTGTGCCATGACCATTCCGCCCGAGCTGCTCGCCAGAATCGACGAAGCCATCACGCATTACCCTGTGTCGAAGCGCAGCGCCGTGCTGCCGGTTCTGCACCTGCTGCAGCATCATTTCGGGTTCATCCAGGAGGAAGCGATTCCGTGGGTGGCGCAGAAGCTCGGACTGGAAAATATTCAGGTGGCGGAAGTGGTGACGTTTTATCCCGGGTTCCGGCAATCCGCTCCTGGGAAGTATCACATCCGGGTCTGCCGGACGCTCTCCTGCGCCATGGCGGGCAGCGCCGAACTGATGGAAAAGCTCTGCGAACACGCGGGCATCGATCGTTCCCACACGGACCACCATCACCCGATCGCGGTGAGCAAGGACGGGAAGTTCTCGATCGAGTTTGCGGAATGTCTGGCGTCGTGCGGGTCCGGGCCGGTCTGCATGGTGAACGATGATTTTCATGAGGCGATCACGCCGGAGAAGGCGGCGGCGTTGCTGGATCGGTACCGGGCGAAGGCCTGAAGGTAGCGGTGGCGCAGGGTTTCCGGTGGACACCGGGCGGCGCGGCTCTTAGGGCCGGATTTTCCAAATCTTCAACACGCCACCCCTGCCTGCCAAATGAGCCTTGCTGACTTCGGATTGATCGGACTTGCCGTGATGGGACAGAATCTTGTCCTCAACGTCGAGAGCCGCGGATTCACTGTAGCGGTCTTCAACCGCACCACGTCGGTGACGGACGAATTCGTCGCCAAGCACCCCGGCAAGAAGCTGATCGGGGCGAAAACGCTGGAGGAATTTGTGAAGAGCCTGAAGCGCCCGCGGAAGATTCAGATCATGGTGAAGAGCAATGCGGTGGGCGCAGCCGACCGGGACGCGGTGGATGCGGTCATTGAGCAGCTCATTCCCCTGCTGGAGCCGGATGACATCATCATCGACGGCGGCAATTCGTTTTATCTGGCGACCGAGCGGCGCGATGCCTACCTGGCGTCGAAGGGCCTGCGTTTCATCGGAGCCGGGGTGAGCGGCGGCGAAGAAGGCGCGCGCAAGGGGCCGAGCATCATGCCCGGCGGACCGGCGAGCACATGGGAAGTCATGAAGCCGATCTTCGAAAGCATCGCGGCGAAGGTCGACGGCGAGCCGTGTGTCATCCACATCGGGCCGGGCGGTGCCGGGCATTATGTGAAGATGATTCACAACGGGATCGAGTACGGCGACATGCAGCTGATCTGCGAAGCGTATAACATTTTCAAGCATGCCGGGTTCACGACGGACGAGATGGCGGCGGTGTTCAATCAGTGGAATGAAGGCGACCTCCAGTCCTATCTGATTCAGATCACCGGGAAGGCCCTTGAGCAGCAGGATCCCGAGACCGGCAAATCCGTGGTGGAACTGATCGTCGACAAGGCCGGGCAGAAAGGCACGGGCCAATGGACCCTGCTCAATGCAGCCGAGAACGCGGTGGTCATCAGCACGATCAATGCGGCGGTCGAAGCGCGGATTCTGTCGAGCCAGCGGCAGCAGCGGCTGGCGGCGAGCACCGAACTGCAGGGCCCGACGGTTAGTCTGGGGAGCGACAAGGCGGCCCTCGTGCAGAAGGTCCACGATGCGCTCTACGCGTCGAAGATCATCAGTTATGCGCAGGGCCTCGACCTGATCAAGACGACCGGGGAGAAGAAGCAATGGGGGCTCGATCTCGGGCGCATCGCGGCAATCTGGCGCGGCGGCTGCATCATCCGGGCGCGCTTCCTCAACCGCATCACGGACGCCTACCGCGGCAATCCGACGCTGGTGAATCTGATGCTGGATCCGTTCTTCAAAGACGTGCTCAACAAGACGCAGCAGCACTGGCGCGAGGTTGTCTCGCTGGCCACGCTCAACGGCATTCCGGTGCCGGCCTTCAGTGCGAGCCTCGGCTATTACGACAGCTACCGCGCGGCGCGGCTGCCGGCGAACCTGCTGCAGGCGCAGCGCGATTTCTTCGGGGCACACACCTATGAGCGCCTCGACAAGCCAGCGGGTGAATTCTTCCACACGGACTGGCCGGAAGTGATCGGCTGAGCAGCCGGACAGTTAGGACTTTGCGGCGGGCGGCTGGGGCGACTCAGCCGCCTGTTCCGTGTCCGCTAGGATCAGCTGGAACTGCTGGCGAGCTGTTCAGGGAACGGGCAGCGGGCACAGTCGCTGGCATCCTGCATGCAGAAGTCGTCATAGATCTGAAGGAGGGCCTGCTGCTGCCAGAGCCTTGTGATCGCGTCGCTCGTGGCGGCTTCCGAGCCGAAGAGGCGGAGGCCGGCGCGGCGCAGCCGTTCGCTGACCGGCGCGGCGGGGATCCTGACATAATCTTCCCAGAGTTCCGGGCGTTCGGAAAGGAGGATGGGGAAGCAGAGATTGGCCATGCATTCGGCGGCGCGGCTGCGGCCGATGAGAGCGAGCGGTCGGCTGGCCTGCGCGGACGCCAGCGTGTAATGGCGGCACCAGTAGGGATGCTCGAGACTCGCTAGCAGCGCGATGGCTTTGCGGGAATCGAAGGCCGCCGGGCTGAGGAACGGACGGATCCGCTTCCATGACGCGGCGACGACGGCTAGGGCGGCCGTCCGGCGCTGCGGGTGGTTAGTGGGGCGCGTGCCGGAGAGTGTCCATGTGATCGGGGCATGCGGTTCTCCGGGCGCGAACTCGGCCCGGTAGCGCCACCATGATTCCCAGAGCCCGCGGAGGTACTGGCGGGTCGGCTCGTCGCCATGCGAGAGCGCCGAACCGTCGAGGAACCCCGCGACGCCGAAGAGGATGGCTTCGGCGTCAGGCAGGCGTTTCTGGAGCCAGCGCAGCGGGAGCCGCTGGCTGAGTACGGTCATGGGAAGCTGGTTGCGGGCATAGCCGAATGCGTCGGCGAATCCCTGCCACCATGCCTCGTCCTCGCCGTGCACGGAAGCGACGCGCAGCCAGCGTCGGGCCTTGCGGTCCATGCGGAAACGGGCGGCGTCTTCCATGAAGGTGAGCCAGTCATCAGGCGGAAGCTGCCGGATGGCCGGCAGACAACGGCCCGGACGCGCGGGCGGAATGGAGACAGCTCCAGGCGGCACGGAACCCGGATCCAGGCGCACCTGCGGGATCTCGCGGTGGGCGGCCGTACGGGTGAACCGGGTAGCGTTAGTGTCCTCGAAGAGATAGAGATGCAGAACGACATCCTCGTAGGCCGGATTGCCCGCATGGCCGTGGCCTTCCCAGTCGGCGGCGTCGAGATCGAGTTCGATACTGCCCTTGCGGAGCACGCCGTCAATTTCGACGGCGCAGTCGCGGAAGTCGGGCCCGGCCCCGTGGTTCCACCAGCCGAACTGGACGATGCGGACCGCCTGACCGTTAGCGGAGGTGAAGTCGCGGCCGAAGTGGCCTGCGAACCAGCGGCTCTGCCATGCGAGTTCCGAGCCGGGGCGGACACTGGTGGATTCGGGGAACAGATCGGGACCCTCGCGCAGCCGGGCGGCGGCGAAGCTGGAAGCGCGGCGGTCCGCGTAGCGCTGCGCAGAGGGGGTCACGGCTGTTCTCGAAGCTGTTTTAGATAGATGCGGGCGGCCTCGGATTCCGGGATGCGGGCGAACTTCGTGGCAGCCTCCTCGAGGACCCTGGCGGCGGCCTTAGGGTCGCCGTCGCGGCGCAGCGTACCGGCGCGCGTTAGGGCGATGCGGAGTTGGTCTGCGGGGTCCTTGTAGGCGGTTTCGGCGAGCTTGAGCCACGGGGCGGCCTCGCGCGCGGCAGCGCCCGGCTTGCCTGTCTGAGCGCGCTCAGCGAGGAATTCGTAAATAGAACCGCTTTTGAGGCTGGAGCCGGCCTCCTGGAGGTTCTTGATTAGGGCGTCGCGGTCGCCCGCGGCACTCCACCGTTGCGCGGCGAGGCGGAGGGCGCGGTAGTCGGCGGATTTTTTCCGGTCGCCGCTGGTGGTGACAGGAAACGGCCGGTAGAGAGGGTCGCCTAGCATGGTGTTCATCCACGACATCGCCGGGGTGGCGCACCATGCGGCTTCCGAGACCATCCAGCCGGCGAGCAGGCGGTCGGTCATGACGTCGAGGAATGTACACATGCTGAGGTACGGCTCCCAGACATTGCCGGGGGTGAAGGCGGCACCGCGGGCGAGGAGCGGGGCACTCCAGTAGCTGTTGGGATTGGTCAGGGTGCTGGCGCTGAACGAATGGATGTGACAGGCGACCGCGCCGCGGGCGAAGCGGAAGGAGGGACTGAGGAACGGGCCGTCGACGTGTTCAGTGTACCATCCGAAATAAAGGGCGGCGTCCTTCATGGGATAGCCTTTGGGGAACGTCGGGGCGGCGTGATCGACGGCCACGGGAATGCCTTTGGCGATGCAGAGCGCGGCGCAGTTTCGGATCCAGTCTTCTCCCTGCTTGTAGCCACCGTCGTTCTTCTGAGCGAGGTCGATGTAGGCCTTGCCGTAAAGCCCGCCGGCCTTTTCGACGGCGATGGCGTCATCGATGAGGCGGATGGCGGTGGCTTTGTCCGGACCATCGATGCGGCCGGTCAGGAAGAGCGGGGTGAGCGGGGTCTTCCAGAATGGTTCCGGGTTGGTGAAGTAGAGATTCTTGATAGGCCCGTCGATCTTGCGGTCGAGGATGCCGAAGCACGCGAACTCCGAGTCGACGCTGGCGGCGTTGATTTCGAGCGGCTGCGGGGCGATCGGCTGGCCGGTTTTGGGGTCCTTGCCGTGGGATTGTTCGCTGATGCGGAGAGGGATGCCTTTGATGATGACGAGGACGCGGACGCTGGTGAGAACGGCGAGATTGCCTTCGTTGGCGACCTTCTGGGTGCGCCACCAGCCGCGGCTGGAGAATGCGGCCCGGAGCGGGCCTTCGATCTGGGTGGTGTAGACCTCGCGGGTGATGGTTTCCGTGAGCGGGCAGCGCAGGCCGACCTGATTGCCCGGAGCGATGCCGCGGGCCTTGATGTAATATTCCGCGATTTCCTTTGATTCCGGGGAGTCGGAATTGAAGACAACGACCGTGCCATTGACATGATCGAAGGCGGGAGCCGCCTGGGCTAGTGCGGCGCGGGCGGTGAAGAGGCTGAAAAGGACCGGAAGGAGCAGACGGATTCTCACGACGTGAACTTAACACCCGCGGCGCGAAGTGCCATCCCGGGATTGCCGAAAATCAGGGCCTGACCGAAACCGGGTTCACGGCATGGTCACGACCCGGTAGAAGCGCTTTGCGTCGTCCGCTGCGGCGGGTCCGGAGAGCGTGAGGGAGGCGTCCGTGGCGGTGACGGGCGCCGCGGACGTCCATGTCACGAGGTCCGGGCTGAACTGAAGGACATAGCGGCGGCCGGGAGTGGCCGTGACGGAAACTTTGAAGGCAGCGCCGTCGCGGACGGTACCCGTGCACACGGTCAGGACGTTAGCGGTGCCAGGGGATGGCAGCGTGAGAGGTCCCGCGGTCGAACCGCCGTCCGGATAGCGCCCTTCGCTGAGATCCGGGATCTGAGCAGAGAAGGCGACCGAGTCGACCGCGAGGCCGTCGGGTGAGGTGAGCCTGAGGCTTTCGCCGCTGGCGCTGAGGCGGAACGGAACATGAAGCTGACCCGGGGTGATGCCGTTCTGTTCGGGTTCATTGTCGGCCCAGACGAGGAGGAAGCCGCCCGGGGCGATGGACGTGCCGTCGGGCATGCGGAAGCGGGCGGGTTCGGCGGGCGTATCGGAGAGGAAAAAGCCACCAAGGGCGACGGGGCTAGTGCCGCGGTTGTGGAGTTCAAACCAGTCCTCGAATTGCCCGTCCGCAGGGTCGGGGAAGGCCGCGGTGTTGTCAGCGAGCCATTCGTTGAAGGTGACCGGAGGCAATGTTGGCGGACCGGTGACATTGACCGTGAGGGGGAACGAACCGGTGACGGCACCGGTGCGGGAAATGCCCTCGACGGTGAGCGTGGAGCTGGCGGCATAGAACGTCAGCGGGAGACTCCATGCCGTCTGGCTGGTCCATGTCGGCGTGTAGACGATGCCGTTGATGCGGATGGCCTTGACTCCCGGCGGAGCGATTCCTGTCAGGGTCACGATGCCGTCGGCGTCGGTGATGGTGCTGCTGCCGGAGATGGCGAATGTGGTGCCCGGGTAGGAGGCATTGAGCTGGCTGATGATGTAGCTGCGGCGGCTGCTGATGTAGGATTTGACCGTGGTGACCTGCGAAGCGTTGGCGGCGACGCTGTTGGCGGCGAGTCCGGCGACCATGGCATCGATGCGGGCATTGACGGTGGCGGTGACCATCGGGCCGTCGACGGCGTCGCGGAAGGCGCACCACCATGCGCGGCGGAAGGCGGGTTGGGTGCGGAACTTGGTGCAGAGCGGGTCCTGTGTATTGACTTCCAGGCCCGTGTTAGCGGCGTCGCCGACGAGCCCGAAGCTGAAGTCGATATCCCATGCGGTCAGGGCCCACGGGCCGCGTTCCGGTTTGTAGAGATACATGTTCTTGCCGTAGGTGTAGCCCCATGTGTCCCAGTTGCCGGCGATGCGCTGGACGGCGAGCGCGCGGGCCCACGAATCCTGATCGACGAGCGGGTCGACGGCGTTGAAGAAAGCGGGATCGGCGGCGCTGGTGCCAGTATTGAAGGCGTCGACGAGTTTGCGGAATTCGCCCCAGTCGTTGCCGGAGGCGGTGGAGCGGAGCGCCCACTGATAGCGATAAGCCGCATCCTTGTGGACTCCGCCGGTGGTCGTGCGTTTTGTCAGAAAAGCGCGGAGGGTGGTGCCGAAGGTGGCGCCGTTGTCGGCGTACTCGATCCAGTCCTGCGCCTTGTGCAGCCGGCCGTTGTCGTCGCCTGGCCAGTAGCTGTCGATCCATGCGCCGCTGGGCTGCTGGGTGTCTTCGAAGACCGTCTGACGCTGGGTGCCGTTGATGACAACGCGACAGAAGCGCCGGTGAATGCTGGGCAGACCGATTCGCCGGGCAATCCACCAGATGGTCTGCTCGCGGATCAGCGAAAGGTCGTCGCCGAAGGTTCCGGGACCGGCTAGGATGAAGTCGGTCTCGCCAAGGTATCGGTCGTCGGGCGGCATGTTGACATCGTAATCGCAGGGCGCGCCGGTCGGTCCGGTGAAGGCGGTGGTATGCCATGGGCTGCCGCTGTACTGGGCCCCGGCATTGTAGATGACACGCTGGTTGCTAGGCACGAAGGTGACATCGAGGGGAGTGTTGCTGTTCTTGTGGCGGCTCGCCCAGAGATTGCCCGTCGCTTGTGTCATCCAGAAGCAGTAGGCAGCGAGATTGCCGGCCGGCGTCGGATCGCCCCAGCGGATGAGCGCTTCCCGGCCGTCGGCGGGGAATGTCGAGGCGGCTCCGGGAGAATCGAAGGCCGTGATGGTGAAGGCAGCGAGCGTGCCGGCCGACTGGACGGGGATTTCCGCACTGAAGAGGCCGCCGCCCCGGTAGTCCATGACGACGGTGTTGAGAGTGGTCGCAGGATCGAGCCGGTAACGCAGCAGAGCGAGGCCAATGCGGTCGGGGTCGGCGAGCCGGGCGTAGACGGTAGCGGTTTCGTTGGCCTGCGGGAGAACCGGAAGGTGAGTGACGCTGCTGATGGCCGGACCGGCATTGGGGATGGCAGTGGAGTTAGGCGCACCTGGCGTGCCCGCCGTGAAACCGGCAGGGATGATGCTGCCTGTGGCTTCGAGGACACCGCCGGCGAGGCGGAGGAGGATCTCGGGGTGACCGCGGAGCCAGCGGACGCGGGCGCGGATGGTGGCGGTCGCCCCGTTGGTGAGTGCGGTAGTGAGCGGCACCGAGAGCCGGTTGCCGGCAAGGTCGCCGCGACCGGCGGCGCGGATGTGGAGGCAGGAGCTGCCGGCGAACCCGGGGGATTCCAGCGAGCTGGCGTCGTGGGTTCCCTGAATGATCCAGTTGTTGGTGCCGTCTTCGAAGCCGGGATTCGCGACAACATTGGCACCATTGCCCTGGATGACCTCGATGGCGTCGATGAGGCATTCTCCGGCACCGAGCATCATGACGTGGAGCCGGTCGATGACCGAGCCGCTGCCGCTGTCCATGACGCCCGTGTTCTGGATAGTGACCCATTCGGTGGGAACGAGGGGGCGGCTGTCCTGCCAGTTGGCGGCAAGACGGCCGTCGCTGCGCAGATCGGTCTTTTCGAGACTGGAACCGCCACCATCACTCGACTGGCCCCACCGTCCGCCCGTGCCATAGGTGACTTCATCAATGACTGGATAGTTAGTGCCGGGAATGCCGCCTTCGATGGTGGGGACGGGACGTTCAAGGCGGATGCGTTCGCCGGTGCTGCGGTTGAGGGAACCGTCGAAGGCGGTGACGGCTAGGGCCGCGCCGGAAGCGAGCGAGGGTGCGCCCACAGCCGGGAAATCGTAGCTGATGCCGCCACGGAGCCGCCAGCCCGAGAGGTCGAGCGGCTGCCCGGAGATGTTGGTGACCTCGACAAAAGGCAGCTGGCTGCTGCCGGCGGGCGGCGCGTAGAAGATCTCGGAGATCACCGCAGCCGGGACGGCGGCTGGCGCGTTAGGATTACCCGGGGTCGGGGTAGTGAGGAACGCAAAGGACGTTGCTCCGTCCGGGAAGCGGCCCAATGACTGGGCTGACAACTGTGCGCCGAAGCGGAGACAGTCGAGGACTCTCCCGCCGTCGGCTCCGGGGGCGCGGAGATACACGGTGTCGCCGCCGGTCCGGAGCCCGAACCCGAGATTCGGGGCGGCGAAGGAGAGCAGTGCGCCCGGCGCAAGGCTGGTGCCGGGCGGCAGGGTGAACTTCGCGGTGTCAGGGTCATCGCTGAGCGTGCAGCCGGAGAGTTCGACGGCGGTGCTGCCCGTATTGACGAGTTCAATGAAGTCGGGGACGGGACCGGAAGCGGAGATCTCGTTGATGACGACCGCGCGGTAAGAATCCGGAGTGGATGGTTCGGCCGTACCGGGGGAACCGTCGGGCTGGAAGCTCGCGTCCCATGCGCGGGGATCGTTCATGCCGTAGCTAGGGCGGGCGAGGACGAGCGATGGACCGGCACCGTCGGCGGCGGGAGGCCATGGGTGGTTGGAACGGTAATCGACTTCAAAGACGACCGCGTTGGAGATGTCGCGGAGCCGGAGTTGACCGCCGCCGTTGTTGAGGGCGCCGGTCCACGGGCCCAGCACTGACGAAAGACTGTATGCGGCCGCGACGTCGGCCGGGACAGCGGCGATGACGAGACGGCCTCCCGCGGGAATCGAGGTTCCTGCGGGGAAGGCGAATTCCACTTCCCCGGTGATCCGGCAGCCGGTGAGGTCTTCGGCCCACGGCTGGGAATTGTACAGCTCGATGAACTCGAGATTCCTGAGGTCGGCTCGCTTGCGGGGGTTATAGTGGATTTCCGAGAAGGTGAACGGTCCGCGGCGGGTCGCTGGCCCGGCTGGCTCGGCGACGGGACGGACAAGTTCCAGCGGTGCGGGCACCGGTGGCGGAGCCGCGGTGAACGGCGCCTCGGCGGACGCGAGGATGTTTCCCGTTAGATCGCGGACCCCGATGGCGGAAACAGCATACGCCTGTCCCGCAGTGAGCCCGCTAACTGTCAGCGTCACCATGCCCGGAAGCGGACCGCCGGCGAACGAGGTAACGGTGCCGCCGGGGATGAAGAACGAGGCGCCGGTAAGATCGACCGGTTCGTTGAAGGTGAGGAGGACCTGGCTCGCCGCTATGGGCGCAGAGACACTGACAAGAACCGGCGGATTGGTGTCATTGACGCCGAGCCGGGCGGTCGCGGAGAGCGTGCCGCCGAACGGGTTGTAGATGATGCAGCGGAAAAGCGCGCTGTGGTCGGCGAGCGTGGCGGGATCGACCGTGATGGAGGGACCATTGCCGCCGGGAACATCGCTGCCGTTCTTCTGCCACCGGAACGATGCTCCGGCGGCATCGGCGAGAGTCACGGAAAAGATGGCGCTGCCGCCTTCATTGACCGTAACTGGAGCGGGCTGCGCGGTGATGACCGGGGCGCTGCCGGGCGTGGCACTGAGCCATGCGTTGTAGTGAGCGGTGACGGCGGATTCCGGGAGCGGATCGGCGTAGAGGGCGACTTCATCTAGACTGCCAGGGAAGGATTCCTGAGTGCTGGGTCCGGCGGATCCGATGATGGCGGGAAGGTTGAGACCGCCGCCGAAGGACTGGGTGACGGGGCCGAGCGAAGCGCCGTTGTGATAGAGCGTGGCCTGCCCGCCGGAGATGACGATGGCGAGGTGCATGAGGCGTCCGATGCTGCTCGAGGGCAGTGTCCATGTGGGAGCGGAGGTTCCATTGAAAAACCAGATGCGGCTCCCGGCGGCATCGGCGTGGAAGCTGAAGCGGGCCCCGCCGGAGGCGTCGTTGCGGACGGCGATGAGGCTGGGATTGTAGGCGGCAGCGGCGCTCTGATAGACCCACATTTCGATGGTGCCGTCGCCATCGGCGAAGTCCCAGAGCGGGTCTTTGCCGACGCTGACCCAGCCCGCGCCGTTCGAG
Organism: Verrucomicrobiota bacterium; assembly: GCA_003402705.1. Classification (GTDB taxonomy): domain Bacteria; phylum Verrucomicrobiota; class Verrucomicrobiia; order Verrucomicrobiales; family V1-33; genus V1-33. The sequence goes on along the minus strand of QQNF01000016.1, from coordinate 30,505 downwards.
CGCAGGCTTTTCACACCGAGGGTGCGGCCGAGCGTGCTGTCGTGGGCGGCGTCGCCATTGACGGTGCCGCTGAAGGCTGGATTCCTGACATTGCGGACGGCGGGCGACGTGCTGCCATCGACCGGAAAATAGGCGAACAGCGAAGGTTCCGCCTGGACGGCACTGGCATAATAGGCACTACCCGGAGCCGGACTTCCCGAGACGGTCAGGGTGGCGGCGGCGCTGGTGGTCGGGCCGTTGGCATTGGTGAGGACACAATCGAAGACCGCGCCGTTGTCTGCGGCGCTGATGGGGTCGATAACGAGATCCGGCCGGTCGCCGCCGGAAGTGATGGCCTCGCCATTGCGCCGCCATTGATAGGAAGCGACCCCTGAGCCGCTGACGGAGAAGCGGGCGGTGCCGCCGGCCACCGCGGTGAGGCTGGCGGGCTGGGAATTGATGACCGGAGGCTGCGTGGATGAGTTGGAGACGTTGAAGAAAGTGAAGGCTGCCCCGGCCTTGGCGGCACCGGTCTTGTAAACCATCCCGACGCGCGCGTTGGAGAAGGACGTCTGATAGTTGATCGCTGCACCCGGGATCTGCTGCCATGGATCCGCGGCGGCGGCCTTGAAGAAGAAGTTGTAAGTGTCAGTGGCCCCGCCTTCAGTGATGACGACGCGGAGGAAAACACTGGCGGCACTGGTCGCGATTGCGTTGTTAGGGACATTATCGCCGAGGCCCTGCAGGCGGACGGCGCGGGCCGTGATGTCCCAGTTGTCGAGTCCGAAGCTGATGTCCGGCCGCGCTCCGTTGGGGCCACCGTAGAATGTCAGACCGGCGACCTGGTTGTTCTGGGTGACGTTGTTGATGCGGACCTCGGTCTCGACTGTCCACGTGCTGCCGACAGTCAGGCCGGTCGGAATCGCGGTCCATGCGATCGGCGCATTGGCCCGGGCACCCCACATGTCAGTGTTGCCGCCGGCGGTGAAGTCCAGTTCGTCATTGGTGGCGTCGAACACCACATTGCCAAGCGCGGCGCTGGGAACATCGAGGAGAATGTCAGGACTGAGTGCTGCCTCTTCAAAAGATGTCTGCACGGCGGCGGACAACGGGCAGGCCGCTAGCACGGCAAGCAGGAGGGTACGGATTGTCATGACGAAATGGGGGATTTCCGCGCGAATGTGACAGAATCGCCCTCTGGAGGGAAGCATTCCCGCACCGCCCGCGCGGCATCATTCCCCTTCCCCGGGACCGCAGCCGGGCCGCCGCGGCGGATCAGTCCTCGTCCTTCAGTTCCGGCAGACCTAACACCTGACGTGCGGTCTTGAAGTGTGTCTTGGCGATTTTGGCGAGGAACTCGGCTCCGCGGGCGGCCACCAGTTGCCCGGCGACGCCTTTGACCTGTGACGCCCCCCTCGGGAGTTTGACGCCGAGACGCCGCGATGCCTCGTCCATCCAGTCGATGAAGCGTTCGCGGGCAAGGATCGAGGCGGCGGCCACGGCGATATCACTTTCTCCCTTGGTCCGCTGTTCGAGGATCATGCCGGAGTCCTTGGCGCGGGGCCCGATGGCGCGGCGCAGCACGCTTTCGTGGGCGAACTGGTCGCTGAGCGAACGCGGGCAATCGGGCCGTTTTTCGAGCAGGCTTTCGATGACGCGGCTGTGGCCCCATGCGAGGAGGCGGTTGAGGTTCTTGAACTTGCCATAGAGGTCGTTGTAGCGTTCCGGCCCCATGCTGATGACTTCGGTGGCGATGCCGGGAGTCTGCCGGATGGCGTCGGCAAGCTGGCGGATGCGGGCGTCCGAGCTGATCGCCTTGCTGTCCTGGACGCCGGCGGCCATGAGGGTGCGGGCGATGGCGGCGTCCGTGAAGACCCCGGCAATGACGAGCGGGCCGAAGAAATCGCCTTTGCCACTCTCGTCGATGCCGAAGTGCGGCGTGAACATTTCCGGCTGGTGCACTTCTTCGTAGCCGAGTTGCGCAGTGCCGAGGATTTCGGGTTCAAGGAGGAACTCGACGAATTCCGCGGTGCCCCTGCCCTGCACGAGGACTTTGGGGCCTTTTTGATAGACCGCGACGGTGGTCTTGTCCTTGCGGGCGGCGTAATGGGTGTATTCCTTTTCCTCGAAGGTCCAGCCTCGTTCACGCAGGAGCCGGCGCAGCTTCTCGACCTGAAGCAGCGAGAGCGGAGCAGTGAAGGAATTGCGGGCGGGAGATTCAGCCATCGGATGGGAAGCCATGCTGGCGATGCCGCGCAGGCCCGCCAGCGGAATCAGCGGGAGGAAGGCGGTGCGGCAGCCCGGGACTGACTGTGAAACCAACGGTCGACGGCCGCAGCCCGGACGCGGGAACGCCACGGGCGGGGCAGCGGACGCGACCACCACGGGGCGTCCGGAGCAGGGGCTGGCGCGGCGGGCAATGCGGGTTGCTCAAGGAGCGCTGCGACCATGGCGGCGACCGCGGCCCCGCGGGTTCCAGGGGCGTGCAGCCAATCCGGCCGGCCATGTCGCGGCCATTGAGTGGCAAGCCACAGCGCCCGAGGTGCGGCCCAGGCGAACGCTTCTTCCGACAATCCGGAGGCGCGGCGGAGGGATCCTAGCGTCCCTGCGAAGTGCGGCCAGTGGGCGAGTTCCATCTGGAGGCCGTTGCCATCGGGGAGCCAGAAGGCGCGACCGGGCCACTGGATGGCGCGCAGGTATTTCCCGGCGACGTCACCGGCTTCGAGCCACGGGCGCACGCCGTGACGCCTGAGGGCGCTTTCCTCACGGAGGAAGGCGTCGCGGCTTGCCGGATCCGCTAGGGCGTAGTACGCGGCCATGCCGGCAGGCGGTGCCGTTCGGGCGGTGGCGGATTGCCCGCGGAAGGCGGCTTCGAGTTGCGGCAGCGTGACCGAGGCGGCGAACTGGGATTCGGCGCGGCGGCGGCCGGCTGCGCCCATGCGCCGTGCCTGTTCAGGATCGCGGGCCAGCGTGATCAGCGCGTTGGCTAGGGCCGCTTCATCACCTTGCGCGGTGAGCAGACCGGTGACGCCGTCCGCCACCTGTTCAGGGATGCCGGCGATGCGGGAACTGACGACCGGCAGCGAGCTGAGCATGGCTTCCGTGATGACCGTCGGCAGCATGTCGCTGGCACCCGCGGGATCAATGATGCAGGCAAGCACAAAGGCATCGGCGGCCGCGAAGGCCTCCTTCATCTGCTGAAGCTGGACGCTGCCGTGGAAGACCACCGCGTCACCGAGGCCGAGCTGCGCAGCCTGCGCTTCAAGGCGTTCGCGCCACGGACCATCGCCCATGAGATCGAGGTGGATGGCAATTCCGGCAGCGCGGGCGGTCGCCACCGCGGACAGGAGATGGTGGAATCCCTTGAACTCAATGAGACGGCCCACACTGACAATTCGCAACGGGCTGGAACGCGGGGCCTTGGCAGGCGCAGGATAGCCAGAAGGATCAATGCCGTTGTAGATGCGGACCATTTTCGCAGCACTGTCCGGGGAGCGGGCAGCGAGTTCGCGGCGCGCATCGTCGCAGGGCGCGACGATGAAGGCAGATTCCCGCGCCATCTCGCGCAGCAGTTCCGGCGTCCGCAGGTCGACCATGAAATCCTGAGCCTGCGGCGTGAACGAAAAGCTCAGCCCGGCAAGCGCCTTGAGAAAAAGGGCGCTGTAGGTGGCCTGGTTAGCGAAGTGGATATGGAGGTGATCGATCCCGAGCTCCGGGAGGATTTCCGCGAAGTAGAGGGCGTTGCGGCAGCGTTTGGCGGATTCGTCGCCGCCTCCGAAGCGCGCGGCGAATTCGGCCACCATGGCTGCGGGCCAGCGGCCGTCGGCGCGCGCGCGGGATTCCATCACTTTGCGGACGGACGGCGGCGGATTGTGCAGCACCGGGGCGCGGAGAGCATCAAGCCGCGCGTGCCGGAGCGCCTGCACAGGCGGGTTGATGGCAGCCACGGAAACATCCCAGCCGGCAGCCTCGAGAGCCAGCATTTCGTTGTCGACGAAGGTCTGCGACAGCACCGGCCAGCGGCTGAAAAGATAGGTCAGCCGGGGCTGGCGGACGGGTGAAGCAGAGACGGTCGGTTCCATGCAGCGAAGTTGGCAGACCTTGCCCGCGGGCGAGAGCTGGCCGCAATCGGAAAAGGAAAGTGGGGACGTGTCCCGAAACCCGACTCGGAGCGCCAATCCTCGGTCCGCTCCAGTACTTGTGGTCCCTAGCCGGAACACGTCCCCGAATCTTTGTGGTCCGTCACTCAGCGGTGATGGCGAGTTTCAGTCCGAGCTCCCGTTCGAGGTCCTCGAGGGGGAGCTTCGCGAGTTTTTTCAGCTGACCGTTCTCGTAGGCCCGGGCCTTGTACTCGACCTCGAATCCGGCGGCGGCTCCCGGTTCCGCAGGAGCCGCGGGCTTTACCTTGAGCTCGAGGTCGTGACGCCCGAAGTCGCCCGCGAACATGCCGCCGGAGAATGCGGCGCTGAAAAGCGTGGCGCGCTTGGCACCGATCTGCTGTGCCACTTTCTCGCACATGGCTCCTCTCATGGCACGGCCCTCGCGGGGATAGGCCTTCATGCGGAATGCGTGGATGTCTCCCTTGGACAGGCGGGGTTCGGGAACGAGGCGGCGCTGTGCTTCGGCCCGCATCTGCTGGCGGGTGGTGTCGAGGACATTCTGAACTTTGGTGATTTCCTCCGGGGAGAGCTGAAGCGCATCGACGGCTTTGGCGCTGAGTTTCCATTCCGGGTCGAGGAGAGGGGGTTTAGTGCGAAGGTAGGACTGGAGCTGGTTGGAGATATCGACCTCGCCCCACGGGTCGGGAGTTAGCGGCTCGGGTGGCGGCGTCGGTTTGGGCGGGACCGGGGCCGGGGTTGGGACCGGGGCTGTTGCGGTGACGGCAGGGGTGTTGACGACGGCTGCGGGCTGCGGAGCTGTTGCTGGTACGGCGTTGAGCGCGCGCAGCATGCGGAACGTGCCGATCGCGAGACAGATGACGATGAAGGCGGCGGCGAAACGCGCCTTGATCATGGCGGGCGGTGCGGGGGGAGTCAATGCGTTCATGGGGCAGCAAGGCGGATGAGACGATGAATAACGAATCAAGTATGGCCGAAACTGCGGGGATGCGCAATCAATTCCTTACGCAGACCGCAGATTTCTTTCTGCCGCATCCGGAGGACGGTCGAAGGCCCTCGTGGATTCCCCATTGCTGCGGGCGCAGGCGGTGACATGGCGGCGGGAACATGAGGTTGGCAGTTGTCATTCCGGTCTACAATCATGCCCGCTACATCGGCCGGGCGCTCGAATCCGTGCTGGCCCAGAGCCGTCCGCCGGACCGGGTGATCTGCATCGATGACGGTTCGCGCGATGATTCCCTGGCAGTGTGCCGGACGTTCGCAGACCAGGGCGTCGAAGTCCTCGGGCAGGAAAACCGGGGGGCGCACGCAACAATCAACCGGCTCATCGGAATGGCCTCGGAAGATTGCGACGTCATCGCGATCCTGAATTCAGATGACTTCTACGCCCCGGAGCGGTTTGCGAAATGCCTGCCGGAACTCGAGAACGACCCAACGGCCCAAGTCGTCGCTTCGGGACTCGTCCTCATGGATGACGACGACCGATCGTTGCCGGAAGATCATCCGCGGGGCCGCTGGCTCCGGGCGGTCTGGAGCCGCGGAGCCGATCCGGAAACCGATCCGGTGTCGTGGATGGGCGAGGCCAACTTCATCGTGTCGTCCAGCAACATCATCGCGCGGCGCGAATTCTTTCCGGCGCATCCATTCAAGCCCTACCGTTTCAACCACGACTATTACTTTTTGAGTCAGGCCGCCCTGCGCGGTCAGCTGCGCGTGGTGAAGGAACCGCTGCTGCACTATCGCGTGCATGACACGAACACGATCAACACAAAGCCAGCGCCGCTGCTACGGGAACTGCTGCGGCAGTGGCTGGACCTGTACCGCGATCTCGCGCCGGAACTTGCGGCCGACCTCGCCCTGCGGGCAAGGTTCTACCGTTTCACACGGGCATCATGGGACAACCTTTCCGGGCTCCATCACGGCGTGTTCCAGGCGGTCCTCGCAGGCTTCCTGACAAATCTCCCTGACGATGCCGTGGAAACCGCCGTCGCTGCGCTCGACGAAGCAGCATGGCCGGAACTCTCCGTCTTTCCCAATAAGGATGCCGTCAATACCTACGACGGTGCCGCACCTCTCCCGCGAGGAGCGGGTGCCCTCGCGGAACGCATCGCCGCCTTGAAACAGGAACGCGACGCAGCCCGGACCGATGCCAAAGCGCAGCGCTCCCTAGCCAGATTGCGGCAGTCGCTGCTCGCCTCAAAATGGGTCGCCCTTGGCCGCACTGTCGGTCTCGCCGGAAACCTTGGCGGCGATGCAGGCAAGACGGCCGCCGAAAAACTGGCAACCCTCGAGGCGGCCGTACAACGCAGCGGCTGGCTGCAGTTCGGGGCGCGCCGCGGCTGGTGGCAACCCCCGACGGCTTGAGGTGCGGAATGGTGAGCGGGGCTTTTTTGTGGGGCGGGCCGGCGGCACCGGGCCAAAAAAATCCCGGCCGACCGGAAAACCGGTGGCCGGGATTCGACATCAGAAGTCGCCTGACGCGGTGGTCACTTGCCGCCTTCTGGCGCGCGGGTGGTGATTTCCGGGAGTTTGACGGTATCTGCGGGCATTTCCGGGGAAGGCAGGCGGACGAGGAGCCATGTCTGCGACTGCTTCTCTCCGAAGTGCACAAAGACGCTGGCGGCATCATAGGTGAGGCTCGACGCGCCAGTCTCGTAGACGGTGCCGGTGTTCTCCCCGATGTGCCATGCGGCCCGCTGGGTCTTGGGATCGATGCGGCCGACGACGGGCTGGTCTTCGCCGGTCATGACGTTCTTGTAAGCGCCGGCGATGATGCCGTTCTTGTCAGACGAAAGCTGGAAGAACATGATGGCGTCGCCATCTTCCTGCTGCGTGAGGGCCCAGACGCCGAGCGGCAGCCATGTTTCCGGCTGGCCTTCCACTGCTGGCTCCGGAACCGGATACGCCTCAAGCGGCGGAGACGCTAGGGCGATCGTCTGCTGGCGGTGCACGGTGGCGCTGCCGGAAGGCTGGCCATTCATATAGATCTCGTCTCCTTCGATGATGACGGTGGTGCCGGGGTCATAGACGACCGGCTGGACTGGCCATGCCGGGCCGTAGAACGTGGAATAAACCGGATAGGTCACCGGACGCCACCACCACCAGGGCGAGAGCACTGCGGACGTGACCGCCACTGCGGTGCGCGCTGCGGCGACTCCGCCCCACCAGCACGATCCCCACCAACCGGCGTTGAAGTAGTAATCATGGTACCCGTAACAGCCGGTCCAGACTTGGCGGCAGCGGCCGCCGCGATAGGCATAAATGTCGCCGCACCAGCGGTTGTAGTCGCCCGAACCGTAACGGCCATACCAGTTGCGGTCGTTGTAATGGGTATTGATGCTGTTCCAGTTCTGCTGGCGGTTGACGTTGAAGTTGTTGATGACCGTCGTGTTGTTGTTCTGCCAGTTGTTGAAGTTGTTCTGGGTGTTGTTGCCGATGTTGTTCCAGTGGTCGCCCCAATCCGGACGATTGCTGTTCCAACCCGGACGGTTGTTCCATGCCGGGGGATTGGTTCCGGGACGGTTGCCAGGGCGGTTGCCGGGGCGGTTAACGTTGCCTGGGAGGGTGGTCGGGCGGTTGAAATTGCCACCCTGACCCGGGCGGTTGATATTTCCGGGCAGCGTGGTCGGACGGTTGATATTGCCACCTTGTCCCGGTCGGTTGATGTTGCCAGGCAGTGTGGTCGGACGGTTGATATTGCCACCTTCACCCGGACGGTTGATGTTGCCGGGCAGGGTGCTCGGGCGGTCCGGGCGCGGGGCTGGTTTCGTCAGGTTGCCTGGCAGGGTGGTCGGGCGACCGCCGGTTCCGGGTAGTGCGATCGGTCCGGTCGGACGCTCCGGACGCGGGGCTGGCTTTGTGGAGGGGCGATTGATTTCCGGACGGGGAGCCGGTTTTGTCGTCGGGCGCTGGAAGCTGGAACCACCGCCGGCATTCGGCCGTTCAACAGACGGGCGGCTGGGCGCTGGGCGGGTGCTGGGCTTTGATGGTGACGGGCGGCTCTCGGCCGGGCGGCTGATCGAGGGACGGCTTGGGGCCGGGCGGGTGGATGGTTTGCTCGCGGAGGGACGGCTGGGAGCCGGGCGGCTCGATGGCTTGCTCGCGGAGGGACGGCTGGGAGCCGGGCGGCTTACCGAGGGGCGCGACGACGACGACGGTTTGGAGAAGTTGTGACCGCCCGACGGCCGGGCGGCGGCACCCCGGGCACCGCTGGTGGCGGTGAGGAATGCCGTGCCGAGGACGAGCACGGAGTAAAAGATGGTACGCATGGTGCGGAATGAGCGGTAGGTTACTTGTCGCGGACGATCGTGACTGGCCCGATGTTCGGGAGGGTTTCGCCGCCGAGCGAACGACTGGCGATCGACCACGAGACCTTGTCATCGTCCACTTTCGAGACGGTGATTTCCTCGCTGCCGACTTCGCCGTCGGGGAGGACCGTGCGGCTGAGGACGAGCCAGCGGTCGCCGTCCGGCGTCCATGTGCGTTCGGTGAAGCTGCCGTCAGATTCGAACACCCAAGAGCGGATTTGTTCCTGTTCGGCGTCCCAGCCGATGATTTCAGTTCCTTCGCGGGCCTCGTCGCCTTCCGCACCGGGGATGCTGAAGGTGCGGGTGAGGAAACTGCCGGAGGGCGACCATTCCACGGTGCACTTCATGCCGTCAGGCTCGGTGGACTTCCAGGAACCGGCGAACCATGCGAGGTCCTGAAGGAATGTGGCGGGGGACGGGGCGCTTTCGTCGTCCAGTTCTGTGAATTCCGTAATAGCCCATTTTCCGTCGCGCTTCACATGAACCGCGGTGAATTCATTCACGGCCGAGGACCCATCAGGATCAGAGACGGTCGCTTCTCCGCGGACGCTGAAAACATCGTCGGTGATCCGGCGCGCGGCTTCGATTCCGAGGGCAATCGTGCGGCCCTTGCTGTCTGCGAACACGGATTTGAGCAGGGCCTCGATCGCGGCGCGACCGCTCGTCTGGACGCCTTCATTGCTGATCCATTCGGCGTCTACAGCGAAGAGTGCGGCGACCGCTGCGGCGTCGCCCTTGTTGTAGGCGGCCACATAAGCAGCCGCAGTCTCGCGGGCCGCCGCAAGTTCCGGAGAGACCGCGGCAGCGGCCGCCGGAGCAGGCGCAGCAGCAGATTTGTCCTGAGCAACCGCCGGAATGGCAGCGAGCAGCAGAAGGGAGGCAATGGCAGTCGGGGTCTTCATAGTTCAAATCATCAGGGTTAACTCGGTGGAGAACGTCAATAGCTAATCGCCGGATCGATAACCGGGCAACGGAAAATCTGTGCCCGGTGCCCCGCGGACCACCCGGCCAGTGCACTGGTCGGCATCGGGTCGAAACACACGGCATCGCGCCACACCCGACGGCTTTCCCGCAGCCATTGCCCGCGCCGTCCCTCGGCCGCGATTTTTCTCCATGACTCAATGGTTCCGCAGCTCCCCCCGGGCGATTTCCAATTGAGCAGGCCGCGCCGTCCAGTATGGGCAAGGCCATGCATCTGACCGGCTCGTTCCATCCCTCCCAGCGCGTGCTTCTCGGCCCTGGCCCCAGTGACGTCCCGGCCCGGGTCCTCAATGCCATGGCCGCACCGACCCTTGGACACCTCGATCCGGAATACCTCGCGCTCATGGACGACACCCGGCGGCAACTCCAGACCATCTTCCGCACCGCCAACGAACTCACCCTAGCCATCAGCGGCACCGGCAGCGCCGGCATGGAAGCCGTCGTCGTCAATCTCATCGAACCAGGCGACGAAGCCATCGTCTGCGTCAACGGGGTCTTCGGCACCCGCATGAAGGACGTCATGGAACGCGCCGGAGCAACCGTCCACGCCATCGAAGTCCCATGGGGCGAAACCATCCCGCCCGAACGCGTCGCCGACGCCCTCCGTGCCTTCCCCCGCGCCAGGGTCTTCGGCATCGTCCACGCAGAAACCAGCACCGGTGCCCACCAGCCGCTCGAGGAAATCTCAAAGCTCGTCCACGCCTCCGGTGCCTTGTTCCTCGTCGACGCCGTCACCTCTCTCGGCGGATTGCCCCTCGAAGTCGACGCATGGGGCATCGACGCCTGCTACAGCGGCACCCAGAAATGCCTCAGCTGCCCGCCAGGCCTCGCGCCTGTCACCTTCTCTCCCCGTGCCCTCGCCCGCATGGACGCCCGCCGCTCCAAGGTCCAGTCATGGTACCTCGACATGACCATGATCCGCAATTACTGGAGCGCTGACCGCGCCTATCACCACACCGCGCCTATCAACATGACCTACGCCCTGCGCGAGGCCTGTGCCATCATCCTCGAAGAAGGCCTCGACACCCGCATCGCCCGCCACTCGCTCAACCACCGCGCCCTCCGCGCCGGTCTCGAATCCATCGGCCTCCACTACATTCCCTCGCAATCCCTCACCACCCTCAATGCCATCCACGCCCCGGACGGCTTCGACGAAGCCCTCATCCGCCGCCGCCTCCTCACAGAGTTCGGCATCGAAATCGGCGCAGGCCTCGGTCCCTTCAAGGGCCGCGCCCTCCGCATCGGCCTCATGGGCAGCAGCAGCACCCGCCGCAATGTCCAACTCGTCCTCGCTGCCCTCGAAATCATCCTCTCTCGCTCCGGAGCCACCAGCGCCGCAGCGTCCATCTACGCGTCCTGATCCCCAGAAACGGCCGCGCCCGGCCCGCCCTGCATTTCATCGCAGTTCGTGAAGTGCCACTCCGTTCAGGCTTGGCACGGACGCGAGAGCCTCCCCGATCACCGCCAGCGTCTCGCCATTCCGTTCAAGCCGGGTCTAGCCCCCGGCCTGCAACCACTGCACGCGCCACCACTTGATAGCATCTCCATCAAGAACAAAACTCCGGATTCCCGATGGCGAACTCACTGACCCCAATTCAACCACCGTCAGGTATCCGTCGCCCACCCACTTCTGCTTCACCGCGCACCCTCCCCAAACCCGCCCCTCTCCATACCAGCCGGAGGCTCTGCACTACTTTCAGGATAGCAACTCTCAGGACGCACCGAGTGCGCGCGGCCCGCTCTCCACACCCTCCGATCCAGTCCGCCGCACAGCCCCCAAATCACTCAGAAGAACGACGAGGCTCGGTCTCGGCTTCTCTCTTCCGAAACGTGAGAATCAAAATTGCCGATGAAGCGGATTGGTGCATTCGGATTTACTGTGACTCGCTTCGGGTCAAACTCGACTGAGTGAAGTACGAGCATCAAGGAAGCAGAAGTGATACCCGCCTCCTCCGCTGCTGCAACCACCCCGTCGGCGGAATCACGCCAGCAGGTAAATCCCTCGACCAACGCCCGAATCGAAACAGGCCGCCCGGAAACAACCATCTCTTGAAGTCTGCCGCCACCTATCCGAAATCCAAAGTCTCTCTCAAATGCGCCGTCAAGCTTCATGCAACCGTCCGAGATCACCTCGTCCCTGAACAAACCAATCCAAACCGCGACGCGGCCTTTCACTGTGAAGTCGTCCTGATGGAGCACGGGAGGTCTCATATCACGAAAAAGCAGGGATTTTTAATGCCGAATTCTCCTCACAATGAGGACAGCAATTTGGGGCTGATATCTCCATATTCGACCTCCAAGAGCCGCGGCTTTCCCGCAACAATATCATCAGGTCATATTGCCGTCAACCCGCATCTTCGGCTTTCGCGCAGCTGCTAACCCGTGAAATCCGGCTCGTGGATCATGCGAGTTTGAATCTGTCGGCCCGAGCAGTAGATGTAGAAGTCGCGCGGGACTCCATCGAGGTCGTGGAAGCGAGGCGAGGTCCCGCAAGCGGCTGTTGACCCGCTACAGTCAGCGAGTGGCAGAGTTGGGTGCCGCTGCGGCGGAGGGAACGTTAGTCCCATCCTCAGAAACAGGCTTCCGCTACGCCCTCGCGGGCTGTCATCGGCAATCAGCATGACGAAACTGACAGTCGCATGCGTTCCCCCATCATCATCGCCCTGCTCGCTGCCGCTGCCGCCATCGCGGCCCCCGCCGCGGACCGCCCCAACATCGTCTGGATTCTCGCCGAAGACATGTCCGCCGATTTCGCCTGCTACCGCGACGCAGGCATCGCCACCCCGCACGTCGATGCACTCGCCGCCGCAGGCACAAAATTCACGCGCGCCTTCGTGACCGCCCCGATCTGCAGCATCTGCCGCTCCGCACTCATCACCGGGCGCTACCAGACCAGCATCGGGGCGCAACACCACCGCTCCAGCGTCGCCGGGCACCGCATCACCCTGCCCGATGGCGTGCGTCTCGTTCCCGCGATCCTCAAAGATGCCGGCTACCACACCAGCAATCTAACACTCGATGCCTTCCTCAAACCCGCCGCTGCCGCCGCGAAATCACCCGCCGTAAAAGTCGCCAAAACCGACTACAATTTCGATTGGAACGAGACCGCCACCTATAGCGGCACCCACTGGACCACCAGAACACCGGGCCAGCCGTTCTTCATCCAGGTCCAGCTCCACGGCGGCAAAAATCGCGGGCAGGCACCCAAACCTCAGTGGCCCGACAAAGTGCAGCGCCTCCTCGGCTCAGTCACAGACCCAGCCTCCGTCAAACTCCCGGCATGGCTCCCGGACGACCCCGTCATCCGCGCCGACTGGGCCCAGTACCTCGATTGTGTCAGCGTCACCGATCACGAGGTCGGCCAGGTCGTCGCACGGCTCCGCGACGCCGGTGAACTCGACCGCACCGTGATCGTCTTCCTGACAGATCACGGGATCAGCCACGTCCGCAACAAACAGTTCCTCTACGACGGCGGAACCCACGTCCCGCTCGTCATCCGCGGCCCGGGCATCGCCGCCGGAACCGTCCGCGAAGACCCGGTCGAACACATCGACCTCGCAGCCTGCGCCCTCGGGCTTGCCGGAATCCCCGTCCCCGCCGCCATGCACGGCCGCAATCACCTCGCCGCAGACTATCAACCACGGCGCTTCGTCTTCGCCGCCCGCGACCGCGCCGACGAAACCGTCGATCTCATCCGCAGCGTGCGCGACACCCGATGGAAATACATCCGCAACAGCTTCCCCAGCCGCCCATGGCTCCAGCCAAACCGCTACAAGGACGAAAAGGCCATCATCCAAGCCATCCGTCGTCTCCACGCCGAAGGCAAACTCACCACAGAGCAGTCCCTCATCATGCGCGACACCAGACCGCAGGAGGAACTCTACGACACCACCACCGACCCTGACGAATTCCGCAATCTCGCCGCCGATCCCGCCCACGCCGCAAGGCTCGCCCAAATGCGCGCCGCCCTCGCCGACTGGCAGGCCCGCACCGGCGATCCCGCAACCCCCGAAAGCGAAGCCGTCTACCGGATCGAAGTCGCCGCACAGCACCCGGAAGGCGGCAAAGGCCAGGCCAATGAAATCTACCAGCGCAACGTCGAAACCATGCTCCGCTGGCAGACCGAAAAACCATTCGTGAAGTGATCGTCCGCCCCGGCCCCATCTGCACCACCCAACCGCCCTCCTCCAAATTCCCGGATGGCTTGACTTCATTCCGCTCGAACGGTACCGACGCCGCATGAAATCCATCGCCTTCCTCGCTGCCCTGTTCATCACAGCCGGCCCGCACCTGCACGCCGCAGACGAAAAGCCGGAACCAAAAAAGGAAGAAAAACCCGCGCCGAAGGAAGACTCGAAGGATACCTCGGTCGAAACCCAGCACACCATCACCGCAGGCGGTCAGAAGCTCGCCTACCGCGCCACCGCAGGCACCCTCACCCTCACCAAAGCCTACGGCGAGCCCCGCGCCAAGGTCTTCTCCGTGTCCTATGAACGCACCGACGCGGGCGACGCCACCAAACGCCCCGTCTGCTTCTGCTTCAACGGCGGCCCCGGCAGCAGCGCCGTCTGGCTCCACCTCGGCGCATTCGGCCCACGCCGCGTCGTCCTCCCACCCGACGGCGTCACCGGCCCGCGCCCGCCCTTCTCCCTGACAGATAACGAGTTCACCCTCCTCAAGGACGCAGACCTCGTCTTCGTCGATCCCGTCAGCACAGGCCTCAGCCAGGCCGAAAAAGGCGAGGACCCCAAGCAGTTCCACGGCTTCAGCGAAGATGTCGAAAGCGTCGGCGATTTTGTCAGGCTCTGGATCACCCGCCACCAGCGCTGGAACAGCCCTAAATTCCTCATGGGCGAAAGCTACGGAGCCATCCGGATCAGCGGCCTCGCCGCGCACCTCCAGGAACGCTACGGCATGTACCTCAACGGCATCATCATCGTCAGCGGTCTCCTCGACTTCAAAACCCTTTCCCCCGAAGAACAGAACGACGTTCCCTTCCACACATGGCTGCCTAACATGACCGCTGTCGCCCACTGGCACGGCAAGCTCGCCCCGGAACTCCAGGCAGACTTCGCCGCCACATGGAAACGCGCCGTCGACTTCTCCCGCGAACAATACCCCCGCGCCCTCCTCATGGGCGCTGACCTCCCCGCCGAAGAACGCCGCAGAGTCGCCGACTACCTCTCCCTCCTCACCGGACTTCCCACCCCGCTCATTCTCCGCAACAACCTGCGCATCGATCCTTCCCTCTTCCGCGCCAAACTCCTCGAAGCCGATGACAAGGTCGTCGGCCGCTTCGACGGCCGCTGCACCGGCCCAGACGGCGACCCTAGCTATGACGTCGTCTTCGGCGCTTTCGCCTCCAGCATGAACGCCTACCTGCGCGCCGCCGATGGTCTCAACTTCCCGACCGACCGGCCCTACGAAATCCTCAACGGTGCCGTCAACCCATGGAACTACGGCCGCGGCAATCGCTACTTCGACGTCGCCTCCCAACTCGGCGGTGCCATCACCCAGAACCCCTCCCTCCGCGTCTTCATCGGCTGCGGCTATCACGATCTCGCCACTCCCGCTGAAGCCATCGCCCACAGCGTCCGCCACCTCGACCTCCCCGACGCCCTCCGCGGCAACTTCCAGTGGGCCCACTACGACGGCGGCCACATGATGTACACAAACCTGCCCTCGCTGCAGAAGCTCGCCGCCGACGTCTCAGGCTTCGTCACCAAGCCCTGAACCACTCGCCGCCGCGCGGTCCGCTCACTGCCCCACCGTCACCGAGGTCGCGCTGCGGGCCGCCAGCGTCAGTTCCATAACAGCTTCCCCCGCTGCATTCAGCGTCACCGTACGCGGCGCACCGCCGTCGATGCGCAGCGTCGCCTGACCCTTCAGCCCCGCATACCGCAGCGGCAGCGTGATGCGGCGCACCATTGGATCTTCTAGCGAATTGAACAGCATCGCCAGCGCGGGCTCCGGCAGCGCAGGATTCACGTGAATCCAGCCGTCCCAGTCCCGTCCGTCCGCCCGCCGCAGCGGCAGCAGCGCACTGTCAAGAATCGCCCGGTGCGCATTGTAGAACGCAACCTCCCGCTGCACCACCGCCAGCGTTTCCGGCGAATCGTAAAGCCGCGTCCCCCGCACCACACCAGTCACCCCGCCCCCTAGCAGACTGGCAAGCCGGAGCGCGTAGTCAGCCCGGTGTTCGGCTAGCGGTTCGTACGTCGCCGCCGCACCGCCCCCGTGATACTGCGTCAGCGGAAGATGCATCCAACCCATCGACGGCAGTTTGTACCGCGTGCCATCCGTGATGTTCTGCCGCTCGATGATCTCCTGCATCGCCCTCGGCAGCGACCAGTTGTCCTCACGGTATCCCATCGAATTCCGATTCGATCCATGCAGAATATACCAGTCGGGAACATTCAGATAGATCCCCTCGGCGCGGCACCATTGATAGTAACGAGTGATCTGCTCCCACTGGTTCCAGCGGGAATCCGCAAATCCCTTGTGCCCGGGGTGCACCGCAGAGGCACAAGGATCGCCCGGGTACGATCCATCGTGCTCGTGCACCAGAAAACCCGCCGCCGTCAGGTTCCGGCGCAGCTGCGCGAAATGATCAAGGCCCCACTGGCTGCACAGGCACGGCGCATTCCCGAACTTCGCAAACCCTCCCGGCTTGCCCGTCTGCGGATTGATCACGTCATGCTCGTCGCTGATGCGCCGGCTCGAAAGCAGCGAGTAAGTCCCTACCACAATCCCCTTCTGCGCCGCGTAATCCGTCACCTGTTCCTTGTACGCCGCAAAATACGCCGGGTCCGTGCTCTCAAGATTGAACCCGCTCCCGAAACTCAGGATCAGCATCTCGAATCCCGTCTCCGCCATCTGCTCAATCGCCCGCCGGCACGAAGCAATGTCACTCTTCACCAGATGGAACATCAGCGGGTTCTCCGCCGTCCACGGCGCCGTCGTTCGGTAGAAACGGCTCAACGCTAGCGCATTGCGGTCCGCATCACCCTTCGTTAGCGGCATCAGCCAGACCCGGAACGTCGTCAGCGCACCTCCGGGCATCAGTTCCCTCGCCGGCCCCTGCGGCGGCGCGACCCGCAGCACACAGAGCGACTTGTTCCCGTAGTTCGTCTGCGTGCGATGCTCCTCATCCGTGGTCCATGCCACCGTCTGATTCTGCGCCGCGGCATTCGACATCGCCCCAGTCGTGAAGTCAGTCTCCACATGCAATGGCGGCACCGCAAAACGCCACGGATCCTCCACGTCCGCATCCGCCTCCGTAACCCTCAGCGTTTCCAGCCGGAACGCATCCAGCATCACCGGCGCTCCACCGCCATTCGTCACCGTCAGCCACTTCCCCATGCACGGCAGTCCGTCATAAACCTCATAATGCACCTCCACTGTCACCCCCGCCGCCGCCGTTCCCTCAGGCCCGCGGAAATGAAACACCACTTCCCTGCCCGCCGGCGGCCATGCCGCATCCTGACTGATCCATGACGCATGCCGCTTCCACGCAAACCGCTCCCGCACCGGCCCGCTGCTCATCCGCTCCAGCCGGAAACTCCCCTCCACCGGCTTCAGCCCCGCTATCTCCGCCGCCGCCAGAAAATTCGTGCTCCGCTGCCCGCTCAATCCTCCCACCGCATACTCCTTGCCCCCTAGCGTCACAAACGCCTCCGGCCCGGTCGCACGCAGAAACTCATGCCCCGTCGTCTCGTCTCGCAGACGCACCGTCGCCACCGCCGGATCAATCCGCCATTCCCGCCGCACCAACCCATTCCCCAAAACCACCGTCTTTCCCGCATCAGTCTGCGCCAGCACCGACGGGAAACCCCCGCTCTGCGTCAGCCAATCCACCGCCGCAGGACTCGAAGCCATCGCCTCCGGCAGCTTCGCAGGATCCGTTAGCACATCATCCGCCGGAACCACCGCGCAGAATCCAAGGAACACCCCGACAGCACGGGCAGCAGCAGAACGGGCAGCAATAAACATGCCCCTCGCATACCTGCGCACGCCAGTCCACGCAAGTCTCGCACCACCTCCCAACCCCGTCCGCGTTCACGTCACCTCAGGACTTTTGCGCCATCTCCCGCCATGGAGTGTGATGTGATCGTTAAACCCCCAAACATTCGCTGCACCCCATGCAGCTCCCCCCACCAACTATGAAGACCTCTCGCCGCCGCTTTTTGCAAGGCTCCCTCGCCGGTGCCGCCGGACTCGCCGCCCCCATGAGCACATGGGCCCGCCCCATCGGTGCCAATGACCGCATCAATGTCGCCGTCATCGGCGCCCGCGGCCAGGGCGGTGGCCACTACAACGACGCCCTCCGCAACGCCCATGGAGGTCAGGCCATGGCCGTCTGCGACGCCGACATGGCCGTCGTCAATCAGCGCAAGGCCGACGCCGACAAGGCTTCCGTCAAAGTCGAAACCTACCAGGACTACCGCAAGCTCCTCGAAAACAAGGACATCGACGCCGTCATCATCGCCACCCCCAATCACCTCCACTCCCTCATCGCCATCGCCGCCCTCCAGGCCGGCAAACATGTCTACGTCGAGAAACCAGTCAGCCATAACATCCACGAAGGCCGCCTCCTCGTCCAGCATGCCGCCAAACACCCGGACCTCATCTGCCAGCACGGCATGCAGCGCCGCTCGGACGCCGCATGGGTCAAGATCATGGAATTCGTCAAGACCGGCGCCATCGGCAAACCAGTCGTCTCCCGCGGCTTCTGCTACAAAAAACGCGACAGCATCGGCAAGATCTCCGGCCCGCAACAGCCGCCCTCCACCCTCGACTACAACCTCTGGTGCGGCCCCCGCGAAACGGAACCCGTCCACCGCAAGCAGTTCCACTACGACTGGCACTGGCAATGGCCATGGGGCAACGGCGACATCGGCAATCAAGGCCCGCACCAGCTCGACGTCGCCCGCTGGGTCCTCGGCGACCCCGCCGCCAACCCGGAACGCGTCATCAGCATCGGCGGCCGCTTCGGCATCGATGACGACGCCACCACCGCTAACACCCAGATCGCCTTCTACGACTTCAAACCCATCCCCATGATCTTCGAAGTCCGCGGTCTTCCACAGGCCGACATGAACTTCCGCGGCCGCATGGACCGCTACAAGGGCGTCGTCGACATCGGCAACGTCCTCGAATGCGAAGGCGGCTATGTCGCCGAAGGCAAAGCCTACGACAATGCCGGCAAGGAAGTCGCCAAGTTCAACAAGAACGACGGCGCCGGCCACCGCCGCCACTTCTTCGACGCCATCCGTAAAGGCAAACTCGAGGACACCCACAACGCCCTCACCGGCCACCTCGCCGCTTCCCTAGCCCACATGGCCAACCACAGCTACCGTCTCGGCAAGGTCACCTCGTCCGAGCAGATCCGCGAACACCTCAAGGGCAATGCCCTCTTCACCGAAACGTTCGAACGCATGCTCACCCACCTCAAGGATAACAAACTCGAAGCCGATCTCTCCAAAATCGTCATCGGCCCCATGCTCCAGCTCGACCCCGCCTCGGAAAAATACACCGGCGAATTCGCCGCCGAAGCCAACGCCCTCGACATGGAAGTCTACCGCAAGGAATTCAGCATCCCGACGGTCTGACCGATCAGGATAGAATCCCCTCTCCCCGGGGCATGGCTCGCTTCACCGCAGCCATGCCCCTTTTTCTTCCCGCCGACTCTCCCGACCTCACGGCAGAAACGGCTTCCGCGCTTCCGCCCAGATCCCATACCCCTTCTCCGACGCATGCAGCCCATCAGGCATGACCTCCTCGGAAATCCTTCACTCCGCTCCCTCGGAACGCCAGCTCGTCGATGTCACCAGCCCCCGGCCATCCTTCACCGTGAAGAAATACGTTAGCGGCCGTTCCGCCGGCAGCACCGCGCTCACCGCCTTCCCCGAAACCTCCGCAGGAATCGTCCGCCACACCCGCTTCGTCCAGTCGCCAGTCATCGTCGTCACATGGCACTCCACACTCGCCACCGGACCACCCGCCGCAATCACCGCGCTCGCCTTGCCATCCATCAGCTCCAGCGGCCCCATCCGCACCAGCGGCGGACTGCCCTCACCCGGCCGCAGCACGCTGTCCGCAAACGCATCCACCTCCTTAAACGTCCAGATGTGCCCGTGATCCAGATCAACCCGCAGCGAAAGCGTCCGCACTTCCTCCGGCACAAGGGAATACGTCCGTCGATAACTGTCAGGCGGATAGGCGAAATCGTGCGTCCCATTCAGAAACAGCACCGGACACCGAATCCCTCCAGCCGTCGTCGCCGGATCAAACCAGCGCAGCCACCGCTCCCGTGATTCCTCATCCAGTGCCGCCAGACTCCGGTCCCGCCAGAAACTGTTATGACCCAGAAATCCGCAGCCGTACACCGGCACCGCCACCTTGAACTTCGGATCCAGCCCGGCACACAGACACGTTAGGTATCCTCCCCAGCTGATCCCCGTGATTCCCGTTCGCTCAGGATCCGCTTCCGGCAGCGATCGCACCAGCGCATGCCCCCTCAGCACCGCCGCAACCGCATGCCACGTCCACATGTCCGCCGCCTCCGCATCGCTGAACACCCGGAACTTCACGTCGTCCCCCTGGCTAGGCCCACCCGCCTCGTGCGCCTTCCCGTCAGGTCCCTGCCCCGCCGTGTCCATCGCCAGCGCCACATAACCCCGCTCCGCCCAGTGCCTCGCCCACTCCGCAAACGCCCGCCCCCCACCACCATGCACCAGCACCATCGCCGGTGCCCGTCCACCACCCGCCACCGGACGACCCAGCCACCCGAACACCCGCGTCGGCTTCCCCCGCAGCGGAACACTCTCATACCAGACTTCCTGCACCAATCCGTCCCGTCGCCCATAACTCGCCGCCGGCGGCGTCTCCGGCAGCGTCGCCACAAGTCCCTTCAGCGGAACCTCATCCGCACCCGGAACCATCGGGGCACAAACAACCAGACCTAGAAGCACAAGCCATTTCATGCCCTCAAACTGCCGGGCTGCCCCCTCGCCGTCAAGCCTCGCGCCCGCTTGCGGTTCCCCGCAATCATGGCTAACGTGCCCCAGTGACCCGTCGGGAATCCATCATCGCCGCCCTCCTGCTCTGCGCCGTCATCATCGGCGGCATCGTCCGCCTCGTGCGCAAAAGCCATGACGCCCGAATCCTTCCCGCCGCCGTCGCGCCCTTGCGGACCGCCGAGCCCGTGACTAGTCCCTGAATCCATGAGCAAGACCCAATTCGACGAGGCGGTGCAGCAGGCAACCGGTCGCGACCCCCGTTACGCGGCGGAAGCGTACGCGTTCCTCCGCGACGCCCTCGATTTCACCATCCGCGCCCTCCAGAAGCGCAAGGTGAAAATCCCCGGTCATGTCAGCGGCCCCCAACTCTGTGAAGGCCTCCGCGAATACGCCCTCCGCGAATTCGGCCCCATGGTCCCCACCATCCTCGAAGCATGGGGCGTCCGCACCACCCGCGACATCGGCGAAATGGTCTTCAATCTCATCGAAGCCGGCATCTTCAGCAAAAGCGCCACCGACCGCGTCGAAGACTTCGAAAACGTCTACACCTTCGACGACGCCTTCGTGAAGCCGTTCCTCCCGAAACGCAGCATCACCCCCACCCGCCCGGACAGCGGCAACCGCCTCTCCTGAAATCCAGCACTCCGCGACCCCGCCGGCGGCTCAGTTCCCCTACCCTGCCTCTCCGTCTTTTCCCGCCGCCGGAAAGAAAAAGTCCCCGGCGCACCGCAGCACACCGGGGACTCGTCAGTTTCTCAGCCGTAATCGGCTAACGTATCACTTCTTGTCGAACTTCTTGAGCTGCTCGGCCGCCGCACTCCGGCGCGCTTCCGCTTCCTTCAGCGCTGCTTCAGCCTTCTGCAGTTCCTGCTCGGATTCACGCAACTCCCCGCGCAGCGTGTCCTCATCCTTCGCCAGCGTGAACTTCCCGCTCTTCAGGTCGCTCAGCAGATCCGCCACCACTTTGCCAGGAACCATGTACGTGCTCACCCGCTCCGCACGGGCAATCGTGATCGCCACAATCCGCCCGTCCACGTCCACCACCGGCCCGCCGCATTCATTCGCGTCAATCGTCAGGTCGCTCTGCACCGCCTTCGGATAACCCGACGCATTGCCGCTCAGGCTCGATCCCATCTGCGCAGTCGGATCCAGCGCGCGCCGGTCAGGCAGCTGCTTCATGCCCGTCTCCTTCAGAATCGCTTCCTGACGCACCTTCAACAGTTCCTCACGGCTCGACAGCGGAAACTCCAGCTCCGCTTCCTTGCCTTCACGCTCATACCGCACCTTCACCGGATCCCCCGGCTTCAGCGCCGACACAATCCGCATCAGCGTCGCAGGGTACGGCACCGGCTGACCATTCACCGCCATGATCTTGTCATCCGGCTTCAATCCCGCTTTCTCAGCAGCGCAGCCCGTCACCAGCTTCCCGATCGGAACGCCCGTGCCGTCCAGCTCCGCATCCATCTTGAACTCAATCCCTAGCGCTCCCTTCGTCTTCTCAGACAGGCTCCGCGCCGGAACACTGATCACCCCAGTCGCCAGCGGATCCTCATCCACACTAACAGCCGCCACCAGCGTCCCCACCGCCACTTCCTCGGGCACAATCGACCCCACCGGCAGGCCGTTCGCTTCAACCTTCAGCAGCGCCAGATCATACGCGTCCATCTTGTCCACCACCTTCGCCGTCACAATCCGCCCGTTCTCAAACTCAACCTCCAGCGAACCCTTTTCGACTTCACTCGCCTTCGTCAGCGCATAACCATCCGCACTCACAATCGTCCCCAGTGCCACCTGATCGCCATCGCGCAGCACCCGCACCGTCGACTCCCGCGCCGCCTTCGTCAGCGGTCGCCATTCGGCTAGCGCCGCCGTGTGCTGCTTGCTGAACCGGGAACGCTCGCGGCCCGTCCGCGGCCCGCCCAATCCACCCTTCTGGGCGCGCTTCATCAAGTCCTCCAGCGGATTCGCGCCCGGTGCACCCGGCGCTCCCGATCCTCCACCGCCCTGCATGCGCTTCTGCAGTTCCTTCATCATCTCCTCCAGCGGATTGCCACCGCTCCCAGGCCCCTCACCACCAAACTGCTGCTTGAACATCTCCTCCAGCTGCTTCTGCATCGGCCCCATCAGATCCCCAAGATCCTCAGGAGTCACTTCCTTGCCGTTGCGGTACATCTTCGGGCCGCTCCCGTCGTCCTTAAACTCAAAACGGAACTGCTGCTGCTGCGGTGCCTGCTGCTGCTGGGTCCCGCGGCCACCCTCCCCACCCTGCTTCCATTGCTCCAGCGCCTTCTCCATCTGCTCCCGGGCCTCGCCGCCGAGCCCCATGCGCTCAATCATCTTCCGCAGCGTCTCTTCCATCGCCGCCCCGCCTCGCGGGTCACCATTGAACTTGAACTCAAGCTTCGGCTTCGGCTGATCCTGGGCGTGCAGCGAAAGCGCGGCACCACCAGCGGCCACCACGGCAATGACGGGAATGAAGAATCGGGATTTCATGATCGTTTCAGTTGGAGTTCTCACCTGCGGGGTTACTTGCGTTCAGCTAGGGTCACGGAAATGTCCTGCTCCTTGCCTTTCCGGCGCACCGTGAAGGTCACAGCATCACCAGGCGATGCGCCGCGCACCCGTGCCGCAATGTCACCGGTGCCGCCCGCCGTCTTGCCGTCGATTTTCAGAATCACATCTTCCAGCTCAAGACCTGCCTTCTGCGCAGGCGACCCATCCGCCACTTCCGTCACCGTGATGTTCCCATCCACCACGTCCATCACAATCCCAAGCCACACCGCCGTCTTCGCCGACGGCTGAGGTGCCGGTTCGCGCGGCCCCGGCGGCGTCTCCCCCTTCTCAGGCTTCGGCGCCGCCTTCGGCTCAGGCTTCTCCTTCTTCTTCGGCGTCAGATCCTCCGACCCGCTCAGCAGCTTGTTCATGTTGCCCCACGAATCCCCCTTCATCAGCCGATCCCAGTCATCATGGAACACCCCGATCGGCACGTGCCGGTTCTCCGCAAGGTCCATGCTGATGCTCGAATGAATCCCAATCACCCGGCCGTCCAGATCAAACAGCGGTCCGCCACTGTCTCCACCCGACACCGTGCAGTCGCTCCGGTAATACGCCTTGTCGTTGTTCTGCCACAGCCGACCCACCCGCACCGGGGCCCCGCGCTGTGGATCAAATCCTCCAGGATGCCCCATCGCAATGCACCACTCCCCCTGCTCCACCGTCTCCGCCTTCGCCATCTCCACATGCGCCCACTCAGTCCCCTGCTCGATTTTGCACATCGCCGCATCCCGGTTCCGATCCCGCCCCAACACCTTCGCCTTCACTTCACGCCCGTCATTCAGCACCACAATCACCTCCGTCGGCCCCTTGCCGCCACCAGTCCCGTCCACCACGTGCGCCGCCGTCAGAATAATCCCGTCATTCGACACAATCACCCCGCTGCCGGACCCCATCGCCGCACCGCTGCGCGACTGAATGCACACCACCGCCGGACGGGCCTTCTCAACCACACTCAGCACTTTGGCCTGGCGTTCCTTCAGCGTGTCCGCAAATGCTGCGGGAACCGTCAGAACAGTGAAAGCGGCAGCAAGTCCGCGGACAGCAGTGGGCGGGAGCATAGTCATGGAAAAATTCAGAGTTGGGGCAGAGCCGGAGGTTGATCTTCGTCAGCAATAGCGGTGCGCGCCCAGCCTTTTATCTGGCAATTTCGCGCCCAAGGGGTTGACAAGCCCTCCGCCCGCACGGTCCTTCTCCTCTCCAGCACCCTCCAGCACCAGTGTCCCCAGCCCCGCCGGTCCCCGTCATCTTCAATCCCAGCGCCCGCAGCGCTCAGGCCGAAAGCCGCATCGACGAACTCAAAGCCCTCAGCGACCGCATCGTCCTCCACCCCACCAGCCAGGCCGGAGACGCCCGCGACATCGCCGCCTCCCTCGCCGCCGCAGGCGCACCCATCATCGTCGCCGCCGGTGGCGACGGCACCGTCAACGAGGTCGTCAATGGCATCGCCTCAGCCGGTCCCTCCTGCCCCTCCGCTCTCGGACTCCTCCCCTCCGGCACCATGAACGTCTTCGCCATGGACCTCGGCCTCCCCTCCGACCAAATGGACGAATGCTGGGCCGTCATCGAACGCGGCACCTCCCGCTCCATCGACCTCTGGCGCGCCAACGACTCCTACTTCGTCCAGCTCGCCGGCGCCGGCCTCGACGCCAGCATCATCGCCAGTACCACATGGGAAAGCAAAAAGAAGCTCGGCCCCCTCAGCTACCTCCTCAGCGGCCTCCGCACCCTCCAGCAGCCCGCACCCCTCCTCACCATCCGCGCCCCCGGCAGAGACCCCATCACCGGCACCGTCGCCCTCATCGGCAACGGCCGCAGCTACGGCGGTCCATTCCGTCTCTTCCCGGACGCCTCTTTCGACGACGGTAAACTCGATGTCGTCGTCATGAAATACCACGGCATCGCCGAATTCCTCAAGCTCTCCCTCTCCGTCATGTCAGGCCAGTTCGCCACAGACGGCTCCGTCCTCACATTCCAGACGCCGGAACTCACCATCTCCGCTGAAGGCCATGTCCCCTTCGAAGCCGATGGCGAATTGTCAGGATCCGTCCCCGTCCACATCCGCCATGCCGGCTTCCCGCTCCGCGTCCTCGTCTGATCGTCCCTCCGCGTCCCCACCCAACCCCACGCAACCAGTCAAAATTGCCGGTTTCCAGACGGAAGGTTCGTGATATGAACATCTCCACCGTCGCCGCATCAAGGAATGGCTTCGCGTCAGGATCACATGAGCTCCAAGTCCCGCCCGATTCCCCTCGCCCTCCCCACCGCGCTCCTCTCCAAGCTGGATAAAACCGCTGCGCTGATGAACCGCACCCGGGCCCAACTCATCCGCGACACCATCGAAATCGGTCTCGAAGACCTGCGCCGCTGCGGCTACAGCATCGCCGCCGCCGTCGTCGACAAAGCCCACAGCACCGCCCCGCTGGATTCTCTGCCCCTCCCCAAGGTCGCAGAAGACTCCACCTCAGAGCCCGTTCCGGATCGCTCCCCTGCCGATTACTCCAAAAAGAAAAAGCCCGGCCAGCCCTGATCAGCCCTGATCAGCCGCCACCTGCCCCCACCCGCGGGCTCACTCCCCACCGCTCAGCAGGCTCTCCGCATGCGCCCGCGCACTCGCCGCGCGTCCCCCCAGCATGCGCGCAATCTCATCCACCCTCGCCGCACCGCTCACCGCCGTCAGTTCACTGTGCGTCCGCCCGCCCTCGACCACCTTCGTCACCAGATAATGTGACGCCGCCAGCGCCGCCACCTGCGGCATGTGCGTGATCGAAATGATCTGGTGACTGCTCCCTAGCTCCCGCATCTTCCGCCCCACCGCCGCCGCAATCTCCCCACCCACATTCGCATCGATCTCATCAAAAACCAGCAGCGGAATGTTGTCCTCCTTCGCCAGCGCACTCTTCACCGCCAGCATCACCCGACTCATCTCCCCGGATGACGCAATCACCCGCAACGCCTTCGCCGGCTCCCCAGGATTCGGCGCAAACATGAACTCCGCTTCCTCCAGCCCAGCCCCTCCCGGCTGCCCCAGCGGCGCAAGCTCCACACTGAACTTCGCCTCACGAAAACCAAGGTCCGCCAGATGCCGGCTCACCTCCCGCGCCAGCCGCGGCGCAGCCTTCCGCCTCAACTGACTCAACGCCGTCCCCGCCGTCTCCACCGCCGCCCGCGCCGCCACCAGCGCCGCCCCCAGCCG
The DNA here is from genome assembly GCA_003402705.1 of Verrucomicrobiota bacterium. Taxonomy (GTDB): domain Bacteria; phylum Verrucomicrobiota; class Verrucomicrobiia; order Verrucomicrobiales; family V1-33; genus V1-33. The sequence continues at coordinate 4,350 of QQNF01000016.1, read as the reverse complement.
CTCCAGTTCCTCTCCCCGTCCCTCCATCCGCCCTAGCTTCGCTGCCGCCGCATCGCGGTGATCCAGCACCCGCTCCACCGTCCCCCCGTACTTCCGCTTCATCGTCTCAATCAGATTGATCCGCTCCTCCAGCTCCGCCACCTCCCTCGGATCAATCTCAAGCCCATCCTGATACCGCCGCACCGCCCGCTCCAGATCCTCCAGCTCCATGAACGCAGCCTCAAACGGAGCCGTCACCACCGCCGCACCCCGATCCGTCCTCTCAAGATCCCGGAACACCCGACGCAGTTCCCCTAACTGCACCAGCACCGACTGCTCCCCGTCCCCCAGCAACCCCACCGCCTGCCCCGCCAGCTCCGCCAGCCGCGTCCCGTTCGCCGCCATCCGGTGCCGCTGCAGCAACGGCTCCTCCTCGTCCACCCGCAAACCCGCCGCATCAATCTCCTCCACCTGATAACGCAACAGCTCCAGCTCCTGCGTCCCCGCCGCCTCGCTCCGGCTCAACTCATCCAGTTCCTGACCAATCCGACGCCACCCGCGCCACGCCGCCTCATACGACCCCAGCGCCCTCTCCGCCCCAGCCGCCGCATCCAGCATCGCCAGCTGCCGCTCCCGGCTGTTCAGACTCTGATGCTCATGCGGCCCGTGCAGATCCACCAGATGCTGCCCCACCGCCTTCAGCACCTGCAATGTCGCCGGCGCACAATTCACAAACTGCCGGTTCTGCCCAGCCGCCGAAATCACCCGCTTGATAATCAACTGCCCACCCTCGCACGGCTCCAGTCCCGCCGCCGTCAGCACCCCATCAATCACCCCAGTCTCCCCAAACGCAAACACCGCCTCCACCGTGCACTGATCCTCCCCAGTCCGGATCAGATCCCGATCCGCTCGCTCCCCCAGCACCAGCTTCAGCGCCCCCACAATAATCGACTTCCCCGCACCAGTCTCCCCAGTCACACACACCAATCCTCGCCCCAGCTCCCACGTCAGCGTCTCCACAAGCGCAAGATTCTTCAAAGTAATGGATACAAGCATGGCGTTGATCAAGGTGTCAGGATCGCCCGACTATGCCTGCCCGCCGCACGGAATCAAGCAGCCGCCTCACCTCTCCACACCCCGCAGAAAATCCACCTGCACCTCCCCGCTTCCCGTGTTTGCTCACCCAGTCCATGTTCTCTCTCACGTTCCTCGGCACCGGTACCTCCACAGGCATCCCCATGATCGCCTGCGATTGCCCGGTCTGTCTCTCCACCGACCCCCGCGACCAACGGCTCCGCTGCTCCCTCCTCATCAACGACGACCACGCCCAGTGGCTCGTCGACGCCGGCCCAGACCTCCGCCAGCAATGCCTCCGCGCCAACATCCGCCACCTCGACGCCGCACTCATCACCCACGCCCACACCGACCACATCATGGGCTTCGACGAACTCCGCCGCTTCACCTTCGGCCCAGACGATTCCCTCCCCATCCACGCCTCCCACGCCACCATGAACGACCTCCGGCGTGTCTTCGACTTCGCCTTCAACGGACACAACCGCTACGCCGGTTACCTCAAACCAGACCCCCGCGAAATCGAAGGCCCCTTCCGCCTCGGCCGCACCACCATCACCGCTCTCCCCGTCCTCCACGGCAAGGTCGATACCTCCGGCTTCCTCTTCCACCCAGACCACGGCCCACGCATCGCCTACATCCCCGACTGCAAGGAAATCCCCGATCCCACCATGCAGCTCCTCCACGGCTGCGACGTCCTCATCGTCGACTGCCTCCGCCTCACCACCCACCCCACCCACTTCAACGCCTCAGAAGCCCTCGCCGCCGCCGCCGCCACCCACGCCTCCCAGGTCTGGTTCACCCACCTCAGCCACGAACTCTCCCACGCCGACTTCGAAGCCAGCCTCCCAGACCACATCCGCATCGCCTACGACGGCCTCGTCCTCGAATGGTAATCCCGGAAGGCAGCTCCATCTCGGCCATAACATCACGCGAATCCAACCCGGCAGCCCCCCGCAGCAAGCGTCCCGCCCTAGTCGCTGCCTCAGCGAACCAGAATCTGGACCATCAACATCATGCCCCCATTCTCAGGAAGGAACCTGAATGTGCTCCTCAATCTCATCCCCGCGCTCCGCAGCAGACAAGGTCGCAGCCGTCAGCTCGTTGGGAACTCGCAATTCGATGGGAAATTCCCCCCGCAACGCGATCTGCCGGTAAAGCAGTCGAATCGCCTCCGTAGGCGTCATTCCTAGCGAACGAAGCACGCTTTCCGTCGCCTCTTTCGTCGGCCCATCGATCCGGGCGTGAATGATGGATGAAGTAGCCATGTGCAGACTGTATCACACCTCACTCGGTGGCAATTGTGTCAAGACCCCTCTCTCACCAACTCAACCGCGCACCCAGCCCATTCCGTTGCAACGCCCTCGGCATCGCAGCGGCCCACCGCATCCCCACAAATCACCCCTCATTCCCAAAATCCAGCAGCCCGGTCGATCATGGCCGAAACCGGGCAAGACAGGCACACCGGCAGCAGACGCATCAGATCGAACCCTGAAGCTCCTGCGGTCATACCGGCACCACGAGACCTTCCGCCTCAGCAAGCTCTTTCTGATTGGCATCAAAAGTGAGGAACTCCGAAGCCCCAATGTGCAGTGCCGTCGCAATGTGGAGAACATCAAAGCTGCGGTGACCTCGTTTTGCGGTGTGCTGAAAAGCCAGTCGTTCCGCCATCCGATGCACATCTCCCCAATCAACGTGAGGAGTTTGAAACACGCCGGAAGCGATGTTAGCCTGCAGAGTCATGAGTGCAACTCGGGCGATTGCGGAAGGGTAGCCTTGAGTCTTGTCTTTGCTGTGACGAAAAACCTGAAACTGCACTGATTGGCGAAACTCATAAAAAAGCAGCGAGGTGCCTGCTAAAGCCGTGGGCTGCTGGCTCATGAATCGCGTTGCTCTAGCTGAGGTGCTCTGCGCCACATACAGACCACAAAGAAAGGAAGTGTCCGGGTAAGTCATCTTTAGCCTTCTTGCCCCTCCCGTTCCGCTTCCTTCATCTGCCGGACCTCTTCATCCGAAAAGACCCTGTCCCCCCAAATGCGTTTAAGCTGGCCAGCAAAATCAATCTTTGGCATGGGCGGGCCATCCTCGCCCCGAATTGGAGTGAGCAAGGCAAAGGATTTACCTCGCATCTTCACGATCACCGATTCACCGTCGGAAATCCACGCGGCTACTTTGCGGAAGTCATTTCTTAAATCTGCTACATTCGCGGTTTTCATGAGAGCAGGAAATACCACTTTTCAGCGCCCGTCAACTCCCATCCAGTCGCATCCATGCCACACTGACGAACCACCGAATCCGCAAGCCAACCTCATACCCGATCTCCTCACCCGCATCCCCCTGCCAATTCACCTTCACCCGCAATTACGTCTTTTGCCGTCTTTTTTCCAGCCACCACCTCCCATCACCCTATCCTCCTCGCAATCCAATGCCCGACGAGGATCTCCACCAGCCATACGACAAGCTCTTCAAAGAAGGCTTCTCAGACCCAGCCAACGCCGCCGCTCTCCTCCCCCAGCACCTCCCGGCAGAAGTCTCCGCCCTCATCCAATTGGACCAACTCCAGCTCATCCCCGGCTCTTTCCTCGAGGAACTAACATCCAGCTCGCCGCTATCCCCTTCGACGCCATCCGCGGCACCCCAGAAGGCATCTTCGTCCTCCGCGCCCTCAAAGCCGAACCCATCGGCCGCCTCCTCGACAACGCCGTCTGGGACAACAACCTCCTCTCCCATGTCTCCCGCCGCCTTTTCGACCGCTTCATCCCCTGCGTCTTCGATCGCACCGACCCAATTGACAGGCCCCTCGTCTTCCGCCGAATTCACGGTGTCCGCAACCACAATGAAAGACTTGCTAGGACGGTTTGCCCCGACACGGGTTGCGACGTAGCCGCAAAACCCCAGACGCGTATTCCGCCCAAAAGAAGCGTTCCGACCAGAAGCAGCTGAAAGAAAGAGGTTCTGCCGCTTGCTATACGTGTATAGCGACAGTAGGATTCCCTCATGCTCGCCATCCGACTCGATCCCGAAATCGAAAGGCGTCTGGAACGTCTGGCCAAAATGACCGGACGCACCAAGACCTTCTACGCCCGCGAGGCGATCCTCGAACACCTCGAAGACTTGGAGGACGTTTATCTGGCCACGCAACGTCTGGAGCGTCCGGGCAAGACCTATTCCGCAGAAGAAGTGAAGCATGAGCTGGGTCTATAGGTTCGACGAACGGGCGCTGAAGGAACTCCGCAAGCTCGGCAAGCAGGCCCAGCGCGACATCATCACCTATCTCGACGGACGGATTGCCGGTGATGG
>QQNF01000015.1 GCA_003402705.1 Verrucomicrobiota bacterium | reverse complement strand
GCGGACATTGCGTTCGGTGGCGGAGGTGCCGAGGGCGATGCGGCAGGAGCGGTCGCCTTTTTGGCCGCTGCTTTGGAGGATGGAGACGGAGAATTTGCCGGCTTTGGGGATGGAGACGTCCCATGCGAGGCGGGTGGAGGGCTGGAGCCAGCTGGTGATGTAGCGGACGGTGGGGGAGTGGAAGGCGTCCTTGGTGTTGCTGACGATGACGGCGGCGGCGGCGGGGAGGATGTTGGCGCCGGTTTGGATGGTGGTGATGCGCTTGATGTTATCGGCGATGGCGGCCTGGGCTGGGGCGGCGGCGTCGCTGGTGATGGAGGCGACGAGGGCAGCGGCTTCCGGGGAGGCCAGGGAAGCGGCGGCGAGGCAGAAGTCGGTAGCGGCTTTTGGTGAGGAAGCGGTGGCGGGGACGAGCCGGGCGAGGGAGGTGACGGTGGCGGCGGCATCGAGGTCCTGGAGCCGGGCGAGGAGCCGGGCGGCGGGGCCGGTGAGGGAGTCGTGGTCACCGGCTAGGGTGGCTGAGAGGACGGCGCTGGCGAGATTGGAGTCGGCGGCGGGCCATGCGTCGAGCTGGTTGAAGGCGTCGCGGAGACGGTCGCCGCCGGCTTTGATTTCGTCGATGAGGACATCGGAGGCGGAGGAATCGCCGGTGGCGGCGAGGAGGCGGAGGAGATCGGGGCGGAAGGCTGGGTCGCAGGAAGGCAGGAGGGGAGCGATCGTGCGGACGCGGGTGGCGGGGTCGGCGGAGCGGGCGAGGATGGCGGAGACGCCGTTGGCGAGATTGCGTCGGGACTGGTCGTCTTTGGCGATGGCGGCGGCCTTGACCATGGCGAGGGCTTCCGGGGCGTTGCCTGATTTGCCGAGGGAGGTGGCGGCGAGGTTGCGGTCCTCGGGGGAGCCGGAGGCGAGGATTTCGAGGAGGGCGGCGTTGCCGGGAGCGGAGGGACGGTCGCCGGCGATTTCGGTGAGGACGGTGCGGGCGGCTCCTTTGGCGGTGGCGAGTTGGGTGCCGATGGCCTCGTTGATGTCGGGGCCTTTGAGACGGCCGAGGACGGCGGCGATTTTGGGGGTTTCCGGGGAGGCGGTTTCGCCGATCCACGAGACGAGTTCGGCGACGAGGGTGGCGTCGCCTGGGGGTTCATCCTGGATGGAGAGCCGGGTGACGAGTTCGTCGTGGTCGGCGCGTGGGAGGATGGGGGTACGGGGTTTGAGGATGACCCATGTGAGGTAGGCGACGAGGGCGACGCCGGCGAGGATCCACCATTTGAGGGCGGCCCTTGGGTCTTTTGGGGTGGTGGGGCGGGACGGTTTGGAGGAGGCGGCGCGGGGTGGGGTGGTGGTGGGAGAGACGGCTAGCGCGACGGGTCGCGTGGCGGGTTTGGCGGCGGCGGCGGGAGCTGCGGGCGTGGCGGTTGCAGGGCGCGTGACGGGTGCTGGGGAGCGGGCGGGTTGGGAGGGGTTGCGTTGGCCTCGGGCGGTGCCGCGGCCGACGATGCGGACTGAGGCGGTTTTGGGGGGCGGAGGTGGAGGTGGAGCGGGTTCGGCGGGGAGGCCGGAGGCTTCGGCGAGGAAGAAATTGAGGGCGGTGCGTGCGTCGTGGGGGCGATCGTCCATGTTGCGGGAGACGAGCCACATGACCCAGTCGGCCATCCAGCGGGGGACGTCGTTGCGGAGTTGGTGGAGAGGGGTGACGGCGTGCTGGAGGTGGCTGACCATGACATCGACGGGGGAAGTGCCGTCGAAGGGGTGGCGCTGGGTGAGGATTTTGTAGAAGATGCAGCCGAGCGAGTACATGTCGGTGCGGGCGTCGAGCGGGAGGCGCTCGAATTGTTCCGGGGCCATGAACCAGATGGAGCCGAAGATGCCGTCGCCCTGGTCCTGAGTCTGGGGAACGGCGGATTTGGAGAATCGGGCGAGGCCGAAGTCGAGGATTTTGATTTGGAATTTGCCACTGGCGAGCCAGTTGACCATGAGGTTGCCTGGTTTGAGGTCGCGGTGGACGAGTCCGAGGGATTGGGCGGCGACCATGCCTTCGAGGACCTGGAGGACGACCTCGCGGAAGTCTGCGACGGTGAGTTTGCCGCGATCGCTGACCTGGTCGAGGGTTTCGCCTTTGAGGAGTTCCATGACGACGAAGGAGCCGGATTCGTTGTGTCCGACGTCGTAGATGGTGACGATATTGGGGTGCTGGAGGGAGGAAAGGGTGCGGGCCTCGCGGATGAGATCGGCTTCGAGGTTGGCGGCGCTGATGGCGGAGTCTTCGGGTGGGCGGACCCGTTTGAGGGCGACGTCGCGATCGAGCTGGGAGTCGTGGGCGAGGTAGACGTCGCCGAGGCCGCCTTGGCCGATTTTTCCTTTCACTTGGTAGCGGTTGGTCATGCGGCGGATGGGGTGGCGCCGGGATTGGGGAGAGGCGCGGAAATCGAGTTAAGGGAATTGCGGAGCGGCGGCAAATGGTTTCTCTGTGACGATTCCCCGAACCTGAACTGAAGAGCACCATGGCGACCTTATTTACCCGTATTATTGCCGGAGAGATTCCGGGGCGATTTGTGTGGAAGGACGAGAAGTGTATGGCGTTCATGACGATTGCGCCGATTCGGCCTGGGCACACGCTGGTGGTGCCGCGGGAGGAGGTGGATCACTGGGTGGATGCGCCGGAGGAGCTGGCGGCGCATTTGTTTGTGACGGCGCAGAAGGTGGGGCGGGGGATTCAGGCGGCGTTTCCGTGCACGAAGGTGGGGTTGATGTGTGCGGGGTTGGAGGTGCCGCATTTGCATCTGCATCTGACGCCGATTGATGAGATTGGGGACATGGATTTCGGGCGGCAGGACAGCCGGGCTGGGGCGGAGGCGTTGGATGCGGCGGCGGAGCGGTTGCGGGCGGCGCTGCGGGCGGCGGGGCATGGGGAATTTGTGCCGGAGGCGTGAGCGGGAGAGACGATGCTGATTTCCGAGATATTCTATAGTTTGCAGGGGGAAGGCGTGCTGACGGGCGTGCCGTCGGTGTTTGTGCGGACGAGCGGGTGCAATTTGCGGTGTCGGTGGTGCGACACGCCGTATGCGTCATGGAAGCCTGAGGGGAAGGAGATGGGGGTGGAGGAGATTGTGGGGGCGGTCGGGGAGTGGCCGGTGGCGCGGCATGTGGTGCTGACGGGTGGTGAGCCGATGGTGGCGCGGGGGATTCACGAGTTGGCGGCGGCGTTGCGGGAGCGCGGGTATCACATCACGATTGAGACGGCGGGGACGGTGCCGCCGGCTGGGATTGCGTGTGACCTTGCGTCGTTGAGTCCGAAATTGGCGCACTCGGTGCCGCTGGAGGGAGAGGCGGAGGCCGGGTGGATCCGGCGTCATGAGGAGGCCCGGTGGCGTCCGGATGTGCTGCGGGCGTGGCACGGACACAGTGAGTGCCAGTGGAAGTTTGTGATTGCGGCGCGGGAGGACCTTGAGGAGATGCGGGCGCTGATGGAGGAGACGTGCTGTGAGGTTAGGCCGTGGGAGATTCTACTGATGCCGGAGGGACGGGAGCCGGGGGAACTAGCGGAGCGGAGTGCGTGGCTGAGCGACGTGTGCAAGGAGAGCGGGCACCGGTTCTGCCAACGGTTGCACGTGGCGTTGTACGGGAACCGCCGGGGAACTTGAGTTAGGGGAGGGCGAGACGGTCAGTTGCCGTCCCACCATGTATTGATGCGGGCGCGGAGACGGGCGGCGGTTTCGGGTTGGTCGGGCGCGAGGTTTTTGGATTCCGAGGGATCGGCGATGATGTCGAAGAGTTCGACGGGGGCGTCTGGTTCGTTAGGGCCGGGGATGAGGAGTTTCCAGCGGTCGTCGATGGCCCAGCGCCAGCGGAGACTGGCGGCGGGGCGGTTGAGGTCCATGGAGTTGTGAGTGAAGCAGGCACCGAAGACACCGTGGCGAGCGGCGAGGGCGGCGGAGTCGCGGAGGTCGAGGCCTTGCATGGAGTCTGGTTTCGGGAAACCGGCGCAGCTGAGGAGCGTGGGGGCGAGGTCGATGCTGCTGACGGGGACATCGGGTTGGGCGGGAGCGATGTGGTCGGGCCAGCGGATCATGATAGGGGTGCGGAGCCCGCCGTCGTAGGGGGATTGTTTGGAACGCGGGGCGTAGCGTGGGTTGTCAGGGGATTGGATCCAGCCGTTGTCGGCGACGTAGGCGACGATGGTGTTGCGGTCGGTGCCGGAGGATTTGAGGATTTCCATGAGCTGGCCGATGGATTCGTCGAACCATGCGACCATGGCCCAGTAGCGGGCGATGTGGATGGAGGGGGCTTTGTCGCGATAGAGGTCGAGGAGACGTTTGGGTGGGGTGTGAGGGTCGTGCGGCATGAGCGGGGCATACCAGACGAAGAATGGTTTTTTTTCCGAGCGTGCGGTGGCGATGAAGTCGCTGATGGGCTGCATGGTTTTGCGGCCGATTTCGAGACCGGCGTCGCCGTGGCGGCCGCCGGAGTCGGGGTCGCCGAGGGACATGCCGTGGGTGAAGCCGCCGCGTTTGAAGTTGCCCTGCCACCATTTGCCGGTCTGGAGGGAGAGGTAGCCGTGGGTGCCGAGGATTCTGGGGAGGGAGGGTGCGGCGTCCATGAACTGGTTCATGGTTTCGCGGCCGGATTTGAAGAGAGGGTCTTTGACTCTGGGGGTGCCCTGGGGGAGGCTCGCGGTGACGGGTGGGTCGTTGGAAGTGATGCGGTGCTGGTGGGGGTACTGGCCGGTGAGGATGGTGGCGAGACTGGGGCAGCAGAGACTGGAGGTGACGTAGCCGCGGCGGAAGGTGAGACTCTGGGCGGCGAGCTGGTCGAGGTTAGGGGTTTTGATGTGAGGGTGGCCCATGAAGCCGTAGTCGGTCCATGCGTGGTCGTCGGAGACGATGAGGACGATGTTAGGCGGCGGGGTGTCGGCGGCGGTTGCGGCGAGAGTGGAGCAGAGGAGAAGGAGGAGCCAGCGGCGGAGCATGGGAGTGGAGCGGTGGAGGTTCAGGCGAAGAGGTCGGGCTGGGTGGTGGGGGCTGCGGGCTCGGGAGGAGCGGGAGCTTCGGCGAGACGGGCGCGGAATTCCTGTTCTGAGAGGACGGTGACGCCGAGTTGGCGTGCTTTGTCGAGTTTGGAACCGGCTTCATCGCCGGCGAGGAGGAAGGAGGTTTTGGTGCTGACCGAGCTGGAGGTTTTGCCGCCGAGACTGCGGATGAGGGCTTCGAAGGTGGGGCGTGGTTCGGAGAGAGTGCCGGTGATGACCCATGTGGTGCCTGCGAAGAGCGAGGCGGCGGCGGAGTCCGGGGTTTGGGGGGCGAAGTTATCGGATTGCGGGTCGATATGGAACTGCGACTGGAGCGCGGTGATGAAGGCGGCGCCGGACGGACTGGCGGCGAAGTCGAGGACCGAGCGGGCGGCGACCTGGCCGACTTCCTGGGCGATGCGGAAGGGGGCGAGGGTCGGGTGATCTTCCTTGCGTTTGCCCTTGGGGAGAGCGGCGAGATCTGTGAGGATGGGTGTGGAGAAGAGATCGGAGAAGTTGCGGTGGAGCCGGGCGAGTTCGCGGGCGGCGGATTCGCCGACTTCGGGGATGCCGATGGCGAAGATCCAGCGGGAGAGCGGGAGGGATTTGGCGCGATCGAGGGCGGCGAGGAGTTTGGCGGCGTTTTTGGGGCCGAAGACACGGGGTTCGTCGTCGGAGCCGAGGTTGAGGGCGGCGAGCTGGTCTAACGTGAGTTGGAACAGGTCGAGCGGGGTGCGGACGAGGCCACGTTCGACGAGTTTGTCGGCGACGATGTCGCCGAGGCCTTCGAGGTCGAGCATTTTGCGGCCGGCGAAGTGTTTGAGGCTAGTGGCGGCCTGGGCTGGGCAGACTGGGGAGAGACAGCGCCATGCGACGAAGCCATCGGATTTGGTGATGGGGTTGCCGCAGGAAGGGCAGCAGCCGTTCGTGTGTTGAAAGAGATCGAAGGGCTGGGTGCCGGGTGGGCGTTTTTCGGGGATGACGGAGACGACGGCGGGGATGATTTCGCCGGCTTTTTCGATGATGACGGTATCGCCGACGCGGATGTCCTTGCGGAGGATTTCTTCCTCGTTGTGGAGAGTGGCGCGGGAGACGGTGGAGCCGGAGACGAAGACAGGGTCGAGTTCGGCGACTGGGGTGAGGACCCCGGTGCGGCCGACTTGGATGGTGATGGCGCGGAGCGTGGTGGTGACCCGTTCCGGTTCGAACTTGTAGGCGATGGCCCAGCGCGGGGCTTTGGAAGTGGATCCGAGCTGGGCCTGGAGATCGAGACGGTCGACCTTGACGACGGCGCCATCGGTTTCGTAGGGGAGCGAGCGGCGTGCGGAGTCGAGTTCGCGGATGGCGTCGAGGATGCCAGCGGCGGAGTCGGCGTGCCAGATGCGGTCGGCGCGGGGGAGGTTGAGATGGGCGAGGAGCGCGTGGAATTCCGAGATGCTAGAGAGATTGAGGTCGGCGTGAGCGCCGAGCCCGTGGAAGATGATGTCGAGCGGGCGTCGGGCGACGATGCGTGAGTCGAGGAGTTTGAGCGTGCCGGCGGTGGCGTTGCGCGGGTTGGCGAAGCGGGCGTCCCCGGCGGCTTCACGTTCGTCGTTGAGCGAGCGGAAGGCGGCGTTGGGCATGAAGATTTCGCCGCGGAGTTCGAGGAGAGGAGGGGCGTCCGGCGGGAGCGTTAGGGGGAGACGGCGGATGGTGCGGGCGTTGACGGTGATGTCGTCGCCGGTGATGCCGTCGCCGCGGGTGGCGGCGAGGACGAGCGAGCGGTTTTCGTAGCGGACGGAGACGGCGACCCCGTCGATTTTGGGTTCGATGACCGTGTGGATGGAGTCGAGGCTGGTGAGCCTGACGAGACGGTTATAGAATTCGAGGGCTTCTGCTTCCGAGTAGGAGTTGTCGAGACTCATCATGCGGACGGCATGTTGGACCTGGACGAAGCCATCGATGGGAGCGCCGCCGACGCGGCGGGAGGGTGAGTCAGGGGAGGCGAACTGGGGCCATGTCAGTTCGAGGGCGGTGAGTTCAGCGAAGAGGGCGTCGTATTCGCGGTCGGAGATGACCGGGGCGGCGTCGAGGTGGTAGAGCCTGTTGTGGCGTTCGATTTCCGCGGAGAGGGCCGCGATTCTGAGGCGGGCGTCGTCGGCGGTCATGGGAGTGGAATGTTAGGTGGTGGTGGTCAGGCGTGCCGGGCGGGGAATTTTTCGACGCGGAGGAGGACCGGGGGTTGACGGACGCAGTCGAGGGCGGCGATGGCGTTGCGTGCGGCGAGCATGCTGCCGTAGGAGGCCTTGTGGAGCATGAGCATGAGGTCGGCACCATTGGCGGAGGCGTCGACTTCGGGCTGGTTCATGGAGAGGATGCCGATGGAGTGGTCGGCGAGGAGGGAGGCGATGGCGGCGATGACGCCGGGGCGGTCGTCGACGTGGAGGCGGAGGTAATAGCTGGAGATGGTGTCGGCGACCGGGAGGGAAGCGCCGTACTGGCCGTGGGGGACGAAGCCATTGTTAGTGCCGGCTTCATTGATGAGATTGTCGGCGGCGTCGACGAGATCGCTGATGACGGAGCTGCTAGTGGCGTCCTGGCCTGCGCCGCTGCCGTAGAAGAGTGTTTCGCCGACGATGTCGCCGTAGACGGCGACGGCGTTCATGACCCCGTTGATGCTGGCGAGGATGCTGGAGCGGGGGACGAGGGAGGGCTGGACGCGGACCTCGATGTTTTTGGAGGCGTCGAGGCGGACGACGGCGAGGAGTTTGACGGCGTAGCCCATGGAGCGGGCGAAGGCGAGGTCGCTGCGGGTGAGGTGGGAGATGCCCTCGACGTGAACCTGATCCGGGCTGACCCACTGGCCGTAACTGAGCCATGCGAGGATGATGGCCTTGTGGCCGGCGTCCCAGCCGGAGACATCGAGGTAGGGATCGGCCTCGGCGAAGCCGAGCTGCTGAGCTTCGGCGAGGGCGTCATCGTAGGAGAGCCCGTCGTCGCTCATGCGGGTGAGGATGAAGTTCGTGGTGCCGTTGATGATGCCGTAGATGGCCTCGATGTTATTGCCGATGAGGGCTTCGCGGACGGCCTTGATGATGGGGATGCCACCGGCGACGGCGGCTTCGAAGTAGAGCGGGACGTTTTCGCGCTCGGCGAGAGCGACGAGTTCGATGCCGCGTTCTGCGAGGAGGGCTTTATTGCCGGTGACGACGGCTTTGCGTGCGAGGATGGCGCTTTTGACGAGATCGTAGGCGTCGGTGGTGCCGCCGATGAGTTCGACGATGACGGAGATGTCGGGGTCGTTGACGAGGTCGCGCCAGTCGGTGGTGAGGAGGGCTGCGGGGACGCCTGCGGCGACGTGTTTATCCCTGTTGCGGATGGCGATTTTGCGGACGTCGAGACGGACTCCGGAGCGGCTGGCGACGAGGTCACCGTTGCGGAGGAGGTTTTTGTAGACGCCCATGCCGACATTGCCGAGGCCAGCGAGGCCGAAGTGAACGGTGGGGATGGAAGGCATAGGGAGTTAGCGGCCTGCGGCGATGTGGGCCGAGGAGGGGGGAGCAGTATTGCGGGGGAGGCGGCGGGCACAAGCGCCGGGTGAGGCGAAGGCGAACCGGGGGCGGCTGGGGATGGTCAGCCGACGATGATGCCTTTGGCGCGGCGGTCTTTTTCGCGTTCGAGGAGCGGGACCGATTCGGTGGCGGGGACGAGGGGGACGCCTTGGTCGCCGATTTTGGCGAGCGAGAGACCGGAGAAGGCGGGGATGTCTGCGGCCATCGATTTGAAGACATCGTCGATGGAGTAGAGCCCGTTCTGGCCGGAGACGGCGAGGGTGAGGTCGCGGAGGATTTCCCAGTCGTCGCGGGCGTTGCCGGGGGTGGTGACGGCGATGTTGAGGCGCTGGAGGCGGCCGGTGGCGTTGATCATGGAGCCGCGTTTTTCGGCGTAGGCGGCGGAGGGGAGGGCGACGTGGGCGAGTTCTGCGCCGGCGTTGAGCATGACGTGGGACTGGAGGACGAAGGCGGCCTTGGCGAGGGATTCGGCTGGGAAGCCTGCGCCGCCGAGGAGGTTTTCGCGGAGGGAGATGACCGTGGTGATTTCGCCGGAGGCGAGACGGTCGCGGATGCCGGCGAGTTGCTGGCCCGGGGTGCTGGTGAGGATGAGTTTGGCTCCGAGCGTGTTCGGGTTGCGGTCGGCGTGGACGAGGTAGTTGTCCGGGGTTCCGGTGCGCGGGACGATGTCGATGTTCTGCGCGGGGACTTTGAGAGCGGCGGCGAGACGGCGGGTGAGGAAGAGTTCCTCATTGGTCATGCGGCCGCTGGCGACGATGGCGATTTGTGAGGGGGCGGGCTTGGTGAGGGCGGCGGCGGCGGACTGGAGGGCGTCCTGCCATGAGGCGATGCGGTGGGTGGTGCCGACCTTGATGGTGGGGTCGGTCATGCGGCGTTCGCTATTGACCCAATGGAAGTCGAGACGGCCGGAGTCGCACATCCATGCTGAGTTGACGTCGTCGTTGAGACGGGGAGTCTGGCGGTGGATGATGTCGTTGCGGGAGCCGATTTCGGTATTGCAGCCGCGGGCGCAGCCTGTGCAGAAGCTGTTGGATTCCTTGAGGAACCAGACGCGCATGGAGAAGCGGAAGTCTGTGCTGGTGAGGGCACCGACCGGGCAGATGTCGACGGTATTGAGACTGTAGTTGTGGGCGAGTTCCTTGCCTGGGTGGGTGGTGAGGACGGTGTAGCTGCCGCGTTCGGTGAAGCCGAGGACGGGTTCGTCGGCGATTTCAGCGGTGAAGCGGACGCAGCGGCTGCACATGATGCAGCGTTCGTCGTCGAGCGTGATGCGCGGGCCGATGCTGACGTTTTTTGGTTTTTTGACCTTATCTTCGAGGAAGCGGCTTTCGCCGCGGCCGTGTTCGACGCTGAATTCCTGGAGACGGCATTCACCGGCCTGGTCGCAGATGGGGCAATCGAGAGGGTGATTGATGAGGAGGAATTCCATGACCCCGCGGCGGCATTCCTCGACGAGTTTGCCCTGGGTGCGGATGCCGATGCCTTCGGAGACGGTGTTGGCGCAGGCGATGACGGCGCGCGGGCTCCACATGATTTTGGCGAAGCCTTGATCGTCTTTTTCGACGTCGGACTGGCCGGGGGCTGGGCGTGCGGGCATGCCCATTTCGACGAGGCACATGCGGCAGTTGCCCGGGCTGCTGAGTTTGGGGTGATAGCAGTAGTGGGGGACCTCGACGGAGGCTTGGCGGAGGGCTTCGATCATCCGCATTCCTTTGGGGAACTGCATCCATTGGCCGTTGACCTGGACATTGACGAGGTCGACTGGGGGTGCGGCTGGGGTAGGGGAAGCTGGGGCAGTGCTCACGTGGGAACGTCGGGAGACGGGTTGGTTGACCTTCAAGAAACGATGCCTTTGGGGATGGGAGCGGCAAGGGTATTTGTGAAAAATTTCACAAGCGGGAGGTGGGGATCCATTGGAGCCATGAGTGGAGGTGGGCCTGCCATGTGAGCGGGAGCATGGCGGAGCGGGCGGCGTGGCCGATGGCGGGGAGGTCGGAGGCGAGGGCGGATTCGATGAGGTTGGCGAGGTCGGTGGAGGAGTGGCTGTTTTCGAGCCGCCAGCCGTTGGTGGTGTGGTGGATGAATTCGGAGGCACCGTCGTCGGCAGAGATGATGCCGGGGAGGGCGGAGGCCATGCTTTGGAGGACGGTATTGGCGCAGGCGTCGTAGTGGGAAGGGTGGACGAAGAGGTCGGCGGCGGCGTACCACGGGCGGAGGTCGGCGACGTTGCCGGCCTCGATGATGCGGTGGGAGAGGCCTGCGGCGGCGATGCGGGAGCGCCATGGGGCGAGTGGTTTGCCGGCGACGGCGAGGGTGACGTCCTTGCGGGGGAGACTGGCGAGGGCGTCGAGGAGGACGGCGAGTCCTTTGCGGCGGTGGTCGAGAGAGACGAAGAGGAGGAGCGGGCCGGAGGCGGGGAGATTGAGGGCGGCGCGGGCGGCGGCGCGGTTGTCTGGCGGGTGCCAGAAGGTGGTGTCGACGGCGGTGTGGATGACGCGGATGGAGTCGTGGGGGACCTTGTAGAACGAATGGAGTTCGGAGGCGACCTTGGAGGCATTGACGACGAAGCGCTGGGTGAGGCCGCTGGTGTAGAGCTGGCGTTCGAGGGCGAGTTCGGTCTGGTTCTTGGGTCGCCAGCGTTTCCACCATGGGAGGTCTGAGGAGAAGCGGGCGTGGCAGCCGCCGCCGGCGCGGTGGACGTGCTGCTGGTAGGTGCGGCCGAAGCCGAGGACGGCGTCGACGTCCCATGAGGGGACGAAGGCGGCGGACTGGGAGGCGAAGCGGCGGAGTGTGCTGTTTTTAGTTAGGGCGGCGGGGAAGAGCCGGACGGAGGAAGCGAGGTGGCGGAAGTTGTCGTCGCAGTGGACCCCGGCGAGGTGGAGCGAGTGGCCGGCGGCGGCTAGTTCCCCGCAGAATTTGAGGAGATAGCCTTCGAGCCCGCCGCGGCGGAGGAACTGGTGGTAGAGGATGCCGAGCTTCACCGGGTTGGGTGGGGCGTCCACGAGACACTATCTGTCAGAAAGAACGCACCCGGGCTGTGTTTGGAAAAGGTGGAGGGGAAGGGACAAGGCCGGGACGGCCTTGCTACGGTGGGCTTGTGGGGTGCTGCCGTCCGCCGGGTGGGCCCTTGGGTCGTCAGGGGACGGCGAGGGAGGGGCGGCGGACGACAGCACCGGGAACGGGCCGTCAGGCGGAGAGGTGGTTATTTATCCCAGCCGAGGTCGGTGATGAGTTTTTTGAGGGGCGCGTTGAGGACGAAAGAGTCCGGGAGCATTTTGAAGCGGACGAGGTATTGGACGGCTTTGTTGACCTGGAGGACATCGCCTTTTTTGTCGGCGAGTTTGTCAGGGGCGAGGTCTTTGAAGGAGGCGTGCCACGCGGTGGCGAGATCGGTGACCTTGGTGATGGTGGCCGGGTCGGCCTCGTAGGTTAGGGACTCCATGAAGTGGAGGAGTTGTTCCTTGCCCTGTTGTTTGGCGGCGGCGTCGCGGATGGAGGTGGCGATCTGCTTACGTTTGGCGGCGGTGGCTTCCGGGCTCATGGTGCTAGTGTCGCCGCCTTCGGAGGCGCGTTTGGGGAGCGGGCGGTACCAGATGTTGCGGTAGCGGACCGGGTTGCCGTGGTCCTGGAGTTTGAGCGGGCCTTTTTCGGGGAACGGGTGGGATTTGGAGCGGCCCATGTGGCCACCGCCGCCTTCGAGGGCGGTGTGGTCCTGGACGAGGACCCCGTTTAGGAAGACGGTGAGGTAGCCGGATTCGATTTCCTTGCCGTCTTTGAAGACCGGGCGGCGGAAGATGATGTCATAGATCTGCCACTGGCCGGGGGCGACGAGCGGGTTGGCCATGGGCGGGTTGATGCCGTAGACCGAGCCGGCGAAGCCGTCGGCGTAGGTAGGGTTGTTGAAGTTGTCGAGGACCTGGACTTCAACTTGGCCCATGAGGAAGACCCCGCTGTTGCCGCGGCCCTGGCTGGAGCCTTCGGGTTTGGCAGGGGCGGACCATTCGAGGTGGAGCTGGCAGTCGCCGAATTCCTCGCGGGTTTTGGTGTAGCCTGCGCCGGGGACGCACTGGAGCGTGCCGTCCTTGACGATCCACTTGGTGGGTTCCAGCGGGTTTTTGTCGGCGGCCCATTTTTCGACGGAGGCTGGGGAACCGTCGAAGAGGATGATGGCGTCCGAGGGAGGTTTGCCGGGTTGTTCCTGAGTGCTGAAGGAGCCGGGTTCGACGCGCGCGGGTTGGGCGCGGTTCATGTCATGGATGGTCCATGGGTGGATGGCGTCGGGCGGGTCGCCGTAGAAGGCGCCGTCGGCGAAAACGGAGGGGGAAGCGGCGGCGAGCGCGGCGAGGGAGACCGGGAGGAATTTGGAACGCATCCCGCGGCTTTAGAGCGTGGGCGGGGCGGCCGCAAGGCGTTCGGTGACGGTGAAATGCGGAGATTACTGCCAGTCCGGCCAGTCGACTTCGACGGTCTGGTCGCGGCCGTAGCGGTCGCGGAAGCGGACGTAGCCGTTCCGGACGCCGAATTCGTGGACGAGCTTGGTGACCTTGACGTCGAAGCAGCAGTACTCGGCGATTTTCATGATCTTGCCTTCGCGCCACCAGCGGATGGCGTCGAGCCCGTCGGCGGTTTTGCCGGTGCCGAGGGAAGCGGTGGCGATGTCGTCGAGTTTGATGCGGTGGCCGAGTTTTTTCTCGATATCGAGGAGGAGGTCGAGACTGGTCATCTGGCTTTCGACGTCCCACATGGAGTAGCCCTGGAGGACGCGGTAGTCGAACTCGACGTGATTGAAGCCGATGACGAGGTCGGCGCGGGCCATGTCGGCGATGAGTTGGTCGACCTTGTCTTCCGGGTAGATGGTGTAGGAGGCGGTGGCTGTGCTGTAGAGCACGCCGACGGACATGCCCATTTTGTCCTTGTGGTCCCAGCCGCCGACGTCGCCGGCGGAGCGTTGGGTTTCGAGGTCGAAGTAGAGGAAGTGCTTCGGCATGATTGGGGTCACTTGGGTTCGGGTGAAGCAGACTGCAAGGGTAAGCCGCGCGGGGAGGACGGGGTTGGGAGAGGAGCGGGGTTGAGGGCGAGGAAGGCGGATGAATGGAAGGAAGCTGGGCGAGACAGGCGAGGGCAAGGATGGAAGGTGGCGCGAACGGCTTGATGCGGGGCGAGGGACGGGGTAGGGGCGAGGCGATGGAACTGCCCCGCATTGGATTTCTGGCACCGGCCCCGCTGACGAATGGTTACACGGCGGCGCGGCGGTTTGCGGCGCATTTTACGGGGAGAGTGGACGGGCTCTCGGGGTTTCGGGAAGTGCCGCTGAAGACGCATGCGGCGATTGTGCAGGCAGCGGCGGCGGGGCAGATCGAGTACGGGGTGATTGCAGTGGAGAACACGCTGGATGGGATCATTGTGGAGTCGATCCGGGAGCTGGAGCGGTTGTTCGAGACGGAGACGGTGAAGCGGCCGTACATCTGCTGGGAGGAGTTGCTGCCGATCCGGCATTTGCTGATCAGCCGGACGGGGAGGTTCGGGGATGTGAGGAGGATTGCGAGTCATGCGAGTGCGCTGCGGCAGTGTTCGCGGTTTCTGGGGGCGGTGCAGCAGGCGCGGCCGGAGATTGAGTTCACGCAGGCGCTGAGTACGGGGGACGGGGTGGAGCAGGCGTTAGGGGATGAAGGGGTGGCGGCGATGGCGTCGCCGGAGGCGCTGGAGCGGCATGAGCCGGAGCTGAGGGAGGTGGCGTTAGGGGAGGCGATGGCGAGCGGGGAATTGAAATGGGATGACGGGGCGTGGCTGACGGATGTGAGGGGAGGGCTGACGAGGTTCTGGATCCTGGGGCCGCAGCCGATGCCGCCGATGCGGGGGGCGAGGGTGCGGGTGACGCAGCGGGATCAACTGGCGCAGATTACGGGGACGGAGGATCACGATCTGCAGAAGACTTGTTATCTGCTGAATCTGGCGGACAAGCCCGGGTCGGTGCATCGGGCCCTGGGGGCGTTTGCGAGCCGTCAGATCAATGTGGCGTGCGTGTATCCCTATCCGAGGCTGGGGAGGCAGTTCGAGTATCTGTATTTTGTGGAGATCGAGGGTCACGCGGCGGATCCGCTGGTGGCGGAGGCGGAGGATGAGATCAATGGCGGGGCCGCGGGGCGGCCGGAGCGGGAGCGGAACTGTATCCTGCTGGGTTCCTATCCGAACACGGCGCTGCTGCAGCGGCACGGGATGCACCGGGAGGAGTTCCGGCGCGGGCATTATCCGGAGGGGATGGTGTGGCGCGAGTGAGGGGAAGGGTGAGGGGTCGCTTTCAGGGATCACGTTTCGATACGTCCAATCGGGTGGCAGCGTCATGGATTCCAACTGGCAATGACCTCAGAGCCCATCGAGTGGACTGCGCACGCCGACGCCCGGGCGCCTCAGCACGTGCGTGTAGATCTCCGTCGTCCTGACGTCGGAATGTCCCAGCAGAGATTGGACCGTCCGGATGTCCACGCCCTGCTCGAGCAAGTGTGTTGCGAACGAATGGCGGAGCACGTGGGGCGTCACGCGCTTGGTGATGCCAGCCCGCCTCGCTGCCGCTTTGACGGCCACCTGCCATTTGGTCTCCGGCACATGGTGACGCCGCCACAGCCCCGTGGCCGGATCCCTTGCCAACCCTTTGGTCGGAAACAGCCACTGCCATTCCAGACTCGTCGCCGCTCCGGGATACTTTCGTGCGAGGGCCTCGGGCAGATGCACGCCGGGCAATCCCGCAGCGTTATCTGCCGCCCACAGGGCGCGCAGACGCACCAGATGCTCACTCAGGATCGGCCCTGTCCGCTCGGGCAGCGTCGTCATGCGATCCTTGTCACCCTTGCCGCCACGCACGGTCAACTGCCCCCGTTCCACATCCACGTCCTTCACACGCAGTCGCAGCAATTCCATCAATCGCAGCCCGCCCCCGTACATCAATTCCCCCATCAGGCGCTCGGTCCCCTCCAGTTGCGTCAGCAACCCTGCCACCTCGCGCCGACTCAGAACCACCGGCACCCGATCCGTCTGTCGCGCCCGCAGATACCCCTCGGCCCCCTCCAGTTTCCGGCCGAGCACCACCTCGTGAAACCTCACCACTGCATTGAGCGCCTGATGCTGAGTGGCCACCCGCACCTGCTGATCCGCTGCCAACCAATCGAGGAACCTACGCACCACCTCGCCGCCCGCAGACTCCGCCGATTCTCCGCGCGCCGCGCACCATGATGCGTACCGCGCCACCCAGCCGCCGTAGGTTTCCGCGGTCCGCTCGGCATACTGAAGCTCCCGCAGCCGTCGCACCATCCGCGCCTGCCAGTCGCCTTCGCCAGCTCCTGCCGCCATTCGCTGCATGTAGCGCACCAACCACCGCAGGGCCGCCCTCCCTTCCTCCCACCGCTCACCGGAGCCCAGCATTCCCTCCGCCACCTCAATGTAGTCCCTCGCTACGTCAACATCCACGACCCAGCCCCGCCGCTCGACGGTCGCCAGAAACTTGTCGATCACGCGGGCGAACCCGGTTTTCTGCATTGGTTCGAGTCCGTGATCTCCGGCGAGTGCCACGTTCCAGCCCCGGAGATTCAAGCGCGCATTATCCATGGGGCCGATTTCACGCATTATCACCGGTTCGCAAGCCGCATTTCCGGTTTGACAGCAATTCTTCGTCGTGATATCGTCCCGAAAAATCGCGGTTTTCGACGGTCTGATATGGTGATATCAGTCGAGTATCGCGGCCATAATTACACTGTTCGCCCAACCACACAACGCCTTGCCATGTCTGATCATTGGGTAGCCGTCATTCCCCGAGATCCCGAATACGTCCCATCGTCTTCGCAGACAGAAGCAGCGTTGGCTTTTCTTCGTGAGTTGGCACCAGAGAGCGATGAAGTCACGTTTACCACCGATGACCGCATTCTTTTCCGGGACTGTGGCGAGAACCTTGAGTCCATCTCCTGCCCCTTTTGCAGTGCGGCACTTGATCAGGACTGGTGGTCGGACCGGATGGCAGAGGATCACGACGGACAGGGCTTCTACTTGAGACCCATTCGCCTTCCATGCTGTGACGGCTCTGCTTCGCTGAACCAGCTTCTTTACAGTTTTGATCAGGGTTTCTCCAAGTTCATTCTCGAGGCCATGAACCCCAATATTGGTCGGCTGGATGACGAGCAGGCTGCTCGATTATCTGATTTACTCGGGACACCGCTACGAGTTATCTACCAGCACATTTAGCGCCACACATGAACAGCCAACACGAACCGCCAAGGGCGAACAAAACGGATGCAGGCAACGGCTCGAATGGCATCTGTCGTGTCATCAACCCCTCCCGCTCGCCGTCGCCTGATCCGAGCCGTTCGGCCAAGAAACAGAGCGCGTTTCCTGATGATGACCAACCAGCCCGCTAACATCACACGGATTCCAACTGCGGCCTTCTTGGTCGCGCCGCTGCTTTATGGAGGTGGGCTTGGGCTTCATGTCTTATTCCCCCTCTTCGGAGATCGATACCTGCTCCAGCCTCTTATGGTGGTGCTGCCTTGCATCCTTGTTCTGAGCTTCATTGCCGTTGGGGTGAGGCTCTTGGCCGCACCGCCAAGGACATGGGGGCTGATTCTATCGCTTGTCATTAACCTTTCAGTCAGTGCTTTTGCGCTTTGGATGACTTGGCTTACGATGACGTTCCCAACACCAGACTGATTTCACGATGCCAACAGCGACCACCACAACCAAGGCCGAACAAAACGGCGGCGCAGACAACGGCTTCGCCGTCGTCTGGCCTTTGACGTTCGCCTAACTAGCACACATCTCGCCATGCCAGAAGGAGCCCCAGACCTAATCGCTATTGAGCACGACGATCACCATGCTGAGCACATCGGAGTGCTGCCAGATGGACGCCAGTTCTTTCTGACCACTCCATTTGTTCCGGCCAGAGGATCTGAGCAGGGAGGCGAGTTTGTAGCTCTTTACCTGTTCTCGGCAGACGGGAACCTCCTCGACGCTAGGATTGAGTCTTTCGGGCCTCGAAGCACGTTGGACGAAGCGTTGCGCCGTCGGACATATGGCCAGTGGTTGACTGATCTCGGAGATGTGAGTTTTGAGCGCATTGAGATTGCGCCGTTTTCAGTTGATCGGTTTGGCACATCATTTGGCCTTATCGCTCAGCCTCCAGAGGAGGAGGACGATCAGTGGACAGTGACTTGTGAGCCCGGTAACTACATGGCATTTTACGAGCCTTGGGACAGCGGAGACTACGATACATGATCCATTTCACCAGCATGACCGCAGCACATAAGTCCACCGGCCAACACCAAGGCGAACAAGACGGATGCAGGCAACGGATCGGAAGCTATCTGTCGTGTCAGCAACGTCTTGCGCTCGCCGTCGTCTGATCCGAGACGTTCGCCTTAACCCGATGAACGCCGCCTGGCAGATCACCTCAGCTTTGATCGTTGGAGTCTGTTACTACATGCTCGCAATGGCGATGACCGTTTACGACGGTATTCTCTCGATGATGTTTCAGCCCATCGTGGGGACGATCTTGACGTTGATCGCGATAGCCATGATGTCGCTGTTGGGCTTGCCAATCAGACTGATGCGCCCCTTGAATGACTGGTGGCGCAAGCACTGGTGGATTGTGTTTGTGATTGGAACCATCGCGTTTCTCATGATGTATGCGTCATGGATGCCGCAATTCCGAACCAAGATTTTGGACCCGGAGACTGACATGGAGGTTGCTTCATTTCATCCTGTGCTTGCAGTCGGCGGCTGGTTGCTGACCATCTTCGCCGTCCTCCATTTCTACCCGCCGCTTCCGTGGATGCGCTCGAAACCACAATGACCAACGAAGGCGAACATTCAAGGGTGCATGGCTGCGAGGAACGAGCCAGCCAATGCCCCTGTGGTTGAACAAGCCCGGCGATGGCATTGGGGAGGAAGTGAGAAGTGAGAAGGAGGAAGTGGCAAGGGGCGAAGTTGGTGCGGGGAGACTGATCTCGGGCGTGGTGTGGGGGTTCTTGATGGGCGCACAGTGTCCGGGGCGGCCGGGGTCGATTGGTTGGTTGGGTTTGGGGACGCAACCCTGTTAGGGTTGGTGGTTTGTTATGTGTGGACCCAAGGTAGGCCTTCGTGCCTCAGGCCAACCTTGGGCTCTGGGGCGCAATCCCGTTGGGATTGGGGGTGCTGGATCGGAGAGGCGGTGGTTGGGAGAGGACGTGATGGACGTGATGGACGTGATGGGGCGCAGAGGGGGCGAGCGTGAAGATGCGAGGGCTTTGGTGCGAGGGTTGAGTGTGGAGGGGGGGATTGGAAATAGTGAATAGTAAATGGTGAATAACAAAAGGGGGCGTGAATGGTGCCGGGCCAGCGGGCTGGCTCCGGGAAAGCGGCAGCGGGCGTCCGCATGCTAAG
Organism: Verrucomicrobiota bacterium; assembly: GCA_003402705.1. Classification (GTDB taxonomy): domain Bacteria; phylum Verrucomicrobiota; class Verrucomicrobiia; order Verrucomicrobiales; family V1-33; genus V1-33. Next base: position 40,830 of record QQNF01000015.1, on the reverse strand, counting down.
ACCTTCGGCGGGCTGGTTGGATGGTGGCGGTGGGCGTGTGTGGGAGAAGGTCGGGCGGGAGGTCAGGGGGGTGCTGGTTCGTGGGGTGCGGGATTTCGGTGGAGTCGGCGACCGAGGCTGCTGGAGTGGAAGTTAAAGGTACGGCGGCATGCAACCGGCGACGGGAGGAATGAGGGTTGAACCTGGTCGCGGGACCTGCTATGTCCGAGGAGGTCAGGGTCACCCAAAATGCTTACGTATCGATTCACTACACGCACTGTTGAGGGAGCTTGTCGCGGAGCGGCTTTGTTGAGCAAGGCGCGGCTGGACAACCGCCGGGGGGCTATGCTGGCGATGAGTTCAGAAACTTTGACCGGCGATCCCGTATCTGAGATCACTCCGGGCCTCGCTGGCGTTACGCATGGAGGTTCGGCAGCATTCCGATCATGAAAACCCCCACATTAATTGTCAGGCTGGCGGGTATCTACCTTCTGGTGAATGCGTTTTTTGCGCTATTCAGTCTTACGCAAGTTCCGGTTCCTGATGGGAGTGCGCTTGGGGTGTTCAAGTATAGCTGTGCCTTTGGTGCCTGCCTCGGGCTGGTTGTTACAAGGTATGCAGGGTGGTTTGCGAAGATACTGACATTTGATGCTCAGGATGAGCCGGAGAGCGGTTCTGACCGTGCAGGTGAAGAGGAGGTGTGAGCCTTGTTGTTTCAGTCTGCTTCATCCAATGAGCAAACCAAAGCAGGAACCCGTTAGCTGCCCATTGTGCGGCGGTGCTGCGGATCGGGGGTGCCTTTACGGTGCAGATCGGAATTCGCTGCTATGGATGAATGGTGAGGCCAGTTGGTTCAAGAACTTGGCGTCTGGCTTTGCAGGTGAGCCAGTCGGGGAAGCTGGACTCTTTACGCGATGCTACATGGAAGGGATTCGCTGTTTATCCTGCCGGAGGATTGTAATAAACTGTTGACGTGAAGGTGTGAAAATCAGCATCAACTGAAATCCCTATGTTCGGATTTGGCAGGAAAACGAAGATCGAGGAAGAGATGGCGGAGTGGCTGGCTCATCCCAATGAATTCGGCGTCCGTCCGAAGTCGGTCCGTCACAAGCGCACTTATCAGGCGAGTCTGATTCATGGGGACGCTGAGATTCATCTTTGTGAGTATGTGATGCCGGATGGCACGCGGGGGCGAGGGTTTGTGAATGGATCACTGACGTGGTCGTTTCTCGGTGAGGGCGTCGAGGCGATCGATGACGACAACCTGCTCCTTGCGTATTGTGGATGGGCGTGGCTGTTTCCGGCGATTCAGTCGGGCGGGGTGGTCACTGATTTTGTTTCCGAAGGAGAAGAGGCGCGTTACCTTGCTCAGAAGGAGGCGCAGGGATTGGTGGCCGTGGAGATTACTGGTCGGTACCTGATTGGCACGAGTGAGCTTTTTGAGTTTGTGGGGAGCTATCAGGGCACGGCTGCGAGAGGGGCTGGGGACATTGGGGATGAGGTGGGATTCATGGCCGGTGATCCGTGTTTCAATCTTCCGGCGATCTACTTTTTTCTCGGGCGTCAGGTGATCAAGGCGATGCGGTGAGGGGAGGGATTTGAGATATGAGATCTGGCACCACGAATTTCACGAATGGGCACGAATGGTTTGATGGGTTCACGTGAAGGTGCGGGTGGGGAGGGATGGTTGGCATTTTCTTGCGACAAGTGGTGCAACTTTCCGGCGATGCCGGGCGTCTGATGCGACACTCAGACTATGAAACTCGACGCATTCCTCGCTCTGCTCTCGGTTGCTGCCATTGCCATTGCCGAAGAGGCGACGCCTGGTCAGCGTCCGCCTGCTGACGTCGCTGCGAGGGCGCAGTCCGCGCTCAAGGAGGGCCGGCGCGCGCTGGAGGTGCAGGACGCTGCGGCGGTGCGGGCCGCGGTGGCGCAGGCAATGGCGGCCCTCGGTCCGTGGGCGGGGAATCCGGAGACGGCGACACGTTATTATCCGCCGGTCGTCACGACGCCGTTTGATGGTGTCAAGGCGCGTGAGTGGTGGGTGAAGGAGATACAGCGCGGCCTTGGCGGCGTGCCGTGGTTGAAGAATCCCGAGGGCAATCCGCGCCGGATGCAGGCGGGTCTGCGCGAAGCCGCCTTTCCGCTAGATGGTCTGGCGCGCACGGCGCTGCTTTTGCCCGAGCATCGCGACGAACTCACGATGCACGTCCGCGCCGGGGCGGACTGGCTCATCAAGCTTCAGCATTCGAGCGGGGTCTTTCCTTTTCCGGTCGGTCCCGGACTCAACCCGCGTGAAAAGGTCGGCCACATTGTCGCGCGCATGATCAAAGAGCATCCTGACATGGTGGTGAACGACTGGATTCCCGATGACCGCACGGACGGTGGGTTGCAGTTCGACAACGGATTGTGCGGGCGAGCCCTGATCAGCGCATGGGAGTTGACGAAGGAGGCGCGCTATCTTGATGCCGCGCGCAAGTCCGGCGACTGGGCGATGTCGCGTCCGCTGGTGGCCAACTGGAACTACAACGCCTTCAGCGTGGGTCTGCTTGCGAGGCTCGCGATTGCGACGGGCGATGCGAAGTATCTCGATGCTGCGGTGCGCAAGGCAGACGCGGGCGTGCTCCCCGGTCAGATGCCGGGCGGCCGCTGGTTCGACGCGCACAACGCCTGCGCCGTGTATCACAACATCCTCATGCGCGAACTGCTGGAACTTGTGCATGCGCTGCCCGCGAATCACGCCTTCCGCCCGACGCTGCTTGACGCGCTCACGCGCGGCCTGAATCAGGCGGCGGAGGAAACCTTGTCGCGCGGCTTCACCGGTACCTGGACGGACAATTTCGCGCGCGGCCTGCAATGGATAGGCGAAAACAAGACGTGGCGGGAGGCATTGAACGCGAACCTTAACGCCAGCGGAAAGAACGGCGCGCCGACACCGGGTTTTGCCATCATCGCGGTGCTAGAGGGTGCCGAGAAGCAGCGGTGATTCGTCCATTGCCAGTTCGACAGGAAACGCCGGACGATGGAGGTTTTGACGGATGAGATGGAGGATGTGTTGCCCGAGCACCTTCGAGCGTGGTGGACTGAGGAGCAGTTGTGGAGCTTCCACTCGGCGGCGTGGTGGCGGCGGCACTGGGACCGGACGGGCATTGTGGAAATCGAAGAGGCCGACATGCTATCCGATGGCTGGCGGCGCTGGTTGGACTGGCTGCGAGTGGTTGCGCCCGACAACGCGACGGAAGTCGGGGTATTGGAAGCCGATGCTGGGGGCCATCTCGGTTACGTGCGGGTTGTTGGGCGTCGACGTGGTGAGGTGCAACTGCAGGAGCCGATCTTGTCCGTGCCCGCCCAGTACTTGAAGAAGCCGCTGCTGCGCGAAATGGAGGTGGATTGAGGGGAGGGGCTTCCGCCCCTGCCGGGGCGGTCGTTTGATAGAATGTTAGAACGGTGGCTGACGCCACCGGCTAATTTCTGTTAAGCCGTTGGCTTGGATGGAGTTGATGGCGGGTTGGGAGAGGAGTAACGTTTGCGGGGTTGTGTTGTTATGCGTGCGGGTGCCCCGGGTGTCGCGATGCGCCGCTTGGGGGACCCTAATCGAGCGTCCCCGCGGGACGGGAGAGTGAAGTGAGATTGGCGTGTGGGGAGAGCGGGTAGGCGCACTCCGTGCGCAGGAAGAGCTGTAATTCTGACAGCAGTCCAGAGCCTGCGGCTGCTTGTTCGGAGAGGGCTGGCGGTAGGGGGAGATGGGGTTGCTTTGTGGGGTGGTGGGGGGTATTGGGGGTGAGTCTGGGGGTGGGGAGCCTTCCGGGCGAAGGCGCTATGATGAATAATGACAGAACGAAGGGGATGAGAGTGCTGGTGCTGCATGCGCATCCTGCGCCGAGGAGGTCGCGGGTGAATGCGGCGTTGCTGGCGGCGGCGCGTGGGGTGGATGGGGTGACGGTGCGGGAGTTGTATGAGGAGTACCCGGATTTTTTCATTGATGTAAAGGCCGAGCAGGAAGTGCTGGCGGCGCATGATGTGGTGGTGATGCAGCATCCGTTTTACTGGTATTCAACGCCTGCGCTGGTGAAGGAGTGGTTCGACGAAGTGCTGACGTCGGGGTGGGCGTATGGGGAGGGTGGGGATCCCGTGCACGGTGCTGGATTCGGACGGTGAGCAGGTGGAGCTGCTGAGGAAGATCGGGTTCAAGGTGCACTATGGGGACGCGACGCGGTTGGAACTGCTGCATGCGGCTGGGGCGGGGCATGCGAAGCTGGCGGTGCTGACGCTGGCGAGTGTGGAGAAGAGTCTGAAGATTGTGAGACTGCTGCAGCGGCATTTTCCGCAGGTGAGGATACTTGTGAGGGTGCGGGGGCGGCTGGAGGCGTATGAGCTGCTGGATGCGGGGGTGGAGGATGTGTATCGGGAGACCCTTGATGCGTCGCTGGAGATGGCGGTGGCGGGGATGAGGCATCTGGGGGTGCCGGGGCACTCGGCGGTGCGGGCGGCGCGGCAGTTCCGGCGGCACGATGAGGGGGCGGTGCGGCGGATGGCGGCGGTGCGGCATGATCGGGCGGCGTATTTGTCAGAGGCGCGGCAATCGGTGAAGGTGCTGGAGGAAGTGCTCCGGAGTGATGCGGAAAGGGAAGGGCTGGATGACGGGTGGAGTGAGGGAAGTGAGAAGTGAGAAGTGAGAAGTTAGAAGGGGTAAGGGCGGGGCAGGGCGTATTTGGCCGGGGACGCAACCCCGTTGGGGTTGGGGATTTTTTGTGGATAGACCCAGGGTAGGCCTGCGTGCCGCAGTCCAACCCTGGGCTAGGGGACGCAATCCCGTTGGGATTGGGGGGCGTGCAGAAGTGAGGGACGAGAGGAAATAGTAAATAGTAAATGGTAAATAGTAAAAGGGGGGGTGGAAGTTAGAAGTTAGAAGTGAGAAAAGGGAAGTGGGAAAAGGGAAGTGGGAAGGGTGAAGGGGGGCTTGAAGTTAGAAGTTAGAGGTGAGAAGTGAGAAGTGAGAATGGGGATGGGTGCGGTTGGGGGGGGTGAGCGGAGGGAGAGGGGGAACGAAGAAGCCGCGGGCTTATGAGGGCCCGCGGCTTGGAAGAGGGGAGGCGCGTGAGGAGGGCGCTGGGAGGGGAGGTCAGTCGAGACGCTGGAGTTCGCGGATGCGGTAGCGTGCGGGGACGAATTCCTTGTTATCGAGTTCGGCCTGGGCGGCGTCGACGTAGATGACCTTGGGGAAGTCGCTGAATTCGATTTTGTGGATGCCGTCGGTTGGGGATTTGAGGGCCTCGGCGAGGTCTTTGACGTCGTTGATGGGTTTGTTATTGACGGAGGTGACGATGAGATTGCGGAGTCGCTCGTAGCCGATGAGGCCTGGGGCAGGGAGGACGCCGCTGAGAAAGACGAGTTTGTGGCGGCCTTGTTTGAGGAAGTCGTCCTGGTTGCCGAGAGCGTAGACGAGACGGAAGGGGGCGCGGTCGCGCCATTCGCGTCCGGCGAGCTGGAGGTAGTTCTGGGTGAGTTCCTGGAAGAGGAGACCGCCGAGGATGAGGAAGCGGGGGCCGCGGTCGAACATGTAGGGGTCGACGAGGTAGTCCTCTGGATTGCGGCGGAGGAGCGTGCAGGGGATGTTGAGGATGGAGCCGTCGCGGGCGACCTTGAGTTGGACGGATGCGCCGACCTTGGCACCGCCGCGGAGGAGGTGGCCGGCGGCGAGGAGACCGAAGTCCGGGTCGTTGTAGTAGCCGCGGCTGTCGATGGTGAGGTTGTTGATGGAGAGGATGACGTCGCCGTCCTTGATGCCGGCTTTGTCGGCGGAGAAGCCTGGGGTGATGCCGGTGACGAGCATGCCGCCTTCGACGTCGGAGAGTTTGAGGAACGAGCGGAGCTGGGGGTCGAGTGTGCCGTTGAGTTTGGCTCCGAAGTTAGGGGTGCCTTCGTAGGGAGGGACGGCGACATCGTCGAGGAAGCGGCTGATGATGCCGGGAGGGAGGATGTCGGCGACCTGATCGCGGGAATTGTAGCGGAGGAGCATGCCGGCGAGTTTGCCGTCGTGGACGACCGGGAGCGTGAAGGTGCCGGCGCGGTACTGGACCCCGCCGGTGGCCTGGAAGATGAGGAAGAACTGGTCGTCGAGGAAGTAGGGGGCGAGATCGACGCGGTTGAGTTCGATGGGGGAGACGACGGGAGCGCCGTTGGCTTCGAACTGCCAGACGTCGAGGGTGGCTTTTGGTTTGAGGGCGGCGTCGACGGCGAGGGGGATCATGCCGGCGAAGAAGTCGCCGGTATCGGCGGCTGGGATGACGGTGGCGAGATTGAGTTCGTAGTCGACGGCTTCGATTTTGCCGGTGAGTTTGCGGCCTGAGGCGGCGGCTTCGAGTTCGACGTAGCTGGCGTCCTGGGCCATTTCTGCGGTGATGAGGACGCGGTTGCCGGGGAGGAGCGCGCCGAGACCGCGGCGGGTGCCGGGGTTTTGTTTCTGCCATGGCAGCCCGAAGTTGTAGGGCTGGCTGGTGATATTGACGCGGAGCATGGAGCGAGCCGGGGAGGCGGCGTCGTCGGCGAAGAGCGGAGAGACGGCTGCGAGGAGGCAGGCGGTGAGGAGAGATCGGAAAGGGATCATGGGAAGAGAGGCGGGAGACGGAGAGGAGGGCCTGGGGATGGGTTATTCGATGTAGGCGGAGGCTCCGAGACCGTATTTCTGGAGGAGGCGGGGCTGGGCGTCGGCGGCTTGTTTGCGGTCGATGACGAGCGGGCGGCCTTCGCCGGCGAGCTTGATGAGGTGGAAGGACGAGCCGTCTTCCTTCTGGAGGGCGTCGGAGACGTCTTTGAGACGGGTGATTTTGACGCCGTTGATTTCCTCGACGATCTGGCCGGAGAATTCGCGGAGCCATGTATTGATTTCGTCGGGGAGGACATTGGTGAGGACGACTGGCTGAGGTTTGTCGCGGTAGAGTTCGTCGGTGGTGAAGTACTGGAACCAGTAGCGGGAGCGGAGGGAACTGGGTGCGGCGACGGTCATGAGCGGTTTGTCCATGGGTTGGAAGACGAGACCGGCGAACATGACGTACTGGGGTTGCTGCTCGTAGCGATTGGCCTGCATGAGGTAGTGGGAGGCACCTTTGAGAGTGATTTCGAGGGATTCCGGTTTGCGGTCGCGGATGATTTTGAGGGCGAGTTTGTCGCCGGCGAATTTGCGTTCGACGACTTCTGCGAGTTCGGTTTGTTCGCCGTCGATGTCGATGGAGCCGTTGCTTTCGACGGCGTGGCCGTCGATTTCGAGGATGACGTCGCCGGTTTTGAGGGCGCCGCCGGCGGAGCCTTCGGAGTCGACGGAAGCGACCATGACGCCGAGGTCACCGTCTTCGGGGAGCCCGAGTGCTTTGCGCTGGGCTGGGTTCATGAGGGGGAAGTGAGTGATGCTGAGGTCGACGAAGCGGTCGTATTTGCCGTCTTCGACGTCCTTGAGGAAACGGCGCATGACTGGGGTGGGGATCATGTAGCCGGTGTTCTGGGCGACGTCGCCGCTGTAGCCCTGGAAGGCGACGCCGACGACCATGTTGTCCTGGAGGACTGGGCCGCCGGAGTTTCCTGGGTTGATGGCGGCATCGATCTGGATGGCGAGGTGCTGGTCGGCGCCGCTGTGGGAGTATTCCTGGTAGTCGACGCGGCTGACGACCCCGCGGGTGACGGAGATGCGTTCGCCGCCGATGGGGAAGCCGACGACCTTGACGGTGGTGTCGAGTTTGGGGACTTCCTCGGCGATTTTGAGGGGTTCGACGGTGGAGAAGGCGGCGGCGGGTTTGACGAGTTCGAGGAGGGCGAGGTCGCAGTCGTGGGCGATGTGTTTGACGCGAGCGCGGTAGGGTGTGGGGTCGCCGACCTTGCGGATGATGAGGCGGGAGGCGTCGCTGACCACGTGGGCGTTGGTCATGAAGAGGTTTTCTGCGATGAGGAAGCCGGTGCCGGAGCCGCCGCCGGGGGTGGCTGGGTTCCATGGGGTGCGGTAGTCGACCTCGAGGGTATTGCACTCGATGTTGACGATGCCCTCGTACTGGCGGCCGAGGGAGGTGGTTTTTTCGCCGTCAGCTGGGGGTGCCTGGGGAGGCGGGGCGAGCTGGGCGAGGGAGAGGGAGGCGGGGAGGAGGGCCGCGGCGGCGGCCCCGAGGAAACGGAGGGAAGGTTTCATGGAGAAGGGGTGGCCGCCTGTGCGGGAGGGGGCGGAGGCATACAACACCTCGCGGGCGGCAAGTAAACATGAAAGTCCCGGGTAGGATGGGCTGGGAAGGAGGAGGATGAGTTGGGACGGGTGGGTCGATTTAAACGCTGAAACACTATGCTTGCATGGATAGTATGGTGGTGCGAAATAACGAACCAGGGAGTGGGTAGCTCCCGCTGACAAAGATGAGCGACACAGGTGCAGCGGTTATTCCGAGTGAAACATTCCTCCTAATGGGGGGGCGTGCGAGGATGATGCTTGCTGTTGCTGGTTGGGAGGGGTGGCAACCATAACCGATGAGACCTGAATGAAAAAAGAGAAACGCGAGAGAAGGGCAGGAGGGGAGCCGGCGTTGCGGCGGCCTGGGTCGAAGGTGCGTGGTGCGGCTGCGGCGAAGGCTGTTGAGGCGACGGTTGAGGAAACTGTGCCGGCGGCGGTGGAGGAGAGAGTGACGGCGACGGTGGAGGAGGAAAGGGCTGGAGGAGGAATGGGCGAGAGGGTTAAGGGCCGAGTGGGAGAGGAGGGAGATGGTGGAGATGTTGGAGATGAGCGGCCGGGGACGCGTCGGGTGCGGGTGCGGGTGCGGGTGAAGAAGAGGGGATTGCATTCGTGGCGGAAGGTGATTGGGAAGGTGGCTGCGGTGCTGGCGGTGGGAGGGGTGTTGGGATGGGGTCTGTGGCGTGGGGGGGTGGCTTGGGGAGTATTTCGCGGGGTGAAGGCGAGGGAGCTTGCGGAGGAGGCGATGGCGAGTCGGCAGGGGGCTGATGAGGAGAAGGCGAAGGTGCTGATGGACGAGGCGATGGTGGTGGACGGGGACGATGTGGTGGTGTTGCGAGCGGCGGTGGATTTGTATGGGGAGCGGCGGGACAACGCGGTGATGCCAGCGTTGAAGAAGCTGCTTTTGAGTGAGGAGTCGGGGGAGGAGGATTTGGAGCGAGCGGCGAGGGTGGCGTTGGATTGGGGGCGGATGGAGTTGGCTCCGGTGAGTGCGTTGCAAGAGTGGAGTGAGAGTGGGGCTGGCGGGATGACGGAGGGGCGGATGGTGGTGGTAGCGCGGTGGATGCTGATGAGAGGGGAGCGTGAGGAAGCGGAGAGGAGGTTGCGGAGGGCAGTGGAGGCTGGGAGCGAGCGAGGGGAGGCGGAGCTGGGTTTGTGTGAGGTGTTGCTGAGTGGCGGGGGGGAGGGAGTGGACGAGGGATTGGAGCGGCTGGAGCGTTTGATTGGGGATGGGGAGAGCGAGTTGCGGGTGAGGCAGCGTGGAGCGGAGTTGGCGGCGCGTGTGATGGGAGTGGAGGGGGTGAGGGAGAAGGTGGACGAGGAGAGGCTGGCGGGTTTTCGGGCGGCGTTTGCGCCCCTTGTGGCGCGTTTGGATCCGGAGGATGTGGTGGAATGTCAGTTGTGGCTGCATGCGATGGAGCTGGCGGCTGAGCCGGAGTCGCGGCAGGTGGTGTTCGGGCGTGTGATGGAGGAGTTTCTGTCGGTGGCGGAAGTGAAGCAGTTGAGGATTGCGAGGTGGTTTTTGGAGCTTGGGGCGTGGGAGCGGGTGTTGGGGATATATGAGGGGAATCCGCGGTGGGTTGAGGCCGAGGAGTGGGAGGCGTTGCGGTTGGAGGCGCTGCTGGAGAGCGGGGATTTTGAGGGGGCGAAGGCGGTTATGGGGCGGATGACGGCGGGGGTGTCGGCGTTGAAGCGTGAGGTATTCCGGTATCGGATTGCGGCTGGCCTTGGTGGTGGTGATGAGTTGAGGGTGGGACGGATGAAGTTGCTGAGGGCGGCGGTGGAGGGGGATCCGGAGGAGGTACGGGAGGCGGCGGAGTATGCGGAAGGGCGAGGGGACCGGGAGTTGGCGATTGGGTTGTACAAGGTGCTGGAGAAGGATCCTGAGGAGGAGGTACTGGCGAAGCTTGAGGTTGCGGAGCTGCAGGCGGGCGCGGTGGGAGGGCGTGCGGGAGCGATGGTGGTTCTTGAGTCGCTGTTGAGCGGGTGGCCGCGGCTGGAGGAAGTACGCAACCGATTGATCCGGATGCGGATCCTTGAGGGGCGGAGTGGTGCTGACGATGTGGCGGCGGCGGTTGAGATGGCGGCTGGGGCGCGGGGGTATGCGCCGTTTCAGGTGACGGCGGCGCTGGCGCGATTGGTGTCTGGGCAGTCGAAGGAAGCGCTGGAGTTACTGGAAGGGAATGGCGGGAGGAACCGGAGAGAGGCGGAGGCTGTGAATCCTGTGGTGAGTGCGGCGGTGCTGGCGGCGGGAGGGCGGGAGGAAGACGCGAAGAGAGTGCGGGAGGCGATGGGAGGGCGGGAGCTGACGGCTGGTGAGAAGGCGTTGCTGGAGCGGTGGATGCCTGGGGAGGGGTGACGGATCAGCGGGAGGGTCGGGGAGGAGGCGGTGCGATGGCGGAGCCGCGGAAGAAGGGGAGTTTGCTGCCGCCGTCTGAGAAGACGAGGGCGGCGGGCCATGCGGGGGCGATGGCGATGGCTTCCGGGGAGCGGGAAGTGGCGAGGGAGGCGGCTGGGGAGACGATGGGTTGGGGAGGATCGTTGGGGTTGCCGTTCCATGTGAAGAGCTGGAAGGGTGCGTCGTCGGTGCTGGCGGGGCCGGCGGCGATCCAGAAGAAATTGCCTGAGGGATCGCGTTCGATGCTGCGGAAGCCGAGGCCGTTGAGGTTGAGGAGGGTTGGGGTGGAGAGGGAGGCGGGTTGGGGTTGGCTTTCGCCGAGGCCGAGGGCTCCGATTGGGTTGGTGAGGGGGATGAGGAGGGCGAGCCCGTTGACGAGCGGGCTGCGGAGGGCGAGGAGGAGAGCGGATTGGTCGAGGGAGAGGGAGAGCCCTTCGATGTTGAGGCCGGATTCTGTGCTGAGGGAGGCGTTAGGGGCGTCGGGTTTGGTACCTGGGCTGTGGACACTATTGCGGAGGATGGGGCCCCATGGATCGGCGGAGTGTTCAGCGCCGAGCGAGCGGATCTGGGAGCGGAGGGAGCGGTTGTATTCGATGGAGGCGGGGTTGGGGAAGGCGGAGGCGGGGGGTGCGTCGGGGTTGATGCGGATGGCGAAGAGGGCGTCGCGGAGGGGTTCGATGCGGCCCTTGCCGCGGGTGCGGGCGCAGGAGGCGGCGAAGACGTGGTAGGAGGCTTCCGGTTTGCCATCGCCGTCGACGTCCCATGGGAAGATGGTGACGGCTTCGAGGTCATCGACTTCGAGGGTGCCGGATTGGGCGGAGCGGAGGGCTGGTGCGGACAGGGAGGCTGGGAAGCTGGCGAGATTGAAGAGCCCGAGTCTGGGGAGTTCGTTATCGGCGACGACGAGCCATGAGTTGGCGGGGCCGGCGGGAGCGGCGGCGGAGAGTTCGGGGAAGCCTGTGCCGAAGAGCTGGGTGCCGTCGGTGAGGGGGCCGGCGTGGAGCCTTACGGCGGGGGCGGCGAGGGCGAGGAGAGTGAGGAGAGGGGCGGCGCGCATGCGGTGGAGGTTCAGGAGGAACGACCGGAGCGGGCGAGCTGATTCCGGGAATCAGGAGGGGAGGCCGAGTTCGGAGCGGACGAGTTGGACCCCGGCGACCATGTTGGCGAGTTTTTGTCTGGCGGCCCAGCGGGCAGTCTGGCTGAGCCCGCAGTCCGGGGCGAAGGAGAGTTGGTCAGGGCGTGCGAACTGGAGACAGCGGCGGACACTTTCGGCGATCCATTTGGGGGATTCGATGAAGTAGCTTTTGACGTCGACGATGCCGATGCAGACATCGCGGTGGGGTGCGATGGCGGCGATGATGTCGAGTTCTGCGAATTCGCGGCTAGCCATTTCGAGGTGGATTTCGTCGAGATGGAGGTTGAGGAAGGCAGGGAAGAGCGGGGCGTAGCGGCGGGGGCCGACGGCGCGGGCTTTGAAGTTACCGAAGCAGAGGTGGGTGCTGAGGCGGCAGCGGCCGGTGATGCCTTCGACGGTGCGGTTGAAGATATCGACGAAGCGGGACGTGTCTTCGCGATGGCCGTAGCAGCTCATGGAAGGTTCATCGACGGTGATTTCGGTGCAGCCAGCGGCGACGAGGTCGATGAGTTCCCTGCGGACGGCTGGGAGGAGGGCTTCGGTGAGGGCCCAGCGGTCGGGGTATTGGGAGTTAGGGAGGAGACGCCCGCTGAGCGTGTAGGGGCCGGGGATGCTGCATTTGAGGACCGGGCCCTGGGGGGCGAGGCGCTGGAGGCGCTGGAATTCGGCGACGGCGCCGAGACCGCGGGGTGCGGCGAGGTCGCTGGTGACGCGGTGTTTGCCGCGCTGGTCGTGGGCTGGCGGGCCCCAGCGGCGCGGGGAAGCGCTTTCCATTTCGATGCCGGAGAGGAAGCCGTAGAAGGAGAGATTGAAGTCGAAGCGGCCCTGTTCGCCATCGGTGATGACATCGAGGCCGGCGCGGAGCTGGTCCTGGACGGCGATGGAGCAGGCGTCGTTCTGGAGTTCCTCGATGTCGTCGGTGCCGAAGGCGTTGAGGTTAGAGACGGCGTGTTCGAGCCATGCTGGGAATGGATAGGAACCGATGACCGTGTTGCGGAGAGGGATGGGCTGCATGGGTTAGGGGGGCAGGGAGATTGTGAGGGTGACGGGAGGTGAGTCAGTAGGTGCGGCCGCGCCAGCCGACGGGGCGGTGGGTGAGTTTACGGAAGAGACCTTCCCATTGGATGATGAGGAGGAGGAAGATGCCGAGCGGGTGGAAGAGGACCGAGAGCCATGACTGGCGGAAGCGGACGGCGGAGGCGGCGCGGGTGATGAGGGAGAGGAAGAGCGCCCATGCGGCGAATGCGGCGGTGGCGGAGTCTGGGGGAGCGGTGGCGCGGAGGATGGCGGGGGCGACCTGGCCGAGGCCGAGGAGGAGAGTTGTGGGGACGATGAGGCGCGGGGAGCCGAGACCTTCGGCGGCGTTTTTGACGAAGCCCTTCCAGACCTCGGAGGCATGGTGGTACATGCGGCAGGAGGCTAGGGAGGTGGCGTCGAAGAGATCGGTGCGGAAGCCGTGGGAGCGGAAGAGACGGGCGAGGGCCATGCCGTCGTGAATGGCGCCGGGGATGGCGGCGTGGCCGCCGGCTGAGAGGTAGGCGTCGCGGTGGACGAGGAGGAGTTGCCCGACGGCGGCGGTGGCGGCCGGGTCTGTGGATTCGCGCATTCTGCGGAAGGGGAGGAAGCCGAGGAGGACGAAGTGGATGAGGGGGATGATGAGTTGTTCGAGGAAGCCGCGGGTGATCTGGCGTGGGATGCCTGAGGAGAGGGTGGCTGGGGAGGAAGCGGTGAAGCCGGCGAGATTGCGGAGGGCACCGGGTAGGAGCCTGACATCTGCGTCCATGAAGACGAGCCATGGGGAGGAAGCGGCGGCGGCGAGTTGATGGAGCGCGTGATTTTTGCCGCACCAGCCGGCGGGGAGAGGAGCGCCGGAGAGGAGATGGACGCGAGGGTCGGCGGCGGCGAGGTCGCGGACGATGCTGGCGGTGTCGTCCTCCGAGTGATCGTCGAGGATGAAGAGGGAGATGTCAGGGTAGTCCTGAGAGAGGACGCTGGCGGCGGCGGCCTTGATGTTAGAAGCCTCGTTGCGAGCGGGGATGAGGATGGCGAGTGGCGGCGTGACACCGTCGCGTGCTTCCGGGGCGCGGTAGAGCGCGAGGTTCCGGAGCAGAACGACGGTGGGCACGAGTGCCAGCAGGCAGCAGAGGGCAGCCAGCAGCGTCATGGTGATGAGGGGTCAGGCCTTGCGGGCGGCGGGGCGTTTGCGAGCCGGGTAGCGGCGTGCGGGTTTGGCGGCGGCGGTGCCGTCTGCGGAGTCCGCGGCGCCTTTGGCTTCCTTGGGTTCGCGAGGGGGGAAGTCCCATGCGAGGAGCATTTTGCCGTCGGTATTGCAGACGAGACTGGCGCTGAAGGGGCGGCCGCGTTTGGAGATGAATTTGTCGATGAGGTCGGTGCGGCCTTCGGTGAAGTATTTGAGGGCTTGATCGCGGGGGATGAGGAACTGGCAGAGTTCCTTGGAGAGACGAGCTTTGGGTTTGCAGGTGTTATCGCTGCGGAGGACCGATTCGCAGGCGTAGGAGGAATCGGTTTCGTAGATCATGGCTGAGCGGCCGGCTTTGGCGCAGACCGGGCAGGGGCAGAGGATGCGTGAGGGATCGGAGAGGGCTTCTGATTCCTTTTCCTGGGCTTCGCTTTTCTGGAAGAAGAAGCCGACCTTGTGATCGGGGCCTAACTGGAGGCCGGCGGCGAATTCCTGACCGAATTTATTGCGGAAGCCTTCGAGGGGGCCGACGAATTTGGTGGTGAGGAGAGTGGAGGCTTCGGATTCGTTGAGGAAGCGACCGGCGATGGTTTTGGGCATCTTGAAGGTGCAGCCGGGTGCGCGGCACTGGAAGAAGCGGTCGGTTTGTTTGAGTTCGGTGGCGTGGCAGACCGGGCAGGGTGCTGGGAGGTCCGGGAACTCCATGGTTTTGAAGGATTCCGCGCGGGCTCTGGTGAGGCCGACGACCTCTGTGGTGAGCTTGCGGATCTGGTTCATGAAGGTGGAGCGGTCGAGCTTGCCCTGTTCCATCTTCTTGAGTTTGGATTCCCATTCGCCGGTCATCTGGGGTGAGCAGAGGACTTCAGCGCCGATGTCGCTGAGTTGGTCGACGAGGCCGATGCCTTTGGGGGTGGCGATGAGTTCGCGGCCGTTGCGTGCGATGTACTGGTCCTCGACGAGTCCTTCGATGATGGCGGCGCGGGTGGCTGGGGTGCCGAGACCGCGTTCGCTCATGGCGGCGGCGAGTTCTTCATCTTCGACGAAGCGGCCGGCGCCTTCCATGGCGGAGAGGAGGGTGGCTTCGTTGTAGTGGGGGGGTGCTTTGGTGATGTTTTCGATGACCTCGATGAGGGAGGTGGCGGCTGGTTCACCGGGTTTGACGGGGACGAGAGGTTTGTCGCCGTCGCCGCCGAGGGATTTGCCGTAGACCTCGAGCCAGCCTGGGGTGGTGAGGATTTTGCCTTCGGTTTTGAAGGCATCGCGGTCGATGCGGGTGATGCGGGTGGCGATTTCGAATTCCGCCATGGGGAAGAAGATGGCGATGAAGCGTCTGGTGACGAGGTCGTAGATGCGTGCTTCTTCCGGTTTGAGGTTACGTGGGACGACGCCTGTGGGGATGATGGCGAAGTGGTCGCTGACCTTGGAGTTATCGAAGATGCGTTTGGTGGGGAAGACCCAGTTCTGGCGGAGCGTGGTGGCGGCGTGCTGGGGGAGGTCGGAGGGGAAGGCGTCGACGCTAGTGTGGTCGAGGCCTGCGAAGGTTTTCATGACCCCCTGGACGGTGGAGACATAGTCTTCCGGGAGGAAGCGGCTATCGGTTCTGGGGTAGGTGAGGACCTTGTGGCTTTCGTAGAGGGACTGGGCGATCTGGAGTGTGCGGCGGGCGGAGAAGCCGAATTTGTTACTGGCTTCGCGCTGGAGACTTGTCAGGTCGAAGAGGAGCGGGCAGCTTTCCTTTTTGGGTTTGCGGATTTCCTCGATGGAGGCGGGTTTACCGGAGCAGCGGGATTTGATGGCGTCGGCGTCGGCCTGGTTCCAGAGACGTTCCGGGCGTGAGTGCGGGTCGGATTCGTCCTTTTTGAATGGTTCAGCGAACCAGCGGCCGCGGTAGGAACCGGCGGAGACATCGAAGTCGCCGAAGACCTCCCAGTAGGGACGGGCGATGAAGGCGGAGATTTCCTTCTCGCGGTTGACGAGGATGGTGAGGGTGGGGGTCTGGACGCGACCGACGGGGGTTTTGAGGAAGCCACCGTTGCGGGAGTTGAAGGCGGTGAGGGCGCGGGTGCCGTTGATGCCGACGAGCCAGTCGCTTTCGCTGCGGCAGACGGCGGCGTCGGCGAGGGGGAGCATGTCCTTGTCGTCGCGGAGATTCTGGAATGCGTCCATGATGGCTCCGGAGGTCATGGATTGCATCCAGAGACGGCGGACGGGTTTTTTGCAGCCGCTGGCCTGCATGATGTAGCGGAAGATGAGTTCGCCCTCGCGGCCGGCGTCGCAGGCATTGATGACGGCGTCGACGTCTGAGCGTTTGAGGAGTTTTTTGAGGGCGGTGAGGCGATCGGCGCTGCGTTCGATGGGTTTGAGTTCGAAGTGGTCGGGGATGAGTGGGAGGCTATCGAAGTTCCACTTGGGTTTTTTGCCGTCGGCGGTTTCTGGGAAGGCGAGTTCGAGGAGGTGGCCTACAGCGGAGGAGATGACGTGGGAATCATTTTCGAAGTAGTCTTTTTCCTTATCGAATCTGGACATGCCCGGGGCTTTGGCGAGGACGCGGGCGAGGTCAGTGGCGACACTGGGTTTTTCGGCGATGATGAGAGTTTTCCCCATGGTACGGAATCGGTGACTGGCGTGGTGTCGGGAGGCGGACGCGGACGGTGGAGGTGCTTCCTGGAAAAAGCAAACAGCGTGTTTTCCGGAGACGGAGGGTAGAAAAGGAAGTGGCCGGGCCTGAGACGGCCCGGCCACCCGGTGGATCGGAGAGGTACCCGCCACCGGGACGGACGCGGCATCAGCCCATCAAGCCGCGCCCGCAACCCGGAGGCGGGAAAGGGTTTAGCGGACCAGTTCGACGGTCCGGTAGAAGCGTTTGGCGGGGAGTGGGCCTGGGTCGAGGACCGAGAGGACTCCCGAGGCTGGGCAGGTCTGGGGTTGTCCGAGAGGAATCCACTCGTTGAGGTCTGTGGAGGACTGGGACTGGTAGATGCGGCCGGGGATGCCTGTGGAGACGATGCGGCGGCCGGTGCCTTCGGTGATGGTGCCAGCGATGGTGAGGTCTGAGCCGATGTTGTTACCGACGACGATGGCGATGGTGCCGGAGACCGTGTCGGTGCCGTCGGAGAGGAAGTAGGTGAACGAGTCGGCGCCGGAGAAGCCTGGGGCTGGGGTGTAGACGACGTTGGTACCGACGACGGCGACGGAGCCGCCGCCGGGGGTCGTGGTGGATTGGACGCCAGCGAAGTCGAGCGGCGCTGCGCCGCCGAAGGCCTGGGAGACGATGGAGGAGGCGCTGATGGAGGCGGGAGTGCCTGGGGTGGTGGCGAGGCTGATGCTGCCTGGGATGATGGGGGCTCCGGTGACGGAGACGACGGCGTTGGAGCTGGTGGTGGAGCCGCTGGAGTTGGTGATGGCGACGCTGAAGGTGCCGGCGGCGTCTGGGGTGTTCGCGGTGAGGGTCAGGAATGGACTGTTGGCACCGGGGATGGGGACACCGTTTCTGCTCCACTGGTAGTTGAGGCTGGCGCTGCCGGCGGCGGAGACGGTGAGGGTGTCGGAGGCACCCCATGCGATGGTGGTGTCTGCGGGTTGGGTGGCGATGTAGGGGACGGTGCCGGCGTTGATGTTGCCGAAGCCTTCGAGGCCTTCGACGCGGAGCCCGGTGTAGCCTGGGCTGGCGTTGCGGAGTCTGAACTCGAGCGTATTCACGCCGGATCTGAATGATGCGTTGGCGCTGCTGATGGTGAACTGAGTGAGGGAGGGGAACTGAGCGGCGTTGGTGAGGCCGGTGGGTGTGCCGTTGACGGAGATGCCGGTGCCTTCGTTATCGGTGGCCCATGAGCCGGAGATGCGGACCGTGCTGAGGTCGAAGCCGGTGAGGTCGAAGGTGGTGGAGTAGACGTAGTCGCCAACGCTTTCGCCGCCGTCTGGGGGGTCACCGGCTGAGCCTGAGGTATTGAGCTGCGGGCCGATCCACTTGGACTTGTCGGTGTTGGCGACCCATGGTCCTGCGACGATGGGGAAGACGGTGCTGTCGTGGGTGATGGCTGGGATGAGGGGAGCGCCGTCTGGGTTGACGGTGATGAGGTAGTGGGGGTCGCTGGCACCGTCTGGGAGGACCGCGTTGTTGTTGCCGCGGCCGGAGTCGAAGAGACCGGCGACCTTGTCGGTGATGAGGGAGAGACGTGCGGGGTTGGTGACGATGGTGCCCTGATTGCCGCCGCCGGTGAAGGCGCAGGTGTAATCGCCGACGGAGGCGGCGGAGATGTTGTCGAGGGTGAGGGTGGCGGTCAGCGTGGTGGTGCCGGACTGACCGGGGATGGGCTCACCGTTTTTGCGCCACTGGTAGACGAGCGGGAGGGCACCGGAGGCGGAGGCGGTGAAGGTGGTGGAGGTTCCGGCGGCTGTGATGTAGGCTGGCTGCGGGTGGGAGATGATGCCGAGGGCGGTTTCCGGGGTGGCTTTGCGGTTGGCGAAGCCGTAGAGGTGGAAGGAAGCGCCGACGAGCGGGTTGGAGAAGACGGTGAGCTTGCCGTCTGCGGGAGCGGTGTAGGCGTATTCGATGCGGATGCCGTTGTTATTCAGGAACGTGTCCTGATCGATGACGGTGCCTGACTGGCCGGCGGCGTTGAAGTAAGCTGAGCGGCCGGTGTCTTCCCAGCCGACGGAGAAGAGGGAGAGGACGTAGCTGGTGCCGGGGGTTAGGCCGGTGAGTTCGATTGCGCCTGGGTATCCGTTGTAGACGAAGTCATTGGCGATCGTGCGGCTGCCGCCGGTGACGTTATTTCCGTCGTTATTGAAGCCAGCGGCGAAGCCGGAGGTGGAGAAGTTGGCCGCGGAGGGATTGCCGCCGGGGACGCCTGTGAAGGTGACCCCGTTGATGACGGTGTTGCTGGCGGCGCCGAAGTTGTAGGCGTGGGTGTAGGCGTAGGCTGCGCCGTTGTTGATGCCGGAGGAGGCGTCATCGTTCCAGAGGTCGAAGGTCCATGAACCGGCTGGGGTGGCGCCGGGGACGGCTTCGCGATTGGTCATGGCGGCGGTGTGGAAGGAACCAGCGCCGGGGGCCTGCGGGTAGTCGAGGAGGACAGGGGAGCCGAGTTCGTCGGTGGTGTAGCGGAAGCGGACGGTGATGCCGTTCTGAGCGCCCTGGGCATTGAGATTGATATTGACCGGGCCGATGCCTGCGCCGGAGAAGTCGGCGGCGCGGGTGCCGTTTTCCCAGCCGACGCCGAAGAGGGTGGCGACGTAGGTGGTGTTGGGTTTGAGGCCTGCGAACGTCATGGACGTGTTGGGGCCGCCGAACATGAAGGATTTGGCGACGAAATTGCTGTCGCCGGAGATGTTACGGCCCTGGTCGCCGAAGTTGTTACCGAAGCCGGTGGAGGAGAAGAGATTGAGGGCGCCTGGGTTGCCGCCGAAGGACGGGCTGAAGTAGACCCCGTTGGCGGTGAGACTGGTGGGTGAGCCGCCGAAGGTGCGGGCGGCGGTGTAGCGGAACTGGCTGTCGATGCCGGAGTCGGCGTCACTGGACCAGCGGGTGGCGACGATGGCAGAGGGGAGCGGAGTGCTGGCGGCGGTGATGGAGAAATCGTCGACGCAGACGGTGGTGTCGATGGGGGTTTCGTTGACGAGGGAGAGTGTGGCGGAGTCGGCGGCGGCGGTGAAAGTGGCCTCGACGTAGTGGTAGGGGTTGGAAGAGTTGACTGAGGAGATGATTTTCGGTCCGACGGTTGCGGCGGCGAAGTCGACGGAGAAGTTGACTGGGGCGTCGTTGATGAGGACGTTGAGGGAGGGGAGTTGACCGCTGCGGGCGTTGGTGCGGAAGGAGAGGCGGTAGGCGGTGCCTGGGGTGAGGCCGGTGATGGTGGTGCCGAGGGAGGTTGGGGCGGCGTTCGACTGGATGAAGCCGACTTGGGAGCCGTTGGGGAACGTGCCGTTGTCAGCGAACGGGCTGCCGCCGCCGGGGTTGATGCCGACGCGGTTGGCGTCGTTGAAGGTCCAGCCGGAGATGATGTCGCCATTGCCTGAGGCGTAGCCGGGGAAATTGGAGAAGATGTCCGCTTCGAAGCTTGGGTTGGGGATGGTTTGAGCTCCGGCGAAGGCTGGGAACATGAGGAGTGCCGCGAGCGGCACCGTGGTGAAGGAACAACGGGGTGTTTTCATGGGGGGGAATGGGTTCGGTGCTGCGGGGCAACGAGTTGGGCACCGGGGGGTGCCGTGGGGGACTGCCATTCTTTTCAAAATCGGCCATCCAGGTCAAGCTTTGTGTCACTTTTTGTCGTTTTATGACGTGATCGCGTGATGGGGGCGGGTGGTTCCGTGAAGCCGGGAGGAAAAGGGTTGCGAGGGATGAGCGCGGCGGGGCAGGGTGAGGGAATGAAGACAGAATCTGTTCATGCCGTGTCCCGACGAGCGTTTGTGCGAGGGGCTTCTGCTGTGGCGCTTGGGTTTCCGGCTTTGGTGCGGGGGCAGAATCTGAACAGCAAGTTGCAGATTGCGGTGATCGGGGTGGGAGGGCGTGGAGCGGGGAATCTGGCGGAGGCGGCGGCGCAGGGGGATGCGATTGTGGCGTTGTGTGATGTGAACGAGAACAACCTGAAGTCTGCGGCGGGGAATCACAAAGAGGCGAAAAGCTACATTGATTTCCGGGTGATGTACGGGGAGTTGAAGGATTACGATGCGGTGGTGGTGAGTACGGCGGAGCACACGCATGCGCTGGCGACGCTGCCGGCGTTGAAGGCGAAGAAGCATGTGTATTGCGAGAAGCCGCTGACGCACAATGTGCGGGAGGCGCGATTGATCCGGGAGGCGGCGAAGGCGGCGAAGGTGGCGACGCAGATGGGGACGCAGATTCATGCGACGTCGAATTACCGACGGGTGGTGGAGCTGGTGCAGAGCGGGGCGATCGGGGACGTGACGGAAGTGCATGTGTGGGTGTCGCGGGCGTGGGGGTTGCAGACGCCTGAGGAGGCGGCGCGGAATGGGGACATTGTGACGGTGCAGGGGCGGCCGGCGGGAGCGGAGACGCCGCCGGATTATTTCCACTGGGATTTGTTTCTGGGGCCGGCGGCGGAGCGGCCGTTTCACAGCGTTTATTTCCCAGGGCCGAAGTGGTATCGGTGGTGGGATTTCGGGAGCGGGACGATGAGTGATCTGGGGTCGCACTGGAACGACCTGCCGTTCTGGGCATTGAAGCTGGATGCGCCGCTAACGATTGAGGCGGCGGGGCCGCCGCCTCATGCGGAGCTGGCTCCGGCGTCGATGTCAGCGACGTATGAGTACGGGGCGCGCGGGACGATGCCGCCGTGCCGCCTGACGTGGCATCAGGGGAGCATGAAGCCGAAGATCTGGGAGGACAAAGGGATTCCGCAGTGGGGGGATGGGTGCCTGTTCATCGGGAGCAAGGGGATGCTGCTAGCGGATTACGGGAAGCACGTGCTGCTGCCAGAGGACAAGTTCCGGGATTTCAAGCGGCCGGCTCCTAGCATTGAGGAGAGCATCGGGCACCATGCGGAGTGGCTGCGGGCGTGCAAGACGGGTGCGCCGACGACCTGTCATTTCGAGTACAGCGGGGCGCTGACGGAGGCGAATCACCTTGGCAACGTGGCGTACCGCTGCGGCAAGAAGCTGGTGTGGGATGCGGCGGCGCTGAAGGCGACGAATGCGCCGGAGGCGGATGCGTTTCTGGCGCGGCAGTACCGGAAGGGCTGGGAGATCTGAGGGGCGTGATGTCAGCCGACGTCGGGATCCGGGACTGAAGCGTTCCGGGTTCCGGTCACCGGTTAGGCTGGGAAGCGCGGACGGCGGTGTGGAGGGAGTTGCGGCCTTCGGGGTCGCGCCGGACGGCGATGATCCATGACTCGCCTTTGACTGGGGCTGGCCCCTGAAAGATGGCGGGGTCGCCGGCGATTTCGACTCGGTTAGAGGAGTCTTTGAGGGCGGAGGTGCCGGCGAGGAGGGCAGGGCGGGAGAGGGCGACGATGGCGATGGGCGGGCTGCCGTCGATGGCGCTGCTTTCCTTGTATTCGGAGATTCGGCCGATCCAGAGGGCGGCGGGAGCTTTGATCCCGGCCATTTCGGCGCGGGAGTCGATCATGCTGCGGAGGCCGGCGGTGAGGTCGCGAAGGCGAGGGTTGTCCTCGATCATGCGCTGCTGGGCGCGGCGTTCGTTTTCGCCCTGGAGCCAGAGTGTTATGAAGAAGAGGAGGGCGGCGGCGAGTGAGGAGACGGCGAGGCCGAAGACGGGGTGTCTCCAGAAGGGCCGGTCTGGCGCTGCGGGCGGTGGTGGGGTGCGAGCCGCGGCCATGCGGGGATCAGATCAGGAGGCCCACGACGTGCAGGCGCGGAATTCGGCGGTGCGGCCAGTGGCTTCGGCGTCGGTGAGTTCGGCGAGGCGGCGGACGCCGAAGGCTTCGCAGGTGAAGGAGGCGAGGACGCTGCCGTGGATGATGCCACGGGCGAGGTCTTTGAAGTCCGGGGTGCGAGCGTTGGCGGCGAGGGAACCGGCGAGACCGCCGGCGAAGGTGTCGCCAGCGCCGGTGGGGTCGGCGAGCTGAGTGAGCGGGTAAGCTGGGGTGGTGAAGAAGTGGCTTTCGCCGAAGAGCATGGCTCCGTGCTCGCCCTTTTTGACGACGACGTAGCGCGGGCCCATTTCGAGGAGACGGCGGCCTGCGACGACCAGGTTGGAGCATTCGGTGAAGATTTTGGCTTCGTCTTCATTGATGACGAAGAGGTCGACGCGTTTCATGACATCGAGGAGGCGTGGTCTGGCGATATTGATCCAGAGGTCCATGCTGTCGGCGATGACGAACGGGGAGGCGGTGCACTGGTCGAGGACGGCGAGCTGGTTGTCCGGGCTCATGTTGGCGAGGAGGACGATGCTGGCGCTGGCGGCGTCGGTGGTGAGCCGCGGGTTGAATTTCTCGAGGACATCGATGGAGACGTCGAGCGTCTCGCGGTGGTTCATGTCGTCGTGGTAGCGGCCGGTCCAGCGGAAGGTGCGGCCTTCGACGGTGTCGACGTTGGCGGTGTCGATGCTGCGGCGTGAGAAGAGGTCGCGGTGGGGTTGGGGGAAGTCGGTGCCGACGATGCCGCAGAGTTGAACTTGGCCGGAAAAGGCGGCGGCGAGGGCGGCATAGGAAGCGGAGCCGCCGAGGAGTTCGTGGTGGACTTCGGAGGAAGTGTGGATGGAATCGAGGGCGAGAGTACCGGCGACGAGAACGGACATGGCGGTTGAGGGGGTGCGGGTTGAAAAGATTGCGGGCGGGATACGCGGCGGGTCCGGTGGTTGCAAGGTGAATTCCGCCGGGCATGGTGTCGTGATGAAGTTCCTGATGTGTGCTGCAGCGATGCTGGCGATGTCCGTGCTGGGAAGGGCGGACGAGAAGAACGAGAAGTGTCCGCTGATGGTGAGCGAGGACATTGATGAGGAGCAGTTGATCGAGTACGAGGGGGTGAAGGTGTATTTCTGCTGTCAGCACTGCCGGAAGATCTGGAACCGGAATCAGAAGTACATCATCAAGGCGAGCCTTGAGCTGCTGCCACAGTTCGAGGATCTGGCGGAGAAGCTGGAGCTAGGGAAGGTGGAGTTGCTGGCGCAGCGGTTCTGTCCGGTGAATCCGACGCACCTTGTGACGCCGGACAGTCCGACGGTGGAGTACAAGGGGGAGAAGATCTACTTCTGGGATGACGAGGCAGTGGAGAAGTGGAAGAAAGAGCCGGAGGCGTGGGCGAAGCGGGCGGGCGAGGCGGGGTTGCTGCCGCAGTTGAAGAAGGAGGACGGGGGGAAGTGAGAAGTGAGAAGTGAGAATGGCTGGTACGGAGGGGGGGTGTTGGGCGAGGGCGTTGGGGGTGGTCTCAGAGCGCGGGGTGTCATGGGGAGTTGGTGATGCGGGTGCATCCGAGCGCAAAAATGGGTGTGCGGCAGCCTTGATGGAGGCGCATTTGTTGTTATGATTGCGGTTATGAATGTCGCGCTGACTGCAGATGGGAAGGGTTTCGTCGGCCGGATGATTGAATCCGGCCGTTACAACAATGCGAGCGAGGTCGTCCGGGCTGCGTTGCGGAGAATGGATGGGGTGGAGGGCGAGAGATTCCCCGCCGGAAGGATCGAGCACCTCTACACGAAGGCCGAGAACGACGGGGAGGGAGGTGGTGCACCTCGTTTCTTCAAGGCGGAAGCCGCCGATGCCTTCCCGTGAAAAAAAGAAGACCTGAAGAATGTAAACCAGCAGGTTGACATGGCGGTTGAACTCATCCAGATTCCCGGGATTACGAATCAGCACCAGACCCGCTGGCTGGTACGCGTTCTCCAGATCAACGGCCATGACCTCGTGCTCGGGTCCTTGGCCGACTGGGCACGAAACTCATCGGGTGACTACAAGAAGATCATGAAAGTCCTCCAGATGATCGGTCAAGTGGACCGGATTCGTGACGAGAAACACGTTAAGAAGAGCGACAACCCCAAGCACGACAAGGTCTATGAAATCCGCGCCCACAAAGGCAGCGCCCGGTTGATGTTCTTCTACAGCGAGAAAAACCGATCAGTCGTGATCTGCACCAACTCATACTGGAAGGCCAAGGACAGCAAAAAGGAGCAGGATCAAGCCTTCGAAACCTGCCACAAACTGAAGCAAATCTATGAGGACCAAAGCTGAAAAACGAACCGATGCGGAGCCGACCGCCACAACCCTGCCGGACGATATTGCCGCTCTGTTGGCGAGCACACGGCCAATAACGCCGGGAGAGCTCTCCTCGTTGGAACAAGCTGCGGAGGCCCTCCGCTCGGATCCGGCTTATCTCGCGGACTTCTCCAAGGGGCTTGTGGTGGAGGATATCCTGCGCGCCATGGAGGAAGCTGGCCTCAATCGGAACACCCTTGCCGCCAAACTCGGCAAGACCCGGCAATATGTCGGCAAGATTCTCGATGAAGAGCGGCCGGCCAATTTCACGATCGACACACTCGCCGAGCTTTCCAGCGCCCTCGGTGTGAAACTCCATGTCCGCATGCTGCCGGAAAGCGAGCACATGATCTTTGTGCGCGGCCTCACGGTCACCACCAAAGTTGAGCCGATCGCAGCATTCCCCAACCAGCAGGTCAGGTCGACCTCCATCTTCGAAGACGGCTTTGAACCCAGCAACTTCATCCCATTCCCCACTAACCAGCATGAGCGCCCCCGCATGTCATCTTGACGAGTTCTTCATGAACCGGGTAAACATCGCGTGGCATGAACCCGTCAAGTCCGGGTCTGTCAATATCGATTATCTCTTCGACTACGATGTGGCCAGGCATGCCACCGAGAGAAACCGCTTTCGCCTCGCGTTTCGTGTCGGCGTCAAATCCAAGACACCGACACCGGTGGACTACTCGCTCGACTGCGAAATTGTCGGCTTATTCCGCTTCCCGGAGGACTCCACCGAGGAAACGATGCAGGGCCTGATCCGGCTCAATGGCTGCACGATCCTCTACGGAATCCTGCGCGGGCAACTCGCGAATATCACCGGTGCTTTCCCTCGTCAAAAACTGATCCTGCCCACTGTGATGATGGAGGAGGTTGTCGATGAAATCGAACGGGAGAAGGCGCAGGCCCGGGAAGCAATTCCATCCGGCGGGAGGAGATCAGCGAAGAAGGCAGCCAAACAGGCGAAATCACGCGCGGAAAAGTGATATCACCGGGTCGACGCTGGATTCCATGAGGAGTTCGGCGGCGGAGGCGTGGAAGAGGGAGCGCGTGCCGTCGATTGGGGAGAATTCCGGGGTGGGGGCGGTGACGGAGTGGGGTCGCTGGCTCCGAGGGCACCTTCGGGGCGCGGGTGGAGTCGGGAAGATGCGGCGGTAATGCGGGTGGGAAGGATCGGGATTCGGGGACAGCGACGTGGGGCGGTCGGGAGTGAGACGGTTTCGTTGATGATTGGTGGAGGCATTCCCTCCGGGTGGAGGAACCAGTGGCGGGAAGCTTCAGGGGTGGTCTGCCTGAGTTTTTCCGGGTGAATTGCTGGGGTAAGGCGGTTGCGTTACCGGGTTGGCTGGGGATTGATGAGCGGGTGAAGCGGCGTCCTGTTGCGAAGAAGAAAGTCGTCCGTCCGGTGGTGTACAAGCCGTCGGAGGAGGGATTGCTGATATCGAACGGGAAAGCTGCGCCTAATTCTCTGAGTGGTCCGGGCGAGGGGTGAGGTGTTGCGCGGTGGGGGGGAGCCCTCGGTTCAAGGATGTGCTCTGGGGCGGAGGAATGCCGAGGAAATCGGCTGACAGGGGGCGGCGGCTGGTTATAGGAAATGGAACCATTGGAGTGTTGCTTCCGAATTATGAGTGTCCGCTGCGAGTTGTCTGAGATGAGAGAGTCCACTGCCACTTTTGGGTGCGCGGCGGGGTTCGGTCGCGTCGGCGACATGCGGGGCGGAGCGAAGGCAGCCACTGGGAGCGCGAGGGGTGAGCGAGGCGGTGTGCATCGATTTGGCGTGCCGCCCAAAGGAGATGCCAATTTCGCCTGGGTGCAGGACTTCAGCCGTCACCTTGCGCCGGAGGGCATGACCGAAGTTGGCTCCGTCTGTCTCCGCTTCGCTGTGGCTGGCCTCGCCAATGACGTAGGTCCTCCTACCAGACAGGCGGCTGCCCTGAGCAGAGCGCACTTTCAGAATCCCGGGCTCAAACGCATCAAATTCTAGCAAAGAGAACACTGATCATGAATATTAGAATCGCCTTGCAAGAATGCGCGGAATCATTTGCAGAGGCGCGAGGTGGAAGCAGGGAGTCGGCGAATAAGGCAGTCAAAAAGTTCTGCGATGAACTCTCGAAGTTACTGCCAGACGGTGATCGTGCAGGCATACTGCTCAAAAGCGGCCTTGGCATGGGGAGTTTCGCTGATGTGCCTTGGGTAGCCATTCTTCACGAGCGATTTGGTGGTACTGCCAGCAATGGCTATTTTGTCGTGTTTCTCTTCGCAAAGGATTCTAAGCGAGTGTATTTGACGATGGGCGTTGGAGCAGGATCTGCTGTATCTGGAAATTGGAGAAGCGCTGATCGTGTGAGTGCGGAAGCAAGGGCTATGCAACTTCGATCACAATGCCGCAATCTCGCTGATTTGGGTTTCCGCTTGGCGAATGATCTGGATCTTTCGACAACTGCGTGGAGAGCGAGAAGTTATGTGGCGGGAACTGCGGCATACAAGGTTTACGATACTGATAAACTGCCTGATGCCTCGGAGATCGAGGTTGATTTTTTGCAAGCTTACGAATGCTTCTCTCGACTAATTGAACAAGGTTTCAGCTTGGATGAACCGATTGATTCCGGTCGGACAAGGGAGTTTCAAGACACCCTGATCTCCCGCGCCCTTCTTGCCAAACCGTTTCTGATTCTCACGGGGCCCTCCGGTACGGGCAAGACGCGCGGGGCGATTCAGCTGGCGGAGAGCCTGTGTGACGCGGATTGCCGGGCGGTAGTCGCGGTGGGGGCGGATTGGACGGACAATCGGCATGTGTTGGGGTTCCTGAATCCGCTTCAGACGGTGGATGGGGCGCCTGACGGGGTGGCGATTTACGAGACGACCGAGATTCTGAACTTGTTGTTGCATGCGAATGCTGAGGGGAACCGGGAGAAGCCGCACGTGCTGATTCTGGATGAGATGAATCTTTCTCATGTGGAGCGGTATTTTGCGGATTTTCTCTCGGCGATGGAGTTGGAGGACAAAGAGAAGGCGCTGAAGCTGCATTCTGCTGGATGTGCTAGGACGCGAGGGGGTGTGGATGTGGCGGGCAGCATCGACTTTCCCGAGAACTTGTTTGTGATCGGCACGGTGAACATTGATGAGACGACGTACATGTTCAGTCCGAAAGTGCTGGACCGGGCGAATGTGATTGAGGTTCACGCGGACCCGGTCGTGCTGGGGAACTTTCTGAGAGGAATCGGTGGGGAGGCGGAACCGGAGTCGCGGGATTATGGGGTTTCATTTCTGGAGGCGGCCTTGGCAATCCGAACGGAGAATGAGCACCACGATGTGCCATTGGTGACATCCGGAGTTAGTGGGTTTGCGGCGGATCGGTTGGTGGAACTGTTTGAAATCATGAAACGCGGTCGAGGGGAGTTTGGGTTTCGGACTGGGCGTGAGGTGCTGGCCTACCTGCGGGCGGCGTATTTTCTGACGCCGGAAGCGCAGCGGGCGGCTTGGTCGGCTCCGGATGGGGAGTGGATTAAGGCATTGGACGCGCAGATTCTGCAAAAGATTCTGCCGAAGCTGCATGGCAGCCGCACGCGTCTTGCGCCCCTACTTGGAGCGCTCGCTCAGTACTGTGCCACGGGATCGAAAGCGTCGGCGATGGAGCATTTCCCTGAGCGAGGGAGTTCGGCGAAGCGTGGATTGAGCGACGCCCGGAATATCCCGAATCCGAAGTTTGAGGAATCGTACAGAAAACTGGAACGGATGATCGAGGTGCTGGTGGAGGAGCAGTTCGTGAGCTTCATCTGCTGAGGAACCCAGAGCATGAACGGGTATTCCGCCATCGCCTTGCGTCTGGAAGGCACTGCTGCGTGGTGGGTGTTGTCCACGCCCGGTTGTCCGGAGGTGCTGGATCCCGATGGGGCTGGGTTTCCGGAGATCCGGCCCGGTGTGAAGGGGCACGCGGCGGGCACGTCTGCAACGGAGCGGGTGCCGATCGAGCTGGCGGAGAACGCGGGCGGGCTGAACATCCGGCTGTTAGAGACGCGGCGTTATGAGTGGGAGGTCATTGGTGCGGATGACGCGGAGGTTTCCAGTTCGCTGGAGGCGCTGCCGGGCAGGCATTGGAACAAACGTCGGGTGAAGACACTCTCGGGTGCTTTCACCGTGGTGAACCATCTGGGCATGGCGGATTTTCGGATCACGGCGGGTGGGCGCGAGCATCGCTTCGTGCTGGAGGTTACTTCGGCGAAGCTGGACTATCACACGGAATTCCGCCAGATTACGGAGGATATTGCGGATTTCTGCCAGCAGCTTCTTCTTAACTGGGACGGACCTACTTCATTGAAATTCACGACTGATCCGGAGGAGGCGGCGCGGCTCACCTTGGAGAAGTTCCTTTTTCTGCGCGCGCACCTGCCACCGGAGCGGCTGGAGGAACTGCTGGAGGCAATCAAGCGCCGGCCTAACTCGCGGCTGGTTCGCGAGGCGTCGTGGTCGCCGCCGTCTGCGGCTGGGTCGCCGGACTGGGTTCGTGATCCGGCGGGGATGGCGCGCGACTGGCAACGCCTTCCATGCGGTGGCAGGACGGTGCCGGGACAAGTGCTGGATGTGAGGAGGGAGGATTCGGTGGACACTCCGGCGAATCGTTTTCTCAAGTTTGCGCTGACGGAGTTTCGAGAGCTATGCCGTGAGGTGTTCGAGAAGCATCCGAACGCGCACAGTGTGGCCCATGAGGCGCGCGAACTCGCGGTCTGCCTTGATGCGGTGCTGGCGAGACCATTTTTCCGGCAACTCGGCCCTCTCACGCGGCTGCCGCTGGACAATCCGACGCTGCAGCGTCGTGATGGTTATCGCGAGATTTTGCGGGCTTGGTTGCTGGCGCAGGCGGCGACCGTGCTGGCGTGGGATCAGGATGAGGACGCCTACGGAGGGCCTACCCGCAATGTCGCCACACTCTACGAGTATTGGGTGTTTCTCCAGCTCCATCAAATTCTCGATGAGATGGTGGAAGTCAGCCGCGATGCGGACGATCCCAAGCCGGCGGATGATGCTGATCCGTTTCTGGAGATGAAGGATGGGGAGCTTCACATTCATCTCAAGCGTGGCAAGAAGACCTGCGCACCGTTTACTGTAACGCTCGCATCTGGGATGGTGCTGCGGCTCCACCTCTATTACGAGCGGACATTTCAGATCCAGCGAGGTGCCACGGAGCCGGCATCCTACTCCCGCCAATTCAAGCCCGATTACACACTCGCCATTTTCCCGGCACGCTTTCCGAGCGAGCAGGCGGCATCGGTAGAGGGAAAGACTGCTTACATCCATTTCGACGCGAAGTACCGAGCGCAGTCGATGAAGATGATCTTCGGCGAACTGCTGAAGGACGAGGAGTTGGATTTGGAGAAGCAGGAGGCCAAAGCGTCGTCCACTTATCAGCGTGGAGACCTTCTCAAGATGCACAGCTACAACGATGCGGTGCGTCAAACCGCTGGTTCCTACGTTCTGTATCCGGGCTCGGACACGGAGACCAAACTGAACAAGTTCCACGAGATTGTTCCGGGCGTGGGTGCCTTCGTTTTGAAGCCGGGCAAAGATGAATACAGAGCGGAGCTGAAGAGGTTTCTTCTGGATGTGTTCCAGCATCAAGCGAATCAGTTCACGCAGTACCGCTACTTTTCCGACGTCACTCATGCTACGGTCCAAGAGACACCGGCTGTTCACGGAGGCCTGTCAACGTGGAGACCGAGTGCAATCTGCGTGCTTGCCTATCTGAAAGCGGAAGTCCGGGTCTTATGCAGGGAAAAGCGGCTGGTGTACAGCCGAGCGCTCAAGGACGACGAGGAGCGTTCGCCGATAAGGATTCAGCTTGGAAATATGGCTGGGGCCGTGCTTTGTCCGTACGAAGGCGGCAGAACCGGCGAAAAGAAGACGTTGGAATGGCTGGCGCCAATCCTGTCTTGCGAGATGTTGTCGCGCGAGCAATTGTGCCGTATTCTGCGAACTGAGGGATGGCCTGAGGATCTGATGCCGACGAGCGCATCGGCGTATCTGTTGTTCCGGCTGGATCATCCTTCGAAGGTTCGGAGGCGAGTCGTGAATGGTCTCACGCCGACTGGGTCCTATCAGGTAGTTTCGCTGATGCTGAGCGAGCTTGACGCCTGTCCGGTAGTGAGCTGACGAAGAAGGCGAAGCGCACGTCGGAGTTGCCTGCCGTGGAAGCGCTGATGTCCGACCCTCACAGATCGTGCCGGGGGCGTGTGATCGGGTGGCGCATTGGACTCCCCGGTCGCGGTTTAGTCGGGATACTTCCGCTGCGGCGCGCTGGTTGCCTGGTTCGGAGGGGCGGGTAGGCGTGCTCCGCACGCAGGGAGAGCTGTGATGCTCCCAGCAGTCCAGAGCCTGCGGCGCGATGAGGGGATTTGAGATTTGAGATGGGGCGTGTTGGGAGAGGGCGTGATCAGTCGAGGCGGGCGGAGAAGGGGGCGACGGGGATGGATTGGCGGCGGTGGTCGCAGAGGGTGACGCTGAGTTGGTCGTGATCGACCCAGTAGATGGCGTCCTGGAGGAATTCGAGGCCGAGGTTGCAGGCGTCGTGCCATGAGATGGCGGCGGCCCAACCGGGTTCAGCGTGGGCGGTGGATGGGGAGTAGCCGGTGAGGCGATGGAGCCACGTGGCGGTGGCGCGGAGACGGGATTCGAGGGCTTGGTCGGCGGCGGCGTTCTGTTCCGGAGACCATGTGTCGCCGGTCGTGGCGAAGGCGGTGATGATGGCGAAGGCGGGCGGCCAGTCGTCGGGTCGGGAATCGGTGCGGAAGCGCGTTTCGAGGTGGGCTGGGTGCATAGAGGAAGGGGGGGAAGTGAGAAGTGAGAAGTGAGAAGTGGGAAGTGAGAAGTGGGAAGTGGGAAGTGGGGAGGGGTGCTTGTAGGCGTGCTCCGCACGCAGAGAGAGCTGTGATGCTCACAGCAGTAAAGAGCCTTCGGCGCGCTGGTTCGGAGGGGAGCTGGTTCGGAGGGGGCTGGTTGGGAGGGGCTGGTAGGCGTGCTCCGCACGCAGAGAGAGCTGTGATGGCTCACAGCAGTACAGAGCCTGCGGCGGGCTGGTTCGGAGGGGGGCTGGTTGGGAGGGGCTGGTAGGCGTGCTCCGCACGCAGAGAGAGCTGTGATGCTCACAGCAGTACAGAGCCTGCGGCGCGCTGGTTCGGAGGGGGCTGGTTCGGAGAGGGGGTTAGCGGAGGGAGGCGCGGGTGCGGGTGAAGAGGCGTGGGGTGTTGGTGGAGGGGGTGAGGGACCATGTGGTGCGGGTGAGGCCGCCGGGGAGGGAGTTGGCGCCGAGGCGGGTGAGGGGGCCTGGGGAGGACCATGAGGCGAGGTCGGGGCTGGATTCGATGGTTAGGGAAGCGGCGTCGGCGGCGGAGGCGTGGACGAGGGAGAGCGTGCGATTGAGTGGGGAGTATTCCGGGGTGGGGGCGGGTGAGGGGGAGGAATCGCTGGAGCCGAGGGCGTATTCGAGGAGAGCGGGGATGCCATCGAGGTCGGCGTCGGCGTCTGGGTTGCCGGTGAACGGGATGGAGTCGGAGGTGGTGGGGTTGCCGTGGATGGAGGTGCTAGGGCGCCAGTTTTCGGGGAGGTCGGGATTCAGGGATGGGGAGATGAGGACGAGACTGGGTCCGGTGCCATCTGGTTCGGTGGGCCATGGGGCGTTGTTGTCGTAGACGAACGAGAGGATCTGTTCGCCGGCGGCGTCGCGGAGGGTGATGCGTTCGCCGGCGTTGTCGAGCGAGCCGGAGAACGGGCCGAAGACTGAGGCGGCGGGGAGGTTAGGAGAGCGGAGGGCGAGGGCGGAAGGACGGCGGGCGACGACGATGCGCTGGGACGGGGCGAGGGAGGTGTTTTGGGGGAAAGTCCAAGTGATGCCGTTCGTGAAGGAAGTGCCGCTGATGTCGAGTGGGGAGGTGGACGTGTTGATGAGTTCGATGAATTCGAAGTCGGCGGACGTGGCGAAGGGATCGGCGGCGGATTCGTCGGTGGAGATGGGGAGCGGGCGGTAATGGAGTTCGGTGACGCGGAGGAAGCGCTGCTGGTCGCTCGGGGCGGGCGGGACGGTTAGGGTGTCGACGATGGTGCCGGAGGGATTGCGGAGCTGGACGGAGTCGCCCTTGGAGGACAACTGGCCGTCGTAGGCCATGAGGACGAGACGGCCCTCGCCGGATTTGGGGGAGGAAGGGCGGGAGCGCCAGCCGGTGGCGGATTTGGCGATGATGAGACGACCGTCGAAGCGGGTGTTGCCTGGCGGGCTGATGACACTGCCTGCGGGGAACGTGAAGGTGACGCCGCCGGAGAGTTGCCAGCCGGTGAGGTCGATGAAGACGGAGGAGCGATTGGTGATTTCGATGAATTCGTGGTCCTGATTGCCGGAGGTGGGGTTGGCGTCGAACGAGCCGAAGGAGACGAGCGGGGCGGTGGGTTGGCTAGGCGGGAGCGGGCCGCCGTAGGTGGGGCCGAGGGGGGGATTGTTCTGGAAGATGAGACCGCGGCGGGCGGGGACGAAGGTGGAGAGGATGCGATTGGTTTCGTCGCGTGCGGAGCGGGGGATGTAGGAGACGGAAGCGGTCTGGTGCTGATTCCAGAAGCCCCAGATGCGGAGGTCGAGGTCGGCGTCGCTTTCGGGGACGTCGGGGGGATCGACCTTATCGGTGAGGGCGAGCATGCGGGATTCGATTTCCGGGGCTGGGCCTGAGGGGAGGAGGAACTGATCGGCTAGGTGGCGGACCCGGCGTTGGATCATGGCTTTGGTGGTGGGGTCGTCGAGGAGATAGCCGAGGAGGGAATTGCGGATCGGCGGGGACTACTCCATCTGATTGTGATTGAGGGAGAAGTTGTGCATGGAGCCGTCATTGGTGTTGGTGCGGATGACGTCATCGAAGTAGGTATTGGCGATGGCTGAGCCGTCGTAGTAGTGGCCCCAGCTGAGGTCGAGGTCCCATGGGATGGGAGACCAGCGGGTGGAGCGATCGGAGTCGCGGTAGAGCGCGTAATTTTTGTGGCCCCAGTCGTAGCTGGAGCTGAAGAACATGGCGGCGATGAAGTTGACGGAGGCGGCGACGTCGACTTGGTCAGTCAGGAAGCGGAAGCGCGGGCTGGTGGCGGTGGGGAGCCCGATGGAGTCGTTGGCGTTGGAGAGATTGACGAGACCTGCGAGGAGAGCGGCTAGGTCGGCGTTGCCGGATTCCCATTTGCGGGTGCGTTTTTCGACGCTGGTGGTGGCGTGGGAGGGAGAGGAGTTGAAGACGTTCTGCATCTTGTAGAGGGCACCATTGGGGTCGAGTCCGGCTTCTTCGAGGATGCCCTCGTTGAGTTCGCCGGTGAGGTCGCAGGTGGAGTGGAAGATGCCGTTGAGCTGGAGACGGACGGTTTCGCAGGGGAGGGAGGGATGGCCGGCGAGACGGAACATGTGATAGCTCTGCGGGTTGCGGAGTTTGGCGCGGTCGCGCCAGTTGGTGAGGAGATTGATGTCGGTGTGGCCGGCGCCGGAGCTGGTGAACTTGAAGCGGTGGCCGCGGTTGAAGTCGATGTCCCAGCTGCGTTTGGCGTAGGCGTTAGAGGAATGGAGATTGATGTCGAGGTTGTCGTAGAAGCGGCCGTTCCAGAAGAGACTGGCGCGGGTTCCGGTGGTGGATTCCGAGGCGGACTGGTTCTGGATGAAGAGGGAGAGCGTGGTGAGGCGGGAGGCGGGGTTGCGTTCGGAGGCGACGGTGCCGTGGTATTTCGGGGAATCGGTGGGTGAGGGGAACGGAGGGGAAGTGCGTGAGCCTCCGGCGGCGTCGGTGGCGGCGATGCGCCAGCGGATCATGGAACCTGCGGGGACGTTAGAGAGAGGGATGGAGGCCGACCATGTGGTGCCGGAGGCGGCCATGGGGAGTGATCGTTCCGTGGCGAAGCCGATGGTATAGAAGAGCGTGGCGGTGGTGACGGGGCCGCCGGTGGGACTGATGGAGGTGAGGATGGGGAGGGAGGCGTCGTGGATGGTTGGGGAGAAGGATTCGGGGTTCCGGTAGATGCGGAGCCATGAGCGGGACGTGTCGCTGGTTTCGGAGGCGTTGGCGTCGCAGACCACGTCGATGGAGTCGCCGAGCGTTAGGGTGACGGGGATGGCGAATCGGCGGAGGGTGCCGAGGACGGCGATGGGTTGGGCGCCGGCGGTGAGGGGATCGGCGTCGAGGAGAGGAGTGGCATTGCGGAAGATCTGCCAGCGCGTGCCGTCGCCGGCGTTGGCGACGGTGTGGAAGAAGCCTGAGAGGACGGCTGGGCCGGAGAAGGAAGCGGTCCAGCGTCGGACTGGGCTGCTGGTGCCGCCGGAGAGACTGGGGAGGGAGTAGTCGCGACCGAGGTCGGTATTGGGGGCCGAGGAGAGCCCGCGTTCCCATGAGGGGCCCCATTGGGAGTTGGCGGCGTTCCAGTTCTGGGAGGCGGCGGACCATGCGCCGGAGTTTTCGCTGCCGGGGAAGGGCGTGAAGGCGGCGGGGTTGTAGGTGAGGGTGGTGGCGGTGGCGAAGCCGTAGCGCCAGCCGTCCTTGCCTTGCGTGCCGCTGAACTGGTCGATGCTGTCGGCGGCGACGGTGCCGCTTTCGAGGGTTGGGAGGACAGGCTGGCGTTCCGAGCCGTCGGGGTTTGTCAGGCCTGAGCGGACATTGTCGATGCGCGGGCCGGGCTGACCGGCTGGGCTGTTGGCGGCTCCGGGTGTGGGCGTGGCGAGATAGGATGGAGGGTCGGAGTTGGCGGGGCGGCCCCATGAGATGTTGTCGGGGAAGATGACCGAGGCGGGCAGGGAGGAGGCGGCGGTGGTGGTGCCTGGGGCGAAGAGGGCGAGGGATTCGCCGTCGGCGCTGAGGCTGAAATTGGTGTGGAGATTGCGGGTGGGGTCGGTGCGGTCCTTGCCGGACGCGAAGATGCGGAGGTAGCCGTTGCCTTGGATGATGGTGTTGGCGGGGATGGCCCAGTCGCTGCCGCTGTCGCGGAGACGCCAGCCGCCGGCGCTGACGGAGAACGTATTAGGATTGCGGAGTTCGAGCCAGTCTGGCGTGTCGCCGTTTTCGTCGGCGAGGAAGCCGTCGTTGGCGGCCATGACCTCATTGAGGATGAGGGGGAGCTGGGGATCGTTGACGCCGACGGAGGTGGTGGCGGAGGCTGAGCCGAAGACGTCGGTGACGGTGAGCGTGTAGGTGGTGGTGGCGGATGGGGAGACGGAGACTGAGCCGGTGCCGTTGATGGTTAGGCTGGAGACATTGCCGGGGGCCGGCGAGATGGACCATGTGGCACCGGGCTGGGCGGCGCCTTGCCATGAGAGCGTGGCCTGTTGTGCGGGGAGCGTGAGATTGCCTGGGACGGCGGAGAAGGGGGCGACGGGGATGGGTTGGCGGCGGTGGTCGCAGAAGGTGACGTTGAGTTGGTTTTGGTCGACCCAGTAGATGGCGTCCTGGAGGAATTCGATGCCGAGGTTGCAGGCGTCGTTCCATGAGATGGCGGCGGCCCAGCCGTGTTCAGCGTGGGCGGTGGATGGGGAGTATCCGGTGAGGCGATGGAGCCATGTGGCGGTGGCGTGGAGACGGGATTCGAGGGCTTGGTCGGCGGCGGCGTTCTGTTCTGGGGACCATGTTTCGCCGGTCGTGGCGTGGGCGGTGATGATGGCGAAGGTGGGCGGCCAGTGGTCGGGTGGGGAATCGGTGCGGAAGCGGGTTTCGAAGTAGGCTGGGTGCATGGAGGAAGGGTGGGCTGGCTACTGCAGCCCGCCGCATAGATGGCAGTTTCTGGTTATGCGGGAAAGCTGAAGAGTCAGAAGCATTGCGGGTGAGAGGGGCGGGCGCTGGTTGAGCGGCGGATGCGGGGAGGGACGACTCGCGCTTGCTGAGGGGCTGGGATGTGTGGATGCGTGGGGGATGAGACTGAACGTACAGATTGCATTTGTGATGGCTGTGGCGACCACGCTTCCGGTGGGATCGCAGACGCCTGGAGTGGCCGTGCCGGCTGCGCCTGGGGTGGCGGTGCCGGGGATTCCGGTGGAGACGGTGGGGTCGATGCCGGTGCAGACGGTGTTGCCGGGGCGGTTGCTGTCGGGGCCTGGGTGGCGGGTGAGGGATCAGGCACCGACGGATGGTTATGCTGGGTGGTACACGCTGGAGTGCGAGTACGGGACGTTCGGGTGTCTGGGGATTGAGATGCTGGAGGAGCGGGTGCGGGAGTTGTATGCGATCAGGGAGTTGGACCGGGTGAGCAAGACGGGGGTGTTTCTGAAGGCGGCGGGCGAGGCGGCGGCGAAGCCGTTTGAGGCGGCGGCGCACATTGTGAAGGATCCGGTGGGCAGCATCAAGAAAGCGCCGGCGGGGATTGCGGGATTGTTCAAGCGGGTGGGGAAGGGGGCGCAGGAACTGGGGCGTGCGGCGCAGAAGCAGGCGCAGGCGCGGGAGGACCGGTATCAGCAGACGGGGAGTTATTCGGCGTCGGCGGAGGAGAGGGCGGGGCGGCCGGTGCAGGATCCGATGGCGGCGAGCCGGAGCCGGCAGCAATGGGCGGCGAAGCTGGGGGTGGATCCGTACACGACGAATCCGGTGCTGGCGGGGAAGCTGAATGAGTTTGCGGTGTTGTCGTTTACGGGGTCGACCCTGACGAGTTTCGGGATTTCGGCGGTGGCGATGCCGCTGACGGTGACGCAGAAGGTGGATGAGTATGTGCTGACGATGCCGCCGTCGAAGGTGAAGGAGATCAACGCGGGCAAGTTGCAGCGGCTAGGGGTGAGTTCGGCATCGGCGACGGCGTTTCTGGACAACGGATTTTTCACGCCGACGCTGGAGACGAGGTTTGTGAAGGCGGTGGGCGGGCTGGGTGGGGTGGCGGGATTGGATCGGGTGGTGGCGCTGGCGAGCGGGGCGGCGTCGGAAGTGCAGGCGCGGTTTTTCTGCCGGACGGTGGAGATGCTGTCGAGTTATCATCGGGCGAAGGGGACGCTGGCATCGCTGACGGTGCATGCGCCGTTGCCGGTGGCGACGACGCGGGATGGTTCGCTGGTGGTGGCGGCGGCGGTGGATTATCTGCCGTGGACGGCGCGGACGGCGAAGTTTGCGGGGACGGCTCCGGTGGCTCCGAACCGGGTGCTGCTGTCGACGGGGCCGCTGACGGTGGCGGCGGATCGGGCGCTGAAGCAGTCCGGGTGGACGGTGATTTATGCTGGGAAATCCTGAATTTGAAACGTTATGATGAAGATTGAACCCTGTGTTATGGTGAGAGTCCGGCGGGTGTCGGGAGTGGCGTTGCTGGCGGCGGTGCTAGCGTCTTGTCAGGCCCCGCATCGCGGGCCGGTGGCGAGCCATCGGCTGCACGGGGCGCTGACGGAGGCGGCGGCGGCGTGGGATCAACTGGCGGCAGGGAGGGGCGGGCCGGAGGTGGAGGCGGCGTACGAGCGGGCGGTGGAGACGGTGCTGCTGGCGCAGCAGAAGATGTCGTCGCCGCGGACCTGGACGGGGGCGTCGGTGCCGGTGGGGGCGGGGGCTGGCGGGTTTGCGTGGCGGGCGGTGGCGGCGGCGGATGTGGTGTCGGTCGGGGAGGTTTCGGCGAATCTGGCGGATGAGATCCGGCTGGCGTCGAAGGTGAAGCTGGTGGCTGGCGAGACGCTGGCGGCTGGTGAGGGGTTAGGGGTTCCGGTGGTGGTGCGGCGGGCGCGGGATGCGGAACTGGTGAAGAAGTATCCGTTTCTGCCGCCGAATGGGGCGAATCTGCCGGTGACGGCGATGATTGAGTTCGGGCGGGCGGTGGCGGGGGAGCCTCGGGTGGCGACGCTGCGGTTGTATCGGCCGCAGGCGGAGCGGATGACGCCGGTGGTGAAGGTGGGCGGGAGGGATCGGGCGATGGCGTGGAATTACACGGCGGCGTTGCATCTGGCGATGAACGACGGGACCCTGGATAAGTTCGGGCTGCGGGGGATGCTGAAGCCGGAGACGACGCTGGATGCGTGTCAGATTTACCGGTTAGACAATTATGATCCGCTGCGGATTCCGGTGGTGTTTGTGCATGGGCTGGTGTCGGATCCTCACATCTGGTCCAATGCGATCAATGCGATCTATGCGGATCCTGAGTTGAGGCGGGCGTATCAGCCGTGGTATTTCATGTATCCGACGGGATTGAACATTGCGACGACGTCGCGGTATTTCCGGGAATGGCTGGACACGTCGAGGGAGAAGCTGGATCCTGATCACAATGATCCGGGGATGAACGAGATGGTGCTGGTGGGGCACAGCATGGGAGGGTTGCTGAGCCGGATGCAGGTGAGTGATCCGGGGGACCGGTTGTGGGATGCGTTTTTCAAGGTGCCGCCGGAGAAGCTGCGGATGAGCGAGAGTGACCGGAAGCAGTTTGTGAGTTCGTTGCGGTTCGAGCGGCGGCCGTGGGTGAAGCGGGCGATCTTCGTGGCGACGCCGCACCGCGGGAGCCGGCTGGCGAATATCGGGATTGTGCGTTGGGCGACGAAGCTGGTGAAGCTGCCGGGTCAGTCGCTGAGCCTGCTGTCGAACGTGGTGCAGATGAACACGGATTCGATTTCGACGGAGATGATGGACATGGCGAATTTCATCAGTGTGGGGAATCTGTCGCCGTCGCATCCGTTTTATAAAGGACTGGAGAGTGTGCCGGTGGGGGTGCCGCACCATTCGGTGATCGGAGACCGTGGGAAGGGCGGCGGGGTGAACAGCACGGACGGGGTGGTGCCGTACTGGAGCAGTCATTTGAAGAGTGCGGCGAGCGAGACGTTTGTGCCGTACGGTCACGGTTGTGTGGAGAAGCCGGAGACGGTGGAGGAGATTGTGAGGCTGCTGAAGCTGCACCTGAAGACGGCGAAGAGGGGAAGTGAGAAGTGAGAAGTGAGAATGGCGTGTTGGGAGTGGGGGGGCGCGCGGAGGCGGGAAGGGTTGCTCGACAAGATGCCCGGGAGGGTGCATGGTGGTGGAGACCATGAACCAGTCCGTTGCTGTGATTATGGGGCATCGGTGTCCTTCCGAGGACCCCCGTGAAGGGATTCTGAACACCCCGATTTGCGAGGTGGATGCGGGGCTTTCAGCTGAGGAGTCCGAACGATGCGCTCATTTCTATCCGAACTGACGAAGCGGATGACGCGTGGCTCCACACGGCGGGAGGTGGCCTGCGACGGCGAGGGGTTTTCTGTTCTTGAGGGGTCAGTGGTGCGAGGGCGGGTCCTCTGGTCGGAGGTTATCGAGGTGTTTGCCTACAAGATGGACCTTTTTTCGGTGGATGAGATCTGTGTCGGGTTCCGGTTGGATGATTCAGGCACCCATTGTTGGGTGAGTGAAGAGTTCAGGGGATACAAAGAGTTTGTGGAACAGCTGAGGATGCGCTTTCCGGGAATTCGCGAGGACTGGTTTTCAGATGTCGCTTTTCCAGCATTTG
Organism: Verrucomicrobiota bacterium; assembly: GCA_003402705.1. Taxonomy (GTDB): domain Bacteria; phylum Verrucomicrobiota; class Verrucomicrobiia; order Verrucomicrobiales; family V1-33; genus V1-33. The sequence goes on along the minus strand of QQNF01000015.1, from coordinate 831 downwards.
CCGAGAATCGCACCACTCTTTGGGGGCGGCCTTGGTCGCCAATCCAGGGATAAGAATCCTTACCTGCGAGCGAAGGAGATTGGAGGCGAGGAATGCTGACAAGCAAGGCTGCAGACGCGGTGGGGCACGGGAGTTCGAAGTGGGGCTCGCGCGAAGGCTGGTGGGGAGAGGGGCGGACCTTGGGCGTTCCCATTCTATCGCATTTGGGCCCCGTTGGGGCATCCGGAGTTGACCGAGGGCGTGTTGGGTGAGTTGGCGCTCACGCGAAGGCGCGAAGGCGCGAAGGTGGAGGGGCTTGTGTGGTGGAGAGCGGGCCGCGCTTCCACTTTCACAAGGGATTGGGGTCACAGGCAAGATGCCTGTGCCACTTTGAGAGCGGTGATGCTCACAGCAGTCCAGAGCCTGCGGCTGGCTTGTACGGAGGGGGGCGCGTTGGGAGAGCGGGTAGGCGCACTCCGTGCGCAGGGAGAGCTGTGATGCTCACAGCAGTCCAGAGCCTGCGGCTGGCTTGTACGGAGGGGGGCGCGTTGGGAGAGCGGGTAGGCGTGCTCCGCACGCAGAGAGAGCTGTGATTCTCCCAGCAGTCCAGAGCCTGCGGCTGGCTTGGTCGGAGAAGGGGCTTGTGGGGAGAGGTGGGGGGATCAGGGGGTGGCGATGCGCCAGTAGCGGGGGGTGGGGGATGTGGGGAGGGGGATCGATTCGGTGCGGGAGTCGGGGGTGGCGGGGAAGCGGCGGGTGACGGACCATGACTGGAGGACGGGCGCGTCCTGGAGTTGATAGGTGCGAGCGGCGAGGGCGCGGGAGGCGAAGCTGGTTCCGGAGGTGGCTGGG
>QQNF01000014.1 GCA_003402705.1 Verrucomicrobiota bacterium | reverse complement strand
GCTGCATGCCGTGCGCGCGCACCGCCAGCGTCCGCGCCCCGCCTGCCATCACTTCCGCTCGCTCACCACGCCCGCTTGCGCCCGCCTGCTCCCGCCTCCCCGCGCCTTCAGGACCGCTGCACGGTGGTGCCGCGCGTCGCGGGCCAGGACGACGTGTGCTTCTTGGGCGTCTTCGACGGCACGGTCGGCGACTTCGCGGCGGACTTCGTGCACCTCGCGATCCAGGACGCGCTCTGCACCTCGCGGCCCTTCCTCGAGTCGTGCGCCGCGGCGCGGCAGGCGCCCGCGGGCTTCCTCGCGCCGCTCGCCGTGCAGCGCATGGAGGCCGCGCTGCTCGAGGGCTACCGCGCGTGCGACGAGCAGCTGCTGCGCGTCTGCGCCGAGAGCCAGCCGCCGAACGACTACAGCTCCTGCACGAGCGTGACGGCGCTGATCAGCGGCGAGGTGCTCTCCTGCGCGCACCTCGGCGACTCCAAGATCGTGCTGGGCCGCGAGGTTGGCGGCGTCGTTGTCGGCAAGGTGCGTGGCGTGGAGGGGCGGGGGCGGCTGCGGGGACAGCTCCGGAGGAGGGGAGCGGGTTGGCGGCCGGGGTGGTGGCAGCGGCTGGGGTGCCTGGGATGGTGCCGGGGATGGCGGATGGGGAGGCGGAGGAGGCGTTGCGGGCGGCGTTGTCTGCGGCGAGCTTGGTGTCGGCGGCGGTTTTCTTTACGAAGACGTCGTTCTGGTAGACCTTGGCGGCGTCGTCGAAGTTGCTTTTGGCGGATTGGAAGGCTTTTTCGGAGAGGTCTTTGAGGCCGGCCTGGAATTTGGAGCTGGCGGCGGTGAGTTTGGGGAGGTCGAGGGCGGCGAGCCTTGTGATTTCCTTTTCTGTGCCGGAGATGGATTCCTTGATGGAGCTGAGGTCGTAGGGGTAGAAGGAAGTGACGGGGACCTTGCGTGTTTTTTCTTCTGCGACCTTGGCTTTGAAGGCGGTGATTTCTGCTTCGATGGCGGCTTCGACGCTGGAGACTTTGTCCGGGGTGAGGGATTTGAGGGTGGTGGCGCGTTCAGCGGCTTTGGCTGGTTGTTCAGCGGCGGCGGCGTTGAGGGAGGCGACGAGGTCCTTCATGGCCTTGGAGATTTCCGCGGCGGCCTTTGGGTAGGCGGTGGAGGCGACGTGAGAGGATTCGATTTTGGCGAAGCTCTGGTAGGCGTCCATGGGCTTCTTAGCCTTCAGCTGGGAGCGGAGCTGGAGGAGGAGGCGGAGGGCCTTGACGTTGTAGTCGTTCCATTTGAGTTCGGCTGCGGGGAGCCATTGGCCGTCGAGTTTGACGTCACCGGCTTTGGTTCTGGCGAGTTCGTCGCGGAGGGTTTTGGCGATGGCGTCGACCTTGGGGCGGAACTTGCTGACGGGGTATTTTTTGATGAAGGGGTCGATTTTGTCCTTGAGAGTTTTTTCGTAGTCGGTGGCGGTGAGGCCGTCGGCGGTGGGGACGAGGGAGGCGAGTTCTGCGGATTCCTTTTCGTCCGGGAGGGTTTTGATGAATTCGGCGACGTCGGACTTTTTGACGGTCTGATGGTCGATGATTTTGCCCATGGGGATTTCGATGTCGATGACGTCGCCGCGTTCTGTGGCGGTGCCTTCGTAGATCTTGCCGTTTTTGAGTTTGACGGTGTCTGCGGAGGCTGGGAGGGCCGCGAGGGAGGAGATGAGGAGGAGGTGGGGGAAGCGGATGGGATTCATGAGAGGAAAGCAGGTGGAAAAGGAGAGAGTGAAGGGAGGCTGGGCGATTGGTTGGAGGAATCCTTGGAAGGGACTACAGGAAAATCCGATGTTCGCATGGGGGAGGGGCCCCGCTCAAGGATAAAAACCGGAGTGAATGGGGGAGAGATCAGAGCGGTTGCGGAGGGTTTGGAGGAGGGGTTGCGGATTGGGAGAGGAGATGGATGGCGTGGTTGACGATGTCTGTGACTGGGGAGAGACGGCCGATGCCTTCGTAGCCGCAGGAGAGGAGACCGTCGTCTGGGCCGATGAAGTGGTGGCCCCATGAGCGGAGCGTGGCGGCATTGCGGACGGTGGCTGGGTGGAGCCACATGTGGCCGTTCATGGCTGGGGCGATGAGGATGGGGGCGCGGGTGGCGAGGGCGATGGCGGAGAGGGCGTCATCGGCGATGCCGTGGGCGAGTTTTGCGAGGATGTTGGCGGTGGCTGGGGCGATGAGGAGGAGATTGGCGGCGTCGGCGAGCTGGATGTGGCCCGGGTGCCATGAATCTTTTTCGTTGTAGAGGGAAGTGACGACCGGGTTGCGGGAGAGGACCTTGAGGGTGAGCGGCGTGATGAATTCCTGGGCGTCGGCGGTCATGACGGCGGTGACGGAGCAGCCGAGTTTGGTTAGCTGGCTGGCGATGTCAGCGGCGCGGAAGGCGGCGATGGAGCCGGAGATGCCGAGGATGACATTGCGGGTCATGGGGAGAAGTCGGTGGGGAGACTGAGGCGTGACGAGCGGTGGCGTTCGGCGGCGAGGATGGCGCGGAACTCGCGGAGGTCGTCTTCGCGGGAGTGGGAGACGAGGGCGTAGCGGTAGTCGGGCCAGTGTTTGATTTCGGAGATGGCGTTGGAGAGGCGGAGGGCGAGCTGGGCGTCGGATTCCGAGCGTCGGCCGTCTAGTCTGGCTTTGAGGTCCTCCATGTTTTCGAGGAGGATGAAGACATCGGTGAGGGCGCGGCGGATGGCTGGGTCGGGGCAGGCGCGGAGTTGGGCTGCGCCCTGGACATCGAGGTCCATGATGACATCGCGGCCGGCGGCGAGGTGAGGGAGGACCTGGGATTTGAGCGTGCCGTAGTGATTGCCGTGGACGAGGGCGTGTTCGAGGAAATCGCCGGCGTCGATGCGGCGGGTGAATTCGTCAGGGGTGAGGAAGAAGTAGTCGTGGCCGTCGGTTTCGCCCGGGCGGATGGCGCGGGTGGTGCAGGAGATGGTGTAGGTGACGGGCTCGACGGCGGCGGCGTTTCTGCAGAGCGTGGTTTTGCCGCAGCCGGAGGGGCCGGAGACGACGCAGAGGATGCCTTCGCGGAAGGGGACGGGGGCCATGGTAACGGGCGCGGGCGTTGGGGTGTCGGGTTTGTGAGGATGTCAGGGCGGTCAGGCGGCTCCTTCGCGGAGACGGCGACGGCGGCGGAGCCAGCGGGCGATATCGATAGGGTCGTGAGAGGCGGCAGCGCCCATGAGGCCGATGGCGGTGGCTTCGCGGCAGCGTTTGAGGCCCCATGCTTCTTCGGCTAGGTCGCAGGCGTCGGTGTAGCGGGCCTCGTAGAGGGCGAGGAGCCCGAGTTGGAGGGAGTCGTGAGCGGCCTGGAGGATGTGGCCGAGCATGGCGATTTCGCAGCCGCAGCGAGGGCAATGTTCGTGCTGGCGGAGTGGCACCATGTGACGGCAGTAGGGGCAGGGGACTTCCATGGTGTGCGGGGCAGGGGAGTCAGGCGGCGACGGTGACGCTGGCTGGGCGGAGGAGACCGTCGCGGTTGCGGAAGCCCTGGGAGGATTCGGATAGGACGGTGCCCTGGGCGGTGCCTTCGGGAGCGGGGGAGGTGCCGACCATGGTCATGGTGGCGGGATCGAAGGGAAGCCCGGTTGTGGGGACGCGGGAGATTCCTGCGGCGGTGAGGGCGGCTTCGAGTGCGGAGGAGAGAGGAGTGTTAGAGGGAATGTCGGAGATGCGGTCCGCGAGGGAGATGAGGGCGAGGGCGACGGGTAGGCTGGCCGGGGAGTCGGTGGCGTGAGCGGCGAGCGACTGGAGTGCGCCGCCGAATTTCTCTGCGGTTTCTGCGGAGCGGCGGAAGGCGCGGCGGAGTTCGTTGCGGAGGGCGGCGAGTTCGCCGTAGAAGGTGAAGAGGTCGGGAGGGTCAGGCGGGTCGAAGTCCTGGCTGGGGTCCTCGATTTCTGCTAGTTCGTCGATGCATTCGTCGAGTTCCTCGCGGAGTTCTTCGCGCCAGCCTGGAGGTGCGGGGGCTTTGATGCCTGAGCCTTCGGCGGCCATGTCAGGGCCGAAGGTTGCGGCGTCTGGTTCGTCGTCCTGGAAGAGGATGGAGTCGTCGAATTCCTCATCGTCGTCGTCGTCCTCGTCATCATCATCCTCGTCGTCGTCGGCGGGGCTGGCGTCATCGCCTTTGTGAGGGCGTTTGGGATCGCCGGGCTGGCCGCCCCATGGCGGTTCGTCGTCGCCGGGTTTACGGGAGTCGTCGTCGGAGGGAAGGATCACGGCAAAGAAGTTAGAGCGTCTGGGCGAACGAGTCGCCGGGTTTGATGGAGAGGACGAAGGCGGAGAGGAGGGAGACGACGTGTTCGATGTCGGAGAGGTCGGCGCATTCGACGACGCTGTGCATGTAGCGGAGCGGGAGGGAGACGAGAGCGGAGGGAGTGCCTTCTCGGATGTGATAGATGGAGTCGGTGTCGGTGCCGCTGTAGCGCGAGGAGGATTCGTGCTGGAGAGGGATGGAGTGTTTGTCGGCGGTTTTGACGAGCCGCTGGATGACGAGCGGGTGGCAGCAGGTGCCGTGGGTGATGGAGGGACCGCCGCCGAGTTTGACGGCGCCGTGTTTGGATTTTTCGATGCCGGGGGTGTCGGTGGCGTGGGTGACGTCGAGGCAGACGGCGACGTCTGGCTGGAGACGGTAGGTGAGCATGCGGGCGCCGTAGCCGCCGATTTCTTCCTGGACGCAATTGGCGGCGATGACGGTGCAGTTGAGTTTTTTGCGGTCCTTGTGGAGACGGCGGAGGGTTTCGGCGATGATGAAGCCGCCGATGCGGTTATCGAGGGCGCGGCCGACGAGGCGGTTGGTGCCGAAGTCATCGACGCCGTCGGCGTAGACGGCTGGGTGGCCGACGCGGAGGCCGAGTTTGGCGACGTCTTTCTCGGAATCTGCGCCGACATCGACGTAGAGTTCGTGGACTTCGGGGGCTTTTTCACCGCCGGAGCGGTCGCGGATGTGGATGGCGGTATTGCCGATGATGCCGGAGACTGGGCCGAGGTCGCCCTGGAAGATGAGTTTGCGGCCACGGGCGGTGGCGTAGTCGCTGCCGCCGATTCGGTCGACGTGGAGGTAGCCTTCTTTGGTGACGGACTTAATCATGAAGCCGATTTCGTCGGCATGGGCTTCGAGCATGACCTTGAACGGGGATTTGCCTTCGAGAGTGGCCCATGTGCTGCCGTAAGCGTCGCAGGCGACGGCGTCTGCGGAGGATTTGACCCATGCGGCCCATTTGCGCTGACCGGGCATTTCGAAGCCGGTGGGGCTTGGGGTATTGAGGAGGTCGAAGAGGAAGGCTTTGGTGGCTTTGTCCATGGCGGGGTGAGAAGTTGGACGCGGCGGAGGCGGGAGGCAAGCCGCATCACGGGTGCGGGTGTGGGGTGGCGGGGTGGAGTTCAGGTGCGCGGGAGATGGAGGGGGGGGAGGATTTGCCGGGGAATCTCGGGATGATGGTGTGATGCGCCGGGGTGGGGGGCTGGGATACATGGCCAGTACCGGATCGGGAGGCCCCAACCTCAGCTGGCTGATGTCTGCCACCGCGGCGGGGAGGGGCGTTCGGCACTAAATCATCAACGTGGTCCGAGAGCTTTCACAATCTGGGTTTAATGGGACCTTTACCTCTCCGATGCGGAGGCTCGGGACTGACGAGATGTACCGTCCAGTTCCGCTTGGCGAGTATGTGGCTGACTGCATTGCTAACCATGCCCTTCCGGCTTCGCGGGAGGATATTGATCACCCCTGTGTGCAGCAGCCTATTGGATGCCGGTGAAAACGGTTAACCAGTGTGAAGACAACGAGCGCCATAAGAGCAAGGCCGGCGTACCAGACCCATTCGGGCCCGCCGAACAGTTGCGGCAGGCGCTTTTTGCCGAGGTCGGCCACGGGCAGGATGTTGGCCGCGATCCAGTCATAACTTACGGCGTAGGCCCCGGCTCCGGCAATCATGCCGAAGAAGCCGGCGAGGGCATCCAGTTTCCCTGTGCCGATCGCGGCGATGCCTGTGCCGGGACAGTAGCCGTAGATCACCATGCCGATGCCGAAGAGCAAGGCCCCGAGTACCACGGCCAGCATGGTGGCCGACTTGATGTGAAAATTGGCCAGTTGGTGTCCGTGCAGGATGAAGATGCCCACGCCGCCCACTACAATGGCGGTGAGCATGACTTTCAGCACGGTGAAGTCGCGAAACAGAAACTGATTCACGATGACATGGTAGTCGGTGACGCCGCCGCGGTGGAGCAGCATGCCAAAGATGATTCCAAAAAGCAGTCCGGCCCAGAGGAGGCCCGGTCCGGTGATGAAGGCGAAAGCGGTGTGCATCATGGGTAAGTGCTATGCGCGGCGGCGACGGAATATCACAAAGGCGGTGGCGATGCCCGAGGCGAACATCACGAGGAAGAAGGTCCAGCTGCTGACAGCCAGCTGAAGCGAGCCGCTGATGCCGTGTCCGCTGGTGCAGCCGTCGGCAAGGCGCGCGCCGAAGATGATGACCACGCCTCCAAGGAAGGCCGCAGTGAGGCGTTTCGCCACCGACGGCCCGAAACGATCGCGCCATACCGTTGGAACGGTCTCCACTTTGAAGCTGCGGCTCATCAGCGAACTGATCAGCGCGCCGAGAAAGGACCCGACTACAAACAGGCTGCCGTAGTCCCATGCGGGAACGGCTTTTTTTGCCCAGTAAGTGTTGGCGGCGACACCCTCTGCACCCATAACCGGCACGGCACAGGCTCCGGCCGCCTGGGCGATGCCGGTGGATATGCCGATTGGCTTATCCGCGAGCGAAAACGTGAGGATGCTGAGGACACCGATCAGCGCGCCCACCAGGTAAGGATTCCAGCGGTGGGTTTTGATGGGAGAGAGGGAAGTCGGCGAGATCATTTGGCCGGGGCGGTCGGGGCGACTGGTTTGGCCGCGGGCTTTTCTTCACATTTGTCGCAGGCCGCCTTGTCCTGACACTTCGGGAAGGCGGCTTTGAGGGCCGCTTTCGGGCCGGCTTTCTCTTTGCATTCCGGGGGACAGGCTGGGGCCGCCGCCGGGGCCTCCGGGTTCTTTGCTGCATCCAGGGCCCGCAGGTGCGTGGCATGCATTTGCTCCGGCCCTTTATCGACAAAACCGCTGACGATTCGGGCATGATTCTGCGCAACCTTGACGGCCTCCGGGTTTTTTCCGGATGCGATCATTTCGACACCGCCGGAGACCTCTTTGAATTCATGATCAATCTCGCTGTAGTGTTCGACCAGTTCCGCGAACGCCGGATCCCACCTGCGAATCATCATGCCGGAACCCAGCCGCTTGCGCATTTCCCTGACATGCTTCTGCAGGGTTTTGGCGACCTCGGGGTCGTCGGACACGGTGCGCGACTTGTAGCCGGAGTCGGTCAGTTCCACCGTGCGTTTGATTTTCTCATGACTGGCAAAAAGCCGGTGAATGGCTTCCTGGAAGCCGCCTTCGCCTGGTCCGCCGCCGGGACCTCCGCCGGCGCTTTTTCCCCGGCCCGGTCCCTGCGCCGGTGCCGGTGAGGTCCAAACGAAGCCAAGGAGCGCCGTCGCGGTAATTCTGTGAATCAGTGTCGTTTTCATTCTGGTTTGGGTGTTGCTGGGGGAAGAGGTTTCCGCGACAGGTATCCGCGGTGGAGGTGCTGAATGCTGCGGAAACCGAGCCGCTTCAGTCGGTCGACCGCTATGCGGCTGCGATAGCCGCCCGCACAATAAACGAGCAGCGGCTTGTCCGGGTCGAGCCTGCCCGCTTTGGCCTCGAAGGCGTCATCGCCGATGGGAATATTGACTGCTGCCGGCAGCGCCCCTCGGGCAAATTCCCCCGGTGACCGCACATCCAGCACCTGTGTCTCCGGATGGTCCCGCAGCCACGCTTCGGCCTGACCCGCCCGCAGATTTGCGCACACGCCGCCCGGGCCTGAACGAAAGAGCCGGCGGTCCCGGCGGCCTTCGAACCAGTACCACAGACCGATGGCGGCGGCTAAGGCAGTCAGGGTGGCGAGGATGGCGGTCGGTGTCATGCAGCGTAGGCCTAACGGCCGGTGAGGTTCTTTACCTGACTCGACAGCCGCCTCACGAGATTGCTGCAGACGGTTTCGCAAAGTTCGGTCACTCCAGGATCGGAGATATAACAGACAGCGGTCAGTCCCACCCGGTGCCGGACTACCATACCGGCATCGACCAGCGACTGAACGTGCCGGGAAACATTGGCCTGCGACAGGCTGTTCGCCTCCGCCAGCCCGCTGATGGTCAGCTCGACCGCGTCCTCCAGTGCCCGGAGGATCTTCAGCCGGCTGGGCTCTGCGAGGGTGCGGAACCACGAGGCGATCAGGGCCATGGCCTCATTGGTAACGGGCGGCAGGGATGGTTTTCGGGCGGCGAGCATGGTGACTCAATTCTTTACTGTATGACGATAAGCGCATGTAGTTGTCTGGTCAACCTGTGATTTGGCTTTGGGCATGCCTGCCCTTCGGAGACCGGATGGGTGTCAGCGAAGGGCCGACCGGGCGCGAAGCGGCCCGCAGCCTATGGCGGCGCCATTGATCATTGCGATGCCTATTCGATTCGGGTGATCTTTCCTTATCGGATGGTGGACGGAGTTCTGGTGATCGATGCCGTCTGCAATTGAGGGCGACTTCTCCACCTTCCGACAGGAAGATTGATTTCAGTCTGGCGGGGGATGGAGACGACATCGATGCTCGCCGATATTTCGAGGGTTCGGAGAGTTCATCCGGATTCACGAGAATCGAGGAGTTTGCCCTGACATTCCCCCATCCCTATCAGGCTAACTCGTCCCGGAGGAGGGAGCGATTCACCCGATGGTTTCGGTTCTGTGAACGCAGGGCGCCGTGAGGAGTGGGGTGAGCGGTCTCTTCGGTGGGGAGTTGGGTTGCGGTGGTGGGCGTGGAGGGTGGAGTTGTATGGAACCACGAATTTCACGAATGGGCACGAATGGGTTGGTTGAGTGGGGGGCATGTTCGGAGAGGGGCAACGCCGTGCGGGGTTGGTTGGGAGGGGACAGATAGTTGTGGAGAGAACGATGTTGCCATGGTGGGGAGATAGGTGGATGTTATGGCGTTGCGGTGGTTCCGCCGCCCCTGCCGGGGCGGGGGTGTGTTGATGTGTTAAAACGGTGGCTGACGCCACCGGCTAATTTCTGTTAAGCCTTCGGCTTCATGGGCATTGTGATCGCGGGACGGGCCGCAGCCATAGGGTCTAATGTCCATCACGCCTTCGGCGTGGGTTGGTGAGGAGGTGATGCACGGGCGGTTGGATGGGATTGTGAGAGAAGGATGTGATGCAGGGGCGGAGGCTGGGTCCCGGTTGAATTTGCGAACGAAGGTGCTGGAGAGGAGGGGGGTGCGGCTGGGCGCGGAACCGGCGACGGGAGGAGTGAGGGCTGATCGTTTGGGGGCTCGGTGGGGGCATTGATGACAGCGATCACAGCATTGAGACTTTCGATGATGGGCTTTCCGGCAACCGTGGCATGATGTCGGTGATGAAACGAATCCTTCTACATGTGTCTGGCCGGAAGCATGCTCTTGGTTTTTGCCTCTGGAGTCGCTGGTTTACGAGTCAGTGCCATTTGGTTGCGGTGCTGGTTCTTGCTGGATTGCTGGCGGGGACGGGGCGTTCGCCTGGCGCGGTGGAGGGCGATGGGTCGCCGGAGGGACGAGAGCGCGGCATGAAGCTCGCCGGGGGAGATTTGAGTGTGGCAGCCAATGAGTTGGAGCGATACTACGCTCTTGGAAGCGCGGCGCGGAAGGCGTTGAGGGACGGGAAGATCAAAGAGGCCAAGGCGCTTGCTACGGAGCTGGTGCGCCTTGCTCCAAGGTACAAGCAGGACTGGAATTATGGCAACGCCATTGCCGATGCCAATGAAGTGCTGGGACAGATAGCACTCGCCCATGGTGATGTCGGGGAAGCGAAAAAGCATCTGCTGGCATCGGCTGACAGCAAGGGTTCGGCGCAATTGAACTCGTTCGGTCCGAGTTTTGTCCTGGCTCGCGCGCTGGCCGAGGAGGGCGAGTCGGAGGTCGTGATTGCTTTTCTGGACTTGGTGGCCCGGTTCTGGGCGAATCCGGATGAGCGATCGGAAGCCAATGCGAAGCGCGTGGCTAGCGATCATGTTGTGCAACTGGAGTCCTGGAAGGGGCAACTCCGGGCAGGGAAGGTTCCTGACGATTCGAGATGGCGGTAGGAAATGGGCGCAGTGATGAGGGCAAGGCGAGGGTAACAAGAGGCGGATGGGCGGGGGGTGAGGCGGTTGGGTGAGGCCGGTAGGCGCACTCCGTGCGCAGGGAGAGCTGTAATGCTGACAGCAGTCCAGAGCCTTCGGCTGCTGGTTCGGAGGGGGCTTGTTGGGAGGCGGTCGGGTAGGCGCACTCCGTGCGCAGAGAGAGCTGTAATGCTGACAGCAGTCCAGAGCCTTCGGCTGCTGATTCGGAGGGGGGCGTCAGGAATCGTCGAAGTCGTCGGGGACGTTGATGGTGTCTGTTTTGAAGCGGGCGACGCTTGCCTGGAAGGATTTGGAGGTGGAGGCGGCGAACCATGCGGCGCTGCACCATGGGTAGTCGTGGGCGTTCTGGACGAGTCGGTGGTGGACTGGGTTTTCGTTGACGTAGCGGAGTCGTGCCATGAGGGCAGGCTGGCGGGTGATGAGGGTGTCGTGATAGTTATTCCAGACGCGGCGGCCTTGGGTGTTGTCGAGTCGGTTGAGGCTGGAGGCGGTGTTGCGGTGGAGGGATTTGAGCCATGGGTGGAGGGAGTTGGCTGAGTGCGGCGGGGATTGGGCGATGAGATGATAGTGGTTGGAGAGCACGGCCCACGCGAGGAGGGTCCAGCCGGATTGTGAAGCGGATTGGAATAGCTGGGAGGTGACGAGATTGAGTCGTTCCGGGTTGTGGAGGAAGGGTTGTCTGTGGAAGGTGGAGCCGGTGACCATGTAGAGGCCGGGTTGGATGAGCCAGTGGGGTGGGGCATGCGGCCACGGGGGGAGTTCAGGGGTGTCGGGCATGAGTGCGGGGATACTGAATATGCGGGAGGGCGCAAGTAGGAAGTTATCAGGGGCGGGTGTGGCTTGTTGGGAGGCGGGCGGGTAGGCGCACTCCGTGCGCAGAGAGAGCTGTAATGCTGACAGCAGTCCAGAGCCTGCGGCTGCTGGTTCGGAGAGGACGAGGCTGGTTGGGAGGGGCGGGTAGGCGCACTCCGTGCGCGAGAGAGAGCTGTAATGCTGACAGCAGTCCAGAGCCTGCGGCTGCTTGTTCGGAGGGGGCTGGTTGGGAGGGTCGGGTAGGCGCACTCCGTGCGCGAGAGAGAGCTGTAATTCTGACAGCAGTCCAGAGCCTTCGGCTGCTGGTTCGGAGAGGGCTGGTTGGGAGGCGGGCGGGTAGGTGCACCCCGTGCGCCAGAGAGAGCTGTAATTCTGACAGCAGTTCAGGGCCTTCGGCTGCTGGTTGGGAGGCGCGTGGTTCTGGGGTTGCGGTGGGGGGGGAGGTGGGTTTGGTGGGGGGATGAAGCGACTGACGATGATTGTCCGGGTGACGGCGATGGGAGTGCTGGTGCCGTGGGTGGTGCGGGCGGAGCGGCCGGTGTTGCGGGCGGAGCGGTGGAGTGGGTTGTTGAATGTGCCGGATCCTGTGGCGTGCAGTGTTGATGATCATGGGAGGGTGTATGTGACGCGGACGGCGCGTCGGAAGACGGCGGATTTGGACATTCGGCAGTGGAGTGAGTGGATTGCGGATGATGTGGGGCTGACGAGTGTGGAGGCGAAGCGGGCGTTTTTGCGGGAGCGGCTGGCGACGGGGGTATTGCGTGGGCCGAAGGGGGATTTGCGGGATTGGAATGGGGATGGGGTGGTGGACTGGAATGATCTGACGGTGCCTGCGGAGAGTGTGCTGCGATTGGAGGATCGGGATGGGGATGGGAAGGCGGATTGGATGGGGGAGTATGCGGGGGGATTTGCGTCGGAGGTGACGGGGATTGCGGCGGGGGTGCTGGCGACGGACGGGGCGGTGTTTGCGACGATTGCGCCGGATCTGTGGCGAATGGAGGATCGGGATGGGGATGGGAAGGCGGAGGTGAGGCGGTCGCTGGTGCATGGGTTCGGGATTCACCTGGCGTATGCGGGGCATGACATGCACGGGTTGCGGCGGGGGCCGGACGGTCGGATTTACTGGTCGATCGGCGACAAGGGGGTGGAGGTGACGCGGGCGGACGGGCGGAGGTTTTCGTATCCTCACGAGGGGTGTGTGCTGCGGTGCGAGGTGGATGGGAGCGGGTTTGAGGTGTATGCGCACGGGTTGCGGAATGTGCAGGAGATTGCGTTCAATGAGACGGGGGATGTGTTCGGGGTGGACAATGATGCGGACAAGCCGGGGGAGAAGGAGCGGTTAGTATGGATTCTGCCGGAGAGTGATGCGGGGTGGCGGTGTTCGTGGCAGTACATGACGGACTGGTGTCCGTGGATGGGTGAGGGGCGGTGGAAGCCGTCGCATGCCGGGCAGCCGTTGTTTCTGACGCCGCCGCTGGCGGAAAGTCATGATGGACCGAGCGGGTTTGCGTGGAATCCGGGGACGGCGCTGGGTGCGGAGTGGGCGGGGTGGTTTTTTGTGAATCAGTTTCCATCGGGGAACATGAATGCGCTGAGATTGGAGCGTGAGGGTTCGGGGTGGCGGCTGGCGGAAGATGTGAGGGTGAGTCGGGGGATCATGGGTGTGGGGATGAGCTGGGGGCCGGACGGGGGGCTGTATTATGCGGATTGGGAGAGCGGGTATGAATTGAACGGGAAGGGAGCGGTGTGGCGGGTGGATGTGGAGAGCGGGCGGGGGCATCCGTTGCGCGGGGAGGTGAGGCAGTTGCTGGCTGAGGGGTTCGGGAAGCGGGGTGAGGGCGAGTTGGCGGGTTTGCTGGGACATGAGGATCAGCGGGTGCGGTGCGGGGCGCAGTGGGCGCTGGCGGAGCGTGGGTCGTGGGCGGTGCTGCGGGAGGCGACGGCGGCGGGGAAGTCGCGGCTAGGGCGGCTGCATGGGATCTGGGGATTGGGGCAGGGATGGAGGAGTGGGCGGTTGCGGGATGTGGCGGTGCTGGCTGGGTTGATGAAGGATGGTGATGAGGACGTGCGGACGCTGGCGGCGCGGGTGGCGGCGGAGAGTCCGGTGGATGGGGAAGTGGGCGCGGCGCTGGTGGGGTTGCTAGGTGATGGGTCGGGGCGGGTGCGGCTGGAGGCGGCGCTGGCGTGCGGTCGGTTGAAGGTTGCGGGGGCGGTGGAGGGATTGCTGCGGATGGCGGGCGAGGATGGGGGGCCGTTTTTGAGGCATGCGGTGGTGACGGGATTGGCTGGGTGTGCGGATTCGGGGAGACTGGCGGGGATGAAGGCGGATGGGTCGGTGGGGCGTCGGGCGGCGGCGGTGCTGGCGTTAGGGCGGCAGCGTGATGGGGAGGTGGCGGGTTTTATGGATGACGCGGAGGTGCGGATTGGGGAAGCGGCGGCGATTGCGATTTATGATGGGGAGGGGATCGCGGCGGGATTGCCGGCGCTGGGGGATTGGCTAGGGAGGGCTGGGTCGGGCGCGCCGGAGTCGATGGTGCGTCGGGCGATGGGGTCGCTGGCGCGGCGGGGTGATGGGGCGGCGGCGGCGGGGTTGGCGGAGTATGTGCTGAAGGAGGGGCAACCGGTGCGGTTGCGTCGGGCGGCGCTGGAATTGCTGGGGCAGTGGACGACGGTGCCGCGGCTGGATCCGGCGGATGGATTTGTGAGGGAGTTGGGACGGCGGGATGGGGAGGCGGCGGTGGTGGCGTTGCGGCCGCTGTTGCCGCGGTTGCTGGAGTTGAAGGAACCGGAGTTGCAGGCGGGCGTGCTGGGAGCGGCGTTGAGCCTGCGGTTGCCGGTGCCGGCGGAGCGATTGGCGGCGGCGAGCGGTGATGGGTCGCTGACGGCGGCGGTGCGGGTGGCGGCGTTGGGATTGCTGGTGGCGGATCACCGGGATGATGCGCTGACGCGTCCGGCGGTGGAGATGGCGCTGCGAGGGAAGGAGGAGACGCTGGCAGTGGCGGCGCTGAGGGGCCTGGAGGGAATGGATGCGGGCGGGGCGGTGGATCGGGCGGCGGAGTTGGTGCGGGGCGGGGGAGGCGTGCGGTTGCGGCAGGAGGCGTGCGGGTTGCTGGGGAGAGTGGGTCGGGCGGAGGCGGCGGAGAGATTGAAGGAGTTGCTAGAAGCGGGAGTGCCGGCGGAATTGCTGCTGGATGTGTGGGAGGCGGCGGGGAAGTATCCGGCGCTGAGTGGGGCGCTGGAGAAGTCGCGGGCGGTGGTGGAGGGAGCGGCGGTGGGTGTGGCGTGGCGGGATTGTGTGAGCGGGGGTGATGCGGAGAGTGGGAAGCGGATTGTGCTGACGGATGTGGCGGCGAATTGTGTGGCGTGTCACCGGTTTGACCGGGCGCCGGGGAGTGCGGTGGGGCCGGCGCTGGAGGGGATTGGGGCGGAAAGGACGGCGGCGGAGCTGGTGGAGGCGCTGGTGAATCCCGGGGCGGTGGTGGCGGACGGGTATGGGATTGTGACGGCGACGCTGGCGGATGGGACGGTGGTGGGTGGGGTGCTGGCGTCGCAGGATGCGCGGGAGGTGGTGATCCGGTTGCCGGAGGGTGGGGAGCGGCGGCTGGCGAGGGAGATGGTGAAGGAGATGTCGGCTCCGGTTTCGGTGATGCCGCCGATGGAGGCGATATTGACGAGGCGGGAGATTCGGGATGTGGTGGCGTATCTGGGGACCTTGAAGGCTGGAAAGGGAGGGAAAGGGGAGAAGGGAGGGAAGCGGTGACGGGAGATTCATTTCCGCTGAAGCGAAGATTCCCTGGTGGCGAACCAGGGATTTCCCTTAGGCCCGATCAGGCTGCGGGAGAATTGCGTGTTCCTGCTGGCGGAATAGGGTGGGGTGCGGCACTGGAACTGCAACGATTCCGACACGCGGGCCCGAGTGCTGCGTATCCCTGTTTTCTGCCATGTTATTTATGACCGGACACCGAACCCTTTTTAGAATTGCTGTCATGTGTGTGCTGCCCTCGCTGGTGAGCGGGGCGCCGGTGGCGGTGAATGACACGTATGCGGTGAATGAGGATGCGGTGCTGAACACGAGTGCGGCGGCGTTGTTTTCTGCGAATTTCGAGCCGGGGACGAATGTGGTGGGAGGGGATTGGCGGTATCTGGACCGGATTCGGAACAATCAGAACGGGCAGACGACGGACACGTATCCGGTTGATGGGGCGGGGAGGGATTGGAAGGCGCTGAATTTTGATGTGGGGACGTCGACGGTGGTGCCGTGGGGGACAGGGGTGCTGCCGCTGCAGGCTGGGGGGATCAATGCGTTTCCGGGGGCGCCGAACACCCTGCAGGGGGTGACGGCGAGCGGGCCGTACAATGTGACGACGTATCTGTTCCGGAAGGTGTTTACGCTGAATGCGGCGCAGGCGAGTGTGGGGACGTGGCAGGTTCGGCATGTGATTGACGACGGGGCGATCATTTATGTGAATGGGCAGGAGGTGGACCGGGTGCGGATGGATGCGGGGCAGATTTTTCCAGCGGGGCCGGTGACGACGAACACGTCGGTGCTGAACAGCATTGCGGATGAGGGGACGTACACGACGGACACGGTTACGATTCCGGCGGGGTTGCTGGTGGCTGGGAACAACGTGATGGCGGTGGAGGTGCACCAGTCGGGGGGGAGTTCGTATACTAGCAGTGATGTGGGGATTGATGTGCAGTTCACGCCTGCGGGGAATGCGGAGCAGGGGTTTGTGTATGCGGACGACACGTTCGGGACGAACCGGCCGGCGAATGCGAGTGGTGCGGTGGTGGCGACTGGGGGGAATCCCGGCGGGATGCTGATGGTGGAAACGGGGAAGGTGAATAATTCGTCAGGGTTTTCGGGTGGGTGGCAGCGGAGTTTCAATCTGGCGGCATCGGCGACGGTGCGGGTGGTGTTTGACTGGAGGATCGGGACGAGGGGCGGGCTGGAGCCGGATGAGTTCACGGCGTTTGCGATGAGTCTGAACGGAACGCGGTATGGGACGGTGACGACGCCGCAGGGGTTGTTTCTGGGGCGGTTGGTCGGGGTGGGGAACGGGTCGGCGACGCTGGATACGCCGTGGGCGACGGCGACATTTGATGTGAATCTTGGAGCGGGCGATCATGTGCTGACGCTGGGCGGGTATACTAACAAGGCGACGGTGGCGGATGAGTTCGGGGTGGCGTCGATTGACAATGTGAGTGTGACGACGCTTTCGGGCGGGAGCGGGGTACTGGCGAACGACACGGGGAATCCGGTGAGGGCGGAGCTGGTGAGCGGGCCTGCGAATGGGCAGCTTGTGCTGGATGCGAGCGGCAATTTTTCGTACAGTCCGAATGGGAATTATGCGGGTGCGGACAGTTTCACGTATCGTGCGTTTGATGCGGTGGATCCTGTGGCGTCGAATGTGGCGACGGTGGCGATCACGGTGAATCCGGTGAATGATGCGCCGGTGGCGGTGGCTGACAACTACACGACGAACCAGCAGGTGGCGCTGACGGTGAATGCGGCGGACGGCGTGTTGAAGAATGATCTGGATGTGGACAATTCGAGGAGTGCGCTGGTGGTGCAGTTGGTGACGAATGTGACGGCTGGTCAGGGCGTGCTGGTGCTGAATGGGGATGGGTCATTGGTGTTCACGCCGGCGGCCTCGTTTTCGGGTGAGGCGAGTTTCATTTACCGGGTGAATGACGGGTTGGCGGTGTCGCAGGATGTGACGGTGAGGATTGCGGTGGTGGGACTGGGGGCGGCGCCGGTGGCGGTGAATGACACGTACACGACGCCGAAGAATGCGCCTTTGGTAGTGACGGCGCTGACGGTGGGGACGGTGACTGACGATGTGGTGCCGTATGGTTCGGCGGCGGTGCCGAGTGTGTGGAAGTATCTGGACAACGGGAGTGATCAGGGCGTGGCGTGGCGGGCTCCGGAGTTTGTCGATACGGCGTGGAAGTCCGGCGGGGCGGAGTTAGGGTATGGTAACGGGGATGAGGTGACGGTGGTGGAGGACAATGCGACGCCTGGTTATGTGAGTGGTGAGGGCGGGCGGTATGCGACGACGTATTTCCGGCGGAAGTTTACGGTGAGTGATCTCTACAATGTGACGGCGGCGGAGATCTCGCTGCTGCACGACGATGGCGGGATCGTGTTTCTGAATGGTGCGGAGGTGGTGAGGACGGCAAACATGCCGTCGGCGGCGACGACGCTGAATCCGGCGTTTGATTTCTACTGCACTGCGGCGAGCGGGAACAATGTGGTGGCGAATTTTCCGCTGCCGCTGAATGCGCTGGCATTGGGGGAGAACACGTTTGCGGCGGAGATTCACCAGACGGCTCCGACGAGTTCGGATGTGAGTTTCAATCTGAGATTGCGGGTGACGCGGGCGCTGGCGGCGGGGTTGCTGGCGAACGATACGGATGGGGATGCGGGGGCGGTGCTGACGATTCTGTCGCACACGGTGCCGGCGAACGGGACGGTGACGGTGAATGCGGACGGGACGTTCACGTACATTCCGAACAATGGTTATGTGGGGTCGGACACGTTCAGCTATTTGGCGCGGGACAACACTGGGTTGGTGTCGGGGCGTGCGACGGTGGCGATCAATGTGATTCCGGGGCCGAATGTGCGGCCGCGTGCGGTGGCGGATGCGTTCAATGCGACGGAGGATGCGGAGTTTACGGTTAGTGCGGCGGCGGGGTTGCTGGCGAACGATGTGGATGCGGATGGTGATGCGCTGACGGCGGCGCTGGTGGCAGGTCCGGCGAACGGGACGGTGACGGTGAACGGGGACGGGTCGTTCCGTTATGTGCCGAGGGCGGATTTTGCGGGAGTGGATACGTTCACGTACCGTGCGAGCGATGCGGGTGGGCCTTCGGCGGCGGCGACGGTGACGATCGCGGTGGCGAATGTGAATGATGTGCCGGTGTCGGTGGCGGACGCGTATGCGACGGATCCGGGGGTGCCGCTGAATGTGGCTGCGCCTGGAGTGCTAGGGAACGACGGGGATGCGGATGCGGGGACGGTGCTGAATGCGGTGCTGACGGTGCCGGTATCGTCTGGGTCGCTGACCTTGAATGGGGATGGATCGTTTTCGTATGTTCCTGCGGCTGGGTTTGTGGGGTCGGTGACGTTTGCGTATCGGGTTGGGGATGGCGTGGCGACATCGCCGCGGGCGACGGTGACGATCCGGGTGAATGGGCGGCCGGTGCCGGTGGCGGATGCTTACAGTGCGAGTGAGGATGCGGCGCTGACGGTGGGGGTTCCGGGGTTGCTGGGGAATGATACGGATCCTGACGGGGATCCGCTGACGGCGACGGTGGTGACGCAACCGGATAGGGGGACGGTGGCGCTGCAGGCGAACGGGGCGTTTGTGTACACGCCGCAGGCGGATTTCAACGGGACGGATCTGTTCACGTATCGTGCGAATGACGGGACGCGGGATTCAGCGGCGTTGGGGACGGTGACGGTGACGGTGTTGCCGGTGAATGATGCGCCGGTGGCGAAGGGTGACAGTTTCGGGACGCCGCTGGATACGGTGCTGACGGTGCCGGGTTCGGGCGGGGTGTTGAGGAATGACAGCGATGTGGACGGTCAGGCGCTGAGTGCGGTGCTGGCGTTGCCTGCGGCGCACGGGGCGGTGCTGCTGGAGGGGACGGGAGGGTTTACGTACACGCCGGAGCCTGGGTTTTCGGGCGTGGACAGTTTTGGTTATCGGGCGAGTGACGGGGAATTGCAGTCGGCGGTGGTGACGGCGACGGTGTCTGTGGGGGTGGATCTGGCGAAGGTGCACATCAACGAGATCATGTATAATCCTGCGTCGATGAACTCGCGGGAGGAGTTTCTGGAGATCCTGAATGCGAATCCCGGGGCGCTGGATGTGTCAGGGTGGGCGATCAATGCGGGGGTGAGTTTTGTGATTCCTGCGGGGACGGTGATTCCGGGGAATGGGCTGCTGGTGATTGCGGCGGATCCGGCGGTGTTTTCTGCGACGTACGGGAGTGTGGGGCTGCTGCGTGGTGGCTGGACTGGGGAGTTGAGTGATGGCGGGGAGCGGGTGCGATTGGTGGCGGCGGACGGGACGGTGGTGGATGAGGTGACGTATGCGGACGAGGGGGATTGGGCGGAGCGTCGGGAGGAGACCTTGAGTGGGGAGACTGGCTGGGGGTGGTTTGCGCGGCATGACCGCGGGGGTGCGTCGCTGGAACTGATCAATCCGGTGCTGGGGAACGGGAATGGAGAGAACTGGGAGGCGTCGGTGGCGAGTCCGACGCCTGGGCAGCCGAACAGTGTGAGGGCGGCGGAGGTGGCTCCGCTGATTGGTAAGGTGAAGCATGCGCCGGCGATTCCGACGTCGGCGCAGGCGGTGACGGTGACGGCGGAGTTCAAGGATGAGGCTGAGAGTGCGCCGGTGGCGGCGTTGTTCTGGCGGGTTTCGAGTGCTGCTGCGGGGGCATTCAATCAGGTGGCGATGAAGGATGACGGGCGGACGGGGGATGGGGTGGCTGGTGACGGGCGGTTTGGCGGGGTGATTCCTGCGCAGGCGGTGGGGACGGTGGTGGAGTTTTATGTGATGGCGAGTGATGCGGGCGGGTTGAGCCGGACGTGGCCGCCGCCTGGACGGAATGGAGCGGGCGTGCTGGTGCAGGCGGCGAATGCGTTTTACCAGGTGGATGAGGAGGCGTGGAACAGCAACTATCCGATTTACCGGCTGGCGGGTGCGGTGGCGGACGTGGAGTTGTTTCATAGCAATGCGTGGGACCGGAACAGTGACGCGCGGGTGAATGTGACGCTGGTGACGCGGCAGGGTGGCGACACGGAGATCCGTTATCGCTGCGGGCTGCGGGTGCGGGGGGCGGGGTCGCGGGGGAATGCGGTGAACAACTGGCGGCTGGACATTCCGAAGGACAACGACTGGAACGGGGACTCGGAGATGAATCTGAATGTGTGGTACACGCATCTGGGGCATCTGGCGAGCACGGCGATGGAGGCGGCGGGGTTGATTCACGAGCGGTCGTGGCCGGTGCAGGTGAGGGTGAATGGGGGGAATCGTGCGTTGCAGAACCAGCAGTACAGCTGGGGGTGGTACATTCATCTGCAGCCTGCGGGGAGCGAGTATCTGAAGGTGAGGCGGCCGCTGGATTCGGGCGGGAATCTGTACAAGAAGGTGAGGCCGCACCAGAATTTCACGGTGAGAGAGAGTGCGCCGGGGGTGCCGAGTGCGAGTGGGTATCGGAACGACGGGTGGCTGAAGAATTCGAATGAGGGATTGAATGACTGGCGGGATGTGAACGGCCTGATGACGACGTTCCGCGGGGCGACAGCGCCGACGGTGCCGCAGATGGAGTCGGTGATCAATCTGGACTACTGGCTGCGGTGGCTGGCGTTTCAGACGATTGTGAATCACAATGAGACGAACCTGTCGAATGGGAGCAATGATGACTATGGTTTGTACCGGGGGGAGAAGGATCCGCGGTTCATTCCGCTGGCGCATGATTTTGACACGGTGTGGGGGCAGGGAGGGAACACGAGTTCAGCGGATCCGACCTCGCCGACGGCGACGGTGTATCAGGTGACGGGGAATTTCAGCAACAGTGGGGAGCGGATCGGAGCGCTGGCACCGCTGTATACGAATCCGGAGAGCAATCAGCGGTTCAAGGCGCAGCTGGTGGAGTTGCTGGGGACGGTGTTTCTGCCTGCGAATTTCAATGCGATGGTGGACAACACGCTAGGGAGCTGGGGCGGGCCGGGGGGCGGGGTGAGTGTTTCGGCGCGTGACAATATCAAGAATTTCAATGCGACGCGGCGGGATTACATTCTGCGTGCGTTACTTGGGTATGATGCGGTGGGGCAGCCGCCGGCGGTGCTGACGGCGGGGACGAATCTGCCGGTGCAGAGCGGGTATCCGCGGACGACGACGGCGAATGTGACAGGGTTGTCCGGGACGGTGGATTCGAGCCGTGTGAGGAAGCTGCTGGTGGGCGGGGTGGAAGTGCTGCCTGACAATTACAATGACATGGGCGGCGGGAGTGCGGCTGGGGATGGCGAGGGCGGCACGGGGCTTGCGCCGTGGGCGGCTGGGGCAGCGGTGACGCTGAATCCGGGGATCAACCGTTTGACGGTGCAGGCGCTGGGGGCTGGGGATGCGGTGCTGGACAGTCAGGTGGTGGAGATCTGGCATGATGATGGCGGGACGACGGCGCGGGCGGGGACGCTAGCGGCGAGTGAGACGTGGAGTGCGGCGGGTGGGCCGTGGCAGGTGACGGGGACATTGACGGTGCCGAGCGGGGTGGTCCTGACGATTGGTGCGGGGGCGACGGTTTACATTAATGCGGGTGCGAGCATTCAGGTGACTGGGACGGGGCGGCTGATAGCGCAGGGGACGGAGACGAACCGGATCCGGTTTGCGGCGGCTCCTGGGGCGGGGAACTGGGGGGCGCTGGATTTTCTGAATGCGACGCAGGAGAGCCGCCTTGCCTATGTGGACATTGAGAATGCGGGGGGCACGGCGATTGGTGGCCACAATGCGAAGTGCCACGTGAACAATGCGGTGGTGTTCTTCGACAACACGGTGTGGGGGAATGTGCCGGTGGTGCAGTACATCAGTTTTGATAACAGTTCGTTTGTGGTGTCGAACTCGGTGTTTCCAACCTATGCGGGGACGTTCAACGTGACGAGTGCGCCGGAGATGCTGCATGGTGTGACGGGGATTCCGGCGGGTGGATACGGCGTGTTCCGGGGCAATTATTTCGGGCACACGTGGGGGTTCAATGACACGATTGACTTCACGGGCGGGAACCGGCCGGGGGCGATTCTGCAGGTGATCGGGAACGTGTTTGACGGGGCGACGGACGACTGTCTGGATCTGGATTCGACGGATGCGTGGATTGAGGGGAATGTGTTCTTCGGGGTGCATCAGGACACGCAGCGGCCGAATCCGAAGGATACGGCTAGTGCGATTTCGGGCGGGCAGGACAATGCGTCGGTGTCCGAGTGGACGATCATCAACAATCTGTTTTACGATGTGGATCACGCGGTGCTGGCGAAGAACCGGAACCGGTTTGTGTTTGTGAACAACACGGTGTCGCGGGTGAACCGGGCGTATGGGTCCGGGGTGGACATAGCGGCGATCAATTTCACGGATGACGACGTGGCGTTGTCGGCGCTGGCGGATGGTCAGGGGGCGTACATTGCGGACAACGTGATTGATGATGGTGCGGTGCTGGTGGCGAACTACAATGCGGCGAATGTGACGGTGCGGATGGATGGGAATCTGTTTCCGGCTGGGGTGACGTGGGGCGGGCCGGGAGCGGGGAATGTGTCTGCGGGAGCGCAGCTGGCGACGGCTGGATTGGTGCCGCCGACGACGTTAGGGGCGGGGACGGTGGCGCAGGGGATGGCGGCGGCGGCGCGGTTGCGGGCGGCGCTGGTGCCGGGGCCGATGTCGCCGGCGCGGTGGACGGGAATGTTCGGAGGGAATCGGGGCGGGCTGCAGCCTGCGGGGGTGGCGGTTGGCGGGGTGCCGGCGGTTGCGGTGGATGGGGCGTCGTTGACGCTGACGGTGGGGCCTGGCGGCGTGTTTCAGTCAGGGACGGTGGCGGCGTACAACTGGGGTTATACGGTGTATCGGTTTGCGGTGGATGGCGGGGTGTTGTCCGGGGAGATTCCGGTGACGACGCCGATCGTGCTGACGAATCTGGCGGCGGGGACGCACACGGTATCGGTGATCGGGCGGAACGATGCGGGGGTGTGGCAGAGTGTGCCGACGGTGACGCGGCCGATTGTGGTTAATCCGGCGGTGAGGCCGGTGGTGATTAATGAAGTGCTGGCGGACAATGCGGGGGCGTGGGTCGTGGGGGGAGCGCGGCCGGATGTGATCGAGTTGCGGAATCTTGGGGGGACGCCGGTGAATCTGGAGGGGTGGTCGCTGGCGGAGAAGGAGCTGACGGCAGGGGAAGGGCCGCGGTATTTGTTCCCGGCGGGGACGGAGATAGCGCCCGGGGGTTATTTGGTGCTGCGGTCTGATCAGACCGGAGTGAATCTCGACCGTGATGGAGATGCGCTTTATCTGTATGACGGGAGTGCGATTGGGGCGACGCTGATTGACAGCGTGCGGTTTGGTTATCAGGTGACGAACAAATCGATCGGGCGGCTGGGAACGGAGCTGGCGTGGTCGCTGACCGAGCCGACGATCGGGGCGGCGAATGCCGGGGTGGCGCTGGGGACGGTGGCGGGGTTGAGATTGAATGAATGGAGTGCGGCGAATGATTTCGTTGTGGAGAATGATTTTGTGGAGCTGTTCAATCCGGGGGTGCAGCCGGTGGCGCTGGGTGGATTGGTGCTGACGGATGACGCGATCAATGAACCTGGCAAATCGCCGCTGCCGGCGCTGAGTTTCATTGGGGCGGGTGGGTTTGTGCGGTGCATAGCGGACAATGCGCCGGAGCAGGGATCGAATCATCTGGCGTTTTCGATCAACCGGCTGCGCGAACCGCTGGCGCTGCTGGACGGTGCGGGGCGGGTGATTGATCAGGTGGTGATTGAGCCGCAGACGGAGGATGTGTCGCAGGGGCGGAGTCCTGATGGCGGGGTTGGGCTGGCATTTTTCGGTCTGCCGACGCCTGGGTATTCCAACACGACGGATCTGACGGCGCAGACCCTGCTGCTGGAGAACCTGCGGATTACGGAGATGATGTACAATCCGCCGGGGGCGGGGACGGCGGAGTTCATTGAGCTGAGGAATCTGAGTGCGACGGTGAAGCTGCCGTTGGAGACGGTGAAGTTTGTGAATGGGATCACGTTCCAGTTTGCGCCTGGGACGGAGCTGGCGGCTGGGGGGATGGTGGTGATTTCGAATGTGTCGCAGACGGCGTTTGCGGCGCGTTATCCGGGGGTTCCGTTCGGGGGGACGTATGGTGGGAGTCTGAGCAATGGAGGGGAGCGGGTCCGGATGGAGATTGACGGGTATCAGCTAGGGATTCTGGATTTTGACTATGGGGATGGATGGTATCCGGTGACGGATGGTGGCGGGGCGTCGCTGGAGATTGTGAATGCTGCGGGGGCGCGGAACACGTGGGACAATGCTGTATCGTGGCGGGCGGCGGTACCGAATCCCGGGTTGAACGGGAGTTTTGCGGTGGCGGCTGGGGAGGACGTGGCGGTGGCGATTCCTGACGGAATTGATCTGGAGGGAGTGTTGAGTTACGGGTCGCAGAATCCAGCGGCGGTGACGGTGGCGTGGACGCGGGTGAGCGGGCCTGGGGCGGTGGTGTTCGGGAGTGCTGGGCAGGTGTCGACGACGGCGAACTTCACGGTGCCTGGGGTGTATGTGCTGCGGCTGACGGCGAGCGGGACGGTGGCGGTGAGTGACGAGGTGACGGTGACGGTGACGGAGACCTATGATGCGTGGGCGGTGCGGGTGCTGGGGAGTGCGGATCCGCTAGTGACGGGGATGAGCCGGGATCCTGATGCGGATGGGATTGTGAATCTGCTGGAGTTTGCGCTGGGGATGGATCCGAGGGCATCGACGACGAGTGGGTTGCCCGTGGTTTCTGCGGAGGGCGGGGTGCTGGCGATCAGTTATACGCGGTATGCGGGTGCTGGGCTGACGTACATTGCGGAGGTTTCGGATGACCTTGTGACATGGGGTTCGGGCACGGTGGTGGAGAGCCGGGTTTCGGTGTCCGGGGCGGTGGAGACGTGGCGAGCGGTGGAGACGCGGCCGATGGCTGGGAGTGTGCGGCGGTACATGAGGGTGCGGGTGGTGCTCGCGAACTGAGCGGGTTTGAGGGCCGGTCGTTTCATTTTTGCGGGGATTGCCAAGCGGCGGAGGAGTGCGCAGGGTGAGGGATGCAGCGATCGCTTTCCTTGTTCACAGTAGGGCTCATGACACTGACGGTTTCCGGGAAGGAACTGGAGGGTGTTTATCAGCCGACGCAGAATCCGTGTCCGACGGTGGAGGAGGCGATTCGGAAGATGAAGGTGCCGGAGGGGTATGAGGTGCGGAATTTTGCGTCGGAGCCGATGGTGGTGAATCCGGTGGCGATGAGCTGGGATGGGCGGGGGAGACTGTGGGTGGTGGAGTTGTACGAGTACCCGAGCGGGGCGAAGGAAACGAATGAGTATCAGAAGGCGTCGGGCGACGGGAAGTACCGGCCGGTGGTGAAGACTGGGCCGGGTTCGCCGCGGGACCGGGTGGTGGTGCTGGAGGATACGGACAATGACGGGAAGGCGGACAAGCGGACGGTGTTTGCGGAGGGATTGAGTCTGGCGACGGCGGTGTTGTGCGGGCACGGCGGGGTGTATGTGGGGCAGGCTCCGAACCTGTTTTTTTTCCGGGACACGGATGGGGACGACAAGGCTGACGAGTACAAGGCGGTGCTGACGGGGTTCGGGCTGGAGGACCGGCATGAGTTGCTGAACAGTTTCACGTGGGGGCCGGACGGGCTGATGTATTTCACGCACGGGGTGTTCACGAACAGCAAAGTGCGGCGGCCCGGGGAGAAGGATGATGCTGGGAATGTGCTGAATGCGGGGATTTACCGGGTGAAGCTGACGGCGACGGGTGATGCGGCGGCGGATCCGGTGGTGGCGTTTCATGAAGTGTATGCGGATGGGACGAGCAATCCGTGGGGAGTGGATTTCGATGCGCAGGGGAATGCGTTTGTGGAGGCGTGCGTGATTGATCACCTGTTTCACATGGCTCCGGGTGGGATCTATGCGCGGCAGGGCGGGGCTCCGGAGAATCCGTATGCGTATGAACTGCTGCCTAGCATTGTGCAGCCGGATCAGCCGAAGCATTTCCGGGCGGCTTATGCGGGGATCCAGATTTACCAGGGCGGCGTGTATCCGGCGGACACGGCGGGGCATGCGTTTTTCGGGAACATTCACGACAATGCGATTCACGAGGAGGCGCTGGAGCCGGCGGGGGCGACGTTCAAGGCGCGGCCGGTCAGGGATTTTCTGCGGGCGAACGACGGATGGTTCCGGCCGGTGAGCATTCAGACGGGGCCGGATGGGTTTCTGTGGGTGATGGACTGGTGCGACAAGTATCCTTGTTATCAGAATGCGCAGGCGAATCCAGAGGGGGTGGACCGGGAGAAGGGGCGGATCTGGCGGGTTTGTTATACGGGGAATGAGGCGGGGAAGCGGCTGGCTGGGGTGTCGCGGGCACCGGGATGGAAGCCTGCCGAGCGGCGTGGGATGAGTGCGGCGGAAGCGGCGAAGGCGTCGGGTGGCGAACCCGGGGCGCGTCGGGCGGCGGCGCTGTGGGCGGCAGAGGCGGCGGTGGGTCGGTTGGCTGATGGTTATCCCGAGTGGCTGGCGGGATTGGCGGGGGATGCGGATCCGGTGGTGCGGCAGGCGGCGGCGGTGGCGGCGAGGTGCTGGGGGCACGGCGGCGGGCTGACGGTGGGGATGAAGGGTGCGCCGGGGAAGGATGTGATGCCATTGCTGGAGCGGTTGGTAGGGAAGTCGGCGGAGGCTGACCGGACCCTGGCGATGGCGGTGTGGATGGCGATGGAATCGGAAGTGGCGGTGGAGCCGGAGCGGTATCTGCCATGGCTAGCGGAGCGGGCGATGAAGGCGAAGCCGCTGAGTCTGGCGCTGACGTACAAGACGGCGCGGCGGCTGACGGACACGCGCCGGGCGGAGAACATGGATCTGCTGCTGGGGTATCTTGAGAAGATCAAAGGGGACGACGTGCTGACGGCGCATGCCTTGGATGGGATGCTGAAGGCGCAGGAGGCCGGGGCGCTGAAGCCGTTGAAGTATGATGCGGCGGGGTTGTTTGCGGTGTGGCGTGAGAGCAAGGCGGAGGATGTGAGGAGCCTGGCGGGACGGCTGGGGACCTTGTGGGGTGATCCGAATGCGGTGGCGGCGCTGATGGCGGTGGTGCTGGATGAGAAGGCGGATGTGGCGAAGCGGATTGAGGTGATCCGGACGGTGCGGCGGCTGAAGAGTGATGCGGCGCGGGCGGGTTTGCTGCAGGTTCTGGGGCAG
This sequence comes from Verrucomicrobiota bacterium, assembly GCA_003402705.1. Lineage (GTDB taxonomy): Bacteria > Verrucomicrobiota > Verrucomicrobiia > Verrucomicrobiales > V1-33 > V1-33. The sequence goes on along the minus strand of QQNF01000014.1, from coordinate 33,114 downwards.
CGGACCCCGGATGTGCTGACGGTGGAGGCGCTGAGGGCGGCGGGTGAGCTTGGGGGGATGGATCTGGCGAATGCGATTCTGAAGTCGTGGGGTGAGTTTCCGGCTAGTGTGAGGACGGCGGCGGCGGAGGTATTGGCGACGCGGGTGGATTGGTCCGGGAGGTTGCTGGATGCGGTGGAGGGCAAGTGGGTGGCGAGCGGCTTGCGGATCAATCCGTCGGAGGTGCCGGTGAGTGTGCGGAGGAGTTTTGCGCAGAATGACAAGCTGAAGAAGCGTGCGCAGCAGTTGCTGGGGGCGTGGAATGAATCGGGGGATGATGTGCGGGCGCTGGTGGCGGCGAAGAAGAAGGCGTGTCTGACGGGCGAGCCGGATCTGGAGAAGGGGAAGCTGATTTTTGCGGCGACGTGTGCGACGTGTCACAAGTTTCACGGCGGTGGGCAGGAAGTGGGGCCGGAGCTGATTGGGTCTGGGCGGAGCAATCTGGATGCGATTCTAGCCAATGTGATTGATCCGAATCAGATCATTGGGAATGGTTATGAGAATGTTCTGGTGACGACTGGGGATGGGCGGACGGTGGCTGGGCGGGTGGTGGAGGACACGCCGACGCAGATGACCCTGCTGGGGATTGGCGGGGTGAAGACGGTGGTGCCGCGGAGTGAGATCAAGGAAGTGAAGAACACGCATCAGAGCCTGATGCCGATGGGTTTCGGGCAATTGCCGGACGATCAGTTCCGGGATCTGATCTGGTATGTGCTGGCTCCGCCTGAGGAAGGCGTGCTGAGTGCGGAGAAGAAGGCGGCGCTGGTGTTGAGTGCGGATGGGCGGGAGACGGTTGTGGTGCCGCCATCGGACGGGACGGATTTGTGGGATGCGAAGCGTAGGGACCGGGAGTCGGCGAGCCTTTGGAATGTGGACTGGCAGATTGATGGGGCGGATTTTGAGGGGGCTCCGACGAAGCTGGTGGAGTACCGCGGGCGGAAGAACGTGCTGGTGCTGCATCCGCCGGGCCGGAAGGAGGCGGCGGCGCTGGTGCGGACGGTGGAATTGCCTGCGGACAAGGCGGTGAAGCTGTCGGTGTGGGTGGCGAGCCATGATGGGGGCGACTGGGAGTTGCGGGCGAGTGCGGGAGGGAAGCCGCTGGGAGCTGGGGTGAAGGTGGCGAATGAAGGGAAAGAGCGGTGGAAGCGGGTGGAGTTCGATCTGGAGGCATATCGAGGGAAGAAAGTGGAGCTGCGATTGGAGAACTGGCCGACTGAGTGGCTGAACGAGTTCAGCTTCTGGAGTGAGCTGAAGATTGAGTAGCGGGAGGTTTCCGCTGGACTGACGCGTGGTTTCGGCGGAAAGGATGCAAATCAATAACTCCCGGCGAATTGGCACGGGAGTTGCTGATTTTTGAATGACCGGCAGCCTGCCCCGGGCCGCAACCCCCGAGCCGCCGCCGGAGCAACGTACCCAAACAACCCTATGCCCAAATACAAACTCGAATACATCTGGCTCGACGGTTACACCCCGGTTCCGAATCTGCGCGGCAAGACACAGGTGAAGGAATTCGCCGATTTTCCTACTCTTGAGCAGCTTCCGCTGTGGGGATTTGACGGGAGTTCCACGCGCCAAGCGCCGGGCCGTTCCTCGGATTGCGTGCTGAAGCCGGTGTCGGTGTATCCTGATACGACGCGGAAGAACGGCGTGCTGGTGATGTGTGAAGTGATGAATGCGGACGGGACCCCGCACATTTCGAATCACCGTGCGACGATTCTGGACGATCCGGACACGTGGTTCGGGTTTGAGCAGGAGTATTTCTTCTATCAGGACGGTCGGCCGCTGGGTTTCCCGGATGGTGGGTATCCTGCGCCGCAGGGTGAGTACTACACCGGGGTGGGCTACAAGAACGTGGGTGACATTGCCCGTCAGATTGTGGAAGAGCACCTTGACCTGTGCCTTGACGCGGGGATCAACCACGAGGGGATCAATGCGGAAGTGGCGAAGGGCCAGTGGGAGTTCCAGATCTTCGGGAAGGGGTCGAAGCGCGCGGCGGACGAAGTGTGGGTGGCGCGCTATCTGCTGATCCGGCAGTGTGAGAAGTACGGGATTGACGTGAATTTCCACTGCAAGCCGCTGGGGATCGAGCTGGACTGGAACGGTTCGGGGATGCACGCGAATTTCTCGACGAAGACCCTGCGTGAGACGGGCGGTAAGGAGTACTTTGAGAAGCTGATGGCGGCGTTCGACAAGTATCGTGACGAGCACATTGCGGTGTACGGGCCGGACAACCATTTGCGGCTGACGGGGCTGCACGAGACGCAGTCGATCGACAAGTTCAGCTATGGCGTGGCTGACCGCGGGGCGTCGATCCGGGTGCCGCACAGCTTTGTGAACAACGGATACAAGGGGTACCTTGAGGACCGCCGTCCGAATTCGCAGGGTGATCCGTACCAGATTGCGTCGCGGATTCTGAAGACGATTGCGTCGGTGACGGCCTGAGGAGACGTCTGAGGCAAGAAACCATGAGGCAGAGCGCCGCCCTTTGACGGGGCGGCGCTTCTGTTTTTCCGGGGAGGGAGGGGGTGAGGGGTGGCGCTTCCCGGTTGCAATCGGCGGGGCGTGCGGGCAGGTGACAGTCAACCCCGAACGCATCTGACGCTTTCTTTTCCTTTTTTCCTATGTCCGACCTGCACCCCGACGTCGCCAAGCTTGTTGCCACCGGCAGATTTCCTGCGAGTGCCGCGACGCGGCTGAGCCAGCTGCTGCCTGGGCTATTCTGTCAGCACAAGAGCTGGGGGATTGGGAGGATTGCGTCGTGGGAGCTGGATGAGGAGAAAGTGGTGGTGGATTTCGAGGACCGGAAGGGGCATGCGATGAAGCCGGAGTTTGCGGTGAAGTCGCTGGAGCTGGTGGCGGACACGCACATTCTGGTGAGGCGGTATACTGATCCTGAGACTCTGGCGAAGCTGGCGCAGGAGGATGCGCCGGCACTGATCCGCGAGGTGCTGAAGTCGCACGGCGGGAGCATGCTGCTGGATGCATTCGAGGCGGTGATCAAGCCGAAGATTGTCAGTGAGGCGAAGTTCAAGACGTGGTGGGAGAATGCGAAGAAGGTACTGAAGACGCGGCCTGAGTTCATTGTGCCGCCGAAGCGGACCCTGCCGCTGGAGTTGCGTGCTGGTGAGTTTACGGCGTCGCAGGCGCTGGCGGAGGATTTCCGGAAGGCTAGGGAAGTGAAGGCGAAGGCGAAGGCGCTGGAGGCGATTGCGCGTGATCCTTCGGTGTTTGCGGAGAAGTCGGAGTTGGAAGCGATTCTGAAGGAAGCGGATGAGGTGGCGATCCAGAATCTGCGGCTGCACGCGGTGGAGGCGCTGGATTTGATATTGGCGCGTGATGAGTTGCGGGACAAGGTGCCGGCGCTGCATGCGGACACGTCGCCAGGGTTGGCGGTGGCGATGGTGCAGGACGGGCTGCGGCTGGCGCAGTGTGTGGGGAGTCTGGCGGTGACGAAGCAGCGGCGGGTGTTTGATGCGCTGGTGGATGCGTCTGGAGATGCGGGGGTGGAGAGCCTGCTGCCATTGATCAACAAGCTGCCGGCGCGGAGCATCAATGAGCTGTGCGGGGTGCTGAAGGAGAAGGGTTATATCGGGAAGATGAATGCCTTTTTGAAGATTGGGATTCTGCACCGGACTTTGTCATCGGAAGCGCTGGCGTGGCTGTGCCGGGAGCGGACGGGGATTGCGTCGGATGTGTTCGGGCCTGAATTGAGCGGGGCGTTGCTGTCGGCGATGGAGCGGGATCACATGGATGAGGAGAACCGGAAGGCGAACCGTGTGTACAACGCGCTGATTGACGACCGCGAGCTGATTGCGGATTTGATTACCGGGGTGGAGCTGCCGCAGGTGAGGATTTTTGCGCGGCAGATGATGATCACGCCGGCGATTGACGACATGGGCAAGCGGTCGCTGCTGGCGCGGTTTATCCGGGTGTATCCTGAGATCGAGGAACTGATCCACGAAGGACGGGACGAGGAGGAAGAGGAGGCGCTGATTGTTTCGTGGAAGAGCCTTGAGGAGAAGAAGAAGGCGTATGATCACCTTGTGACGGTGGAGTTGCCGAAGAACCGCGAGGACATCAGCATTGCGCGGAGTTACGGGGACTTGCGTGAGAATTTCGAGTACAAGTCTGCGAAGGAATATGCGCGGGTGCTGGCGCGGCGGAAGTTTGAGATGGAGCGGGATCTGCAGCGGGCGCAGGGCACGGACTTTGCGGATGCGGTGACGGACAAGGTGTCGATTGGGACGAGTGTTGGTCTGGTGGACACGGCGACGGGAGTTGCGGAAGGGTTTACGATTCTGGGCGCGTGGGATACGGATCTGACGCGGCAGATTATTTCCTATCTGTCGATTACCGGGGCGGCGCTGGTGGGTCGGACGGTTGGGGACGAGGTGGATCTTCCGACGGAGGAGAGCAACATCACGCGGCGGGTGAAGGTGACTGGGATTACGAAGGCGGAAGTGCCCTGAGGGAGGGGCGGCTGCGTGCTGACGGTGGGCCATGGGATGGCTGGCTGTCAGTGGGTGGCGCGGACCTGGAGTTTGCGGACGAGGTCTTTGAGGGAATCTGTGCGGCGGACGCGGAGGAAGGCGACATCGTCTTCGCGTCCGCCGGTGGCTGAGAAGATGATGTTGCCGATGCCGAGGAGACCGGAGAGCCCGCGGCGTTCGACGTTGATGGAACGGATGTCGTGGTGGCGGAGTTCGCGGCTGCTGCGGGCGATGAGGCCGGTAATGACCTCGACGCGGCGTGTGGTGATGAGGTAGCAGTGGCTGAGGCGGTTGAGTGAGCCCCAGAGGAGAGCGAGGAGGGCGGCGATGAGGCCGAGGGCGGAGGTTTCCGGGTGCCAGTCGCTGAGGTGGAAGCCGCCGCCGGCCAGGACGAAGGCGAAGAGGCCGGTGCGCCAGTAAGTTAGGATAGAGGGGTGGCCGCGGTAGATGACGCGGTCAGGGAGGGGTTTGGGGGGTGCGGGTTTTTCGTCAGGGAAAGGAGCGGGGACCCACGGCTGGCGGGCGCGGGGTGGGGCGGTGGAGGATGGTGTGGAGGAGGGGGCGTCGTCGTCGCTGGGGGAGTCATCGGCGTCGATGACGTGGAACCATTCGGCGGCGGAGGCGACGCGGTTGGAGGAGATGTGGAGGCAGGGCGTGTCGGGGGACAGTTCGCCGGATTCGAGGAAGTCGAGGAGTTCGCCTTCCTCGTAGGGTCCCTCGCGCTTGCCGTCGGGCAGCAGGATGAACCAATCGCCTTTCATGGTCAGGGAGTGGAGTCCGGGTCTTCCGGGACGGGAGGGAGGAGGTCCTCGCGCTGGAGGAAGAGTTTGAGGTTGAGGGTGGCGAGTTCGTCAGGGGACATGCGGAGGACGAGGGTGAGGAACGGGGTGATGCGGTCTGTTTCAGCGAGGGCGGCGTGGACGAGACTGGCGATGATTTCCGGGCTGGCGGAGGGATTGTCGAAGACGTTGGTGGCGCGGAAGAGGACGCGGCCTTCGTCGTAGTCGAGTTCGAAGTTGCCGATGGTGAGTTCCTTGTTGGTGCGCATGAGCATTTCTGCGACGACCCCGGTGCGGCTGACTGGGATGGTGTGCCCTGCGGCGGCGACCACGCTGACGGCATTGATTTCTGCGAAGACCTGAGCGTGGACGCGGGCGTGGCTGTGATGGATCTCAAAGTCGGCTTCGAGGACCTCACGGCCGGGGACGCGGCGGGATTGCCAGCCCATGCGGGAGAAGGTGTTTTCGACGGTGCGGAAGAGAGGGGAGACAGCAGCTGCAGCGGAGGCCATTGCGGGGATGGTAGCCGGGGGAGCGAGGTCGGCAACGATCAAAAGCCGGGTGTGGGGGAAGTGCAGTCTTTGAGGGGCCAGACGACGACGGGGATGTGAGGGGAGAAGAGGACGGAGGGGTGCATGGGGCCGACGGGCCAGGTTTTGAGGAACGTGTTTTCGGAGATATCGATGGCGGCGCGGTGGAGGGGCCAGCGCGGGTGGTGGATTTCACCGCGGAGGATGCGGCCGCGGCGGTTGGTGGTGTAGAGACAGTAGCGTTCGGTGGCCCATGTTTCGAAGGAATCGGGTGGCGGGGAGATGGGTTCGAGCGGGTGATAGGCGGCTTGGAAGCGGAGGTTGCCGCGTTGGTGTTGATAGTGGATGGTGTTGCCTGAGCGGGTGGAGGAGACGCTGGCGTGGAAGTAGGGGAGATGGAAGCAGGAGCGGGCGATCCAGACGGCGAGATGTGAGGGGACGTCGAGGCTGAAGAACCACACACCGGGGCGGCCTTGATGGGTGACGTAGGTGCGCAGGTTGATTTCGGGGAAGTTGCTGAGAGCCGGAGGGGCGGGGAAGCCGCGGAGCGTGACGCCTTTCATGTCGAACGGGACGATGCCGAGCCATGCGGTGCCGCCCCATGTGTCGAGTTCGAGGTCGGGGGGCAGGAGTGGGCGGAGTGCGGCGGGCTGGATTTCCCAGTGGAGGAAGGCGAGGTCGTTCCATTCCTGGCGCATGATCCAGTTGGATTCTGGCAGGGGCCACGGGCGGTGGTCGGTGTGAAGGAGGGAGGGGTGGGGAGTCATTGAAGAAGGAACGCGCGCCGGCCCTGCTGCGGAGGGCAACAGGGCCGGACGTGCGATCGGATCAGAGTGCCCCGGGGCGGGGCGAACGGCTACAGGGAGTTGAGGAACTCGGCGAGCTGGCGTTGTTCCATGGCGCGGAGACGCAGATAGCGGTCGCGTGCGTTTCTGGCTTCGCCGTCGTGGGCTTTGATGGCGGCGTCGACGGTGGCGGCGCGGCCGTCGTGCAGGTAGGGAGCGCTGACGCGCAGGCCCCAGAGAGGAGCGGTGCGCATGTCGCGCGGGCCGGCGGTGCCGTCGGGGATGCCGTCACCGAGTTCGCCCATGTCGTGGAGCAGTAAGTCCGAGTAGAGCGGGACGGGTTTGAGGCTGAGGGCGGCGATGGTGCTGACGCCGGTGGTCATCGAGGGGAGGTGGCAGACGGCGCAGCCTATCTGATTGAAGATGCGGCTCCCGGCGGCGGCTCCTGCGGTGAGCGGGAGGGGAGGTGGCGGGGCGAGCAGCTGCATGAAGTCGGCGGAGGCGTCGATGTCGCCTTTGCCGGTGGCTGGGTCGACGGTGTCTTCGGGGTCGGCGACGTGGTCGAGAGCGGCGAGGAGGTCGGGGTTGCCGTTCGGGGCGTTTTCGACTGGGAAGATGCGGCTGGTGACGCCCATTTCGTTGAGATAGGCATCGGCGGCGAAGGCGAGGAGAGTGGCTTGTTGAGCCTTCCAGCCGAAGCGACCGACGCGGGGTTGGTTGCTGACGGGATCGAGGACGGCGGAGAATCTGCCGCGGACCCCGTCGGAGGCGAGACGCTGGGCATTGCTGATGATGGTGGCGTCCGGGATGGCTTCGATGAGGCCGAGACCGAAGAGCGGGGTGGACTGGCGGTGGGCGACGACGTCGGCGTTGAAGGGGACGATTTCCTGGCCGGTGAAGTCGGTGGCGGTCATCTGGAGGAGCGGGCCGCCGAGTTCGGTTAGCGGGTCGAAGCCTTGAGGGGTGTTGCGGCCGAAGCGGGTGACGGTGACGGGGCCGGCGCCGCCGGTGGCACCGCTGGCGTGGCAGGCGACGCAGGAACTGTTATTGAAGACGGGGCCGAGGCCGCCGTCCGGGGACTCGCGGTTTTCGAATTCGGCGCGGCCCTGGGCGAAGTCGGCTAGTTGGGCCGCGGTGAGGCCTGGGAGAGGGTCACCGAAGCGTGAGCGGCCGGGTTGTGTCGGGGCGACGGGCCGGGGTGGGGCGATGCCTCGTTGCGACCGCATGCGGGTGTCGGGGCGCCCGTCGGGGCGGCCGGATTGGGCGATGACGACGACCTGACTGAAGGCCAGTGCGGACAGCAGGAGGAGGGAAGTGCTGGCAGTCGTTTTCATGTTTTTGGTTTTTGTTTTGCTAGGTTGGCCGGTCGCCGGGGGGCGGCTGGCGATTCGAAAAACCGGAGGAGCCCTTCTGGCGTCAGAAGCGGTTGCTCCTGTTTTTCTGCGTTCATTGAGCCTGAGTGCTGTTAAGCTGTTGTGTTGGGAACTGGGTGATTTGTAACGGGAGGGTAAAAGGCTGGGGGAGGGGTTGTGTGGGTTTAATTTAATATTAATTGTGATTCCCTTGAGGGAGAGAGGTGGTGTATTGGGGCAGGTGATGCGCTGGATTCCCCCATTCCTCGCGATTGCGATGGTGACTGCCTGTTCGCCGCCTCCGAAGGCGGTGGTGCCTGCGGTGACGGTGACGGCGCGTCCGTGGGAGGGTTGGACGGATGCGCTGGTGGTGGCGAATGGGATAGTGGAGGTGGTAGTGGTACCATCGATTGGGAGGATCATGGAATTCCGGATGGCTGGGGAGATGGATGGACCTTTCTGGCACGATGCGGCGTTGCACGGGCAGCCGGTGGATCCGGGGGGAGGGGAGTGGCGGAATTTCGGCGGTGACAAGACGTGGCCTGCGCCGCAGGAAGCGTGGCCGCTGCACTGGCCGAGGGCGTGGCCGCCGCCGGTGTTGTTTGATCAATCGGCGATGGCGGCGGTGATTGATGGGGAGACCCTGGTATTGTCCTCGGCGGTGGATGGGGCGACGGGGTTGCGTTGCCGTAGGGAGATCACGCTAGTGGCGGGGATGCCTGAGATGCGGGTGCGGACGGTGTATCAGAAAGTGTCAGGAGATCCGGTGGCGGTGAGTCCGTGGGTGGTGACGCAGTTGAGGGATCCGGAGGCGATGTGTGCGCCGGTGCCTGCGGGCAGCGGGATGGAAGGTGGGTGGGTGCCTTTGTCTGAGGGGGTGGCCGGGGTGGAGAGCGAGGGGGGATTGGTGCGGTGGAAGCGGGATCGGGAGCGGTCGGCGAAGATCGGGCTGGATGGGACGCGGCTGGTGTGGGTGGGCGAGCGGCATGTGCTGCGGATTGATTGCGAGCGGCCGACTGGAAATTATCCTGACAAGGGGAGCAGCACGCAGATTTATACGAACGGCGGGGAGAGGGCGTATGTCGAGCTGGAGACGCTGGGACCGATGGCGGTGCTGAAGCTAGGCGGGAGCTGCGAGGCGGTGAACCGGTACACGCTGGTGACGCGTGATGCGGGGCGGGGAGCGGAGGAGGAAGCGGCGGCGGCGGCGCGATTGCCCTGAAGCGCTGGACTGTTGCGTGGAGGCTGGGCGCGGGGCAATTTAGGGAATCATGGTAACGGTTCCCAGCTCGAATGAACTTCCGCCGCGTTCACCCCGGTTGCGGAGGCGCGATCCCCGACCGCCTGGGTTGTCGCCGGGCGAGAGGATTCATGTGGGGGAGCAGCGGGTGAGCGAGGTGACGTTCCGGGTGATGGATTATTCGGCGGGAGAGTTTCGGGAGCTGCGTGCGGAGACGGCGGGGCAGTGTGTGGATTTCGAGGGGCGCGACAGTCCGACGTGGATCATGGTGACGGGGCTGCATGATGTGGACCGGATCGGGTCATTGCTGGAGGCGTACGGGGTTCACCCGCTGGTGCAGGATGATATTGTGAACACGAATCAGCCGCCGAAGGTCGAGGACTTCGGGAGTTATCTTTACGTGGCGGCGCGGCAGCTGACGCTGACGCCGGATGATTGCGAGGATGATTTTGACGTGCAGCATTTTTCGGCGGTGCTGACGGACCGGGTGTTGCTAACGTTTCATGAGGCGCCGAGTCCTGTATTTGCGCCGGTGCTGAAGCGGCTGCGGGATGGGAAGGGACGATTGCGGAGTCAGGGGCCGGATTATCTGCTTTGGGCGTTGTTGGATGCGTTGCTGGATCACTATCTGGTGGCGCTGGATGCGCTGGAGGAAGAGGTTGCGGAAATGGATGAAGAGCTGACCCTGCCTGGGGCGGACATTGATCTTGGGGAGATTCATGCGATCCGGGCGCGGACGAATTTTCTGTACCGGGTGGTGCGGCCGATGCGGGAGGTGGCGACGGCGCTGCAGCACAGTGACAGCGAGTTGCTGACGAGGAGTATCACGCCGTTTCTGCGGGATTTTTACGATCATGCGTGGCATGCGATCGAGACGGCGGATCACTTGAGGGAGTCGGTGACGTCGATCCGGGAGTTTCATCATGCGGTGCTGAGCCAGCGGATGAACGAAGTGATGAAGGTGCTGACGGCGATCAGCACGGTGTTTCTGCCGCTGACGTTTGTGGCCGGGGTGTACGGGATGAATTTTGATTACCAGCCGGAGTTGCACTGGCGGTGGGGTTATGGGCTGGTGTGGGGGTTGTTTGTGGTGATCACGTTCCTGCTGCTGTGGTATTTTCGGCGGCGGAAGTGGCTTTGAGGCGGCCGGGTGGGGAGCGTGCAGAGAGGGGATGGGGCCGCTTGACGGCTTCGGACGGTTCACTAAGGCTGAGGTGCGCGCGGCGCTCCGTCATTTTCCCCAACATTCTATGAACATCCACGAATATCAGGCCAAGGAACTCTTCCTCAAATTCGGTGTCCCCACTCCCGGAGGTTTCGTGGCCTCCACGGCCGCGGAAGCGCAGGAGGCGGCGGAGAAGCTTGGCGCGGGCATTGTCGTGAAGGCGCAGATCCATGCGGGTGGCCGCGGGAAGGGGACGTTCAAGAACGGATTCAAAGGGGGGGTGCACCTTGCGGAGACGCCGGCCAAGGCTGCGGAGATTGCTGGGCAGATGCTCGGACAGGTGCTTGAGACGCATCAGACTGGTCCGGAAGGCAAGCTGGTGAGCAAGGTGCTGGTCGCGCAGTCGGTGGACATCAAGAAGGAGTATTATCTGGCGATTCTGCTCGATCGCGCGGAGCGCTGCCCGGTGATTGTGGCGAGTGCTGAAGGTGGTGTGAACATTGAGGAAGTTGCGGAGAACCATCCGGACGCGATCATCCGGACGTATGTGCACCCGGCCCTGGGGATTCAATCCTATCAGTGCCGCAAGATTGCGCGTCAGATCGGGCTGGGAAGCGACAAGCTGCGGGCGTTCGAGAAGCTGCTGACGGCGCTGTACCGGCTGTTCATTGAGAGCGATTGCTCGATGGTCGAGGTGAATCCGCTGGTGGAGACGACGGATGGTCAGATTCTGGCGCTGGATGCCAAGTTCAATTTTGACGACAATGCGCTGTACCGTCAGAAGGCGGTGGCGGCGATGCGCGACACGACGGAGGAAGATCCTCGCGAAGTGGATGCGAGCGCGTTCAATCTCAATTACATCGGGCTGGATGGGGACATTGCCTGCATGGTGAACGGGGCGGGTCTCGCGATGGCGACGATGGACATCATCAAGCTGCACGGGGGTGAACCGGCGAACTTCCTCGATGTGGGTGGTGGTGCGAACGAGGAGCAAGTGAAGCAGGCATTCCGGATTCTGCTTTCCGACCCGAAGGTGAAGGCGATTCTGGTGAATATCTTTGGCGGCATCATGCGCTGCGACGTGATTGCCCAAGGCATCATCAATGCGGCGCGGGAGATGAAGCTGGAAGTGCCGCTCGTGGTGCGGCTTGAGGGTACGAATGTTGAGCAGGGTCGGGAGATGCTCGGTTCGAGCGGGCTGAAGCTGACGGCGGCGACCGACCTGACGGACGCGGCGATGAAGGTGGTGGCGGCGGCCAAGGCGGCTTGAGCTGAAGCGGTGCCGACAGGGCGCAAGAATCAATCGAGGCGGGCTCCGGCGACGGGGCCCGCCTGTTTTTTTTGGGGTTCGAGTGGCGACGGCGGAGGGTGATAGAGGGGAAATGGCAGGGGAATGGATGCGGCTAGGGTGTCGGGCCTGCATGGCGCCAAGTTCAGCAGGTCTATCGCTGAGCTTGTCCCGTCGATGAACCGGTAGCCGCTCCGATTCAACACCCGTCCATCCTCATCAACTCGCGGTCGGCCCGCAACCCCAGCAATCGGCGGTACCGCACCAGGGCCTGAAGTTCCCTCAGGCGCCGCTGACGATCGGTTTCCACCGGAGCAGGCGCACCCAGCGCCCGGCCGTGAACCCGTTCAGCGGTCCATCCGGTCAAGGTCACGAAGTCCTCCGCCGCTAGCAACTTCCCGGCTATCGTTTCAGCATATCCGCACCACCGGTAATCGCCGGGGTCGCTCACCCTTCCGGCCCGCCTGGCGGTTGTATCACTGCGAGGGACTGCGAAGAGGCCTGTCGACTTGTCCGGGACTCGGAGTGTTATGGACCGGTGACTTTCAGACGCATGAACATCTCGCTGTGGCTGCTGGTGGGCACGCTGAAGGTGTGAGTGCCACCACTGCCCGTGTCTGTCATCGACAGCCAACTGCCAGCGGTCATCGTCGTGCTCCACTCCGCACCGTAGGTGAGGCCGGTGATGCGCGCGGGCTCGGTGAAAGTGACGCCGAAATCAACCCCGATTCGCTGCGCTTGCGGGACCTGCAGGGACACGCCGGATTTCGGATTCAGTCCGAAGGCGAACTCGATGATATTCTTCAGGCCGTCCATGTCGGGATCGGCATCCGGGCCGCTGATATCCGGATCGGGCACTTCCGTGGGAGTGAATTCGCTGGCCTGCCACGACGCAAAAGTGAGTGTGAACGTCAGCGGCGCCGCAGGACCGACGAGCGCCAAGGTGTGATTGTCACCCGCCGCAATGGCCGTCACCCCGGGCAAACCGACTGGTGCGGGCCCTTGAATCTGGTCGTTGTACCCCCACACCACCACCGCGCCATCGCTCTTCAAGGCGACACTGTAGCTGCTGCCCGCCGTAATGGCCGTCACTCCGCTCAGGCCGGTTGGCACGGTCGTTCCACCGGTGCTGTTCTCTCCCCATGCCACCACCGTGCCGTTGCTCTTCAAGGCCACGGTGTGAAGCGCACCCGCCGCAATGGCCGTCACCCCGCTCAAACCGGCTGGCACGGTCGCAATACCATAACCGTTGTATCCCCACGCCACCACCGTGCCATCGCTCTTCAAGGCCACGCTGTGATAAGCACCCGCCGCAAGGGCCGTCACCCCGCTCAAGCCGCCAGGCACAGTCGTTTGACCATAGTCGTTGCGTCCCCACACCGCCACCGTGCCATTGCTCTTCAAGGCCAAGGTGCAATCACCGCCCGCTGCAATGGCCGTCACTCCGCTCAAGCCGGCGGGCACGGTTGTTTGCCTATAGTTGTTGTATCCCCACGCTGCCACCGTGCCATCGCTCTTCAAGGCCACGCTGTGATTACTACCCGCCGCAATGGCCGTCACCCCGCTCAGGCCGGCGGGCACGGTCGCTTGACCGGCCCAGCTTGCCCCCCATGCCACCACCGTGCCGTCGCCCTTCAGGGCCACGCTGTGACTGCCACCCGCCGCAAGGGCCGCCACCCCGCTCAAACCGGCGGGCACGGTCGTTTGATCAAAGCCGTTGCCTCCCCATGCCACCACCGGGCCGTTCACCGTCAGCGTCGCGGCGTCACTGGTCACCGTGCCAGCCGGGTTCGTCACCGCCACGGTGTAGCTGCCAGTGTCCGACGGCTGGACCGAGGCGATGTGGTAGCCCGCGCCGGTCGCGCCGGGAATATCCACCGTGTCCTTTTTCCATTGATAGGTCGGAATCTGAGAGCCCGACGCCACGACCGTGAGCGTCACGTTGGCGCCGATGAACACGTACTGGCTCACGGGTTGCGTGATGATGGCGGGGGCCGTGCCGAGGAGCGCCAGGGTGTGAGCGCCACCCGCCGCAATGGCGGTCACTCCGCTCAAGCCGGCGGGCACGGTGACATTGTCTCCCCACGCCACTACTGTGCCATCGCTCTTCAGCGCCACGCTGTAATTGCCATTCGCAGCGATAGCCGTCACCCCGCTCAAGCCAGCCGGCACGGTCGTTTGACCATACCAGTTGGGTCCCCATATCACTAGCGTGCCATCGCTCTTCAAAGCCATATTGTGATAATAACCCGCAGCGATAGCCGTCACCCCGCTCAAGCCGGCGGGAACATTCGTTTGATCATAGTCGTTGTTTCCCCACGCCACCACTGTGCCGTCGCTCTTCAAGGCCGCGCTGTGGATGTTGCCTGCCGCGATGGCCTTCACCCCGCTCAAGCCGACGGGCACGGTCGCTTGACCATAGTCGTCCCGTCCCCACGGCACCACCGTACCATCGCTCTTCAAGGCCATGCTGTGAGCTTCGCCTGTGGCAATGGCCGTCACCCCACTCAAGCCGGCGGGCACGGTCGTTCGACCATAACTATTGTCTCCCCACGCCACCACCGTGCCATCGTTTTTCAAGGCCATGCTGTGATCATAACCCGCCGCAATGGCCGTCACCCCACTCAACCCGGAAGGCACGGCTAGATGGCCATACATACCATACCCCCACGTCACCAGCGTGCCATCATTCTTCAAGGCCAAGCTGTGATAAATACCCGCCGCAATCGACCTCACTCCGCTCAAGCCTACCGGCACATTCGTTTGACCCGCGGTGTTGCCACCCCACGCCGTCACCGTCCCCGCATCGCGCCGGACCACGCTCAGATCGTCGATGCCGATGCCCCACGAACCGCCGGCCGTGGCGGCCCTGGTGATGGTCCAGCGCAGCCAGATTTCCTCATTCAGGCCGATGCTCAAGCCGGTGATTTCGGCATTCATGGTCTGCGTGGAAGGCGGATTCGAGGCGATGCCGCCGCTGGCCCCGCCGGGGAACGCGCTCATGTTCGCCAGACTGGCCGCCGGCACCGGCGTCCACGAGCCTGTGCCAATGTTGCCCGTATGGGCCGCGAATTTCTGGTAGGTCAAGGTCACTGACGTGTTGGGTGCCGTCAGGAGGTCCTTGCGCCAGATTTCGTAGGCGAAACCGACCGAGAGACTGGTGATTGGCATCGTGCTGGAGCTGTTGGCCAGCCGGACGGCAAAAGACAGGGTGTTCGTCGTTGAGGAAACGGCACCGAGGGCGCGCTCGGGTGTGCCGGTGGCGGCGAAACTGTAGAGGTAATCGGATGCGGATTCCCCTGCGGAACTGACCATAATCCTACTCCCAACCGCAGTCCCGTTGGTGCCGGCATACCAACCCGGGAGAGTCGTGCCATCCGTCCACCAGACACTGGCCGAGGGCAGGGTATTGAAATCAGCAGTATAAAACCCTCCGGCGGGCAGGGCGACCTGGGCCGTGGCGGTGATGGCGGAGAGCGCAAGGAGCGGGAACAATGTGGCGAGATTGTGGAACATGATCGTTAGCGAAGTGCTTTGTGGGGTTGCGCGCGCGGGAAAGCCAAAGCGGGGCTCGCAGAGCGGGATAAACGGGGCGGGTGTGAAAAACTGCCGATTGCTGGCAATGACGATGATCCGGTTGGCTTCGCGTCCCCGCGACGATGGTACCTGATAGGATAATTGTTCTTCGGCGGCCTGAATGCTGATCTGAACAGGACGAGACAATGTATTTGTCTTATTGAATGGAAGATATCCGTGTCCCGCTCCTGCGTCAATAAAAAGATCCTCGGCATCTCATAGCATCGAAACGACGGGAGGCTGGCCCCCGCAAAGCCGGCTGCCTATCAAGCAGAATCATGGGAGTTTGAGTGGTGGTTGTCTAACGGCAATGGAATCGACTCAGTGGGATGGCTGTGATCTGCGGCCAGTAAGTGGTGGGTCAGTGGGACCTTCAAGGGGCGCTGGATTCAGGCGTGACGCACCTCCGGATGGTCGTGAAAGAACAGGATTCTGGGGTGTGGTCACACACGCGCTGGCGGTGGCGGGGCCGGTGAGGGCAAAGCCGTAGGGGATCGGTGGATGGGGGGTGAGCTGGTTGAGGAGCCGGGGCCGGTGACGACGACGGCGATGAGATCGACGTGGGTCTGCGGAGCGGGGCGGATGTGGATTGCGGAGGGGCCGTGAGGGGCTGGCGGAGGTTGCGTCCGTTGCAGGTGTGAATTGCACGGAAGGCGGAATCCTTTATGGGGATGGTGCCGGGAACAGGACTCGAACCTGCACACCTTTCGGTACCAGATCCTAAGTCTGGCGCGTCTACCAATTTCGCCATCCCGGCGGCATTTAGGATGTGAGCATGGGTGGAGGGTTGGGGGAGTGCAAGCGCGGGGTGAGGGGGAGTGCAGGAGGTGCTTGCGCGGGAGGGGGGGATGGGTTGAGGGTGGGGGATGATGCAGAGAGTGCTGAAAGTGATGATGCGATGGGTGCCGGCGGTGGTGCTGGCGGTGGGGTGTTTGTGGGCGGTGGGGGCGTTGTATTTTGATTTTCCGGTGCGGGTGTTGCGGGTGCCTGCGGCGGTGCTGCTGGTGGTGGCGATGGTGGTGGCGCGGGTGCGGTGGCGGCGGGAGTGGGTGAGGTGGATGGGGGCGTGGCTGGTGATGTTCGGGTTGGTGCTGGGGTGGTGGCTGACGCTGAAGCCGTCGCATGAGCGGGTGTGGCAGGCGGATGTGGTGGAGTTGCCGTGGGCGGAGGTGGAGGGGGATGTGGTGACGGTGCACAACATCCGGAATTGTGATTACCGGAGTGTGAGTGATTACACGGTGCGGTGGGAGACGCGGGCATACCGGTTGTCGCGGCTGACTGGGGTGAGTCTGGCGATTAACTACTGGGGGTCGCCGTACATGGCGCATCCGATTGCGAGTTTTGAGTTTGCGGACATGCCGCCGCTGGCGTTTTCGATTGAGACGCGGAAGGAGGTTGGGGAGGGGTATTCAGCGGTTGGGGGGCTGTACCGGCAGTTTGAGCTGGTGTGTCTGGCGGCGGACGAGCGGGATGTGCTGCGGGTGCGGACGAATTACCGTGAGGGTGAGGACGTGTATTTCTATCATTTGAACATGAAGCCGGAGGCGGTGCGGGAGCGGTTCATGGAGTATCTGGCGACGATGAACGGGATTCGTGAGACGCCGCGGTGGTACAATGCGGTGACGACGAACTGCACGACGGCGATTCGGGCGCAGCGGCCTGCGGCGGAGCGGTTGCCGTGGGACTGGCGGGTGCTGGTGAATGGGTACGGGGACGAGATGCTGTATGAGCTGGGGGCGATTGACAGGGGAATGCCGTTCGGGGAGTTGCGGGCGAAGAGCCGGATCAACGGGGTGGCGCGGGAGGCTGGGGATGCGCCGGATTTTTCTGTGAGGATCCGTGCGGGATTGCCGGGGTATGGCGGGGCGGCGACGCCGTGATCAGGCGAGGATCTTGCGGATGACGTGGCCGTGGACGTCGGTTAGGCGGCGATCGACGCCGCCGGCGCGGAAGGTGAGTTGTTCGTGATTGATGCCGAGGAGGTG
This sequence comes from Verrucomicrobiota bacterium, assembly GCA_003402705.1. Lineage (GTDB taxonomy): Bacteria > Verrucomicrobiota > Verrucomicrobiia > Verrucomicrobiales > V1-33 > V1-33. The sequence continues at coordinate 15,885 of QQNF01000014.1, read as the reverse complement.
GAGGATGGTGGCGTGGACGTCGTAGACCTCGGTGGGGTTGTGGCGGTCGAGGGGTTTGTAGCCGAAGTCGTCGCTGAGGCCGTGGGTGACGCCGCCGCGGATGCCGCCGCCGGTGAGCCAGTTCGTGAAGCAGAACGGGTTGTGGTCGCGGCCTTTGCCGCCCTGGGTGCTGGGCATGCGGCCGAATTCGGTGGTCCAGAGGATGAGGGTGTCGTCGAGGAGGCCGCGTTGTTTGAGGTCTTTGATGAGGGCGGCGGCGCCGTGGGCGAAGCCGCGTGCGAGCGGGCCGTGGTCGCGTTCGACGTCTTCGTGGGAGTCCCAGTTGCGGCGGGGGAAGCCGTTGTCATTGCCGCTCCAGATCTGGACGAAGCGGACCCCGCGTTCGAGGAGACGGCGAGCGGCGAGGCATTTGCGGCCGAAGATGTCGATTTCTTCGGCGTCGTTGATGTCTTTGGGCCATTCGCGTCTGTCGTCGCGGATGCCGTACATTGCGCGGATGGCGGCGGGTTCCTGGGAGAAGTCGAGGGCGTCGGGAGCGGCGAGCTGCATGCGGGCGGCGAGTTCGTAGGAACGGATGCGTGCGTCGAGGCGGTCGTCGCCGGGTCGTGAGGCGGCGTGGGTGTGATTGAGGGCGGCCATTAGCCGGTGGGCGTCGGCTTCGCTCTGGGGGGAGACGAAGCTGGCGCGTTTGTCAGGGAAGAGGTCGGCGACGGGGGTTTCTGTGCCTGGGTAGATGATCGTGCCCTGATGCTGGGCTGGGAGGAAGGCGGCGTCCCAGTTTTTGGTGCCATTGGAGGCGAGACCGCGGTGGTCGGGGAGGACGACGAAGGCGGGGAGGTTTTCGTTCATGGAGCCGAGCCCGTAGCTGACCCATGCGCCGGCGCTGGGGAAGCCTGGGCGGTTGAATCCGGTGGTCTGGAGGAGCGTGCCCTGAGAATGGACGCCGGTTTTGCCGACCATGTTATGGATGAAGGCGAGATCGTCGACGACGGGGCCGAGAGCGGAGACGGGTTCGCCGAGCATTTTGCCGGATTGGCCGTAGGGTTTGAAGTCCCAGACCGGGCGGAGCCATGGGCCGAGACCGTTCTGGAAGGCTTCGACTGGTTCGCCGAAGTCGCTAGGTTGACCGTGGCGTCTGATGAGTTCGGGTTTGAAGTCGAAGAGGTCGAGGTGGCTGGCGGCCCCGGCCATGAAGAGCTGGACGACGCGTTTGGCGCGCGGGGGGTGCTGAGGGAAGGAGAGGGCGGGGGAGTTTTCGCGGGCGAGGAGTGAGGCGAGGGCGATGCCCGGGAAGGACTGGAGGAGAGAGCGGCGGGAGAGGTGCATGGGAGGCGGGCCGCGGTCAGTCGGCGAAGTTGAATTCGTTGAGATTGAGGAGGACGCGGCAGGTGTTAGCGAGCCCGTGGGTTTTGGCGTAGGCGGCAGTGGTGGCGAGTTCGTCGGGGGAGGGGTCGCGCTGGAGCGTGCGGAGGAAGGCTTCGCGGATTTTATCGGAGAGGGAGCCTGGGAGCGAGTCGAGCGTGGAGGCGAAGTGTGAGGAGGCGACGAAGGTGAGTTGGTTATTGAGTTGAGCGAGGGCTTGGAGCGGGGTGATGGTCTGGGTGCGGCGGTCGACGAGGAGAGAGGGGTCGGCGCAGTCGAGTGTGGCCATCCATGGCTGGGGTTTGCTGCGGACGAGGAATCGGTAGATGGAGCGGCGGTGGAGGGCTGGATTGGCGAGGTCGGCGAGCTGGTATTCGTAGTGTGGCGAGTGTTCCGGGTGGAGGACGACGAAGTCCTGGAAGGCGGGGCCGCCCATGGCTGGGTTGAGGAGACCGGAGACGGCGAGGAGACTGTCGCGGACGGCTTCGGCTTCGAGTTTGCGGCGGTTCATGCGCCAGAGGAGCCGGTTTTCGGGGTCGGAGCTGGCGGCGTCGGGATTGAAGTGCGAGGAGGACTGGCGGTAGGTGTGGCTAGTGACGAGGATGCGGTGGAGACGCTTGAGGGAACCGCCGTGGTCGCGGAAGTCTGCGGCGAGCCAGTCGAGGAGGGCTGGGTGAGAGGGGAGCCCGCCCATGCGGCCGAAGTCGCCGGGGGTATCGACGAGGCCGCGGCCGAAGTGGTGCTGCCAGACGCGATTGACGATGCTGCGCCATGTTAGTGGGTTGGCGGGGTCGGTGATCCAGTTGGCGAGGGCGGCGCGGCGTGCGCCTTCCGGGGCGTCTGGTGGGATGGAGAAGCGGCCGGGGAGGGATTTGACGGCGAGGATGGCACCGGGGGTGGCAGGTGGGCCGGGTCTGCGGACATCGCCGCGGGAGAGGACGTGGATGGGGCGTGGTTCTCCGCCGTTAGGGCCGGTGCCGGTGAACGTGCCGGAACCGTGGTGGACGGTGCCGCAGTAGACGCGGGAGGGAGGCGGGAGGGTGTTGAGTTGGGCGGTGAGTTCGGCGAGCCGGGAGCGGGTGGTGGTTAGTTCGGCGGCGGCGGCTGGGCCGATGAGGGATTCGACGATGAGGAGGCGGGCTTTTTCGAGATTGGCGATGGAGGCTGGGGGGGCGGCGAGGGCGGCGGCGTCCGCGCCCGGGTACCAGCGGTCAGTTAGGTTGCTGCGGCGCCAGCGGGGAGCGGCTTCGACGCTGTCGAGGGAAGAGACGGGGGCACCGGCGGCGAGGTTGTGGCCGGCGGCGTCGAGGATTTCGAGTTCGGCGAGGGCGAAGATGTAGTCCTTCTGGCGATGGGCGAGGGTGGTGGCGGTGACGCGGACGAAGCGTGCGGTGGTTTTGGAGTTGAAGGAGACGGCGGTGATTTTCGGGTTAGGGAAGTCTGCGGCGGAATGGTCGGCGATGGTGACGACGTCCTGTTTGAAGTCGGGGTCGTTGGAGGCTTCGACCTTGAAGCGTGGCGGGAAGCCGAAGCCGTCGCCGATGCCTGCGAAGTCGTCGTGGCAGGGATGGAGGATGGTGGTGGTGAAGGCGGTGGGGCGGGCGAGGTCGATCTGGACCCATTTGGGGGAGGCCTGGGAATCGGAGATGGTGGCGTGGAAGCCGGCCTGGGCGGCCAGGGATGCGGCAGGCTGGCGGGAATCGGCGATGAGTTTATCGAGAGCGGCTAGGGAATCGGCGCCGCGGGGGAGGGCTGGGGCGATGAGGTTGGCCTCGCGGGATTTGAGAGAAGATTCTTCGGAGGTTAGGGCGCGGCGGGTGGCGGCGGTGGCGGGGTCGGAGTCGTAGGGACGGTCGGCGCGGTCGACGGCGGCGAAGACGGCCTGGAGACTGTAGTAGTCTTCTGCGGAGACGGGATCGAATTTATGGTCGTGGCACTGGGCGCAATGGACGGTCAGGGAAGTGAACGTGCTCATGGCGTTAGTGACCATGTCATCGCGGTCGAGGTGGCGGGCGATTTTGCCGTCGGTTTTGTCTTCGGGGACTTCGGCGTGACCGATGAGGTCCCATGGGCCGGCGGAGATGAAGCCGAGGGCTTCGATGCCGTCGCGGGAGTCTGGGAAGAGGGCATCGCCGGCGAGTTGTTCGGAGACGAAGCGGGCGTAGGGCTTGTCGGAATTGAGGGCGCGGATGACGTAGTCGCGGTAGGGCCATGCGTTAGGGCGCGGCTGATCCTTGTCGTAGCCGTGGGTGTCGCCGTAGTGGACGGCGTCGAGCCAGTGGCGGGCCCAGCGTTCGCCGTACTGGGGGCTGGCGAGGAGACGGTCGGCGAGGGCGGCGGTGGCGGCGTCTGGGTTGGTGTTGAAGGCGGAGATGAAGTCGGCGGTTTCTGCGTGGGAGGGTGGGAGACCGGTGAGGTCGTAGGAGAGCCTGCGGATGAGGGTGCGGGGGTCGGCTGGGGGAGCTGGTGGGGTTGGGGCGAGGGCGGCGCGGATGAAGTGGTCGACTGGGTTGGCGGGGAGGGGAGTGGGAGGTGGGATGGGGAGGAGGGACCACCATGGATCTTTGGTGGCAGGGGCGGCGGCCGCGGCGGGGAGCGAGAGGAGGAGGGCGGCGGCCAGAGATCTGGGGAGCATGGTATTTTTCTAAACGTGCGGCGATGGGGGGATTCATCGCCGCAGAGCGGGAAAGCGGACGGAGGATGCAAAGCTGGCGGGAAGTGTCATGGTGCGGGGATGTTGAGAAAGCTATGTCTCTGGATGTGCCTGCTGAGTGCGGGGTGTGGGATTGGTGTGGCTGGGGAGGTTTCGATGATCGAGCGGTGGCGGCGGTGGATGGTGCCTGAGCTTGGAGAGGAGGCGGCGAGACTGGAGGGGTTGAGAGCGGAGCTGGAGCGGTTGCCGGAGGGGCCGGGGGAGCCGGATTATTCGTCGACGGGGTACCGGAGTGCGCCGGAGGCGTTGGATGTGGCGGAGAAGTACGTGCAGGTGGATCTGGGGAAGTTGATGATGGTGGATGACATTGTGCTGATGCCTGCGGTGGTGCCGTCGGCGAGTGGGGAGCCGGTGGTGGTGGGATTTCCGCTGAGGTTCCGAGTGGAGATGTCGGAGGAGTTGGATTTCGGGAGGCGGGAAGTGGTTTTTGAGCGGACGGAGGCGGATTTTCCTGTGCCTGGGCCGGTGCCGGTGATGATCCGCGGGGTGGGGCGGCGCGGGAGGTATGTGCGGGTGACGGCGGTGAAGTTAGGCGGGGAACCGGACAATCATTTTCTGGCGCTGGGGGAACTGGTGGTGTGTTCCGGTGGGAGGAATGTGGCGGACGGGGCGCTGGTGCAGGCGAAGGACATACTGGGGTCGCCGCGGTGGAGCCTGCGGGGGGTGGCGGACGGGATCTCGGTGCTGGGGCGGCCGACGGAGATCCGGCGGTTTCCGACGAACGGGTATCACGGGGCGATGGGAGGAGCGGGAGGGGAGCAGTGGGTGCAGGTGGATCTCGGGGAGGAGAAGGTGATTGAGTCGGTGGTGCTGATACCGGCGCGGCCTGGGGACATGGCGGACACGATAGGGTATGGATTTCCGGTGCGGTTCCGGGTGGAAGCGTCGGTGGACGCGGGGTTTGGGGAGGTGGTGGCGATCGGTGGATTTGGAGAGGATGACTATCCGAATCCTGGGGATCGGCGGGTGGAGCTGAGGGCGGGCGGGGCGAGGGGTCGATATGTGAGGGTGACGGCGGAGAAGCTGTGGGTGGGGCCGGGACGCAGGGAGGCTGGGGGCGGGGTGTTTGCGCTGGCGGAGATGGAGGTGAGTGTGGGGGGGCGGAATGCGGTGCCTGGGGTGGCGGTGACGGCTTCCGGGCAGCTGGATGGGAAGAGCGAGCGATGGGCTCCGGCGTTTCTGGTGGACGGGGTGGCACCGCCGGAGGGGATCGGTACGTATGCGGACTGGCTGGCGGCGATGGCGCGGAAGTATGAGATTGAGAAGGAGGCTGGGCTGCTGGAGCGGCGGCCGTGGGAATTGCGTGAGGAGGCGGACTGGAGGCTGGGGTGGCTGGGGTCCGGGATGGCGGGAATGCTGGTGGTGGCTGGGGTGGCTGGGTGGTGGAGCGGGCTGGTGCGGGAGCGGCGGCGGGCGCAGCAGTTGCGAGCGGGGATTGCGCGGGATCTGCATGATGAGATCGGGAGCAATCTGAGCAGCATCGGGTTGCTGAGCGAGCTGGCGATCGGGGTGGCGCCTGATGCGGAGGCGATGCAGGTGGAGCTGGAGGAGATCCGGCGGGTGGCGTCGCAGACGGCGGATTCGATGCGTGACATTGTGTGGCTGATCGGGCCTGGGCGGAAGACGATGGGGGATTTGTCGGCGCGGATGCGTGAGACGGCGGGGCTGATGCTGGCTGGGATGGAGTGGACGGTGGAGGCACCGGATGGTGGTGGGGAGGACCGGTTGAGTCTGGGGGCGCAGCGGGACATGTATTTGTTTTTCAAGGAAGCGCTGCATAACATCCGGCGGCATGCTGGGGCGACGCGGGTGAGGATTCAGCTGGTGAGGCGGGGGCGGACGATGGAGTTGATGGTGGAGGACAACGGGCGGGGATTTGATCCCGGGAGGAAGTCGACTGGGCATGGGCTGGCGAACATGAGGCAGCGAGCGGAGGCGTGCCGCGGGAGTCTTGTGATCGGTGCTGGCAATGGGAGCGGGGCGCGTTTAGTGTTTACGATTCCATGCGGCTGGTGAGACTGGCGGCGGGACCATGATCATGACAACGAGTGTAGAACCAACAGGTGAGGTGGAGCCGGTGACGATCTGGCTGATTGAAGACAACGAGACCTTCCGGAAGAGTCTGGCGCGCGGGCTGGAGCGGACGGGGAGGTTTGAGTGTCCGGGGAGTTTTGGGACGGCGGAGGAGGCGCTTTCGGAGAGTGGGGTGGAGCCGAGTGTGGTGCTGATTGACGTGCGGCTGCCGGGGATGGACGGGATTGAGGCGATGGGGCGGTTGCGGGAGAAGCTGCCGCATGCGGCGCTGATTGTGCTGACGGTGTTTGAGGAAGAGGACAAGATCATGCGTGCGATCTGTGCTGGGGCGCAGGGGTATCTGCTGAAGACGGCGCCGGTGTCTGAGATTGCGCTGGCGATTGACGATGTGCTGGAGGGCGGGTCGCCGATGAACAGCCGGATTGCGCGGCGGGTGCTGGAGTTGTTTTCGCGGCTGGTGCCGCCGGGGAAGGATTACGGGCTGACGAACCGTGAGAAGGAGATTCTGCAGCAGCTGGTGGAGGGGAGGATCAAGAAGGAGATAGCGGCGCTGGTGGGGTTGAGTGTGCACACGGTGAACACGCACATGAGGAACATTTACGACAAGCTGCAGGTGAACACGGTGAACGGGGCGGTGGCGAAGGCGCTGCGGGAGCGGCTAGTGTGAGTGGGTTCAGAGCTGGCGGACGAGGGCGATGGCCTCGAGGAGACGGGCGGCGGGGGGTGACTTGTGGTTGAGGCGGGGGAAGCGGCCATCGATGACGATGAAGTCGCCGTTGCGGGAGAGCATGAGGCGGTCGCCGCGGATTTCGACGGCGGAGCAGCCGGCGCGGTGGGCGTGGAGTCTGAGTTCGGTGCAGCGCCAGAGCGTGCTGACGGCGTCTGGCGGCGGGCCGAAGCGGTCCTTCCATTCGGTGATGAGAGTGGCGAGGTCCTTGAGGGAAGTGACTTCGGCGAGCTGGCGGTAGGCTGGGATGCGTTCGCCTGGGCCGGGGATCCATGATTCCGGGATGAAGGCGGGGATTTTGCGGCTGTTGCTGCTGCGGAGTTCGGCTTCGCTGAAGGCGGCGAAGTCGATGGCGAGGGAAGTTTCGATGCGGCCGGGGACGCGCTGGCCTTTGAGTCTGGCGACACTGGCTTTGAGCATGCGGCAGTACATTTCGAAGCCGACGGCGGCCATGTGGCCGCTTTGCTGAGTGCCGAGGAGATTGCCTGCGCCGCGGATTTCGAGGTCGCGCATGGCGATGCGGAAGCCACTGCCGAGGGCGGTGTACTGTTTCATGGCATTGATGCGTTTGCGGGCATCGCCGCCGGTCATTTCGCTGCGTGGGATCATGAGATAGGCGTAGGCCTTGTGACCGGCGCGGCCGACGCGGCCGCGGAGCTGGTAGAGGTCGGCGAGGCCGAAGCGGTCGGCGCGGTCGATGATGATGGTGTTGGCGTTAGGGATATCGATACCGCTTTCGATGATGGTGGTGCAGACGAGGATGTCGGTCTGGCCGGAGACGAAGCGGTTCATGACTTCTTCGAGCTGGCCTTCCTCCATCTGACCGTGACCGGCTTCGATGGTGGTGCCCTTGGGGCTGAGGGCGAGGAGTTTTTCGACCATGCGTTCGATGCTGCCGACGCGGTTGTGGAGGAAGAAGATCTGGCCTTTGCGGTGGAGTTCGCGTTCGATGGCTTTTTTGATGACGCGTTCGTCGTAGGCGCAGATGACGGTTTCGACGGGGGAGCGGTTAGGTGGCGGGGTGTCGATGGTGCTCATGTCGCGGGCACCCATGAGAGCCATGTAGAGCGTGCGGGGGATGGGCGTGGCGCTGAGAGTGAGGACATCGACGCTGCGGAAGAGTTCCTTGAAGCGTTCCTTGTGTTTGACGCCGAAGCGCTGTTCTTCGTCGATGACGACGAGGCCGAGGTCTTTGAAGGCGACGTCTTTGGAGATGAGCCGATGGGTGCCGACGATGATGTCGATGGAGCCGGAGAGGAGTTGTTCGGTGACCTTGCGGGATTCGGAGGCGGAGCGGAAGCGGTTGAGGACATCGACGCGGACGGGGTAGTCCGACATGCGTTCGCGGAAGTTGTGATAGTGCTGCTGGGAGAGGACGGTGGTGGGGGCGAGGATGGCGACCTGTTTGCCTGACATGACGGCCTTGAAGGCGGCGCGGATGGCGACCTCGGTTTTGCCGAAGCCGACATCGCCGCAGATGAGCCGGTCCATGGGGCGAGCGCCTTCCATGTCGCGTTTGGTGTCGTCGATGGCGCGGAGCTGGTCGGTGGTTTCGCGGTAGAGGAAGGAGGATTCGAATTCGCCCTGCCAGCGATTGTCAGGAGGGTGGGGGAAGCCTTGAGCGGTTTCGCGGGCGGCGTGGATTTCGAGGAGTTTTTCTGCGTAGGCGAAGATGGCGCGTTCGGCCTGCTGGCGGGATTTGTTCCAGCGGCCGTCACCGAGGGAGCTGAGGTCCGGGGTTTTTTTGCCGAGGCCGACGTAGCGGCCGATGAGGTAGGCCTGGGGGAGGGGGACGTAGAGGCGGGCGTCGTCGGCGTATTCGATGACGACGACGTCTTCTTCCGAGCCATCGGAGTGGGTGCGTCTGATGAGACCGCGGTAGCGGCCGATGCCGTATTCCTGGTGGACGACGAATTCGCCGTCGGAGATGCCGGAGAGGTCGAGGGGGATTTTGCGCTGGCGCTGACGGCGTTGGGCGGTGACGAGGCGGCGGGCGCGGGAGTGCTGGTAGCGGCCGAAGATTTCTGCGTCGCAGAGAACGGCTAGGGAAGCGGTGGGGGCGGTGAAGCCGCGGGTGACGCGGCCGATGGCGAATTCGAGGTGGGCGTGTTCGATGCCTTCGGAGGCGAGGAGTTCGCGGAAGCGTTCGATTTCGCCTTCGTTATTGAAGAACATGACGACGCGCCAGTGGTCGGCGTGCCAGCGGCAGAGCTGGTCGGCGAAGGATTTGCGGCGCGCTTCGAGCATGACGAAGTCACCGGCGTCGAAGGTGCCAGCGGGTTCTGCGTGGCAGGCGGTGCTGAAGTTTTCGGTGGTTCTGGTGGAGAGGGGGGAGACGCCTTCGGTGATCCAGACATCGGCGCGGGGGCAGGTTTCGAGGTCTGCGGCGATGACGAGGTCAGCGGGGTCGATGCAGTCGGAGAGGAGACAGGATTCGGTGTCGGTGCCGGAGGTTGAGTGGAGGAGGATGGAGGCGGAGGATTCGCGGCCGACGGAGATCTGGGAGTCTGGGTCGAAGCGGCGGAGACTATCAATTTCCTCGCCGAACCATTCGATGCGGAGAGGGAGGTCGGCCTGCCATGAGTAGACATCGATGATGCCGCCGCGGACGGCGAACTGGCCGCGTTCGCCGACCTGGCCGGAGCGGTCGTAGCCGGCGGTTTCGAGGAGCTGGGTGACGGAGGCCATGGAGAGGGCCTGACCTTTCTGGATGGCGAGGGACTGGGAGGCGAGCGTGCGGGGAGCGGGGACGGATTCGGAGAGGGAGGCGGCGTGGACGACGAAGACCTCGATGGAGGCTGGCGGGTGGCTGAGGCGTTCGAGGATGGCGAGCCGTTCGGAGGAAGTTTCTTCGTCGGGGAGACTGCCTTCGACGCGTTGTTCTTCTGCTTCCGGGAAGAAGAGCGTGGGGCCCCACCATGTGGCGAGGTCACTGGAGAGGGCTTCCTGGGCGCGGAGGTCGCTAGCGAGGATCCAGACCCGGCGTGGGGGGCCTGAGGCGATGGAGTGGAGGACCATGCCGGTGGCGAAGGCGTGGGCGGCGGGGGCGACGTGTTCGAGGGCTGCGGGTTTCCGTTTGGATTTCGCGGTGCGGGTGGTGGTGGGTTTGGAGAGCGGGGCGAGGGCTTTGGCGAAGGCAGGGGAGGCGGCGGCGAGGGCGCACCATTCCCTGCCGGCCGCGAGGGAGGCAGCTGGCGGCGGCGCAGTGATTGCGTCGGGCATGAGGGATGAGTGTGGCGGGTGGGGCGAAGCTGCAAGCGGTGGCGGGGGAGAGGAAGGATTTCCGGTGGCGCGAGGGGCGGGAGCGGCGGAGGGCGTGGGGATGGAAGAGAAGCGCAATCTGGTACTGGCGTCTGGGTCGCCGCGGCGGCGGGAACTGCTGACGGAGGCGGGCTATGTGTTTGAGACTGCGCCTGCGGACATTGATGAGCTGCATGAGGAGGCGATGGCGCTGGAGGCGCTGACGCGGCACAATGCGGTGGAGAAGGCGCGGGTGGTGGCTGGGAGGAGAGCGGAGGCGGTGGTGCTGGCGGCGGATACGTTGGTGGCGATTGGCGGGGTAGCGCTGACGAAGCCTGTGGACATGGCGGAGGCGCGGCGGATGATTGGGATGTTAGCGGGGAGGACGCATGAGGTGGTGACGGCGGTGGCGGTGGTGTGCGGGGCGACGGGATTTGAGGAAGTGTTCACGGTGGAGACGCGGGTGACGTTCAAGGGGCTGAGTGAGGCGGAGGTGGAGGAGTATCTGGGATTGATCAATCCGCTGGACAAGGCGGGTGGGTATGCGGCGCAGGAGCATGGGGAGAGGATCATTGAGCGTGTGGACGGGTCGTGGACGAATGTGGTGGGATTGCCGATGGAGGAGACGGCGGCGGCGCTGGCGCGGGCGGGGGTGGTGATGGCGGGGAAGTGAGGGTTAGGAGGGTGGGATGAGGGCATGAAAAAGCCCGCCGTTCCGTGGAGGAAGCGGCGGGCTGAGAGAGAGGCGCAAGTTAGAGCGCCGCGCGGGTCACTTGACCTTGGCGAAGTGCTTCTTGGGGTCCTTGTCGAATTCGGCTTTGCACTTTTCGCAGCAGAAAGCGACGGTCACCTTGGCGTCGACGGCGTTTTCGGCCTTCACTGGCTTCTTGCTGATCGGGCACTCCTTGTTGGCAGGCTTTTCGGTGCTGCCGACGTGTTTTTTGAGGGCTTCGAGCTGGAGTTTGGCATCGCCTTCGAATTTGGCCTGGCATTTGCCGCAGCAGAGCCCGATGTTGGCGGAGACGTCGGACGTCTGGGCGGCGTCGACGGCTTTGCCGGACATTGGGCACTTGGTGTTGACGGCGTCGGCGGAAGCGAAGCTGGTGAGAGCGAAGCAGGCCGCGATGGCAGCGAAGAAGGATTTCATGTGGTTGTTGCGGGTTTGTGTTAGATTTGTCTGGCGGGCAGGATGAGCCTGCAAGACTGAGGGAATGATGCCAGAGAGCGGGGAGTCGTCAACTAAATGCGCGAGCCATCGATGCGTAGGAGGAAGGCGTGGGGCGGTCAGCGGGGGAGGAGCCCTTCGATGGCGCGGATGCCGGATTCTGCGCCTTTCTGGAGGATGCCTGCGCCTGATTCAGCGCCTTTCTGGAGGAGGTCGGAGCCTTTATCGAGGGCTGCGGGGGCATTTTCGAGGACCTTGGAGGCGGCGGTGGAAGCGGCTTTGGAGGCGACGTCGGCGGCTTTGATGGCGCCTTCCATGGACATGTTGAGGACCTCGTCGACGGTGGCATTGAACCATGCGAGGGCGAGGCGGTCGGAGAGGTCCTCGGTGGGATTGGACAGGGAGCCGCCGAGGACGAGACGCGTCCAGAGGAGAGCGGAGTCTTCTGGGCCGAGGAGGGCGCGGTCTGAGGCTGGGAGGTTGGCGCGGTCGATGGGGAGGAAGACCTGTTGTTCCGCGCCTGCGAGGTAGCGGAGGGTGCCTGGGACGATGCCGAGGAGGAGATTGCCGGAGAGTTGGGAGGAGGCGGAGATGGAGGCGTTGCCTTTGAGGCGGAGGAGGCCTGGGGCGTCCATGAGGAGCCCTTCGAGGATCCAGTCGCCGGAGGAGGTGCGGGTGAAGCGGGTGCGGGTGTCTTTGAGGACGAGACGGACGAAGCCCTCGTTGCGGGTTTTGCGGGCGATGATCTGGAGGATGGGGAGGCCTTCGAGGAGACCGTCTTTGATGGCGGCGTTGCCGCGCCAGAGGAGGCGATCTGGATCCTGCGGGTTGCCTGAGATCTGGACGGAGGCGCTGGCGGTGCCTTTGACGCGTTTGAGCCAGTCGTCGGGGATGATTTTGGCGAGTTGGAGGTCGGCGAGGGAGCCTCGGGCGTCGAGGACAGGGGCGTTCTGGTTGAGGCGGACGGAGGCTTCGCCGGTGATGGAGGCGTCGTCTGCGGTGGTGGCGTGGAAGCTGTCGAGACGGATTTCGCCTTCCTGCCATGAGGCGTCGAAGTCGGTGATATCGAGGGGGAGGTTTTTGAGAGCGGAGGAGGAGAGGGTGCCGCCGGCTCCTTTGGCGAGGACGAAGCCCTGGTCGTCGGAGGGTTTGATTTCGAGGGCGATGTTGCGAGCGGAGGCGGAGGCGGAGTCGGATTTCCAGTCGAAGCCGAACTGGTCGATGCGGACTGGGCCGAGGAGGACGCGGTTGGGGATGAGGGAGGAGAGGAAGCCGGAGGAGGACGCCGGGGTTTCTGGGGGTTGGGGTGGGGGCGTGGGCTGGTCAGGGAGTTTTGAGAAGTTGATGGAGGCGCGGGCGACTTTGACGCCTTCGACGTGCCATGTGCGGTCCCAGATGGCTCCGGCGTTGATGTCGGCGCGGATGTCTGCTGCGGAGAGGGAGTGGAAGGGGGCGTCAGCGGAGCCGGAGGCGGAGAAGGATTCGACGAAGGCTGAGGAGCCGCGCCATGAGATGCCGTTGAGGGAGGCGTCGGCTTTGAGTTGGGAGGAGATGGCGGCGCTGATCCAGCGGCGGAAGCTGTCGCTTTTGAGGTAGCCGTCGAGCCAGACGGAGAAGGAGAATATGGCGGCGGCGAGGAGGACGGCGAGGGTGCCGAGGGCGATGAGCCAGCGTTTGGAGGACGAGGATTTGCGGCGGCGGCGGCTCCGTGGGGTGGGAGTGGCGGGTAGTGGGTCGGAGGCGTCGGGCATGGCGAGGAGACGGTTTTCTTTTATTTAGCGGGGCTGAGGGCATTCGTCATTCGACAATTCGAAGGGAAGGCATAGCCTGCGGGTCAATTTTGAAGTCATGCTGGAACTCAAGGACGTTCAATTCACCATCGCGCGCGAGGGCGATGATCTGCATTTGCTGAAGGAAGTGTCGCTGCGGATACCGCCGGGGCATTTCATGGCGATTGTGGGGCCGTCGGGGTGTGGGAAGACGACCTTGCTGAAGGTGGTGGCTGGGTTGCAGATGGAGACTGGGGGGACCTTGTACTGGCGGGGGAAGGACATTGGGGAGGACGGGGACATTCAGCCGCAGGAGCTTGGGTATGTGCCGCAGTTCAGCATCGCGTATGATCATCTGACGGTGGAGGAGTGTGTGGAGAATGCGGTGCGGTTGCGGACGCGGGAGAGCGGGGATGGGTTTTATGAGATTGTGGACCGGGTGGTGGCGGCGGTGGGGATGGAGACGATGAGGGAGAAGCGGGTGTCGGTGCTGTCTGGCGGGCAGAAGCGGCGATTGGGGTTGGGGATGGAGCTGGTGAGCCGGCCGCAACTGTTGTTGTGCGATGAGGTGACGAGCGGGCTGGATCCGCAGTCGGAGCGGGACATTGTGCAATTGCTGCATGCGTTGTCCCAGGAGGACGACCGGATTGTGATCAATGTGACGCACAGCCTGAGCAACATGGATCTGTATGGGTCGGTGCTGGTGATGTTTGAGGGGCGGATTGTGTATCACGGACCGCCGGGGGCGATGGCGCATTATTTCAGTGTGGCGAGTGCGGAGGATGTGTATCCGCAGCTGGCGAAGCGGCCGTCGACGGACTGGCATGAGTCGTGGCAGAAGTATCGCGGGCCATATTATGAGAAGATGATGGGGGTGGTGGTGGAGGAGCGTGGGGAGAAGGCGGGAGAGGCGGAAGGGAAGGATGATGGGCCTGGGATGGAGAAGGAGGCGGAGACGGTGGTGGAAGTGCAGAAGGAGAAAGTGAAGAAGAAGGATGAGGAAGACGATGAGATGGAGGGGAGAGGAGTGAGGCCGGCTGGTTTCGGGCGGCAGTTCCGGACCTTGCTGGCGCGGCGGTGGAAGTTGTTTATGAGGGACCGGACGCAGCTGGTGCTGCAGCTGGCGTTGTTGTTCGGGTTTCCGGTGCTGGTGGTGATTTTTGCGAGTCAGGGGATTGATCCGATGCCTGATCGATCGGTGCCGCCGGGGACGGCGCTGGCGGAGGCGATTGTGAGGCAGACGGCGATTGTGGAGAAGCAGACGAAGTTAGGAGCGCTGGTGTCCGGGCTGGTGATGTTCCAGGTGGTGCTGCTGACCCTGATGGGTTCTAACAATTCGGCGCGGGAGATTGCGGGTGAGCGGCTGATTTACGAGAAGGAGCGGATGGGCGGGGTGACGCCGCTGGCGTATTTGTCGAGCAAGGTGGTGTTTCTGGCGGTGCTGGCGGCGGCGCAGGCGGTGTGGATGGGGTTGTTTGTGGATTACTTCACGAATCTGCCTGGGGACTTCGGGGAGCGATTGAAGATGCTGCTGCTGGTGAATTTTGCGATGACGTCGGTGTGTCTGGCGATATCCGGGCTGATGAAGTCACCGGAGCAGGCGTCGCTGATGAGTATTTATCTGGTGGGATTTCAGCTGCCGTTGTCTGGAGCGGTGCTGGCGTTGCCTGCGACTGTGGAGAAGGTGGTGCAGCCGCTGATTGTGGCGTACTGGAGCTGGAGTGGGCAGTTGTCGACGATGCGGGAGTCGGATTATTTTCTGGCGGTGACGCAGGCGGTGCCGACGACGGTGGTGAGTGCGAGTGCGATCAGTGCGGCGGTGCTGATGGCGCACATTCTGACTGGGCTTGTGCTGGCGTGGCTGGGGTGCAAGCGGCACCGTTGGGATTGAGGAGGGCCTTGAGGAGGAGGGTAGCGGAGACCTCGTTGCAGGCGAAGGGGACGTCCCAGAGGACGGCGACGCGGAGGAGGGCTTTGACGTCGGGGTCGTGGGGTTGAGCGGTGAGGGGGTCCCAGAAGAAGAAGAGGGCGTCGAGTTGTTTTTCGGCGAGATGGGCACCGATCTGGAGGTCGCCGCCCATGGGGCCGCTGAGGTAGCAGTGGACGGGGCGGTTGAGTGCTGCGGAGAGGAGACGTCCGGTGGTGCCGGTGGCGGAGAGGGCGTGAGGGGCGAGGGCGTCGGCGTGGCGCTGGGCCCATGCGATGAGTTGGTCTTTGCGGTGGTCGTGAGCGACGAGGGCGATGCGCATGGGGGAGGGCATGGGGAGGAGGGAAGCGGTCGGGTGTGGGGAGGGAAAGGGGAAAGATTCCGCGTGCGGGTTGGGTGGGAGACGGCATGGTGGCTGGGATGCTGGCGCGATGGCGAGAGCGGTTCCGGTGTGCGGGTCGTGGGTTTCTGGAGACCCTCGGGCGTGAGCCGTGCCTGCGGGTGCATGTGGTGGCGGGAGGGCTGGTGGTGGTGGCTGGGGTGGTGTTGCGGGTGAGTGCGGTGGAGTGGGCGGTGCTGGTGCTGGCGATGGGTTTGGTGGTGACGGCGGAGGTGCTGAATACGGCGGTGGAGCGATTGGCGGACCGGGTGAGCGGGGAGCGGGAGGAGGCGATTCGGGTGGTGAAGGATGCGGCGGCTGGGGCGGTGCTGGTGGCGGCGGTGGCGGCGGTGGGGGTTGGGTTGGGGGTGTTCGGGCCGAAGTTGTGGGCGTTGCGGTGGTGGGGTTGAACGGAGAGTTGCAGGCAGTTGTCGATTGGTGAAACGTGCTTAGAATGATGCGCCCGTGACATTGATGACGAACGAGACATTCGAGACGACGATTCCGCCTGAGCGGCGGGAGCGGCGTGATCGTGTGCGTGGGTGGCTGGCGGGATTGATGGGTGGGGT
>QQNF01000013.1 GCA_003402705.1 Verrucomicrobiota bacterium | reverse complement strand
TGGCAAAGAACGTTCGTTTCAGGGGGACAAAAAACCCGACTGTGATCGTTTCCGTCACAACCAGGTCATTCAGCCGCGCTGATCGCATTGTTTCGTGCGACCCCTCTCAATACCACACCCTCCGCCCCGCGCAACTCTTTTCTCCCTCTTTTTCGCTTTTTCTCCCGCCACCCCGGGAAAATCCGGGGTGGCGGACTTCAAAACCGCCATCCGACCGCCTATTTGCTAGGAGCAGACGCGGCCGGAGATGCCTTCACAGGCTCCTTCTCGCCAAGCTTGAGCGTCGGCTCTTTGGCGTCCTCACTGATATCGAGCCCGATCCAGTGGCCGTTGAGCGCATGCGCAGGAAAGCCGCAGGCGAGCGCATACTCACCAGCTTCGTCAGCGGTGAAGCTGAACTGATGCGTGCCGTAGGACAGTCCCTTGATGTGATCAGGCACACCGGCACCTTTAAAATAAGGCTCCGGCACCTGAAGCTTCTTGGTGTCCGCCTTCTCGATGACGATGAGGCTGTGCGGAATCGGGCTCGGATTGACGTAGGTGACCTCGACCGTCCAGCCTTTCGGGATCGTGTAGAGCGCAGTCCCTTTAGCGAAGCCGTTGAAGTTCATGCCGTAGTTCTCGGCGGTCCAGACGGCGACAACCGTGAGCTTCACCGTCTTTGGCTTGTCTCCGAGCCGGAGAAAGTCCTTTTCAGTCAGGCCGGCAACGAGTTCCTTCTTAAGACCGGAGTCACCTGCGGCGTGATCGGCATGATCCGCAGCGGGAGCCGGGGTCTTCTCGTCAGCCGCAGCGGCGGAGAGAGAGAGGGCGAGGATGGGGAGAAATCTCTGAATCATTGGGCAGATGGGAGAAATGGCGAACCGCCGGTTACCGCACCTGCCAGAACTGGCAGCACGAAGCAACAGGCGGTCCGCACTGGGTTTGGGCGCTTACTTCTTCTGAAGTGGAGCCGTCACAGCACCGGCGGGAACCTTGTCGGCAGGGACAATCTTCCAGACCGCTCCCTTTTCATTGACCGCAGGATCGACGGGGCCTCCGTAGTTGGCTGTGGCGTGCGTGAGGTAGATGTTGCCCGCCTCATCCTCGCCACCGCTGGTGGGACGGAGATTGGTGTCAAGGTCGAGCATTTCCTCCATGGCCCACTTGCCCGCCGCATCACGTTTCACAGCCCAGACCTTCCCGCTCCCCCAGTCGGCCGAGTAATAAATGCCGTCCATGGCCGGATACTCCTTCCCTCGATAGATGCCGAGTCCGATCACGCAGTTACCCTGATCCACGTGACTGTACTCAGCGACCGGAAGCACCCCGACCCGTGGATTGGTGGCATCATCTTCAAGGGGGAAGGTATGGCTGCCGCACATGAACTTCCACCCGTAATTCTCGCCGCCTTTGCTGCCGGCCGACTGAAAATCGATCTCTTCCCAGTGGTTCTGACCGATGTCTGCGATGAAGAGGTCCCCAGTCTTGCGGTCAAAACTGAAGGTCCATGGATTCCGGATCCCGTAGGCCCAGATCTCCGGCTTGGCGAGCGGATGAATCTGGGAGAACTGCTTCTCCGAGATGCCGAAAAGCGTCATCTGCTGCTTCGGAGTGATGAATGGGTTGTCCTTGGGAATGCCGTACGCGCGGTCTGGCGTCGACGTGTTCACGTCGATGCGCAGCATTTTGCCGAGCCACGTGTGCAGATCCTGCCCGGCGCTGATCACATCCCCTTCCCACCCACCGTCACCCACCCCGACGTACAGGTAGCCATCGGGCCCAAACTTCATCTTGCCGCCGTGGTGGTTGCAGTACGGGAAGTCGATCTGCATGATCACGCGTGCCGATTCCGGGTCGATGCGGTCCGGGTTTTTCTTGGAAATCTGGTATTCCGTCAGCAGCGTCGCCCCATTGAACCAGAGGTCGGCGTAACTCACATACAGTTTGCCGTTTTCCTTGAACTTAGGGTGAAATTCGATGCCGAACAGACCTTCCTCGAGGAACGAGCTGATCGTCTTGTCCTTCAGGTCGAGGGCGGGCTTATCGAGGAGTTTGCCGTCTTTGATGACGCGGACAAGGCCGTGGCGTTCACACACGAAGAGGCGGCCAGATCCGTCGTTTGGAGCGGAAACGTCCACGGGATCAACGAGACCGTCAGCAACCTTGACCAGCGCGATGGGAGGCGCATCGGCGACCTTGCCGCCGGGTTGCGCAACCACGTCGGCGGCACGGGTCGAGAGCGGCAGCGCGCAGGCTGCCGAGAGGCTCAGAATGGGGAGGATGTTTTTTTGCATGGGAGGAAGCCGGAAGCTATCCTTCCGACGGCGGTGATGGCAAGCATCGGCTTGCACTTTTCAGCGGCCGAGCCGTCCAGCTGGATGTTGAGCAGGTGTCACGCGAGCATGCCGCGGACGACAGAGCCATGGACATCGGTGAGCCGGAACTGGCGGCCCTGGTAACGGAACGTGAGCGCCTCGTGGTTGATGCCGCAGAGGTGCATGATCGTCGCCTGCATGTCGTGAACATGCACGGAGTCCCTGACGATGTTCCATGCGAAATCGTCGGTCTCGCCCCAAGTCGAACCAGGTTTGACCCCACCGCCGGCCAGCCACCAGCTGTATGCCCGGCCAAAGTGGTCCCGGCCGTTCGGTTTCGCAGGGTCACCCTGGCCGAAAGGCGTGCGTCCGAATTCCCCACCCCATGCTACGAGCGTGTCATCAAGCAACCCCCGCTGTTTGAGATCCTTGACAAGCGCCGCGCTCGGGAGGTCAGTGTCCCGGCACTGCTCTTCGAGTTGCGTGAAGAGATTGCCATGCTGATCCCAGCCGCTGTGCATGAGCTGCACAAAGCGGACGCCGCGCTCAAGGAGGCGGCGGGCAATCAGGCAGTTGTTCGCGTAAGTCCCCTTGGTGAGGACATCCGGGCCGTACATTTCGAGAACCGACTTCGGTTCATTCGAGAAGTCGAGGAGATCCGGGACGCTCGCCTGCATGCGGAAAGCCATCTCGTATTGGGCAATCCGTGTGTCCGTCTCAGGGTCGCCATAATCCGCAAGGTGCTCCGCGTTGAGCGCATTGATATCATCAAGCAGCAACCGCCGCGCCTCCCTGCTGACGCCTGCCGGGTTGTCGAGATACGGAACCGGTTCGCCCGTATTGCGGAAGCGCACCCCTTGATAGCGGCTCGGCAGAAATCCCGCGCCCCAGTAGTAATCGAAAAAAAGCTGACCGCAGGTCTTGCCGCGGTCGGATGAAGTCATCACGACAAACGCGGGAAGGTCCTGAGATTCGCAGCCGAGTCCGTAGGAAAGCCACGACCCCATGCTGGGACGACCCGGAACCTGCGACCCAGTCATGAAAAACGTGACACCCGGTGCGTGGTTGACCGCCTCGGTGTTCATCGAACGCACCACGCAGATGTCATCAGCGATCGATCCGATTCCCGGCAGCATCGAACTGATTTCCGTCCCACAGCGGCCGTAACGCTGGAATGGCTTAATCCCGGGCACGATCGGCCAGCGCTTGCTGCCCGCCGTCATCGTCGAAAGCCTCGTCGTGCCACGGACGCTGTCGGGAATGTCCTGCCCAGCCATCTTTTCCATGACAGGCTTCCGATCAAACAAGTCGACGTGGGAAGGTGCCCCGCCCTGCCATAGACAGACGACGCGTTTCGCCTTCGGGGCAAAATGAGGAAGCCCCGGAAGCCCACCCGCCGCCGCGGCATCATCCCGGAGCAGCGACGCAAGCGCGACTCCGCCCAGACCGGCGGCGGAGCGGCCGAAGAAGCCGCGCCGGGTGACCCGCTGAGAATGGATGTCGAATGGATTCATGCGCTCATTCCGAGAAACGCCGGCCCGGAGCCGGGTGTTTCAGGATTCGCCGCCATCACTTCCCAAGGTCGAAGAGAAATCGGAGCAGGTCGAGTTGCTGCGCATCGGTCATCCAAGCAGTCAGCCCTTCCGGCATCAGGCTCCCGCTGTCTTGACGCTGCGTGACATCAGCTTTCGCAACAGATTCGGTCGTCTCGGTGCCCGGAATCCGCAGGACGATGGTCTTATCATCTTCACGGACTTTGTATCCGGCAGTCACCCGGCTGTCGCGAGTCGTGAGGGTCGTGAGAAAGTACCCTTCTTTGATCTGGCGGTGAGGCCACAAGACCGACTCCGTGATGAGTTCCGGCGTCATGCCGCGCCCTACCGCCGTCAGGTTCGGCCCGGTGAGTCCTCCCTCATCCCCGACCTCGTGGCAACTCAGGCAACCTGACTGGGGAGCCCGGAAAATGGTCGCCCCACGGGCAGCATCGCCACCGGCGCGGGCGTCGGCGACGATCCGCTGGACAATCTCCGGAGCGTAATCCGGCACAATGCTGGCGTTCTCAGGAAGCCCAGCGGCCTTGCGGAGGCTCGCGGCGAGCACCGGTTCGTGCCTTCCGGCCGAAACCAGCGCCTTGAGCATTGCTAGCGCTGCGGCACCTGACGGCGGATGTTTGCCGAACTCACCACCCAGCCACGCGGGCACGTCTTTTGAAGACAAGGCGAACCCGAGCAACTTGGCAGTGTCCTCCGGCGCCGTCCGTTCACCAGCAATCAGCTTCGCGACAGCAACCTGACCCATCTCAGGGTTCAGCCGCAGCAAAGCGCCAGCCGCCGCCAGACGCACGGGGCCGGCACCAGATTCGGCAAGCACGCCGAGGTCCAGAATCGCCTCCGCACCTTTGTATTCCGCCCATGCCTGCACCGCCCCGGTAGCCGTCGACTCGAAGGGCGACGCGAATAACTCCCGTATTCGGTCCGCAACTTCCCTCATGCCCCAAGCCCCACCGAGCCGGTACATGGCGAGCGACCATGCGGCATCGCCATCAACGCCAGACCCGATCCCGGCGATGATTTCCTTGAGATCACCTGACGGCCGAACCCCGCGCCCGCGCGCCGCATTCGTCAGCGCATCCGCGACTGTCGCCGTCACCGGCCCCGCAGCCACCGCCGCCGCCAGTTGGTCAGGATTGCCAGACCCAATCAGAAGCACCCGCAGGGATTCCACACTTGCCGCAGGTGCCTTGCCGCTCGCAAGGATCCGCGCAATTGCACCAGCCGTGTCAGGATTCCCATCAGTCTGCAGCACGTGAGCAAGATGTGCCACGTTACCCTCAAAGGTCAGCTTCCCGGCCTCGAGCGCTGGAGCCCAAACCGATTTGGTCGCACGGATCGTATTGGCCAGCGCATAGTCGATGAATCGGTCGCGCGGGTGGTCCAGCACCGTGAGCGCGGCCTCGACAGCACGGGCACTCCCGAAATATCCGGCCGCCACGACCCCTTCAAGGCGCACTCGTGGATTCGGGTCATTGATCGCGTCCGTTAACAGATGCAATCCTTCGTTGAGTGCCTCGGGCGAGGCGTCCGCAGACACCAGTTGGCTGCCGATGCGCACCGCAAACGCCCTCAGCGCGGCATCATCGTGAGACAGGCACTTGAGTAGCAACGGCTCCGGAATCGCTCCACGCATCGCGGCAAGCGATAGCATTTCAAATAACCGGGACGCGTCGGCACTGTTCTGCCAAGCCTCGTCCGGCAATGCGTCCGCCATTCCGGCAAGGAGAAGGCGGGCCTGCTCGCGAACCCACCGCTCCGGCGACTGCAGTTGTTCCCTCAGACCAATGGCGTCCATCGATTCAAACGCTGGACGTTTCGTCAGCGGCCGATCCTTTGCCGTCATCCGCCAGATGCGGCCGTGCGTCTTGTCTCGGTTCGGATCACGATAGCTGGCCTGATAGTGACCAATGACCGGGTTGAACCAGTCGCAGACATAAAGCGCACCATCCGGTCCAGTCTGGATGCCGAGCGGCCGGAATACATTGCTGGACGACGTGATCAGCGGCCCAAGATCGTCCGTGCGGAACCCGCTGCCGTCGTCTGCCAATCGATAAAGCAGCACCTGGCTGCCGAAGTACACGGGCTTGCAGAGCACTCCCTGAAGGTCAGGGGGAAGGTGCGCGCTGCTGATGAACTCAAGGCACATGCCCTTCACCGGCGAGACCGCTAGCGCGCCAATGTTGTAGTAGGGAGGCGGAGCCGCCAGCGTGCCCAGTCCCGGCGTGGTGTAGAATCCAGGCGTGTTGTCCGCCGCGCAGTGGAACACCTGCCCGCGATCGTCGAAGGTCACCCCCCAGCAGTTTGCCCCCGCCGCCGCGTTGCCGAAAAACCCCTGCAGCTTCCAGGTCCGCGGATCGAATCGCCAGAGTCCCGCCCGGTCGAACTGAACAATCCCATGCGGCGTCTCAATCCGGGAAAAGATGTGCAACCCCTGACTGAACCAGAGGCATCCGTCCGGCCCCCACCGCAGCGAATTGATCATCTGATGCGAGTCGCCCGTCCCGAATCCTGACAGGATCACCGTCCGTTCGTCGGCACGCCCGTCGCCATCCTTATCCCGGAACTTCGCAAGCTGCGTGCTCTCGCAGATGTACACTCCCCCATCCGTCGCAAACTCAATCCCCATCGGCATCGTTAGGCCGCTCGCAAACCGCTGGAACTTGTCCGCCTTGCCATCCCCGTCAGTGTCTTCGCAGACAAGCACGTAATCGCCGTGAGCCTCGCCAGGCACAAGTTGCGGGTAAGATGGCGAACACGCCGCCCACAGTCTCCCCCGCGCATCCCAGCGCATCGAGAGCGGCTTCACAAGGCCGTCAGCTTCACTCGCAAACAGATTCACCCCAAACCCGTCGCGAACCGTGAAGGTCTTCAGCTCCTCTGCGGGATCCAGCACCGGACCGGGCTTTGGCAGCACAACCTCGACGGGCGCAATGGCTCCTCCGGCGGCCAGCGTCTGAATGGCCTCGTCCGCAGCACGCAGCAACGGCTTGTAACGCTCCAGCTCCAGCGCCATGCTAGGATGACTGCCAATCCCCTTCCCGAACGGCTGTTCCGTCCGGTCACTGTACGCGAACGCCCAGTTCATCGTCTTCCAGCAGTCGTGCCAGTGCCGGTTCTTCGCCCGGATCTCGCCGATCATCGAATCCCCCGCACGCTCATACGGCATGCCCAGCGCCCCGACTAGCATCTGATTGAATCCACCACGCAATGCCCCATCCGTCACATGAACTCCGTTGATCGTGCGCTGCGCACCATCGAGCGGCGGTTCACCAGCCGGCCACTCAAGCACAATCGCGCCGCGCTCTGTAGCCAGTTGCTTCAGCACCGCAGAGAACCTGACGAGCCGCCCATTCGTCGGCCCATCATCAAACGGCATCGGCAGCATCACCACAAGGCGCGGCGTAATCGCCTTGATCTCGTCCAGGTGCTTCGCGCAGGCCGCCGCGAACGCTGCTTCGTCGCGTCTCAAATCAAGGGCTTCCATCTGCCCAAACCAGAGAAACACACAGGTCGCGTTCACCGCATCAAGCTGGTCCTTCCACGACCCGAAATTCATGTCCCGCCACTGCTCGTAAACAGTATCGCCTTCCCAAGCCATGCTCCGAAATCTCGGCTTCTGTTCCCTCGCCGCCAGCGCCAGCGCTGCCTCGAAACCTCCTTCCTCCACAAGCCGCACCATGTTCGTTCCCCCGGTGAAAACTATCACCTCGCCCTGCCGGATCACGAACTTCCCATCCACAAACGGCTCCCGAGGCGGCGCCGGCTGAGGATCGGCGAAACGTGCCGTTGGCCCAGTCGGTGCCGCGGGAACATTCAATTCCTCGATCGCAAGGTCCTTGTACCAGACCTGCGATTTCGCACCGCCATGGATCTGAACGGCAATGATCCCGCTCAGCGGAATGCTCTCGTCAGCTTCCGTGTAGTCCACCGTCTGAATCCCATTCAGCCAGATCTGAATGCGCCGGCCTTCCGCACGAATCCGGTAACGATTCCACTCGCCCAGCGGCTTGCGCGCCTTCTCAAGCACCTCCTTCGACGGCAGTGCCAGCATCTTGTTCCGCCGGCTCTCGTCGTAAAGCGCCCCGTCGTACCC
The DNA here is from genome assembly GCA_003402705.1 of Verrucomicrobiota bacterium. GTDB lineage: Bacteria > Verrucomicrobiota > Verrucomicrobiia > Verrucomicrobiales > V1-33 > V1-33. The sequence goes on along the minus strand of QQNF01000013.1, from coordinate 52,464 downwards.
CGCCCCAAGATCCGCCTGATAACCGGAAACCTCGTGATCGTTAGGAATGCGCCTGGTCCGGAACTGCACACCGCCATTCACGAACCCTTCCGTCCCGATCAGCTTCCAGCTGACGCTGAGGTCGAAATCCCCATACTCCCGCTTCGTCGAAAGGAACTCGTTGCGCGACTGCTCCCGATCGACGCTCCCAGCCGTGAAAGCATTCTCCTCAATCCTCCATGTCGCTTTCGTATCTCCCTCCCAGCCATTGAAGGATCCGTCGAACAACGAATACGCCCCGCCGCACGCGCGGCAGGCAAACAACAGAAAAACAAGAAAACGCATGGAGAAAATCGGTGAAAGCATCAGAAGTAACACCAAACGTCTCCCAGCGGAAGGCTTTGCATCCGCAATCCGGATCACCCCTTCCAGCCAGACAGCCACGACGGAATTCAGCCCGGTTTGCGGAGAAATCGCCAGTGGCAGCCTCCCCGCAGCCTGTCAGCATCGCTCCCACCGAATATGAGACTGCTCCCGCTTTTACTGTCTTCCGCCGTTCTGACCGCCTTGCCCCTGAACGCGCAGGTTCCGCTGATCCCTTCCCTCACCCCTGAGCAAACCCGGACATCCGTGTTCGAAGGCTTCCGCCCGACCAAGGATCCACAATCGCTGAAGCAGGCACAGCCGCTCGCAAACTTCCGGCTCCACCTCGAGTTCCGCCTTCCGGATCAGTCGGCAACCGCCGCCGTCCAGGCCGGAACAGGCGAACCAATCGCCCTCAATGCACCACCCGACGCCACATGGCACGTCCTCGAATTGCGGGCGGAAATGACCGCAGGCAGACCCGGCTTCTTCGAAACCACCATCGACGGCAAAGCCACCACCGCCAAACCATTGTCGGGTTCCGGCAAATCAAACGGCCCCGCCGCGGACGGTTTGCGCTTCGACCGGGACTTCACCGCCATGGTCCAGTTCCGCTCCGAAGGCGAAGGCGCACTCTTCTCCTTCTGCCGCCCCGAAAAATGGGAGCCCAACGCCAAAATGGTCGGCCTCCGCGACGGTCGCCTGTTCTTCGACATCGGCTGGTTAGGAGAAATCTCCAGCCGCCGCGCCGGCCTCAATGACGGCAAGCTGCACACCGCCGTGCTCCGCCTCAGCAATGGCAGGGCCCAATTCTTCATCGATGGCCGCCCAGACTCCGCCAAAGACGGCATGCTCAAACCCGACGCCGACGGCCACACGTTCCAGACCAGCCGCGGCTCCGGAGGCTTCCTCGGCGACCTGACAAAAGGCGCGGTCAGCGGCATCCGCTACTGGGAACGTGCCCTCAACGACTCCGAAGCAAAGCAGCTCAGCTCAGGAGATGCCGGCAGCATCAACACGCCCATGTATCAATGGACCGGCGAAGCGGACGAAGCCACGTTCCCTCGCGGCATCCCAGGCATTCCCGTCCCTCTAACACTGACACTTTCCGGCGGCACGGAAATCCGCAACGCATGGGTCCAGCCTCTCGACTCCGCAGATCATGCCGCCCTCATCCGCGGCTGGAATGCCGAAACCCTCGCCGAGGGAGCGCGCATCTACAGCACTCTCTGCGTCACCTGCCACGGCACCGAATCCAAAGAAGGCTCCATGCCGACCTCCCGCCGGTTCCACAAGGACCCGTTCAAGAACGGCAGCGATCCATGGCGCCAGTTCCAGACGCTCACTCACGGCTACGGCCTCATGATGCCAATGCCGCAGTACACCGCCTCACAGAAATACGCCGTTATCCACTACATCCGCGAAACCTTTCTCAAGCCTTTCAACGCATCACAATACTCGGCCGTCGACGACGCAGCCCTCGCTTCCCTGCCTCTCCGCATGAAGTCGCTCGCCGCCGAACAGGCCCCGAAAGAGGACCCGGCCACTCAATACGAACGCATGAACTTCGGCCCGGCCCTCCAGTGGACCTATCAGATCGCTCCCGGCAACATCGCCCAGAAGGCTATCGCCACACGGCTCGATGACGGCCCCGGCGGCGTTTCCAGAGGCCGCGCATGGATGATCTACGAACACGACACGCTCCAGGCCGCCGCCGCCATGACCGGCAAATTCATCGACTGGCGAGGCGTCGCCTTCGACGGCTCCCACGGCACTCACTCCAGTCTCACCGGCGATCTCCTCTTCACCAATCCTAACCAACCCGCATGGGCCAATCCGGAAAACGGATCATGGGAAGACGTGCGCTTCCTCGGCCGCGACGGCAAACCCTACGGCCCACTGCCACGCTCATGGTGCCGCTACGAAGGTCTCTACCGCCACGGCAACCACAGCATCCTCCAGTACTCCGTCGGCAAGGCCCGCATCCTCGAAGCCGCCGAAGTCGTCGAATACGGCGCACACCCGCTCTTCATCCGGACGCTCAATGTCACAAAATCCCCCCACAACCTAAGTCTCAGAATCGCTCCGTACGCCGATGGCCTCCAGATCGACACCTCCGCGCCTGGCACAACCCTGACAAAGTCCGCCGGCTTCCACCTCCTCACCATTCCCGCCGCCGCCACCCCGGCACAGTTCCGCATCGGCATCACCAAAGGCGCAGACGACGCCACCCGCGCCGCCCTCATCAATGCCGCACGGCTCCCCCTCGACCTCGCATCATTAACCAAAGGCGGCCCCGCACACTGGCCTCAGGATGTCATCACTCAAGGGATCCCCGGCGACGACAACGGTCCCTTCGCCACCGACGTCATCACCCACCCGGACGCCGCCGCCAACCCATGGCAATCATGGCTCCGCCTCACCGGATTCGACTTCTACCCCGATGCCGACCGCGCCGCCGTCTGCACATGGATGGGCGACGTCTGGACAGTCTCAGGCCTCACTCAGCAACCTCTCGGCGAACTCAAATGGCGCCGCATCGCCTCCGGCCTCTTCCAGCCGCTCGGCCTCAAAATCATCAACGGAGCCATCTTCGTCTGCTGCCGCGATCAGCTCGCAAAACTCCACGACCTCAACGCCGACGGCGAAACCGACTTCATCGAATGCTTCAACTCCGACCACCAGGTCACCGAGCACTTCCATGAATTCGCCATGGGTCTCCAATCGGATGCCGCAGGCAACTTCTACTACGCCAAATCGGCACGCCACGCCCTCAAGGAAGTCGTCGCCCATCACGGCACGCTCCTCCGCGTCAGCGCCGACGGCACCCACACCGACATCCTCGCCACCGGATTCCGCGCCGCCAATGGAGTCTGCCTCAATCCCGACGGCACGTTCTTCGTCACCGATCAGGAAGGCCACTGGACCCCGAAAAACCGCATCAATCTCGTCCGCGGCACCGGCCCTGACGAATTCTACGGCAACATGTTCGGCTATCACAATATCACCGACAGCAGCAACAGCGCCATGCAGCAGCCGCTCTGCTGGATCACCAACGCCTTCGACCGCTCACCGTCGGAACTCGTCTGGGTCCCCAAAGACGCCAAATGGGGCCCACTCAACGGCTCCCTCCTCAACCTCTCCTACGGCTACGGAAAAATCTACACCGTCCCCTTCGAAAAGTCCGGCGGCCAACCCCAGGGCGGCATGTGCGCCCTGCCCATGCCTCAGTTCCCCACAGGCGTCATGCGCGGCCGCTTCCACCCCACCGACGGCCAGTTCTACGCCTGCGGCATGTTCGCATGGGCCGGCAATCAAAGTCAGCCCGGCGGCTTCTACCGCGTCCGCTGGACAGGCAAACCCGCCCTCCAACCCATCGGTCTCCGCTTCGCGAAAGCCTCCGTCAAACTCGACTTCAGCGACGCCCTCGACGCCGCCACCGCCAGCGACCTCACCCGCTACGAGGTCCGCGCATGGGACCTCAAACGCTCCGCCAACTACGGCAGTGAACACATCGGCGAATCCGCCCTCCCTGTCACCGCCGCCACCCTCCGCGACGGAAAATCACTGACGCTCACCGTGCCCGCACTCCGCCCCGCCATGGGCGTCTCCGTCACCTGCCGTCTCCGCGGTACCGATGGCAAGGACACCGAACGCATCCTCCACGGCACCATCCACCAACTCGGCAATCCCTGAGAAACATTCACTCTCATCCCGCGGTTGCCGGGAGAAAAGTTGTGCGTTTAGGTCAAGCGCGCGCATGAGCGGGCCAGTTCGACCCGCTCCGGATGTTCCCTTCAGGACACCCGCTCCCGCCGCGTCATCAAGAACTCCCGAGCAACCATGAGCGATATTCTCAGCCGTCCCACTGTGCTGGTGCTCAACCGGCACTGGCAGGCCATCGACGTCAAATCTCCCGCCGATGCTTTCGGCATGTTGGCCGCTGGTTCCGCCAGCGCCCTCGACATCACCGACGATGGCATGCGCCCAGTCAAATGGGCCGAATGGCTCACCCTCCCAGTCCGCGATCACGACCTCCCGGTCCGCACCGTCCGCGGTGCCGTGCGCGCACCCACCGTCCTCGTGCTCGCCCGCTTCGCCAGAATGCCCCGCCGACGTCTCAGCTTCTCTCTCCGCGGTCTCTGGGAACGCGACGGCGGCGTCTGCCAGTACACCGGCCGCCGTCTCCAACCCGGCGAAGGCAACATCGATCACGTCATCCCACGCAGTCGCGGCGGCGCCTCCTCATGGGAAAACTGCGTGCTCGCCTGCAAACGCATCAACCAGCGCAAAGGCGACCGCACTCCCGACGAAGCAGGTCTGCAACTCCTCCGCGCCCCTTCCCCGCCACGCGAACTCCCCGCTTCCGCCTTCATCCGCAATACCCTCGGCATCCGCGACTGGGAAGCCTTCCTCGTTTCCTGATCCCGGCCACCGCCGCCCCATCTCAGTGCCCTCCCTGAACGGGAGAACCTATCTGCACGCGCTGCATCTGCGCCTTCTCACGGTTCGCCTTCCAAATCGCACGCATCCGCACCGCGTGCGGCGCAATCTCCACCGGCAGCATCGCCGACGGGTCAAGCTTGGTCACTGTCGGCTCCAGCACCGCCAGCCTCAGCCCGACCGATGGCGAACGGTCCATCGGATCCTCGCTCCGGTATAAATCCATCAGCCGCCGCCACGCCTCAAGCTCGCGACCCGGCACGTCCGCCAGATGATACGCCGCAAAACGCCGCAGGTAAGGCGGCGCCCCAGGACACGTCGCCCCCATCTCACACGCTCGCGACGCCGCCAGAAAATCCGGCTCCGGATTCAGCTCGCTCGTATGCAGCAACCGAAGCCGTTCATACAACTGGTAGACCTTCGGATTGTACCGCAGCCCTTCCTCAATCAGCCCAATCGCCTTCACAAACGCCTGCCGCGACTTCATCGTCTTCACCGCCGGCGAACGCACCGACTCATACTGGTAATTGTCCGCCGCATTGAAACCCGCATGCCACGCCCGCAGGTCCCAGTAGTGCCACTCCCGCGGCTGGAGCTTGTTGCAGATCGCATAGTACTCATCCACCAGCCCCCACTGCCGCTCCTGCCACGGCCGGATCGTTTTCAATTCCACCAGACTCGCCACCACCGAACGAAACCCGCCCAGCACCGCAATGAAAAACGACTGCCCCAGCTCATCACGCAGCGACGCACTGAGCGGCGGCTCAAGAATCCCTCGCTGCTGAAGGTCCCGGGTCCGAGCCTGCTCAAACGGCAGCCGCAATACCCCACCGGCCACAATGATAGCCAGCGCAAGCACAATGCGGCGGGGCGGAATACTCATCCCTTCAGAGTTCCTTGTCCGCAAAAAGCACCCACGCCGCCAGCATGTACAGCACACAGTAAATGCCGCACAACCCACCCATCTTCAAAACCTCGACTCCCGGCACCACCGTCCCCGTGATCACCGCATCCAGCACATCAAAGGTCTTGAAATCCGGAAACAGCAGCGCCACCCCGCCCGCCACTAGCCTCGGCAGCACCGCTCCATCCGCTTCATCCAGCAGCACCTCCCGAGCCAGCCCCTGCGCATGACCAATCACCATCAGCGCCAGCGAAACCATGATCGTGAACAGCGTCGAGGTCGCAAACGTGCTCACCAGCAGCGTCACCGCAGTCAGCACGATCGACTTCGCCAGAATCGCCGCCATCCCCGCCTGCAGGTTCCAGCTCGCCCCCTGCTGCGTCGCCACTTCAATAATCTCCGCCACCGCCTTCTCCCGCTCTTCCTGACTCCGGAATGGCCGGTACTCCAGCTCCGCAACATTCTGCTCCACCACCGTCCGCTGCTTCAAATGCAGCACCCCGGTGAACAGCAGATCCATTGCCCCCAGACTGATCACCAGCACCAGCACCATCCCGCCCAGCTTTCCTAGCAGATACTCCAGCCGCGACACCGGTTTGCACAGAATCGTATACAGCGTTCGATCCTCCACATCCCGCGGAATCAGCATCGCCGTCCCCGCGATCGCAAACAGCATGCAGAACAGCTGAATCGCCGCAAACGACACGTCCTTCAGCATCTTCAATTCCTGCTCGGTCTTCAGATCCGCGAACGCAAAACTCGCCCCGATCAGCACCACCGCAAAAATCGCCATGAACGCAAACACCTTCATCCGCACCAACTGCGTCAGCGTTCCCGTCGCAATGGTCCAGACCCGCCCGAAGGAAAATGATCGGTGCCGGCGGAGAGGTGCTGCAGTTTCCATGATACGTCAGGATTTGCCACCAGAAGCCCGCGCCGCCTCCGCAGCAGCACTCGTCACTTCAAGGAACAGGGTTTCAAGGGTCGTCCTCGGATGCCCGTCATGGATCCACTTCGCTCCTCTCGCCGCCGCCAGCGCACGGATTTCCTCCATCAACTCCGGCGTCATCCCCTCCAGCACAAGCTCCGATCGGTTCCCCACCTCCGTAATCTCCGCAAGGCTACCCTCCCTCAGCATCCGCCCGCGGAAAATAATCCCGATGCGGTCGCAGACTTCCTGCACCTGCTCTAGCAAATGCGACGAAAGGATCACTGTGATCCCCCGGCGCTTCAATTCCAGGATCAGATCCCGAATCTGCCTCGACCCCAGCGGATCCACCCCAGCCGTCGGCTCATCAAGCACCACCAGTCTCGGCCGGTGAATGATCGCCTGCGCCAGCCCAATCCGCTGCAGCATCCCCTTCGAATACCCCCCAAGCCTCCGGTCCCGCGATTCCTCAAGATCCACCAGCGCCAGCATCTCCCCAATCCGGTCGCGCAGCTCCCGCCCCCGCAACCCGCACAGCTTCCCATAAAACTCCAGTGTCTCCGCTCCCGTCAGATGCTTGTAGAAATACGGATTCTCCGGCAGATACCCAACCTCCTCCCGACTGTCCACCCGCGCACTGTCCCGCCCGAAAATCGCACACTTGCCGCTCGTCGCCCGCAGCAACCCCAGCAGCACTTTCATCGTCGTGCTCTTCCCGGATCCATTCGGCCCGATCAACCCGTAAACCTCTCCAGGCTGCACCTCCACCGACACGTCCGACACCGCCGTGAATTCACGACGCCGCAGGCCCGGAACGCGGAAGACCCGCGTGAGCTGTTCGACACTGACGGCCGCCACAGTTGACATGCCTCCACCCTATCCCGGATGCCGCGCCGTCAAGGGTGACGGCATCGCTTCAAAAGGATCCCCGCCGCCTCACTCCGCACCCCTCACCCGCCCCGATCCCCGCCCGAGCAGCCACACCGATGCTACCCCAAGCAACCCGCACACCGCCCACAGCGAGTTAGGATTCCACGCGAAAAGCATCAGCCCCGACCACCCGCCGAACGTCGCACCACCCGACCACGCAAACGACGCCATCCCCGCGTAACGCCCGCGCATGTCCGCAGGCGAAAGCTGCTGCACCCACGCCGAATGCCGAGGCAGGCTCAGCATCTCCCCGAACGTCAGCACCACCATCGACGCCACCGCCGCCATCAGGCCCGGTCCCGCAGCGTTCACCGCCACCCCCGCTCCAATCAGAAAAAACCCGGCCGCAACCGCCCGCCGCGGCAGCCAGCGACTCGTCATCGCCGCTAGCGGAATCTCCAGCAGAATCACCAGCAGGCCATTCAGCGACTGCACCATCCCACAGTGCTTCTCCGTATAGCCACCGCTCAGCAGATGCAGATTCATCGCCGTACTCACCTGCCGGAATAAAAACGCCGCACACACCGTCGCCGCCAGCAGACGAATCATGTCAGGACTCCCCGCAAGGCTCCGCAACGCCGGCTTCCACGCCGTCTCGCCCGCACGCTGCGAATTCCCATGCGGCAGAAAAAACCAGCTCAGGCCCGCAAACAGTAGCGACGTGCACGCATCCGCCGTGAACAGCCACTGATAACTGTGCGAGTCCGCCACAAACCCAGCCACCGCCGGCCCAAACGCCCACCCCGTATTGATCGCAAACCGCTGCAGCAGCATCGCCGGCACCCGGTCCTCCTCCGGCACCAGATCCGCCACCATCGCATGCATCGCCGGCTGCGCCCCCTGCCCCGCAAACCCTGCCAGCGTCGCCAAAACACAGATCGCCACCAGAGACTCACCCGCAAACCCCATGCAGAACACCATGCACGCCTCCGCCAGCAGCGACACCGCCATGATCCGGTTCCTCCCAAACCGGTCCGCCGCAGGCCCCGCAATCAGCGTGCACCCAAACGCCCCAGCCCCGTAAAGCGTCACCGCCAGCCCCGCCTCACCCGCACTGAACCCCCGCCGCGTCATGAACATCGTCAGAAACGGCACCAGAAACGTCGCAAACCGATTCACAAACGTCCCCGCCGCCAGCAGCCACATCCCCGACGGCAGCCGGCGCATCGCCCCTAGCATCTCTCTCGCTTGCTGCCCCGGCATCGCTTCAGTTCATGCCGGAGCCCCGATCCCTCAGGCCTCGCGGTCGCTGGTTCTCAATGCAGAAAATGACGGTGCCCGGTGAACACCATCGCCACTCCCCGTTCGTCCGCCGCCGCAATCACCTCCGGATCCTTCACGCTGCCTCCTGGCTGAATCGCCGCCGTCGCCCCCGCATCCGCCGCCGCAATAAGTCCATCCGGAAACGGGAACATCGCGTCGCTCGCCACCACACTCCCATCCAGCGACAACCCAGCCTCCTTCGCCTTCCACACCGCTATCCGGCACGAATCCACACGGCTCATCTGCCCCGCCCCGATCCCCAGGGTCCGGTCCGGCCCCGCAAACACAATCGCGTTCGACTTCACATGCTTCACCACCCGCCACGCAAACCGCATCGCGTCCAGTTCCTCCTTCGACGGCGGCCGCTGCGTCCGCACCTTCTCCTCAAGATTACTCAACCCTAGCGCCTTCACATCCCGGTCCATCACCATGATGCCTCCCGGCGCACTCCGCAGCACCGGATTCTTCTCCATCCACTGACCATAAGCATCCATGTGCGCCACCATCAGCCGCAGATTCTTCTTCTTCTGCAGGATCGCCCTCGCCTCCGGCTCAAAATCCGGCGCAATGATCACATCCGTGAAAATCTCACTGATCACCCGCGCCAACCGCTCCGTCAGCGGCCGGTTCGTCACAATCACCCCGCCAAACGGCGCCTGCTTGTCCGTCTCAAACGCCTTGTCCCACGCCGCCCTCAAATCGTCATCACATCCCACCCCGCACGGATTCGTATGCTTCAGAATCGCCACCACCGGCCGCTTGAACTCAAGCACCAGCTCCGTCGCCGACTCAATATCAAGGATGTTCGTATAACTCAGCTCCTTGCCCTGCAGCTTCTCGAAGAAATCCGAGAAATTGCCGTACAGACTCGCCTTCTGATGCGGATTGTCCCCATTCCTCAGCGTCTGACAAAGCGGCAGGCTGATGCTGAAATTCGCCTCCGTCTCCTGCTCCTTGTTCAGAAAATCAGCAATCGCCGCATCATACGCCGCCGTCCGCTGATAAACCTTGATCGCTAGCCGCTCCCGCGTCTTCAGCGTCGTCGCCCCGCCGTTCGCACTCATCTCCTCAAGCACCGGGCCGTAATCCCCGGGATCCGTCACCACCGTCACACTCTGGTAATTCTTCGACGCCCCTCGCAGCATCGCCGGCCCTCCAATATCAATGTTCTCAATCGCGTCCTCCAGCGTCACCCCTTCCTTAGCAATCGTCTTCTCAAACGGATAGAGATTCACTATCACCAGATCAATCGGCGGAACATCCAGTTCCTTCGCCCGCTTCTCATGCTCCGCATCCCCGCGAACCTGCAGAAACCCGCCATGAATCCTCGGGTGCAGGGTCTTCACCCGGCCATCAAAACACTCAGGATAACCCGTATAGTCACTCACCTCCACCACCGGCAATTCAAGACCCCGCAAATACGCCGCACTCCCACCCGTCGACAGCAGCTCCACCCCCAGCGCGTGCAGTCCCCGGGCAAATTCATCCAGACCGGTTTTGTCAGAGACAGAAATAAGCGCGCGGGTGATTTTCATGGAATTCTGGTGGACTCTCAGGTTCGGAACACCCCCGGATGGCGCAAGGGAGAAATCCATTTCCCCGCCCGCCACCACCGCTGCAGAATTGACAGCTCGCCACCCCCGGAGGATCATCCACCCATGACTCCGACCGCAAGGCTCCTTCTCGTGCTGCTGCCTTTGTGCGGCCATTTCCACTCCCCAGCTCTCGCCGAGGACTCACCCCCGCCGACCGCCAAGACCGAATCCCCTCAGCCGGCAGCAAAACCACTCGCCGACTACATCCGCTTCGCTCAGGACGAAAAAGGCACCCGCCTCGAGGTCGCCGTCCGCAGCTTCCTCCTCCCAGACGGCACCACCATCGACCTCGCCGGCGCCGTCCACATCGCCGACGCCTCCTACTACAAGGACCTCAACAGCCGCTTCACTTCCTACGACGCCGTCCTCTACGAACTCGTCGGCTCTCCCTCCGCACTCAAAAAAGCCAAGGAAGAACAGGAATCCGACGAAGCTCCCGATAAACCCAATTCACGCCCCCACCCGCTCCGCTTCCTCCAGCAGACCATGGGCAGCATGCTCAAACTCTCCTTCCAACTCGATGAAGTCGACTACTCTCCGGACAACATGGTCCACGCCGACGTCACACCAGAAGAATTCGCAGCCCTCCAGAAAGCCCGCGGCGAATCCATGATGACCCTCATGGCCAAAGCCATGGCCGCTCAGTACGACGAAGAGTTCGCCGAAGACAACGCCGCCGCCGCCCAACTCGACGGCGCCAAACTCCTCCGCATCCTCCTCAGCCGCAACGCCGCCGCAGAATTCAAAATCCTCCTCGCCAGAATCTTCGACCAGGCCGAGCGCACCACCGCAAAACTCGAGGGCCCCGGCGGCTCCGCCATCCTCAAAGACCGCAACGACGTCGCCTTCCGTAAACTCAAAGAAGTCGCCGCCGCCAAACAAGGAAAACGCCTCTGCGTCTTCTACGGCGCCGCCCACATGCCAGGCCTCGAATCCATGATCCTCGCAGAACTGAACGGCAAAGAAACCGCCACCGCATGGCTCCCCGCATGGAACATGCCGAAAATTGCCGCCACCACTCCTTCCAGCAAACATTCTGAATCACGCCCTAAATAATTCCCGCATCGTCTTTTTCCCCATACCCCCTCGGGAAAACCAGCATGAACACCCCCGGATTCACGCCGGAATTACTTTTTTCCCGAAAACCGTGGCGCTTTAGCCAATTTGCGGAATCATCCCCAAGGGTGCCCGCGATTGTCGCAGTCACTGACACCCGAATCCCGCCCGGTGCGGTTCAGAACCTGTCGAAATGCCATCGGGTGGGCGGATCGACACCTCACGAACTGCACCGGGCCTTCTTCTCCCAAGCTTCACGGCTTCCGTCACGCCCCACCGCGGCAGTGCCAACGTCTCAGCGCAATACCACCCTGACGCGCGCATAAAGATTGCCCGCCCTCAGCGCTGCCTTGCTGCGCCAAGTCTCAGTCACGCTGCCGTCGGCATTCGTCACCGAACCCACAAACACCGGAGGGTTCCGCCACGTCTTTACGTCAAAGCCAAACTGCGCCCGGTACTCAAGATCCGGCCGCATCGCAGGACGCGTGAACGAAATCACCGCATGGCTCCCGTCAGTCCCCCCAACCGGCAACCCAGCCTGTGACGGCACCAGCGGATTCAATCCGAATGCATACTCAAGCTGATTCGCCACGCCATCCCCATCGTCATCCCCCAGCGGACCACCAGTCAGCCCGTATTGCCACGCAAAGGACGCAAACGCCGGTGCCACCTGCTGCCCCGGCGACCCGTTGACCGCACCACTCGCTCGCCATTCCAGCGGATTGCCGTGATCAAGCCCCATCTTCGCCGGCGCGATCAACTCAAGCGTCGGACCGTTCCCATCCGGCGTCTGCGGCCACGGCGCACGGTCGCCATACACAAACTCAATGATCGGAATGCCCGTACCATAGCTCAATTTAATGCCTTCACCAGAATTCGCTAGGTTGTCAGGACCGTAAGAACCAGCCACCACCACACCTGGATACCGAATCGCAAACGCCGCCGCATTCCGCACCACCACCGCAGTCCCTCCCGCCGCAAGGCTGTACCCAGCCGGAAAATCAAAATCAATCCCCTTCGTGAATCGCACGTCGGTCAAATCAATCGCCGTACTCGCAATGTTCGTCAGCTCGATGAACTCGAAATCCTGCTCCGTCCATGCCGCATTCCACCCGGGATTCGTGACCTCTGCAGCCGTCAACGACCCCGGATTGTAGTTGATCTCACTGATCCTCAGCACCGCCGCAAATGGCGTCACGTCCGCCGTCGCCGCCACAAACTGCATCGGCTCCGACCAGAAAGACCACCGCCCTGTGCTGTCCTTGTGCCGCACCCGCGCCCGGTACGTCCGCCCCACACGCATGACACTCGCAGGAATCCGCATCTCCGCCAGATTCGTCGGCCCCGCCGCCGGCAGCTCCCCAGAACGCCACACATCCTCAATCTCGTAAACCCGCGGCCTCGTCGGATCATAAAGCGAAATCCCCGGCGCGGAAATCTCCCCGACCCGCCACTGCACCGCTGCAATCGCATTCCCCTGAGGATCACGGTAATCGCTGCTCCGCACAATCACCGCATTGACCGGATAGCCCGGGGCCCCCGTATACGCAATCTGCGGCTTGTCAGGGTAAAGCACATTGTTCGCCGCACTCAATTGCTGCAGCGAATCCCCATTCACCGCATACCGCGTCGTCCCAGCCGCCGTCAGATCCCCGATCGCTACTCCCGCATTCGGATTCGTCGTCGCATTCGCATACCCCCCGTAAAGCGTCTCCCACTCAAGGTACTTGTAACCATAACCTCTCTGCCGGTTCACATTGTTGTCCGTCCCCCCGCCTCCCGCCCCCGTCCCGGAACTCGTCGCCCGCCGCGTCCACGCCGTCGCCCCAGGATACGTGTTCGTCGCGAAATCCCGCATCCACCCGACAATCCCCTCATGATCCGAAAATCCATTCCCGTCAGGATCCGGAAGATTCCGAACCCACGACCCCGTCTGCACCGTGCCGCCTAGCCCACCTCGCGTCCCATCAAGATAAAGCGCACGGAAGAAATTCCCCCGGTGACTCGACTGCCCCGTGTTCGCCCCGCCTCCCGCAGAACGCGGATGCAGGTTCCACATGTGCGCATCCAGATCCGCCCACGTCAGCTCCTGCCCCGCCGGATTGATCATCTGCGCATACTCATCAATCAGCTGCGCAATCTGGCCGCCAGTCGCTCCTGCATCCGAACCCATCAATCCCAGCAGCTCCCGACACCGGTTCCGGTACTCAAGAGCCAGCACCGGATGGCGCATGATCGCTATGATCGCATTCGGTGCACCCGCCACCACCACGTTGTTGATCGTCCCACCCCAGTGATGCCCCGCAATGAACTGCATGTCGTGGTCATACCCCATGATCTTCCAGTGCCCGCCCGGATACACCGGATTCAACACCTCCGGACTATGATAGAACCGATAGTTGTCTCCCGGTCGCACATCGACGTTCCCAATCAACCGGTTCAACCCAAGGTACGTGTACAGATCATCCAGATCAAGATTCCCACGATACCACGCCTCGGTCTGCCCAGTCTGCACCAGTCCCGTCCGGAAATTGTTCCAGTCCGACGCATCAAGCGGCTGCCCAGGCCCCTGGTATTTCTTGTCCCCGTTGTCCCCCTCAATCGCATAAATGCTGCCCGGCGGCAGATCCCGCTCCCCGATGAAGTTCCCCTCCGTCGGCTCAAGCACCATGTAGAGACCCCACAGATCCGACGAATACTGCCCGTCAACCGTCCCACCCGCCGTCGCATCACTGACATTCGTGCCCGCAGGCGGTGTCTCCGCCGCCTTCCGGATGATCCGGAGATGCGCAAAATGCGTCCGCAGCGAGTTCATCCCCGCAAGCTCCAAAATCCGATAGGACGTCGCCTCCTCAACCCCGGCCGATCCCCGGTGCACCGCCGCCCATGGCGACGCATTCGCATTCAGCCCGAACGAATTCCAGCTCTCGCTGTACTTCCGCCCCCAGTTGTCCCGCGCCTCGAAATCCCGCGCCCGGTTGAACTTGAACGCCAGCTTGTTCTTCCCACTCACCCGCGTCGACCCAATCCCCCGCACGTTGAAATTGATGTGATCATACACTTTGCCCTCATACACAAACGTCCCTCGGTACGGCGTGCTGTCCGCCGGACCAGTGTACAGACACGACGCCACGTCGGCATCCAGCGCAATCAGATGATAAGGCTCAATGCTGCTGATCATCGACGCCGGAAAGGTCACCCTCGGCGTCGCCCCATACCCGGAAAATGCCGCCGGCCGCATCGCTCCAGTCCACGCCGGAATCCCGTTATAACAGAAATACGCGAAATTCGGCTGCTCGTCGTCAGGATACGGCACCGTCACCGCCGCAGCACCCGCATCCGTCGCAGCAATCCGGTACCTCACAAGGCGTCGGTGCACCTGCACCCCGGACGGCAAAGTCGCACTGTAAACCGCATCTCCCGCCACCGCATCACCCCCGCTCCCATCATCCGTCATCGTCAGCGTCGTCCAGTTCGCCGCTAGATTGTAGGCCGCATCCGTCCGCCGGATGTACGTCCCCGGATTAACCACCTGATAGCTCAGCGACACACTCGCCACCCCCTCGGCATCCGTCACCGTCGCCGTCACCACCACCGGCTCACCCGCCACAGGCTGCTTGGGCGCATGATCAACATTGCGGATCGCCGGCGGCGCACCCGCAGGTGTCGTCAGCAGCGCCCGGTTGGCTGCCCCCGGCGTCGCCGCGGCCGGCGGCGGCGTCTTCAGATCCGCATCAATGAACAGATCATTGCTCGCCGTCGTCGTGTTGATCAGCTGGATCGCCAGCACGTTCGTCCCAGCCTTCAAGATCGCCGCCGCATTCTCAACCACCACCGGAGATTCCCACAGCAACGGAGGCTCCGTCACTTCCGCCGCCGTCCCATCCGGCGCGTTAAACGGAGGAACCGCCCCCGGATTCACACGGATCCGCCCCACCTCCACCCCGTTGATGAACGCTATGCACCCATCATCACAACGCAGATTCAACACCAGCTTCGAAGGCAACGCGCCACTCACAAAAAACTGCCTCCGCAAAAACACCGTCTTCTGATTCGCCGCTATCGTCGTCGCCACATCGTTGCCAACCGCATTGCCGTCAATGTCCCCGAACCCTAGCGGCAACGTCGCCCCAAACCACGTCGTCTCCGTAAATGTCTCGGATCGCCACGCCTCCACCGGATTCGATGCCTCCGCCGCTCCCGGCAGATACCGCCATCCCGACGTGCTCGTCGCAACATACGTCGTCTGCGTCCCAACAGAAACCCCCGTCCTCCAGTTCCCCCCAAGGTCGTTGTTCAGACTCGGATGCAGCAACTCCATCGACGCTCCCGTCCCCGCCGCCCCCGTCGGCCACGGAAATCCTGCCCCGTAATCAACCTCGTCCACCGTCGCCCGAGCCGCATCCCTCAGCCGAATCAACTCCCCCCCGTTGCTCAGAGATCCCGTCCACGGCCCCAGCGCACCACCCGCCAGCGGATACGCAAACGCAAACGCCGCAGGATTCTCCGCCACCACAAGGAATCCTCCCGCAGGTATCACCGTCCCTCCCGGAAAAATGAAGTCCACCCCGGAATCCAGCTCCCACCCGCTCATGTCGATCGCCGCATTCGTCGGATTGTGAAACTCAATGAACTCCAACGCCTTCGTCGCATCCACCGTGTCGTAGTTGATCTCGTTGATGATCACACTCGTCGGCACCAGCGCCCTCGTCCCGAATGCTCGGCTCGCCGCCGCCCACGCACTCCCCGCTCCATTCACCGCCCGCGCCGTGAAGAAATACGTCGTCTGCGGCGCAAGCCCCTGTACCAGACTCGAAAAATCGCCACTGCCCGGCCCTAACACCCGCGAGTTCGCCCACGCCGCCGGATTCGTCCCGCCATCCCCAAGTCCCCAGAAAAGCGTCACCACCGGCACCTCATTGCCCGTCGACGTCACCCGCCCGCGCAAAACCGCAGAACTCCCCGTGATGTTATCACCCGCAGCCACCGTCACCGCAGGCGGCACCACCGTCAGCGTCGTGAACGTCCCGCTGCTGTCCGCCCAGTCACCACCTCGCGCATTCTCAGCATAAGCCCGGAAAAAATACGCCCTCCCTGACTGCAACCCCGCCACCGTCCGCTGCGCCGCCCCATTCAACTCAGGAATCACCACACTCGACGCCCAGGCCGCCGCGTTCGTCCCACCATCCGCCAATCCATAAAAAATCGTCACCGCAGGCACCGCCCCGCCCGTCGATGTCACCGTCGCCGCCAGCTTCGCAGATGTCGCATTGATCTCACTCACCCCGCCATTCTCCACCACCGGAGCCGACGCCAGCGTCGTGAAACTCAAACACGGCGACGCCCACACCCCGCCACTCGCATTCGTCGCCCGCGCCCGGAAGAAATACGTCGTCGCAGGCTGCAACCCTATCACCTCCGCAGCAAACGCCCCCGTCTGCGTTCCCGCCACCACCTGACTCGCCGGCCACGCCGCAGGATCCCCGCCGCGATCCGACGTCGCCCAGTAAAACACCACCGCCGGCGCAGACACCCCAGCATCCGTCACCGCCCCATTCAGCGTCGCCCCTGTCGCCGTCACCCCAGTCGCCGCACTCAACACCGCCACCGGTCGTCCATTCGCCACCGACGGCGACGCATCCAACCTAACATTGTCAAAATTCGATCGCCCCGCACCCCTCGCCTGCAGCAGGATCTGCAACCCCTTCCCCACAACACACGGATCCGCAAAGGTATCCACCGACACCGCCGGTGCATCCGCAAACGTCCCCACCGGAACCCCACTCGCATCACGCACCCCAGAAACCGCAATCGCTCCACCCGCATCCGCTAACCCATACGTCGATCGATTCCCTGCCGCCGTCACCCCCGTCCGGTTCCCCACCGCCACCGTTAGCGTGTACAACGTGTTCGCCTGAAATGTCACCCCAGTCACATTCTGAAAAATATCATACCCAAGCTCCACCCCGAGGTGCTGATCGTTCTGAATCACCCCTCCCCCGATGTTCTGTCCCGCATCCGCACGGAACCCCGCAACATACTCCACAAACCCATTCGTGTTGTTATTGCCGCCCGACCCGACCCACGACGTCAGATTGTAGGACCACGTCGTCCCCGTCGTCGGATTGTTCGGCAGCTCGAAACTGAAATTCGGAACACTCACCGGGGCCGCCTCAAGGCAGTTCAACAGGGCAGCAAACACAGCAATGGCAGCAGCAATGCGTTTCATGGGATCATCAAAATAAAGGGCGCTCGGCAAAACTACGGGGGAACCCGCCGCCAGGATAAGGGAAACCCCGGCAGCATTCAGGAATGATTAACGCCCCCCGTCTCCTCTGGTCAATAATTATGGCCCCGCCTTCTCGAATTCTCCGCTCACACTTCCGGTTGCCCGCACCGCCTCAGCCGTCCATGTCGTCCCACCAACCGGTCCGCCCAATCGCGTCGGACCCCAGATTCCTCAAGATCCCATGACTCAGCTCGAAGCCCTCAAGCAGTTCACCACCGTGGTCGCAGACACCGGTGACTTCGAATCCATGCGCGCCTTCCTCCCCCAGGACGCCACCACCAACCCATCCCTCATCCTCCAGGCCGCGGAAAAACCTCAGTACCGCCCCCTCATCGATCAGGCCGTCGCAGAACTCAAAGGTTCCTCCCTCTCCGCCGACGCCCTCGTCGAAAGCGTCATCGACCGCATCCTCATCCTCTTCGGTAAGGAAATCCTCAAAATCGTCCCCGGCCGCGTCTCCACTGAAGTCGACGCCCGCCTCTCGTTCGATACCGCCGGCACCGTCGCCAAGGCCCGCCAGCTCATCGCCATGTACGAAAAGGACGGCATCTCCCGCGATCGCATCCTCATCAAAATCGCCTCCACATGGGAAGGCATCCAAGCCGCCGCCACTCTTCAGAAGGAAGGCATCAACTGCAATCTCACCCTCCTCTTCTCCCTCGCCCAAGCCATCGCCTGCGCAGACGCCGGCGTCAAACTCATCTCCCCATTCGTCGGCCGCATCCTCGACTGGTACAAGGCCACCACCAAAAAAGACTACGCACCTCACGAAGACCCAGGCGTCGTCTCCGTCACCGCCATCTACCACTACTACAAGAAATTCGGCCACTCCACCGAAGTCATGGGCGCCAGCTTCCGCAACGTCGGCGAAATCACCGAACTCGCAGGCTGCGACCTCCTCACCATCTCCCCCGCACTCCTCGCTGAACTCCACGCCAGCTCCGAACCGCTCGCCCGGAAACTCGACCCAGCCACCTCCGCCACCATGGACATCGCTAAGCGGTCCTATGACGAAAAATCCTTCCGCTTCGATCTCAACGAGGACGCCATGGCCACCGAAAAAACCGCCGAAGGCATCCGCAAGTTCGCCGCCGATATCGTCAAACTCGAAAAACTCGTCGCCGCAGCCATCGCCGCCCACGCCTGATCCCACCTCCCAACCAAGGGAAAATTTCCGTTGCGGCCCCCAGCAACCACGCTTAGCTCCACCCTCCCTCCCGGGCCCGTTGGAACGCTGGCGTGCATTGCTTCCAAGTCCCGCGCGGATTCCAATCCTTTTCCCCTAACGACCTTTTATGAACAAGCTTGAACAGATTCAACGCGAACAGATGAAGACCGACGTCGCCGACTTCAGCGTCGGTGACACCGTCAAGGTCCACACCCGAGTCCTCGAAGGCGGCAAAGAACGCATCCAGCTCTTCGCAGGCATCGTCATCGCCCGGAAAGGCCAGGGCGTCGGCCAATCCTTCACCGTCCGCAAAATCAGCTACGGCGAAGGCGTCGAACGGGTCTTCCCAGTCCACACTCCAAAGATCTCCAAGGTCGAAGTCGTGAAACGCGGCCGCGTCCGCCGCGCCCGTCTCCACTATCTCCGCGACCGCGTCGGCAAGGAAGCCGTCCAAGTCAAAGAAGCCATCAGCAACCGCTGATCCTCCTCTCCAACGCCCTTCTCCCCTTCGGCGCGCCGGTCCTCCGGCGCGCCTTTTTCTTTTCCAGAATCTCTTTTCCAGCAAATCAATCCCCGCCTTCCTCCGCCAGCTTCCCCGTCCGCACCGAATCCAGAAAGGTCTCCAGTGCCCGCCGATCCCGCTTCGACGGCTTCGCCGCAGGACTGATCGCAGAATTCAACCGCCGTTCCTCCCGGCGTCGCCGCGCCGCCTCCAATTCCTCCGGCGGCGTCAGATCTTCCAGATATCGCCCCACCAGCGGCGCTCCCACCCGCCGGTCCAGCACTTCCTTCACCCGCACCGTCCGCGTGATATCCTCCTGCCTCACTTCAATCACGTCACCAGCACGCACCAGCCGCGAAGCCTTCGCCTCGCTCCCTCCCATCCGCACGCGCTGCAACCGACACGCATCCGTCGCCAGCACCCGCGTCTTGTAAAGCCGCACCGACCACAGCCACTTGTCCAGCCGCACCGAACCCTCCGCGTCAGTTGTCGCCCTGAATTCCATCGGAATCCCCTGCACCAACCCAATCACGAAAACCAGCGCCGATTTTCCAACCTTCAGCCGTCAGCCCTCAGCCGTCAGCTTCTCACCAGCCAGCTTCTCCGCCCGAGCCGCCAGCTCCACGTGAAACTGCTCCGGATCAGGAGCCGGACCCACCGGCCGCGTCCGCCCAAACCACGCACTGAAGGTCTCACCCGCCGTCCTCTCACCCTTATACGCCTCAAGGAATCCCCGGATCGCCCCGGGAATGTCCGCCAGCAGCACCGTCTTCTGCTCCAACCCAGCCAGCCGGTCTCCCGCAATACTCCCGCCCACAAACATCGCATACTTATTCGGTGCCCGACCCACAAACCCAAAGTCCGCGTTGTAAGGCCGCCCGCATCCGTTCGGACAACCCGTCATCCGAATCAGCACCGGATCATCCTCCAACCCAAGCTCCCGCAGCACTCCGTCCACTTCGTCCAGCACCCCCGGCAACGCCCGCTCCGACTCGGAAAGACTCAACCCACACGTCGGCAACGCCACACAAGCATGCGCCACCCGACGCGTCCGCGTCATCCCGTCCGCATGCGGCACCCCATGCTTCGCAAGAATCGCATCCACCACCGCTCGCTGCTCAGCCCCCACCTCCGCCACCACCACATTCGTGTTCGGCGTGATCACAAACGGCAACCCTAGCACCTTCGCAATCTCATTGAACGCACTCAGATACTGCGGCCCTCCATCCCGGTCAGTCACCCGACCCATGCTCACATGCACCGCACAATACCACCGCCCGTCCCCCTGCTCATACCACCCCAGCGAATCCTCAACACTATCAAAAGCCACCGGCTTCGGCTCTTCCAGCCGCACCGTCGGCAAACGGTCCTGCACCGCCGCTCGAAACGCCTCCAATCCCATCGTCTGCACCGTGTACTTCATCCGCGCATTCTTCCGCTCAGTCCGGTTCCCATGGTCCCGCTGCACCGTCACAATCGCTTCCGTCGCATCCACCACATGCTCCCGCGGCACATACGCCAGCGGCTGCGCCAGAAACGGCCGCGTCGAAAGCTGCCCGTGACTCATCCCAAAACCACCCCCCACAAGGATCGTATATCCAGCCACCTCCCCACCAACCACGTGCGGCACAAAACCCACGTCCTGACTGTAAACATCCGTGTCGTTCACTGGCTCAATCGCCACCGCCATCTTGAACTTCCGCGGCAAATAAGCCTTCCCGTAAATCGGATCTTCCTCCCCGGACGCCGTCTTCTCCCGCACCGCAGGATCCACCTCCGGCGCAGCCAGCCACTCAGGACTCAGCTTCTCCCCGTCCAGCCAGATGTCCGCATACGCCTGACTCCGCCACAAAAACCGCTGGCTGATCTCCTCCGTCAACGCCTGCGCATCCTCATGCACCCCACTCTTCACCGGTGCCGCTGGCCCCATCGTGTTCCGCACCACATCCCCGCACGCACCCATCGTCGTCAACCCGCTCCGGCAAATCCCCGCAATCACTTCCTTCAAATTCCCCTTCAACACCCCGTGCAGCTGAATCCCCTGACGGTTCGTCAATCGCAACGATCCCTCCGACAACCGGCACAACTCATCATGAATCAACCACTGCTCCGCCGAAATCCGCCCGCCAGGCATCTTGCTCCGCACCATGAAACTCCACGCCTTCTCCTTCTTCTCCTTCGTCAATGCCGCTCGCTTGTCACGGTCGTCCTGCTGATACGTCCCGTGAAACTTCATCAAAATCGCCTGGTCCTCCTCCACATGCGTCACCCCAGCATCCCCAACCACTTCACCAATCACCCCACGCAACCCGTCAGACTGCAGCTTGATCTCTTCAACACTCGCTTTGCTCATATTTGATCGTTCGTTGTTCCCTCCCCACTAATTCCACCCCTCCTCTCCCGCAACGGAAAAAATCCCCTATTCCATATCGGAATAGTCGGGTTTGGCGCGCGCCGCTCCCGCAAACCCCCAAATCATCCCCCCATCCTTCACCCCCGGCCGAATCTCCACTCCACTCGCCGTGTCAACCCCCGCCGGCCTCACCGCACGCACCGCCTCCCCAGCATTCCCAGGCGTCAACCCTCCCGCAAGAATCAGCACCTTCTCCGGAAACTCCCGCACCGCCCTCGCCGCCAGCGGCCAATCACACCGATGCCCCGTCCCCCCGTACACCCCCGGCGCAAACGCATCCAGAATAAACGCCTCCGCAGGATCCTCCGCAATCCGCTCCAGATCACGCTCCTCACGCAACGCCACCGCCCGCAACACCGGCAACCCGATCTGCTGCACCGCCTCCGTAAACTCCACAGGCTCATCCCCATGCAGCTGAATCCCCTCCAACAGCCCGCTCCCCGCCACCCGCTCAATCTCCCCAATCCCCGCATTCACAAACAACCCGATCCGCAACAACCCCGCAGGCACCTCTGGCAACCACTCCCGCGCCTCCTCAATCCCATGATACCGCTTCGACCCAGGAAAAAAATTGATCCCAATCGCATCCACCCCAGCCTCCCCGCACACCACCGCATCCTCCAGCCGCGTCAACCCGCAGACCTTCACAAACAATCTCCCAGGCGTCAGCAGTTTCACTCGATCGCTCCCAGTGGTTTCTTCCTCAGCACGTCCCCCTCCATCCTCAACCCGCACTCGCCAGCGCCTCCGGCTTCAGCAACCGCCGACGATACTCCGTCGGACTCTCCCCAGTCACCGTCCGGAAACTCCGGTTAAACTGCGACAACGACTGATACCCAACCTCAAACGCCACCTCCGATACCCTCGCGTCATGCTTCAGCAGCATCTGCCTCGCCAGCTCCACCCGCGACCGGTTGATGTAATCCACCAGATTAATCCCCACAGCCTTCCGGAACACTTTGCAGAAATGATGCGGACTCAACCCCGCACTCCGCGACACCTGCTCCAGCGTCAGCCGGTCCCTCAGATTCTCCCGGATATACCGCCGCGCCTTCGTCACCGCTTCCGGCTCCCTCGGCGTGCTCTCCACAATCAACCGGTTCGCCAGATCCCCCAACTGCCGCCCAAACGCATCCAGCAGCACCGCCACACTCCGGTACTTCTCGTCCGTCACCTCAGGCGTCGCCTCCCACAACTTCTTCAACCGCTGCACCTCCGCACCAGCAATCCCCCGCGCCAGCAGCACCTTCCCCACCTCCGTGAAATTCCGACGCTTCTCCCCAGTCACAAACACCTGACCAGTCCACAACCACGCCACCGTCCGCCCACCACACTGCACCGGCACCGCCGTCTCCATCATCTCCGCAAAACAACGGTCCGTCGCCCCGCCGCCCTGATTCATCACGCGCAAATGCCCATGCGCCTTCTGGCAATCCTCACAATTCTGATGCTCGTTCAACGCCCCGCAGAACGCATTCTGCTCCGCCCGCTCCGGCACCCGCGGAATGTGATCCGTCGACGCCAGACGCAGAAATAACCCCAGCCCCGTCGCCAGCCGAAACGCCTCCTGATAACTGCCGTAAAGAGCCGACGACTGCAAAGCCTCCACAAGCTTCCGGTCCTGACTGGTGATGATCGCCTTCATCATCTCCCCCCCTAAACGGATCTTCACACCACCGCCAGGGAACATTGCATCCACAGATGCTGAATTCCACCCCGCACCATCCCCTCCACACCCATCCCCAATTTCTGCACAGCACTTCACAACGGACGCGGAGCAGGCCGGCACTTCCCAAGCCACCATCCCAAAAACGCCCGCTCCCATGCTCCCCTCCCACTGCGTCCCTCAACTCGACCGATGGCTCGCCGCCGCCGCTCGCCGCGCCCCCGCCCAAGGCCACCCAGCCAGCCGCCCCTCCCTCTCCATCAACGGCATGCCCGGTGCCGTCGAACCCGCCTTCGCCAGCCAGCTCGCCGTCTACCTCAGCAGCGTCGATGACCTCGCCACCGACGGCTGGCGCGCCTTCGACACCCCCACCATCGAAGAACTCGCCGTCTCCCCGCTCCAAATCCTCTCCGGCAAAGCCCTCGCCCAGCGCGACGGCTGCTCCGGCTGCGCCTGCCCAGACGATGGCTGCGGCACCCGCAAAAAACGCGCCGCCGCCGCCACCCTCCTCCCCCACATCGTCCGCAGCGGCGACGCCATCCTCCAACTCCCCGGCGGCTGCCAGCTCACCGGCTCCTCCCCCTCCGTCTTCCACGTCTGGTTCAGCGCCGGCGATGACCTCCGCCTCCAGCGTCTCAAATCCCAGGGCCTCCTCCCTCACGACGCCGGCCCCGCCGCCCTAGCCGAAACCGACGCCGCCCACCTCGCATGGATCCGCGACGCCCTCGCAGGCTCCCCGGTCCAATACCTCGACGGCAGTCTCTGCGCCAACTGCCACCTCTCCATCAGCATGCCCCAGATGGCCGATGCCCCCCTCGTCCAGATCATCGGCGACGCCATGCTCGAATGGGCCGCCGCCGTCGCCCGCTCCACTCCGCAGAATCTGCGCGGCGTTTCGCAACCTCTGCGCAGCACCCCACGCAGCACCGTGCTTCCTTTCCCCACTCCCGCCCGCATCCCCACCTCGTGAACGCTCTCCTCGTCACCCTCCTCGTTAGTCTCTGCCTCTCCGGAGTCTTCGTCCTCTGCTTCCTCTGCGAACACCTCCGCCGCAGCGAATCCGGCCCCGAACACGACTCCCTCCTCCCCCTCGACGACCCACCCCCACCAGCCCAGGACCCTATCCACCCTTCCCTCTGAACCCTCCTTCCAAACCCTCATCCCTCCAGATTTCCCTATCCATTCCATGAACGCCAACGCAGTCAAAACGACCATCGTCTTCGATGACCGAACGGTCCGGCACTTCACCATCGCCTCCATGATCTGGGGCTTTGTCGGCATCCTCGTCGGTCTCATCGCCGCCACCCAGCTCAGCTTCTGGCAGATGAACGGACGCTTCCTCCAGACCATCACCGGCGGCCTCATCCAGTCCGAGGGCCTCGATTTCCTCACCTTCGGCCGCCTCCGCCCGCTCCACACCAATGCCGCCATCTTCGCCTTCGTCGGCAACATGATGTTCGCAGGCGTCTACTACTCCACCCAGCGTCTCTGTAAGGTCAGGCTCGCCTCCGATCTCCTCTCCGCCATCCACTTCTGGGGCTGGCAGCTCATCATCGTCGCCGCCGCCGTCACCCTCCCCGCAGGCCTCACCCGCGGCAAGGAATACGCCGAACTCATCTGGCCCATCAACATCGCCGTCGCCCTCATCTGGGTCGTCTTCGCTATCAATTTCTTCTGGACGCTCAAAAAACGCAACGAACCAAGCCTCTACGTCGCCCTCTGGTTCTACATCGCCACCATCGTCACCGTGGCCATGCTCTACATCGTCAACCACCTCTCCCTCCCCACCAGCCTAACCCACAGCTACCCCATCTTCGGCGGTGTTCAGGACGCGCTCGTCCAGTGGTGGTACGGCCATAACGCCGTCGCCTTCTTCCTGACAAATCCCATCCTCGGCATCATGTACTACTTCATGCCGAAGGCCGCCGGTCGCCCGGTCTACAGCTACAGGCTCTCCATCATCCACTTCTGGTCCCTCGTCTTCATCTACATCTGGGCCGGACCACACCACCTCCTCAATACTTCCCTCCCACGCTGGCTCCAGATGCTCGGCATGCTCTTCAGCCTCATGCTCTGGGCCCCCAGCTGGGGCGGCATGCTCAACGGTCTCCTCACCCTCCGCGGCGCATGGGATAAACTCCGCACAGACCCTGTCATCAAATTCTTCGTCGCCGCCATCACCTTCTACGGGATGTCCACCTTCGAAGGCCCGCTCCTCTCCATCCGCGCCGTCAACGCCCTCTCCCACTACACCGACTGGACCATCGGCCACGTCCACGCAGGCACCCTGGGCTGGAACGGCTTCATGGCCGCCGGGATGTTCTACTGGCTCGTCCCTGTCCTCTGGGGCACCAGACTCCGCTCCATCCCCGCCGCTAACATGCACTTCTGGATCGGGACCGTCGGCATCCTCCTCTACGTCGCCTCCATGTGGGCCAGCGGCATCACCCAGGGCCTCATGCTCAATCAGCTCAACGCCGAAGGAACCCTGCCCAAATACGAATTCGCCGAAACCCTCGAGCGCATCAAACCGCTCATGATCACACGCACCGTCGGCGGTGGCCTCTACCTCATCGGCTACGTCATCATGCTCTGGAACCTCTTCGCCACCATCCGCGCCGGCAAACCAGTCACCGACTCCCGCGAGGTCTACGTCGAACCAAAAAAACACGACTCCATGCCATGGAAGGAAGTCTTCCTCAATGACCCTATCCTCTACACGGTCCTCGGCATCTTCTTCTGCTGTCTCTGGTTCTTCCTCCCCAGCTACGCCAACGTCGGTGCCCTCGCCGGCGGCATCGCCCTCACCATCAAAGGGGTCGCCCGCTTCAAAGCCACTCACCAGTCATGGTCGTTCTGGTACGAAAAACTCCTCGAGAACTTCCTCCCCTTCACCGTCCTCACCTTCATCGCTGTCGCCATCGGCGGTCTCCTCCAGATCATCCCCACCGTCATCGTCAATCGCGGCGATCGCATCGAGGGCCGCATCCAGAAGCTCTACACGCCTCTCGAACTCTGCGGCCGCGACATCTACGTCTCCGAAGGCTGCTACAACTGCCACTCCCAGATGATCCGTCAGATGGTCCCCGACGTCCTCCGCTACGGCACCGGCCGCAGAGACGACTACAGCCACCTCGGCGAATCCATCTACGACCATCCGTTCCAGTGGGGCAGCAAACGCACCGGACCAGACCTCGCACGCGAAGGCTCCAAACGCGACTACACATGGCAGGTCATCCACCTCCGCAACCCGCGCGACATGGACCGCAACTCCACCATGCCTAACTACCCATGGCTCTTCGACAAGAAAGCCGACATCGACGCCCTCCCGGCCAAAATCGCCGCCCAGCGCACGCTCGGCGTCCCCTACAAACCCATGACCGCTGACGTCATCAAGGACAAGGCCCGCGCTCAGGCCATCGAAATCAGCGCCGTCCTCAAAGGCCAGGGCCAGCTCGTCCCACCTGACCGCGAAATCATCGCCCTCGTCGCCTACCTCAAAGCCCTCGGCTCATGGGAAGAAAAACTCCCCGCCGCAGACAAATCCGACGATCGCCCTAGCCTCACCCCCGGCAACCCGGACAACCACCGCCCGGTCGCCGCCATCCCAGCACCAGCGAACTAACACCCACCCACCCACTCCATGTTCCGCCGCCTCAATCCTGAAATGTGGGAATGGCAAAGCATCGCCAGCATCGGCGCCTTCGCCCTCACCCTGGCTGTCTTCCTCTTCTTCATCGTGCGCGCCCTGCGCCTCAAGAAGGACGTCGCCAGCCACATGGGCAACCTCCCGCTCGACGACGAACCCTCAGCCGCCCGCGACCATGAATAACGATCACTCAGCTCACCACAGCACCCAACCCGTCGACCCCAACGCTCCCGTCCTCCGCCCTCACGTCTACGACGGCATCCAGGAATACGACCAGAAGCTCCCCAACTGGTGGCTCTTCACGTTCTACTTCGCCATCGCATGGTTCGTCCTCTACTGGTTCCTCTACTACAATCTCGGTAAGTTCCAGACCGACCACGACCGCGTCACCTCCCAGATCGACGCCATCAATCAGGTCAAGGCCTGGGAACTCGAAGCCATGCTCGCCAAACTCGACGACAAGGTCCTCTGGGAATGGAGCCGCAACCCACAGATCGCCGATCAGGGTGCCGCCACCTATCAGAAACTCTGCGTCGCCTGCCACGCACCCGACCTCAGCGCCACTCTCGCCGGAGCCAAACTCCCCGGCCTCCCCCTCAACGACGCCGAATGGAAATACGGTGCCAAACCCATGGATCTCTTCAAGATGGTCCAGAAGGGTTCCCCTGACAAAACCCAGGCCGTCCAGATGCCCCCATGGGAACAGGTCCTCTCCGCCTCCGACATCGCCAAGGTCGTCGCCTTCGTCCTCAGTCACCACACGGAACCAGCCACCGCCGATCCGCCCAAGGTCTCTTCTAACTGACTCCCATCCTCTCGGCCCGCCCCGGATTCCTTCCAGGGCGGGCCTTTTGCTGTCCCGGAATCGCCACCTCAACCCGCTCCCGCCCGGAACTGTCACTCTCCGACCGAAGTCGGATACCGCTCCAGCAGATCAATGCAATCATACCACAGCTTTCATCAAGCCCGCCAATTCAGGCTCGATCACCCTATCCGCTCATGAAATCATCCCTCGCCCAACACCCGCGCTGGTCCCGCTGGCTCGCCGCAGCCTTCGCCCTCCCCAGCCTCGCGCTCGTCTCGACCGCCTCCGCCCAGTCCGTCAACTCAGTCACCCTCCCGCTCACCAACGGCTACATCTACGACGCAGACGAATTCGACAGCGACGCCCTCACCAACCGCCACCTCGTCTCCGGCAGCGCCAGCATCACCCTCCCAGCCGGCGGCACCTACCGGGTCCTCTTCGATATCCTCAATCAGCGCAACTTCAGCGTCGGCTCCGCTACCTCCCCCATCTCCACCTACACACCCAACGTCGCCTTCTCCGTCTCCGGCTCCATCAACCCGAGTAGCCGTCTCCTCCCCCACGCCGACCACACGCTCCAGGCCCGCCTCCAGCAACTCAACGGCACCAACTGGGTCACCCTCGACACCAGCACGTCCGCCCCGCGCCGCTACTGGCACTTCACCAACACCGCCAACGTCGACGGCCCAGTCAACGTCATCCCCTCCGTCGACTCCGCCACCTACAGCCGCACATGGATCCTCGACTCCATGGTATCCGCTAGCACTCTCCCAGTCCCCATCAACTACACGCTCCGCCGCTACGACGCCTTCGCCTCTCCACCCGTCGACTTCGGCATCAATGTCCGCGTCTCCTACGAACTCAGGGACGATCTCGACAATCTCATCCACGCCGGCACCCAGGACGCCACCATCCCCTGCCCAAGCCGCAGCACCCAGCTCATCAGCGGCATCCCCATCCCCATCGCCTCGGAAACCACGGGAACGTTGACGCTCTCCATCAATCCTCCCTCCCAGCTCTCCAGCGCCTCCCGCCTCTACTCGGTCACCGCCAGCATCTCCCACATCGAAAGCGGCGGCACCTACACGCTCGCCAATTCCCTCACGCTCCCGAATCAGCGTCTCCTCCACTACAACGGCACGCTCACCTGCGGCCCCATCTCCACCAGCTTCAACAGCATCACCAACAACCCCACACCCAGCACGGTCGCCGTCCCCTACGTCTCCGCATCGCTCGCCATCGCCCAGGGCGCAGGCATCCTCGCCCAAGGCTACACCTTCGGCCCGCCCACCGGTCTCTCCAGCTTCCGCCTCCACGACGACGGCCACGCCGAACTCGTCATCGGCACCATCGCCGTCAATGGCCCCATCCCGGACACAGACGCCATCGGCAACGTCTCCTTCACGCGTCTCCCCATCACGCTCTCCCCAGGCGGCGCTTTCGCCTCCATCGTCGCCGCTCTCCCCGCCGGCGTCGGCTACTCCAGCTCCGCCTCCGCTCCCATGCTGGACTCCGGCGTCGCCTTCACGAACGTCGCCCTCTCCCAGACTCTCGACCCCACCGCCGCTTCCCTCACCAATTCCTCCGCAGTCTTCGTCTCCGAGGAAACCAAACCAGTCCGCATCGCCGTCTCCCAGATCTCGTGGACACCAGCCGCCAGCCGTTTCGACCTGACAACCACCGGCGCTTCCGCCGTCCGTAAACCGCTCCTCGACGTCCTCAACGCCGCCACCGTCAACAACGCGGCCATGAAGAAGAAACGCTCCAACGACCACTGGTGGAACGGTCTCGACGGCACCGCCACCGCCGTCTCCATCAAAGCCACCGCCTCAAACGGTGGTCAGTTGTCCGCTTCCTTCGGTCTCGCCGCAGGCAACGCCTTCACCACTCACCTGCCCTACGACGTCAATCTCTCCCCTCAGTCCGCCAGCAGCGTCGCCGTCACCGACGACCTCATCGCCGCTTCCTCCACTCTCGCTGGCGTCCAGTCCACCTCCATCCGCTACGAACAAACCTGCGACGAACCTGACAATTGCGCCGGCGGCACTTCCTACTCCAATCAGCCGCTCGCCTTCAGCTCCTCCAGTCTCACCATCACCCCGGACGGCGGTCTCCACGGCGCTGTCATCATCTCCACAGGCGGCCTCCTCAGCTGGGGCTTCGTCGACTCCATCTCACGCAACGCCCAGAACGTCGACACTCCTTTCCAAACCGGAAACTTCTACGCTTCCGGCCACTTCATCCGCGGCAACGATAACAACCTGACTCCCGATCAGGCCCCCTCCGTCATCTCCCTCCAGGGCCGCATGCCCGCTGCCCTCGCCACCACCGAAAAACCCGGCACCCCCGCCTACGACGCCGGCCTCGCCGACTACCCGGGCCTCAACTACCGCGTCACCCAGGGCCAGCAAGGCCTCTCCTATCTCTGCGGCATCCCTGTCGGCTTCGGGCCCTTCAACCTCAAAACCCGCAGCAAATACTACGCCCGCTTCTCCGGCGTCTCCGGCATCCACGACGCCGTCAACGGCACCTTCCCCTCCAACGCCACGCTCTTCGGCTACAACTTCTCCTTCTCCAACTACGGGCTCTCCTTCCTATCCAACCTCAACGTCATCTCCCGCACCAACGGCGAAATCGTCCTCCCAGCCCCCTCCAACTTCCAGCTGCCCATGGAGAAGATCAGCTTCACCTGCCGCGGCAGCATCAAGGAAGCCAAGGTCGCAGGCTCCGCCACCTCCAGAGAACTCGACTACTGGAACGTCGACTTCCGACCCCTCGCCATCCGCTTCCTCGCCGACAACGCCTGCAACCCAGCAGACTCCCGTCTCGTCGTCGCCATGGAAACCTCAGCCGCTCACCTCAATGAACCGCTCTTCGGTAAAGTAGGCTTCCACCCCAATGGCCAGATCATCCGCCCATCCGACAACTACGCCAACATCACCTCCGAATTCGCCCTCCCCGGCAAATTCACCTTCAACGGCCCCGGCACCGAGAAATACGAAATCGTCGGGGTCCGCGGTGCCTACCTCAACCACGCCGCATCTAACCCCTCGGGCCCGGGCTTCTGGAACGTCGCCGCCGCCGTCAACGTCCCCTTCTTCGAAGACCTCAAAACCCACGTCCACTTCTCCGGCGACGCCGACGCCACTTCCTCCCCAGTCTACATCATGGGCGGTTGGGCCAAATCCGGCTCCGGCACCCCCACCCGCGGCTGGGCCACCGGCCCCAACGGCTTCGCTAACTTCTTCACCAGCGAAGCCTTCGACCTCGCTCACGATGGCTTCCCAACCGCCGTCGGCCTCCCCACCTACCGCAATCTCAGCGAAACCAACGCCCCACACGCCGAAAGCTACCTCTGCCGCGCTCAGCAGTCATGGCTCGACGCCGTCAACTTCGACTACCCGCTCGACTGGTCGTCCTCCGGCCGCAGCTTCACCGGCCACCGCGTCCACAAAAATGACCTCTTCGTCCTCAACGTCGAACACCAGGTCGACTGGCTGACCGGCGAAAACGCCAAAATCAGCTTCGGTGCTCAATACGACGGTCTCCCGAAAATCCACGTCGCCAACTTCTTCAACAAACACGCCGACCAAGCCCTCAAAGACATCGAATCCTTCGTCACCGCCACCTCCGACGATGTCTTCAACAAATTCACTGGCGGCGTCGACGACCTCGCCGAAATGCTCAACGATCAGGTCGACGGTCTCGTCGACGGGGTCCTCGACAAGGGCATCGATCAGTTCCACGACGCCTTCTGCCAGGCTATCCAGAACGCCCTCAACCAGGTCGGCCCCAATACCTGCCAGCAGGTCATCAACCAGTACATCCGCAACGGCCCGCTCAAGAACGCCCTCAACAACATCGCCTCCGCCGCCAATCAGCCGTCCAGCATCCTCAACGCCATCGATCAGCGTCTCATCTCCGCCGATCAGTCCATCGCCGCCATCACCGGACAACTCGCCAACGGCAACGCCTTCCCCAATTCCATGCTCGGCGACCTCGACCAGGCCGGCAATAACATCAACGCCTTCGTCATGGCGCTCATCAGCCAGCACCTCGGCAACGTCGCCCAGAACGTCGGCGTCGACTCCATCGCCGATGCCATCCAGAATGTCGTCAACGGTGCCAAACCTCAGCTCAATCAGCTCGTCAATCAGCTGAAATCCATCCAGCAGTCCATCCAGCAGGTCCGCAATCAGCTCGCTCAGGCCGGTGCCATCGTCCAGCAGATCCAACAGATCGTCCAGAACGCCTCCAACCAGATCAACGCGGTCTGCAACGAGGTCGCCGACGCCCTCGAAAAATACGTCTGCTCCATCCTCGAACAGGACATCCCTAACTTCATTAACCTCAAACACAAGCTCCGCGACACCCTCAAACAGAAACTCAAGGACTTCCTCTACGCCAAAACCTTCATCTCAGACATCCACAAGGCCATCAAAGACAAGGCCTACGAAATCAAAGCCGCCTACGACGAAGCCATCGACTCGGTCTTCGCTCAGATCCGCAACATCGTCATCGGCGTCGTCGGCAAACACATCGCCAACGCGGAAGCCAAGATCAATAAAATGATCGGCGGCATCGGCGACAAAATGGGAGCCGGCAAAATCGACGGCTTCGCCCACATCAACGGCAATTCCATCAAGCTCCTCCGCCTCGACGCAGAATTCTCATGGAAAGTCCCCGAAGAACTCCGCTACACCGGCTACCTCCAGATCAAGGAACTCGACTCCACCGGCCCTAACGGCTGCTCGCCTCCCGGCCAGCCCCTCACCGAGGTCACCTGCGGCGCCAATAACATCCCCCTCAAATGGATCTCCAAAGGCGTTAAAGCCAACATCGGCGGCCGCTTCACCTTCCAGCAGTCCCAGGGGGTCACGCTCCCGCTCGGCTTCGGCGGCAGTCTCGAAATGACCGAAGGCGAAATCAAGGTCGGTACGCTCCTCATCCAGAAATTCGCCGCCGCCGCCATGTTCGGCATCGATAACCCGCTCACCCCCACCAACGAACTCGAAGCCTATCTCGCCGCCAACGTCGGCGTCAAGTTCGACAACTACAAACTCGGCGGCGCTCTCTTCCTCGGCCGCACCTGCACCCTCGCCCCCATCGCCATGGTCGATCCCGACGCCGCCGCCATCATCGGCAACCCTCCCTTCACAGGCGGCTACTGCTACGCAGAAGGCTGGTTCCCGCTCTTCAATGGCGGCAAGGTCTTCAACCTCTCCATCGGCGCGGGCGTCGGCGTCTTCTACTTCGCTGAAGGCCCCACCTACGGCGGCCGTCTCATGGGCGCAGTCAGCGGCGAACTCCTCGAACTCCTCCAGGTCACCGGCCGCATGGACCTCATCGGCGTCAAATCCGGCGACGACTTCCGCTTCCGCGGCTCAGGCAAGGTCACCGGCTCCATCGGGCCCTGCGACGCCTGCGTCGAATTCTCCAAGGGCTTCCGCGCCACCTACCTCAACAACTCATGGGACCTCGACCTCGTCGACTGATCCAGCAACCCTCAGAATCCTATCATCTCTATCTTCCCATGAAACGCTTCCTCCTCATCCTCTCCGCCGCCCTGAGCATCGTCTCAGCTCAGGCCCAGGACGCCTTCGACAAAATGGTCTACTGCACCGGCACCACCGCCCAGTCGGGCCCGGATCACTGGGCTTACATCCTCTTCCAGCCAGTCAAACTCGACCTCCTCGGCGGAAAAACCCTCGCCGTCTATCAGCAGTCCGGCAACTCCGGTCCCTTCGCCCTCAAAAGCGTCATCACCGGCCCCCAGTCAGACCCCTCCGTCATCAAGCCGCTCCTCGCCAGATCCCTCCCGCTCGGCCAGGACCTCGCTCAGCTGGAATCCTCCATCACCGCCATGTTCCAGGACGCGGTGCCGGATCCCGCCATCCCCCTCGAACGCAAGCTCTCCGCCGTCATTCAAGGCACCATCAAGGATCCTGCCAAACGCCAGAATCTCTTCCTCCTCGCCCGCCAGCACCCAGCCATGGCCCTCATTCTCGGTCAGGGCGCGGCCCTCAAGCTCCCTAACACCGGATCCTTCACCATGGAAGTGCGCCTCCGCTCCGCCGCCGGTCAGGACGAGGCCGTCCTCGGCCGCGTCATCCTCAACACCGCCGCCCCGCTCGTCCTCCCCGCCCCCGGCCAGCCGTTCCACGTCACCGACAAAACCCCGCGCGGCCACCTCCACGCCCAACTCCGCTGGGCCACTCCCGACACGCTCCGCCAGCTCTCGCTCTCCCAGTACGGCTTCAATGTCTACCGCATGACCGACGCCTTCGTCCTCAGCCGCGGCTATCAGAACAACGCCCCTTCCAGAGCCCAGCTCACCGCCGACGTCGTCGCCGCCAACGCCATCCGCATCAACCGCCTCCCCGTCCTCGCCGATCGCGACTACGACGCCGCCTCCGTCGCCGACCCCGCCAACACCACGTTCTTCATCGCCGACGATAACAAGGTCTTCAACGGCGGCACCGCCTTCGTCGACGCCTCTAACCACTGGTACTTCGCCACCGCTCGCGATATCCTCGGCCGCGACGGCGCCGTCTCACAAGGCCGCAAGGTCACCATGTGCGACCGCATCGCACCCCTCCCTCCCACCAATCTCGCCGTCACCAGCGAAACCACCTTCGCCGCCGGCGCCAGCAAACAATGGCTCCGCGTCAAATGGAACACCCCGGAGACCAACGACGCCTCCGGCTTCCTCAAATACTACATCTACCGCTGGACCAATCCCGACCAGATCGCCGTCAATCAGCGCACCCTCGACCCAGCCCCCGTCGCCTCCAACCCCGCCCTCATCGGCACCGTCAATCACGTCGCAGGCACCACCTCCTACTCCTTCGACGACACCGGTCTCCCCGGCTCCCCAGTCCAGCCCGCTAACAACGGCATCACGTTCTGGTACACCGTCAGAGCCGTCGACGACAGCTCCTGCCAGAATGTCTCCGGCAACAGCACCCCTCAATTCGGCGTCCTCCGCGACCGCGAGGGCCCTCCCGCCGCCTCCGGCGATGTCCTCATCACCTGCTACAGCCCTGCCGCCACATTCCGCAGCGCCTCGCTGATCAATAACCCCACCGCCGACCAGAGCCGCTCCCAAATCCACGCCAATCTCCTCGCCGAAGCCACCACCCCGGGCCTCGACGAAAAAGCCACCGCCGAATTCTGGTACGGCAGCACGCTCCTCGGCATCGTCGCCTTCAAAATGGAACCCGGTGCCACCGCTCTCCGCGCCCGTCTCCTCCACGACTTCGACCCAACCCTCTCCTCCATCCGCGAAATCAATTGCTACATCCGCACCGGTTCCGGCAAACGCTCCGCCATCGCCTTCATGGCCGGCCAACTCGCCCCGACTAACAACGCCACCCAGACCGCCTCGATCGTCTTCGACGCCTCGGTCTCCACAGTCAATCAGCCCGCCAGCACCGCCAACGAATGCGGCAATCAGCACGAGCCCTCCAACCCCGCCAGCGACGAACCCAACTACCCTCACGTCGTCTTCGCCCCGCCTCTCACCTCCCGCGAATACAAAATCTTCCGCCGCGTCGATGACGGCGACCTCTCCCTCGTCAAGCAAGGCACCTACCCGGCCGGCACGCTCGCCCCGCAAACCATCCCCGATGACGCCGTCCCCGCCACCGCCGCAGAGATCTGCTACTACGTCCAGTGCTTCGACGAACACGGCAACCCCAGCCCCATGGCTCTCCTCGGCTGCATCGAAAACTGCGCCCCGCTCCAGGCCCCCATGCTCGCCACCATCGAAGCCACCGGCAACTCCGCTTCCCCGAAAATGAAGCTCCGCTGGTTCTGCCCTCCCGCCGGAATCACCCGCTTCGAAATCTTCCTCCACCGCGCCAGCGGCGACTACACCCTCGCTAACGCCGGTCTCTCCTCCGACAAGGCTGCTCACCCTAACTTCCAACCATTCAACAGCACGCAGACGACGTTCGACTTCAGCATCTTCGAAACCGCGTCCCTTCAGTCCCTC
Organism: Verrucomicrobiota bacterium; assembly: GCA_003402705.1. Lineage (GTDB taxonomy): Bacteria > Verrucomicrobiota > Verrucomicrobiia > Verrucomicrobiales > V1-33 > V1-33. The sequence goes on along the minus strand of QQNF01000013.1, from coordinate 16,515 downwards.
GCGGCCGTCCAGTCCGCCGAACACTCGGTCGAACTCCCCTGCTCCATCGGCGATGTCAGCCGCGTCATGATCCGCGCCGTCGGCAAAGGCGACTTCAACAACCGCTGCGTCGGCCCCCTCAGCAATGGCGAGGAATTCTCATGGACCGGCAGCGTCGCCTCCACCGCCGTCGACGTCCCATGGCCAGCCCGCCCGCTCCCACCCAAAGACTCCGCCGCCTTCCCCGGTCTCACCCCCGTCTGGCTCAACCCCAAACGCGCCACCCTCGGCGTCGGGCTCCCCATCGGCCAGTTCACCATGTCCGACCGCACATGGCTCACCCCGCCAGCCATCGGCCCCAATAACGAGGTCCCCCAGACCATCATCCCAGCCACCGGATCGGTCGCCTCCACTCTCCGCAAAAACGCTGACCTCGCCGCCAAGGAATCCGGTCCCTTCGCCGGATCGCTCCTCCCCTGCGTCCTCTTCCGCTATCAAGTCCCCAACACCAAATACCCTGCCGTCTCCGGCGACGTCGTCCAGGTCTCGCCCATGCTCGAAGAGATCGCCCACCAGACCACCGCCTACCCTAGCAGCAACGGCGGCACCGCTCAGGCCCACGTCGTCAAGGACCCGTTCGTCGCCGGAGTCGATCTCGATCCCCTCGAACCCGAAGCCGTCACCGTCCTCGCTCTCGACCGGCAACCAGTCGTCCGCGGCGCGGAATACAAATACCTCTTCGTCCGCTTTAAGGGCCGCACCAAGGAAATCGACCGCATCATCCCAGCCACCGGCAGCATCACCATCCCCTGACGCTCCCCGCCGCCACCCACGATGCCTAACCCCCGCCTTTCCATCCTTCCGATGAAACTCATCACCACTCTCCTCTCTCTCCTCAACGCGGTCGCCGCCTCCGCCGCCTTCGTCCACGACTCCGGCACCGAACTCTCCTCCTCCGGTGACTTCAACGCCGACGGCATCCCCGACGTCGTCGTCGCCTCCCGCGACACCGGCATCTTCCGCGTCGGCTTCGGCGCCGCAGCCGGCCCGTTCTCATGGAGTCAGCCTCAATCGTCAGGCATGGCCTCCATCTCCGCCATGGCCGTCGGCAAGGTCATCTCCACCACTAACGACTCCATCTTCTTCGCCTCGCCCGAAGCCAACCGCATCACCCACGTTTCCCCAGCCTCCCCTAACTACAACCCGCTCAGCGACTTCTTCTTCTCCGGCATCGGCCCCAAGGTCGTCGCCGCCATCGACATCCCCGGCGGAAACCCGGCCAATACCGCCCACCTCGACCTCATCACCGGCAGTGTCCTCAACCCCGCCGCCCAATCCTCCTCGCTCCGCTCGTTCCGCAGCAATGGCTCTCCTCCCATGACCACCCTCGGCACCGTCGACTCCTCCGACCAGTGGCTCCGCGCCCTCGCCTTCAAACCCTCCACCGCTGCCGCCGAACTCATCCTCCTCCAGCGCGAATCCTCAGGCACCGAAGCCGCCACCATCTACAGCGTCGCCTCCGGCACCCCCGCCGCCCTCGCCCCCCTCGCCATCTCCGGCCTCGCCACCGGCACCAGATTCGCCTTCGGCTCGTTCGACGCCCCTCAAACCGACCTCTTCGCCTCTGTCCCCGGCAGCGCTTCCGTCGTCGTCCGCCGCTTCAACGCCGCCGCCAACGGCTACGCCAGCACCATCACACGCACACTCCCATCACCCGTTAGTCAGCTCCACGTCATTCACAACGGCGTCACTAGCCAATTCCTCGTGATCCATTCCTCCGGCAGCGTCGTCATCTACAACTACTCCGCCGCCGCTGGCTTCACCGCCGCCTCCTCCCTCAATCTCTCCAACGCCCCGGGCGTCCCCTCAGGCGCAACCATCACCAGCGACGGCAGCTTCCAACTCCTCTTCGCCTCCTCCTCCAGCCAGCCTTCCTCTAACCTCTGGCGGTTCTCCGCCTCCGGCGGTCTCTGGAACAACGCAGGCACCGACACACTCCCCAAAACCAGCGCCTTCTCAGGCATGGCCAACGTCGTCTATCTCAACTCCCCTCCCTTCGTCACCGCCTCCCCTCAGGTCCTCCGCCTCTCCTCCATCGGCGACTGGACCGACTCCGTCATCCTCGCCGGCGCTCCACTCTCCGCCCTCGCCAACTGGCGCGACGACCTCGGTGCCTCTCTCGGTCTCGGCTCCGCCTCTCCTCTCAGTCTCGGCGCCGCTCCCGCCTCCGCACAGTCCGCTCTCTACAACCAGTGGCGCCCCACCATCTCGCTCTTTTGGCTCGAATCCAAAAACGGCGCCGTCAACGAGGAGGTCACCATCTCCCCAGGCAGCGGCTCCTACCGCGAAAGTCAGCAGGTCACCCTAACTGCCCGCTCCGAAGTCAATTCCATCTTCTTCCGGACCAGCCCCACCGCTCCGTTCACTCAGTACTCGGCCCCCTTCCCGCTCTACACTGACACCACCGTCGAAACCTACGCCCTCACCAATGGCGCTCCCTCCGCCATCCAGAAGGCCTCCTTCACCTTCACCAATCCCCCGCACCAGCAGGACTCGGATAACGACGGGGTCCCCGACTTCGTCGAACGCGCCCTCGGCCTCAACCCTTCCTCCGGCCCCGATTCCGACGGCGACGGCTTCACCGATCTCGAAGAACTTCTCGCCAATACCGACAGTCTCTCGAGCGCTAGCAAACCGGAGCAGCACGACCCCTCCGCCGCCCGCTTCGACATCCACGCCTCCGTCTCCGCCCTCAATGGCCTGACCAACTCCCCCGCCGCTGCTGCCGACGACGAGGCCATCACCGCCCGCGACATCGCCTCAGCGCAGCTAGGCTCCGCCCCAACCGCCAGCGGCAACGGCACCGCCGATCTCTCCGTCCAACCCGTCGAATCCTCGCTCCGGCTCCTCACCCTCGCCACCCCCGCCAGCTTCCCGCTCGTCGGTTCCGCCCCGGACTCTATCCTCGGCCGCGAAATCATCGCCCTCCAACCCATCCCGGACGGGCTCAGCATCTCCGTTCCCTTCACCTACAACCCCAACGCCCCGGCCACCCAGGCCGCCGCATGGATCGCCGCCGCCCAATCCGCCTACGCCGCCGTCCAACCAGCCTCCGCCGACGCCACGCTCGACACCACCGCCTCCCTGGCCACCATCCTCTTCGAATGGGGCCTCACCGGCATCGCCAGAGACCGCGGGCTCCTAACGCCAGACCAGAAGCTCTGCCTCACCAAATGGCGCCCGTCCGACGAATCCGACGCCTCGCTCGCCGCGCTCTCACCCGATGACCTGCGCTCGCTCGAATCCCCGCCCTCCCCAGCCGAAGCCGCCACTTCCGCCTCCATCCTCATCCGCCCAGCCTTCGAAGCCCTCTCCAACGCGCTCCGCCAACCCGCCGCAGCCGCCCTCCGCACCGTCGCCACCGAGGTCTACCGCCTCAGCAGCGCCCTCGGCAACGCCTCCCCAGGCCTCTACGACGCCCCCATCGACGCCCTCCGCCACTTCGCATGGAACGGCACACTCCCCGAAGCCTTCTTCGAAGAAACGTCCCTCAACACCGCCGACGTCGCCGCCGCCCGATCCCTCGCCACCACACTCATCTCCAGCGCCTTCCAGTCACGGCCGCTCGTCACGCTGAACGTCACGCCTTCGCCCGCTCCCGTCGCCGGTGCCACCGCCGTCGACTCCCTCCCCTCCGGCCCTCGCTTCGCCCTCATCGACGACCACGGCCAACCCTTCAATCTCCCCGCCGCCTTCAATCTCCCCTCCGGCAGTGCCATGACCGTCATCGGCTACTCCGATCGCGACGCCATCAACGGGCTCTCCTCCATCGAGGTCGTCTCCGTCCTCGTCTCCTCCCTCGGTGCCCCCAGCCCCACCGACTCCGACGGCAATCTCCTCCCAGACGCATGGGAACTCGCCTTCTTCGGAGCCATCGGCCAGAACCCCGCCAGCAGCGGCGACGGCTCACCCTACTCGCTCCTCCAGGAATACCTCGATGGCTCCGACCCAGGCTGCGCCACCGATTCCCCAGCCTCCCCTCCCGTCACCATCGGCATCTCCAATGTCCGCATCGCTCCCGTCCCCGGAACTTCCGGCATCCGGCTCTCCTTCGACTTCCCAGCCTCCTACGCCAATCGCTTCCGCGCCCGCTTCCTCTCCAGCGAAGACATGACCCAGTGGGAAAATCTCCCCGACGCCACCCACAGCAACGGCACCTTCACCCACGACGCCACCATCACCACCCCCAACCGCTTCTTCCGCGCCCACGTCAGCCTCAAATAATCACCCCCCCCAATTTCATGGCACTGTCTGCTTGCGCCCTGCTCGCTGCATTTGCTACCTCCAAACCTTGCAGTCGGCCCGCTCCGGCGCAACCTGTCCGGCATCAGACCACCAACCATGAAACCCTCCCTCGTCCTCTCCCTCCTCGGAGCCGTCCTCTCGGCCGTCTCCCTCACCGGCTGTCTCGACCCAGCCACCCTCAACGCCCTCTCCGGCCCCCAATCCGGTCCCGGCTACTACCCGCCACCTCCCCAGTACGGCGGCCGCCCTCCCGGCTACTACCCCAACCAGCAGCCCTACTACCCCAATAACAACGGCTACTACGGCAATCACCCAGGCTACTACGACCAGGGCCCAGGCTACTACAATAACAACAACAACCGCCCAGGCCCATGGCAAGGCAACAAGTCAGGCGTCTATGACATGGCCTACCGCGCTGGTCAGGACGACTTCTACCGCGGCAAGGACAAGCACATGACCAATCACAAGAAGCTCTACGACTCCAACACCCACGATACCTTCAAACGCGGCTACGAAGCCGGCTACGACGCCGCACGCCGCAAAGGCAAACGCTGAGCCTACCACCCAGCACCCCTCCCCAGGACCCGCCCCGGACCCTCCCGGCGCGGGTCTTTTCCTTTCCCCCCTCTCCCAAGAAGCAAATGCCAGCCCTCCCCTCAGGGAAAGGCTGGCATTCCGTCCTCAATCATCCGCCTTGTCGTTGTCCTTGATGACAAACCGTGCCTTCAACGTCGCCACCGGTTTGGCTAGCCCCGCTCCTTCCACACTCTTCAGGACCTCCGCAAAGTCCTTGTAAGCGTCAGGAGATTCATCAATCGGGTATTGCCGGCAGTTGGAAAGAATGTCCATGGCTTCCATCCCGGCATCGACCGCCCTCTGATCAAGAGCACGGGCCGCCGCTTTGCGGCCCATCGCCCGACCCGCCCCGTGGTTCACCGACCAGCAGGTCTTGGATGCCCCGGACTGCGCAACCATCACCACGGAGCCGTCGCGCGGATTTCCCGGCAGGAGAATCGGATGACCGCACTCGGCAAACGGTGTGCCCGCCAGCGAATGATGCCCGCCCGGAACCGCACGGGTCGCCCCCTTGCGGTGCACCCATGCCAACTGGTTCTCCACGACTTCCTTCCGCGCAATGTTATGGCTGATGAAATACACAAGGCGACCCGTGACACCCGGCAGGACTTCCTGAAAGGCTTCCAGCACCAGTGCATTGATCAGCAGATGGTTCACCGTCGCAAAGTTAGCCCCAAGAGCCATATCGTTGAGATAGGCATCGGCTTCGGGCGTTCCCAGCGGGGCATAAACCAGCTTCTTGTCGTTGGCTGGAAACGGCGTGCTCCACTTCTCGAACTTGCGCTCAAGGTCCTTGAACTGGTTCTGCGCCAGCACATTGCCAAACCCGCGCGACCCGCAGTGGCTCAGGAACGCGACATTCCGGTCCCGCAGGCCGAAGACTTCTGCCGCACGCTGCACACTCGGGTCATCGGACAGGCGCACCGCTTCGCATTCCCCAAAGTGATTGCCTCCTCCATAGGATCCCAACTGACCTAAAAATCCACCCCCGCAGAAACCCCGGGTCGTGCTCGGCCTGCTCGGGACCAAACTCGACGGCATCAAGCACGACGAGCGGTGGACCATGTGGCGGCCTTCCATCGGGGCGGTGATGCAGAAAACATGGCCAGTGGACCGGTTTGAACTCCTCTATGAGCACCGGTTCACTCCCCTCGCCGATTTTGTCATCAACGACATGCGGACCTGCTCGCCTCATACCGAGGTCCGCCCGCAACTGATCTCACTGGGGGAGAATCCATGGGATTTCGAAAGCGTCTACGACGGGCTCCTGACATTTGCCGAATCCTATCCATTCGATCCTGACAAGGAGGACTACTTCATCCACATCACCACCGGCACCCACGTCGCTCAGATCTGCCTGTTCCTCCTCACAGAAACCGGCCGTCTGCCCGCCAGACTGCTGCAGACAGGACCGAGCAATCGCGCGCCCAAAGACAACAAGGCCGTTGGCAAGTTCGACATCATCGATCTCGACCTCTCCCGCTACGACCGCCTCGCCACGCGCTTTGCCCGGGAACAGGCCGACGCCCGGGACCTGCTGAAAAGCGGCATCGCCACGAAGAATGCCCAGTTCAATGCACTCATAGGCATGATCGAGCAGGTCGCCCTGCGGTCCAAGGAACCCATCCTGCTGACAGGACCCACCGGAGCCGGCAAAAGCCAACTCGCCCGCCGCATCTGCGAACTGCGCCGACAGCGCTGCGGCCTGAAGGGAAAATTCGTGGAAATCAACTGCGCCACCCTCCGCGGCGATTCAGCCATGAGCACCCTCTTCGGCCATGTGAAAGGAGCCTTCACCGGTGCCATGACCGACCGCTCCGGGGTGCTGCGCGAGGCCGATGGCGGTTTGTTGTTCCTCGATGAAATCGGCGAACTCGGCCCCGACGAACAAGCCATGCTGCTCCGGGCGGTCGAGGATAAAGCATTCTCTCCGTTCGGTTCCGACAAAACCGTGCAGAGCGATTTCCAACTCATCGCCGGCACCAACCGGGACCTTCATGAACTGGTTAAGCAGCAGAAGTTCCGCGAGGACCTCCAGGCCCGCATCAATCTCTGGACCTTCGCCCTCCCGGGCCTCGCAGAACGCCGCGAAGACATCGGGCCCAATCTCGATTACGAACTCGACCGCGCTTCCCAGAAACTCGGCCGCAAAATCAGCCTGAACCGCGAAGCAAGGCACGCTTTCCTGAAATTCGCACAAAGCCCGGAAGCCACATGGCAGGGCAACTTCCGCGACCTCAATGCCGTCATGATCCGCATGGCCACCCTCGCGGAAAAAGGACGCATCACCGAAGCACTCGTGAAATCCGAAACCGCCCTGCTCCAGTCCCATTGGAACAAGCTCTCCCGACCCGCCAGCACCAGCACCGACGATGATGCCGCCCTGCTCTCAAACCTCCTCGGCACAGACTACACCAACAAATTCGATTCCTTCGACCTCGTCCAACTGGCCCACGTCATCCGCACCTGCCGCCAGTCCCGCACTATGGCCGAAGCCGGACGCCGCCTCTTCTCCGTCACCCGCGCCGCCAAAGAAAAACCCAACGACACCGACCGCGTCAAGAAGTTCCTGACACGATTCGGATTGTCATGGGAGTCACTAACCACCTGACCCTCCCGGCGCAGGCCAATTCATTTCCACCCCGTCTTCCCCTCCGCGCCTCCACGCCCCGTCCCTCCCAGTCCCTCCCAGTCCCGCCCCGTCCCGTAGGGACGACCGGTTAATAGCCCCGGGTCTCGCAAAGCGATACCCGGGGTTATCGTTCCAAAATCCTCAAAACCCCCTAGGGGTTGGCCTTCTCCCCTTCAATCAATCAACTGCACGCCATTCATCACAAATCGAAACCCGAACTTCTTCGCCCACGCCCGAAACCGCTGGCTGACGATATGCACGGAGCGCCACACTCCATTGTGCACAACCGTCCATTCAGGCTGACGCATGAAATCCACTCCCTCAAATCCCTCAAGATCAGCCCTCCGGTAAGCGATGCCAGGACCAAAGTAACCTTGGTCGTCAAAATCCGCATTGCCCGTATGTCCTACTAACGGCTCGTTGGTATGTCCCAACTCCGTCCCTGCCATGTCATCGGAGCCATCAAGCTGTTGAATCCGCCGCAACCACGGTGACCATGGAGCTGTCACCGTCGCATCCATCCAGAACGTGCGCTTACAGTTCGGTGCCGGCGGGTCATAAATCAGCGGGTGGAATTCAGCACCAACCAACCCCGCTGCTTCAAATGCCAGCTTAAACTCCTCAGTCACCGCAAACACGTGGTGAGTCAGGTCAAGGCAATGACCTTTCCGGCGGGCTTCTTCCTTGGTGCACGAAGCCACCAGTTGTTTACCCTGAAGCGACCGCACCACACCACCTCGATTGGCGTTCATGCACATTACCTGCAACCACTCGGAGCCGTCGAGCGGAAACGGCACACGCTCACGACGGATCGGGAAGAATTTCCCCCGTTGCTCAGGCGTCAGGAAGCCCTGAAACACCGGCTCCAAACCCACCTCCGACAATAGACGCAGCGCCTGCTGAAGTTCAGGTGCTGACTCATCAATGGCGATGGAGTGATATCGCTCGCCGCAGAAAGAAGGCCGAAGATAACGATTAAGGATGCCGTGCAGCCTCCCAAACAGACCGGCATCAGTTATCACTGCACACTGCGATGCCAACGTGCCCCGGCAGTCCCCAGCATTTTCTAAAAAAAGATGTCTATGTAGTAAGTCACTCTGTCGGATGGTGAAGCCCTCACCTCACCTCAAATACTCGAGGCAGGATCACCTGTAAAGCGCCCTCCCCTCCGCGCCTCTCCCGCGCCCTGTGCGACCCCAAGCCGAAGGCTTGACGGAGCTTAGCCGGTGGCGTCAGCCACCGGTCTAACACACCAATAGATCACCGCCCCAGCAGGGGCGGCGGCCCTTCGCCCCCATCAACCCTCCCCCCCCAAAACAAAACAGGCAGCAGGATCTCTCCCGCTGCCTGCTTGCATTTTAAATCAACAATCCTCCGCCTCAGTGGCACCCGCAGCCCGTACCGCAACTTCCCCCGCTCTGAGCGGCAAATTCCGATTCCTCAGGAACCCGACCCAGCTCCAGCGTCCGGCCGACATACGCCGACACCATTCCTTCAATCTCCTGAAGCACATTGCGCGCCTCCGCAAAATCCTGGACCGCACGGTCACCCAGCACCTCACGGCGCAGATTCTCAAACGTGTCCGCTTCCTCCTCACTGATCTCTTCACCAGCGCTCTGCTTCTGATGGAGGCTCTCCCCCATGTTCGCCAGCGCCGCGTACCCGCGAGTCGCCTCCGGATTCTGCAAAAAGCGCTCCACACGATTCCGGGCGTCAATCACGCTCTCGTCCTGCAGCAGGGCTTCACAAAGTTCACGGATCTTCTCGCCGAGGTCGAGCCTCGGCTTCACGTCGTCGTCAGCACCGATGATTAGCATAGTCCCCGAACTACGCACGCCCCCGCCTCCTGCCAATCGCCATTTTGCCCACCCCGAAAATAGTTGCCCCGGACTTGTCACATCCCTCCTCCCCCGGTAGTTTCCCTTCAGCCATGCGTTCCCGTTCTCTCGCCCTCCCCTCCCGCGCCCGCCTCGCCGCCGCCGCCCTCACCCTCGGCGTCGTCTCCGCTCACGCCCAACTCCCCCCGCGCAACACCGCCCCAGCCCCCGCCGCCCAACCCGCCCCCACCCCCACGCCCCTCGACGAAGCCGCCGCCGCCAAACTCCTCGCCCAGCTCGAGGATGTCTCCAAAACCATGGAGGAAAAAAAATACGGCTACAACTCAGGCATCATCCGCGACCTCCGCGACGCCGGTTCCTCCGCCGACAAGGCCTTCAATCTCTGGCTCGACTGCACCAAGGTCATCGAATTCGACGAGGCCGGCCGCACCGCCACCGAATTCTCCGATTGGAAACGCAACCAGACCAAATCCACCAGCAACGAACGCGAATCCGTCCTCCAGATGCAGGTCCAGTGGCTCACCATCGTCGTCATGGACGCCAACGCCCGCACCGAATCCGCCCGCGCCGAAGTCGTCGCCGCCGCCGTCAATTACATCGACTCCGTCCTCGCTCACCTCAAGAAAACCGACGGCAAAAGCAACCTCGGAGGCGATGTCGTGAACAGTGTCTTCGGCAGGCGCTACAAACTCGACATCACCGTCGGCCGCAAAGAAGGGGGAGCCACCCACAACCCAGGCGATATCGGCGGCATCTACGAAACCCTCGTCTTCCCCTACTACCGCCGCAATAAAATGGCCTCCAGCCTCATGCAGGCATGGACCCGCCGCATCTCCCAGGAATCCGAAGCCGCCGCCACCGCCGGCTTCCGCGAAGCCACCGAACGCTTCACCGCAGAACGTCTCCCTCAGCTCAAGTGGGGCCAGATGCGCGAAATGTTCTCCCTCGGCCAGCAGGAAGGCGCAGGAGCCTCCATGCTCGCCCACATCAAAACCAACATGGCCCACCGCGACGCTCCCCAGTGGATCACCGAACTCCGCACGATCCTCGCCGGACAAGACCCCGAGGCCGCCAAACCAGCCGCCCAAGGCACCAAACCCGCCGGCCTGACGGATCCAACCGAGACAGCCGACCCCACCGACCCAACTGCCGCCCCAGCCGCCACTCCCAAACCGGGCACCAAGCAAGGTTCCCCGCCCGATGACCCCTTCGGCGGCACCTCCGAAATCCCCGCAGCCCCGCCCGCTCCCAACCCGGCACCCGAAAAAACCACGCCGCCCGCCACCGGCCCAGTCAGACAACTCCCGCCCGGCACCAGACCCGGCATCCCGTTCAACCCAAGAAAACCCTGACGCCCGCCCCGCCTCTCAGCGGCCGCGGTAATTGAACAGGTCCGCCATCGCAGGCTCCGGCAACCCCGCACCCTTGCAGTGCGCCGCCACCGCCGCCAGCACCTTCTTCTGCGCCCGCACCGTCAGCGCTCGGCCCTTCCGCGCCTTCTGCAGCACTTTGTGCGTCAGCCCACTCCCGTGCGCCGCCGCCACAATCGCATGGTTGTTCACCTCATGCCCGGTCAGAAACGCATCAATCGGCTGCGTCCCCACTTCCATCACGGCATCCTCTCCTGTTTTCTCAATGTCACTCATCTTCTCCCTGCATTGCCTCCTTCCTCCCATTCGGCAAGCGTAGTCCCACACCATGTCCGCATCTCCTGTCGCCGTCTCCGCCAGCCGCACCGGCATCCTCCTCCCAGAACCCGGCGTCTGGCTCGACGCCCACCGCTCCGTCCCCTTCTCCTTCATCACCCACGCCCATAGCGACCACGTCGCCCGCCACTCCACCACCATCTGCTCGGAACCCACCGCCCGTCTCCTCCGCGACCGCTTCAACTACACAGGCAACATCATCGCTCTCCCATGGGACCAACCATGGGAACACGCCGGCCACCGCTTCTTCCTCACCCCCGCAGGTCACGTCCTCGGCAGCGCCATGGTCCACGTCACCCGTCTCTCCGACGGCGCGTCCCTCCTCTACACCGGCGACTTCAAACTCCGCGCCGGCCTCAGCGCCGAAGCCGCCAAGCCCATCCCCGCCGACTCACTCATCATGGAATGCACGTTCGGCCAACCCCATTACGTCTTCCCTCCCTTCGACCACACCCGCGCCGCCATCATCGACTGGTGCCGCCACGCCCTCGAATCCGGCCAAACCCCAGTCCTCCTCGCCTACTCGCTCGGCAAAGCCCAGGAACTCCAGATGCTCCTCGGCGGTCTCCTCCCCGTCGCCGTCCACTCCTCCGTCGCCGCCATGAACCGCTCCTACGAGGACCTCGGCTGGCCCCTCCCACCATGGGAAACCATCTCCCCGGAAACCTCCGGCCGCGTCCTCATCATCCCCCCGTCCGCCTCCCGTCAGCAATCCCTCCGCAAACGCCAGCGCCTCGTCTCCGCCATGGTCAGCGGCTGGGCCCTCAACTCCAGCGCCCGCTTCCAGTACCAATCCGACGACGCCTTCCCCCTCAGCGATCACGCCGACTGGCCCGACCTCCTCCACCTCGTCGATCTCGTCCAACCCTCCCTCGTCCTAACCACCCACGGCCCCTCCGCAGAATTCGCCTCAGCCCTCCGCTCCCGCGGCTGGAACGCATGGTCCCTCCTCGGCTCGGACCAACTCGAACTCTCCCTCGCCTCACCCGCCAATTCGGAGCCCGACCCTGACACTTCCGCCACCGCCACCCCCGCCTCCCCACCTCCCCCCTCTAGCGAATTCTCCGCCTTCGCCGACATCTGCGACGCCGTCGCCGCCGCCCCCGGCCGCTCCGCCAAATCCTCTCTCCTCGCCCCTTTCCTCAACCGCCCCGCCGACGCCGTCTCCCTCGCCACCAGCATCCGCTTCCTCGCAGGCAAACCCGCCGCCACCCGCGCCCAGCTCTCCAATCTCCAAACCGGCCCCGCCCTCATCCGTCAGGCCCTAATCGACGCCGCCGCCATCTCCCTCCCAGCCTACCGCGCCATCTCCCGCGCCCAGAACGACGCCGGCCGCACCGCCTTCCTCGTCCTCGACGGCCGCACGTCCCCACGCCCATGGTCCCTCGCCGATGTCCAGGCTCTCTTCGACCAGCTCCGCCTAGCATCCTCACCCTCCGCCCGACTCGCCATCCTCACCAAAGCCTTCCGCGCCCTCTCCCCGCGCGAAGCCCAGTACGTCGTCAAAATCCTCACCGGCGACACCCGCCTCGGCCTCAAAGAAGGGCTCCTCGAAGACGCCATCGCGAACGCCTTCAACTCCTCGCCCGACGCCGTCCGCTCCGCCCACATGCTCAATGGCGACCTCGGCGCCACCGCCATCCTCGCCCGCGACGGCCGTCTCGACGAAGCCTCCCTCGTCCCGTTCCAACCAGTCAAGGCCATGCTCGCCTCCCCAGTCGACTCCACGTCCTCTGCATGGGATCAGCGCCCCGCTCCTAACCACCCCGCTGGCCTCTGGCTCGAAGACAAATTCGACGGCATCCGCACCCAACTCCACGTCACCCCAACCCTGGCCGCTCTCTTCTCCCGCGACCTCCGCAACATCTCCCGCGAATTCCCCGAACTCATCGCCGCCGCCTCCAACTTCCCTGACCAGATCATCGCCGACGGCGAAATCATCGCCCCAGGCCTCTCCGGCCACGCCGACTTCGCCGCCCTCCAGAAACGTCTCGGCCGCCGCGACCCCGACCTCTTCCTAACCTCCGATATCCCCGTCCGCTGCATCCTCTTCGACCTCCTCTGGCTCAACGGCAATTCCCTCATCCACCTCCCGCTCCAGCAGCGCCGTCTCCTCCTCGACTCCCTCCACCTCCCCACGGGCTTCGAACGCATCGCCGTCCGCTTCGCCTCCTCCCCCACCGACCTCGACCGCGCCTTCCTCGACGCCCGCCGCGCCGGCAACGAGGGCCTCATCCTCAAAGACCCGGAAAGCCCCTACTCCGCAGGCCGCCGCGGCCGCTCATGGCTCAAACTCAAACGCTCCCCGCTCTCCCTCGACGTCGTCGTCACCGCCGTCCAGCAAGGCCACGGTAAACGCAGCCACCTCCTCAGCGACTTCACCTTCGCCGTCCGCGATCCCTCAGACGGTTCCCTCAAAAACATCGGCAAAGCCTACTCCGGTCTCACCGACGCAGAACTCGAATCCCTAACCGAACACTTCTCCCGCACCACCATCACCACCGACGGCCGCACCCGCACCGTCACCCCGGACACCGTCCTCGAAGTCTCCTTCGACGCCATCAACCCCAGCCGCCGCCACCCCAGCGGCTTCGCCCTCCGCTTCCCACGCATCCGCGCCCTCCGCCACGACAAATCCCCGGACGACATCGACACCCTCACAGAAGCCGCACGCCTCGCCTCCCTCTCCTCTCCACTAACCTGATTCCAGCCCACCCCTCTCCCATGCACCGCCTCTCCCTCGCCACCCTCTCGCTCCTCGCCACCCTATCGTTTCTCACTAACGCCAACGCCGCCCCTGAATTCCGCGCCGGCGCCGCCCGCTCGGTCATCACTCCTCCCCTCGGAGCCGCCATGGCCGGACACTATCACTTCCGCGCCTGCGACGGGGTCCTCGACGACCTCCACGCCTCCGCCCTCGTCCTCAACGACGGCACTTCCATGGCCGCCATGGTCACGCTCGATCTCATCGACGCACCCCGCTCACTCGTCGACGCCGTCCGCGCCCGCATCGACGCCGATGGCGTCCTCCCCGGTTCCAGCGTCATGATCTCCGCCACCCACGCCCACACCGGCCCGGTCCCCGGCAGGTTCCTCCGCACGCCGGACGCCCCCGACGCCTCGGCCACCGGACCCGATTCCCCACACGGCAAATACCTCGCCGCTCTCCCTAACCTCATCGCCGCCGCCGTCCGCAACGCCGCCGCAGCCCTCGCCCCCGTCTCCATCTCCTCCGTCTCCGGCGATTGCCCGGACACCACTTTCTGCCGCCGCTTCTATCTCAAAGACGGTTCGGTCGCGTGGAACCCCGGCAAGCTCAACCCAGCCGTCATGCTCCCCACCGGACCCACCGACCCCCAATCCCAGGCGGTCTTCTTCGAACCCCCTCACGCTCCCGGCACTCTCGCCCCAGCCCTCGCCATCTACGCCAACTTCTCCATGCACCCGGACACCGTCGGCGGCTCCAAAGCCTCCGCCGATTACCCCGGTGCCCTCTCACGTCTCCTCGCCGCCTATCACGGCAGCAACGCCATCACGCTCTTCGGCAACGGCACCTGCGGCAATCTCAACCACCTCGACGTCCACTGGAACCGCTCCCAGTCAGGCCCCGCTGAAGCCAACCGCCTCGCCACCCTCATCGCCGCCTCTCTCTTCCGCGCCGAAAAATCCCCGCGCCCCATCGCCCCCTTCCCTCTCAAGGTCCGCTCCGCCTCCGTCCCCCTCGCCGTCCCCTCAGTCTCCCCGGAACAATCCGAACTTGCCTCCCTCACCGTCTCCGGCAAACGCTCCACCCCTCCTTCCTTCAACGATCTCGTCCACGCCAACCGCATCCTCGACCTCGCCCAACTCAACGGCCAACCCATCCCCGCAGAGGTCCAGGTCATCTCCCTCGGCCACGACATCGCATGGGTCGCCCTCCCCGGCGAAGTCTTCGCAGAACTCGGCCTCGCCCTCAAAAAACGCTCGCCCTTCCCAGTCACCATCATCACCACCCTCGCCAACGGCTCCATCGGCTATGTCCCCGACCGCCGCAGCTACGCCGAAAAAGCCTACGAAGCAGAAAGCGCCCGCGTCGAACCAGGCAGCGGCGAACAACTCGTCGACGCCGCCATCTCCCTCCTCAACGCCCTCCACCAATCCCCCTGACGCCCGCCCCTCCCATTTCCCGAATGCGCGGTTGCCCCTCCCCGCCCGAAAAGGAATCCTCCTCCCCTCGCGCCCGCAGGCCCGTCGCCCGCACTCGCGCTCTCTAACCAAATACCATTCGCCTCACCCCATGAACCGCTTCTCGCTCCGCGCACTCTCGGCCGCCGTGCCCGCGCTCATCCTCTCCATCGCCGCTCCCACCCGCGCCGCTGAAGGCTGGACCGAAGATTTCGACAAAGCCAAGGAAACCGCCGCCAAAGACGGCAAAGACCTCCTCATCGACTTCACCGGCTCCGACTGGTGCGGCTGGTGCATCAAACTCCAGAAGGAAGTCTTCACCAAGGACGGCTTCAAATCCACCGCCCCCAAAAACTTCGTCCTCGTCGAACTCGACTTCCCACAACAGAAGGAACAATCCAAGGAACTCAAGGAACGGAACGCCAAACTCCAGGAAGAATTCGGCATCGAAGGCTTCCCCACCATCGTCCTCGCCGACGCCAAGGGCCGTCCTTACGCCAAGACCGGTTACCAGGAAGGCGGCCCCGACGCCTACCTCAAACACCTCGACGAACTCCGCCAGGTCCGCATCGACCGCGACGCCGCCTTCACCAAAGCCAAAGCCGCTGAAGGCCTCGAAAAAGCCAAACTCATCGCCGCCGCTCTCGAAAAGCTCGACGCCGACGTCGTCACCAAATTCTACAAGGAAGAAACCGACGAGGTCATCGCTCTCGATAAGGACGACTCCCTCGGCCTGAAGAAGAAGCGCGACACCGCCGGCAAAACCGAAGCCCTCAACAAGGAACTCGAAGCCCTCGGCACCAGCGGCAAACTCAAGGAATTCGAAGCCCGTATCGACAAGTTCATCGCCGACGAAAAACTCGAAGGCGAAGAAAAACAACAGATGCTCATGCAGCGTCTCCAGGTCTACGGACCAGACCGCCTCGAAGCCGCCGACAAACTCATGGACGAGGTCGTCGCCGTCAAACCTGACAGCGACACCGCCACCCAAGCCAAGGCCATCAAGGAACGCATCGTCGAAATGAAGGCTCAGGTCGAAAAATCCCAGAAGGAAACCCCGGAAGAAAAATCCGACGCCCCTGCCGAAAAGGAAGAAAAGGAAGAAGCTCCCACCAAAAAGGGCAAGTAATCTCCCCACTCTCTCTCCCAAGGGCACCGCTGCACCCACGCAGCGGTGCCCTCTTTTTTTGTCCCCAGCCAATCCCCCCCCCCCCCCCGGCTTTCACCACCCCCCCCCCCCCCCCATACTCCCCCCCCTCAACCCCCCCCCCCCCCCCCCCCCCCCCCCCCCCCCCCTCCCCCCCACCTCCCCCCC
>QQNF01000012.1 GCA_003402705.1 Verrucomicrobiota bacterium | reverse complement strand
CGAACGTCAAAGGTGTGGCACGGCGGAGATTGGGCTGCCAGAGCGAAGCGAAAGAAAGACGTTGTCCGCCGTTGCCACCACCGTCTTGTTCGCCTTGGTTTTTGTGTCGGTGCTCATTGCTGCGGAGTTAGATCCCATAAACCGTGTGGATTGTGAAAAAGGTCATCGGCATCATGGCGGGAGTCTGCAGACAGGACGAGCCGAAAGTGTGGAGAGTCAGGATCAAGACTGAACGTGTGTCCCGAAGTAAGCTGGGGATGCTCGACGATCTGATACATGTTGAATCGGTTCATGAGATCGGCGGCCTCTCGAACGTCGATGGAGCGTGGCAAGCTGCACTCTGGCAAACTGAAGTGGTGCATGCCGCACGAATAATAACGCTCGGAGTCGGCAATAAGTGTCACGGCACTGCAATACGCGTCAAACGTGGTTCCAGAGAGCAGGGAAAACCAACGATCCCACTCATGTGCTACTCCAGACGACTCGACCTTCACAGCAATGCCGCCAGCTCGCTGAACAACCTGAGTGAACTTCGTGAGGCGATGGCGCTGCTCGAGCCAACCAACAGGGAAGTGAAGATAGGCAACGCCACGGTGGCCTCCAACAGCGTCAAGACTCTGATCTGTGAGTCGCCCCTGACCAGCAAGGCGAAATGCCTCTCTCATCTCTGCGTAGGGTTCGCAAAAATCCAGAGGCACATGATCGTTGCCTTTGGGATGGGCTAGAATCGCCCCTGCAAACATGAACTCACCTGCAGGCTCCTGGGTGATAATTGCTCGTAGAAACTCGCTGCGATCAGCCCATGGGCCGGGGATACAAATGATGGCTTCTTGGCTCATGGGGTGTGATTCTGATTCTTGGCGAACGTTTGAGCTAACCGGCCCGCAGCGGCAGGACGCCGCAGGGCCAGAATGAAATGAGGCCCGAAGGCGGCATGCCGTTGCGGGTCCGGTTGAGCGATTGGTTAAGCCGCACCCACCTAGTCATAGAAGGACTCTCGATGAACTTCTGACTCCGCTAAGGAAATGGCGCGCTTCAGATCCGCAAGCGAGAGAACTACATCCTGGGACCGGCCGTGAAGCACCACTTGAAGCCCGAGTGCTTCGTCCTCTCGAAACGAGACCAGAACTTCGCCATCGGCTTCGGCAGCCAGCTCGACGTGCATTCCATCGCCCACAGCAGAAAAGCACGCCAGGCGCGTGGAATCAATGAGCTTTGGATCGTGAGAATGCATGTTTGTGAAACTGTGTCCGCTCTGCCCGAGTACGTACTTGCGGCTTAACGACCCGGATCAGGCGACGGCGAGCGGGAGGCGTCGATGACACGACAGGTAGCCTTCGAGCCGTTGCCTGCATCCGTTTTGTTCGCCCTCGTTGGCTCTGTGAATTTGGTCATGGCTGGGCTGTCAGTGTGTGGATTGCCGAGAAACGTGCGTCACAATTCACATTTTCTGGATAGTGTCCATCTCGATCAGGCCAGATGACTTGCAGCACGGGGAATCCGAAATCGTGCAGATCACTCCCTCTTCCGAAGAGGCTGAAATAGAAGTTACAATTACGGCCAAGATAGTCGAGGTATCTCTCCTGCGAGACGACTCGGAAGCGAACAGGTCTGTGATCGTCGAACAAATCATGCCGCACCGAATCAGAGGTGACCGAGGCTCCCTGAGCAACTCCATCGCGGAGCTTCCTGATGAGTCTGTGAGCAGTGCTGGGATGAAGCCCCATTACAAGTATCTCAGGGTGCAGGAAGTTAAGGAAGAGCCCGACTGAGTAGGTGAACTCTGGGGCAGTGGGACCACTCCCAAAAGACAAAATGGAGCAACCATCAGTCACAACCTCACGATAAATCCGCTCGTCCAACTCATCCTGTGGAGAAACCAGCTTGAAGCCGTCAATCTTCGGATGTCGCAATGACTGAATGTAGGGTGGTTCCAAAGCACTTGGTTGCATCGCGAAGGACTCCGTTAGTTGGGCGAACGATTAGCTCATCCACGGCGGGGATGGAAGCCCGAATTCAAAGAGGAGCGTTACCCGCCGTTGGATGGAGCGTCTTGTTCTGCGGTCTTTTTCTTAGATGGACGCTTGAGGGTGAAGATCTTTCCGCTGTTCGCATTGATATAATAGACTGCCAGCGGCTGCGAGGCAAGTGGAGCGCCATCCAATGAATTGAGTTGTCCAATCCAGACAACCTCACCAGCCTTGCCAATACCCTCCCAATCACTTGGCAGCATGAATGCATCCCTAATCGACCAACTCCAGTAGGCCGAGATACCGCCTGTGGGCTTCCCGATTTCGGAAAAGAGCAACTTATTGGCATCTTCCGCCGTCGCAATCTTCACCTTAGGGTCGCCTTTTAGAACGGTTTCGATCTCGGAGAACTTCTTCGTGTCATCAGCTTGAAGAGACGAACCGATCAACATGCAAACAAGTAATAGCGTCTTCATACGGAGGTATTTCTTGGCAGAACAGTTTATTATTCCACCATATCTGGTGGAATATCCCATTGCAATCGGGCCGTTCGGCCAATTGCACTTTCCTTTCAACTGCCTGAAATTCAATGGATATGACTGCACCTCGCTCCCAATATCCGAACCAACAGAATCGGCAAGGACTTTCCACGGCGGGTCGGCTTGGCCGGCGATCAAGGCGGATCCGAAGCCGGATCATCAAATTTCTAATTGACTTTCCGCCGCACATGCGGCATGACGGTATTCCATGCGTGCATTCACAGTTCAAGGTGAGAGTCCCGCCCGGACTCTCGACGAAGTATTGGCAAGAATGGAGGCACTCGGGGCGGTGGCCGACGAGTGTGAGGCGGTGCGTCGGACCATTGGTGTTTTTCTGAGGTGGGCGGAACGGAGGCAACGGACGCCTGACCGTACCTCGGGGATTGCGAGGGTACTGGCTATGCCCACGATGATCTACACGCATGTGATGAACCGTCCGGGCGTGGTCGCCCGCAGCCCGCTGGACGGTCTCGCCGCATGATGGTGCTCGTGAAATCATTAAGACGGATCTGCCGCCACACATTCCAGCCAGCCGTTCGGGGGCTGACTGTTTGCGATCATTGGGTTTCCGCACACTGAGGTAGATGGCTTCTTCAGCATCCGCTGTCAGCGGTCAGTAGATCTCATTGAAGCTTTCGGCAGTCTCATGAACAGCCACCCACCTCCGGCATTTCCGGCCCTTCACCGGCCCGGTCTCATTCAAGCGATATCGCCACCACCTAGTCACGAAGACGACCTCAACCCCTCCCGCACTAGCACTCCAGAGCCTCCAAACACCTCACTCAATATACGCCGTCCCATTCAGACTCAGCAGCACCTGACAAAGCTCCACCAGCCCGCCCTCGCCCGCCGCCTCCGCAAACGCCCGGCACTGCGCCACCTCCGCTTCCCCAGGCAACCGCCCCAGCGCCACCAGATACCCGCGCCGGATCTGCGCCTCCAGCCCACCCGGCGCTTCCTTCCGCAGTCTCTCCGCAAACGCCCCCGCCCACGCCCGCGCCTGCGGACTGTTCATCAGCATCAGCGCCTGCGGAGCCACCGTCGTCACCGGCCGCGACCCCTGACTCGCCAGCGGCTCAGGTTGGTCAAACGCCACCATGCTCCCAATCAACTGACTCCGCTTCACCGTGAAATAAATACTCCGCCTCCGGCTGTTCTCGTCACGCGTCCCCGCCCCGTACATCGTCGGGTCAAGCACTCCGCTAACCGCCAGCAGCGAATCCCTCAGCGCTTCCGCCTCCAATCGGCGCGGCACAAACCGCGTGAACGTCGCATTGTCAGGATCAGCCGTCTCCCGCGCCGCATCCCTGACGCCCGTTTGCCGCCACGCCGCACTCGTCATCAGCAGCTTGTGCAGCGGCTTCAACCGCCAGCCGCCTCGAATCAACTCGCCCGCCAGCCAGTCCAGCAATTCCGGATGCGTCGGCAGGTTCCCCGTCTTCCCGAAATCGTTCGGCGACGCCACGATCCCTTTCCCGAAATGATGCTGCCAAACCCGGTTCACCGCCACCCGCGCCGCCAGATGCCCGGCCCCCTGCTCAGTGTCCGTCAGCCACGCCGCCAGCGCCCGCCGCCGCCCCGAAAACTTCGACCCCGCAGGCACCGGCTGCACCCACCGCGACGCCGGCACACCCACTGGCGTCAGTACCTTCAGAAACCCCTGCGCCGCCGTCCCGTCCTTCAACTCCGTGTTCCCCCGCTTCAGATAGTACGTCTCATTGAAGAAATCCGCGCCCTGCGTATGCATCCGCAGCGGCGGGAATCCCTCGCCGCACACGAGCACTTTCTCCGTGTGCCGCGGCGGTGCCGCTTCGTGCGCCGCCACTTTCGCCGCTAGTCCCACACTCTCCGCATCCCGGCCTTTCCACCACGCAAACAATTGCCCGCGCTCCGCCTCACTCATCGCCTTCCGCCATGCCGCCACCTTCGCCTTCTCCAGCAGCGCCGCCACCTCCGCAGGATTCGCCTCGCCACCCAGTCCCGCCCCCGGCTGCCCACTCACCGACACCCGCACCCGACCCATGTTGTGCTGCCCGTTCAACTGAAACTCCAGCACCACCCGCATCCGCCGCGCTCCCGCAGGCAGCGGCTCCGCCAGCGTGAACACCGCCGCATGATCCTTCCCGAACTGCGGATCCACCGCCCACCCCGTCTTCGGATTGTCATCCAATGCCGACGCCACACTCAATCCCCCGCTGTCCTGCTCGAAATCCGCCACCGCCTTCACCAGCTTCACTTCCCGTTCCTCCCCACCAGCCGTCTTCTCATAAACCCGGATCCGGCTCAGCCCGATGTTCCCGTTAGACGCACGACCCGGCCCGCCCCCCACCATCGAAGGATCCGCTAGAGCCTCCAGCTTCACCGCCGCCACCGCACCGCTCACTTCACCACTCACTAGCTCATACCGGTCCTCCGCTGCATTCACCCCTCCCGCCAGCACCGAACCATCCGGCTGCCGCTTCAGCGTCGCACCCCCATCCGACTTCGCCGTCTCCACCGCCATCGCCGTCCACACCGGTGCCTCCACCCCCGGCACTCCCGCCGCCAGCCAGTCGTTAAACGCCGGCCGCAACGCCTTGTCCCGCGCCGCCACCGCCCCCTTCAATTCGGCCCCGAGCTTCTCCCACTCCGCCCGCGCCGCCGCCGTCTTCTCCGGCTGGGTCTCCAGCTCCACCACACTCCGCGTCGTCGTCGTGAACGTGCTCAGCATCTCGTAATAATCACGCACCGGAATCGGATCATACTTGTGATCGTGACACCGCGCACAACCCACCGTCAGCCCCAGAAACGCCGAACCCGTCGTGCTCAGCATGTCGTCCATCGCGTCATACCGCGTCCGCTCCACTTCATTGATCGTGATCTGCGTCGGAAAGACCCCGCCCCCCAGAAACCCGGTCGCCATCAATGCCTCCGCCTTGTCAGGATCGGTCTCGTCCCCCGCCAGCTGCCACGTTAGAAACTGCGTCCACGGCATGTCCCCGTTCAACGCCCGGATCACCCAATCCCGGAAATGCCACGCCCCTTCCCGGTCGTAATCATGCTCAAACCCGCTGCTCTCCGCAAACCGCGCCACGTCCAGCCAGTGCCGCGCCCATCGCTCCCCGTACGCCGGCGAAGCTAACAACCGGTCAATCACCGCCTCCCACGCCTCCGCCGTCGGCGCAGCCGCATACGCCGCAATCTCCTCCGGCGACGGCGGCAACCCCGTCAGCACCAGAAACGCCCGCCGCAGCATCACCTCCGGTCCCGCCGCCACCGTCAGCCCCAGTCCCTTCTCCGCCGCCTTCTTCACGATAAATGCATCCACCGGATGCCCCGCCCCAGGCACCTCCACCTTCGCCAAGGGCCGAAACGCCCACCACTGCCGGTCCTCCGCACTCACCGCACTCTTGTCCCGCGCCGGCTTCTTCCCAGCCACCAGCGGCCCGTCATACGCCGCCCCATCCGCAATCCATGCCTCCAGCGCCCCCACCGCCTCCGCACTCAGCGCCGGCCCCGTCCCCGGCATGTGCGGCTCCTCCTCCCGCTTCACCAGCCTCAGCAACCGACTCCCCGCCACATCAAACGGCACCACCGCCACCCCCTCCGCTCCCCCACGCAGCAGATCCTCCCGCGTCGTCAGATCAAAATCCCCCTTCGTCTTCTCCCCACCATGGCACTTCACACAGTGGTCATTCAATACCCCCTTCACCGTCTCCCGAAACCGCTTCTCCCCTCGCTCCATCCGCTCCGCATGATCCGCCGGCACCGGTCGCTCCGCCGCATTCACACTCACGCTCAGCAGCAACATCAGCACAGGAAGGTTCTTCATGGGATCGATTCTCAAATTAAGCCAGACCATCGCCCGCTTCCGCAAGCCCCGACTCCGGAATCAAGCGCTCTCGCACCCGCCGCCGGAATTTGATCAGTCTTTCATGGAGACGACGGCATGATCATGGCTTTCCTTTCAACCCGTTATTCTTTGCGTGTCCATGAAATTGCGTTCCCCCCTGCTCTCCCTCGCCGCCGCCGCGCTCGCCTTCCCCGCCGCAGCCGCCGCCCAGGCCGTCATCACCGAATTCATGGCCGACAACAACTCGGTCAGAGCCGACCAGGATGGCGACTTCAGCGACTGGATCGAAATCCACAACCCCTCCGCCGCCCCAGTCAATCTCGAAGGCTGGTCCCTCACCGACAACGCCGCCCTCCCCGCACGCTGGTCCTTCCCAGCCGTCTCCCTCAACGCCGGCGACTACCTCGTCGTCTGGGCCTCCAACAAAAATCGCCGCACCCCCGGCAGTCAGCTCCACACCAACTTCCGCCTCGACCCCTCCGGCGAATACCTCGCCCTCATCAAACCAGACGGCGCCAAAGCCACCGAATTCGCCCCCGTCTTCCCTCCCCAGGTCCCCAACCTCGCCTACGGCTTCGCCGCCCAGACCAATTCCATCAAACCGCTCGCCCAGGGAGCCACCGGCCGCGTCCTCGTCCCCACCGACGCCTCCCTCGCCGACTCATGGCGCACCCCGGAATTCAACGACGCCTCATGGACCGCCGCCACCAACGGCATCGGCTTCGAAACCGGCACCAACGAATTCGGCCCAGGCTGGACCGGCGATGTCTCCGCAGACGGCCCCGCCGGCTATTACCGCCTCCAGGAACTCGGCACCCCAGGCATCCTCGCCGTCAACGCCGTCCCCTCCTCCCCCGCCGGCACCTACTCCGGCGGCGTCCTCCAGAACATCGGATCCGTCCAGCCCCCCACCTACGGCGGCTTCGACGCCCTCAACACCGGCGCTCGCTTCGACGGCACCAACGACAAAATCGACATCCCATGGCAGGCCAACCTCAACGCCGCCTCGTTCTCCTTTTCCTTCTGGATGCGCTGGACCGGCGGCAACGGCGCCACCCACCGCGCCCTCCTCACCAGCCGCGAAAGCTCCCCCATCCGCGGCTTCACCGCCTACATCCTCCCCACCACCAACCTGCTCTCCTTCTGGACCGGCACCGGTTCCGCATGGGAAACGCTCGACGCCCCCGCCGCCACCGGAACCATCACCCCTAACCAGTGGTACCACGTCGCCGGCACCTTCGACGCCATCTCCCGCCTCAAAACCCTCTACCTCAACGGCTCCCAGATCGCCCAGAACACCGCCACCGCCTACTCCCCCAACTCCCAGTTCCCTCTCCGCATCGGCTCAGGCTCCACCGAAGGCGCTGGCCAGTTCTGGTTCGCAGGCGATCTCGACGAAACCACCATCTTCAACCGCGCCCTCTCCCCAGCCGAGGTCCTCGCCCAGTTCCAAAGCGCCACCACCGGCACCGCCGGCACCGAAGCCGCCGCCACCATCGCCGCCCAGCTCCCCACAGGCTGGTGGCGTCTCAAAGACAGTACCTCCCCAGTCTCCATCACCGCCACTAACTCCGGCACCACCGGCACCCCCGCCAACGGCACCTTCATCGGCACCATCAACGGCGGCGTCAGCGGCCCACGCCCACCCTCGGAAGCCGGCATGCCCGCAGACAATCTCGCCCCGCGCTTCTCCGGCGGCTACATCGAAACCCCCTACCACGCCTCCCTCAACCCATCCATCTTCACCGTCGAATGCTGGGCCCGCCCCACCGGCGGCACCGGCACCCTCCGCGCCGTCGTCTCAGGCCGGAACGAACAGAACAGCACCACCTTCGGCTACATCCTCTACGCCGCCAGCAACAACACATGGCAGTTCTGGTCCGGCTCCGGTGCCACCGGCACATGGGACCCTATCACCGGCCCGGCCGTCGTCCTCAACCAGTGGACCCACCTCGCCGCCACCTACGACGGCGCCGTCAAACGCTTCTACGTCAACGGCACCCTCGCAGGCACCGGCACCCTCGCCACTTTCAACCCTAACGGGCTCCGTCCGCTCCGCATCGGCGCTGGCCAGAACGAATCCACCCCAGCCTTCTTCTTCACCGGCGATATCGACGAGGTCGCCATCCACACCCGTGCCCTCTCCACCGCAGAAATCTCCTCACGCTACGCCCTCGGCAAAAACAATGCCCAGCCACCCGCCCTCAACGACTTCTCAAGCCTCATCAGCTCAAATCTCCAGGCCAGCATGCTCGGCATCAACGCCTCCGCCTACTTCCGTCTCCCGTTCACTATCACTAACACCAACGGGCTCGACTCCATCGCGCTCCGCATGAAGTACGACGACGGCTTCGTCGCATGGCTCAACGGGGTCCAGGTCGCCTCCGGGAACCCTCCCTCCACCCCGCTCGCATGGAACTCCGCCGCCGGCGACCGCAGCTCCAACGCCGAAGCCTCCCAGTTCGAATCCTTCAATCTCAATAACTTCCGCTCCGCCCTCCGCCCCGGCCAGAATGTCCTCGCCATCCAGGGGCTCAACCTCTCCGCCTCCAACCCGGACTTCCTCCAGCTCGCTGAACTCGAAACCCGCTCAGTCGGAGCCTACGCCTCCACCCCTGCCTACCTCACCGTCCCCACCCCAGGCACCGTCAACTCCAATGGCGCTGCCAACCCAGGCCCGGTCATCTCCCTCGACTCGTTCTCCCCAGCCCTCCCCACCACCGCCACCGACCTCTCCATCACCTGCCGCGTCCAGCCAGTCTTCAACCCCATCGCCTCCGTCAACCTCCGCTGGCGCACCGGATTCAGCGCCGAACAATCCCTAACCATGAACGACAGCGGCACCAATGGCGACGCCGTCGCCGGCGACTCCATCTTCACCGCCGTCCTTCCACGCACCAGCTACGCCCAGGGCAATCTCGTCCGCTGGTTCTTCCAGGCCACCGACTCGTCAGGCAGCGCCTCGCGCTGGCCCATGTTCCTCACCCCCACGAACACCCCCCAGTACACCGGCACCATGATCGCCGCCACCGGCTTCACCACCCAGCTCCCCGTCTGGTACTGGTTCGCTCAGAATACCGCCGCCGCCGCCACACGCACCGGCACCTACGGAGCCGTCTTCTTCAACGGCAAGCTCTACGACAATGTCTTCATCCGTCTCCGCGGTGCCGGCACTTCCTCTAACTCCAAGAAATTCGACTTCAACTCAGGCTACCACTGCCTCATCAACCCCACCGTCGGCTCCGTCGAAGAAGCCAACCTCAACGGCACCAGTCTCGGCGGCGCGGACACCATCATCCGCCCCTCCATTTCCTTCGAACTCATGCGCCGCGCCGGCCTCCCCGCCTGCGCCGCCTTCCCAGTCATGATGCGTCTCAACGGCACCCTCGACTCCGCCAGCGGCCGCGGCGGCATCGCCTATTTCGTCGAACAAGTCGACGAACGCATGCTCGACCGCTACGGCCTCGACCGTGAAGGCGCTCTCTACAAAATGGACCAGCGCTCCAACCTCGAACCTGTCTTCAACGACTCCTTCGACGGGGTCCAGAAACGCACCCGTCTAACCGAAAACAACAGCGACCTCCAGGCCCTCGTCGACGCCGTCCATTCCACAACTCCGGACGATTGGAACCCCAGCGCACCTAACACCGCCCCTGTCTTCCCCGCAGGCTTCACCGCCCGCCGCCAGACGCGTCTGTTCGACCTCATGAACCTCGCCAATCTTTCGAACTACCTCGCCGCACGCGTCATCATCGCAGACACCGACGACACCCGCAAAAACTTCTACCTCTACCGCGACTCCGAAGGCACCGGCGAATGGAGCATCATCCCATGGGACAAGGACGGCACGCTCGGCAACCAACTCGACGCCGCCCCCTTCGTCGGCCATCCGTTCCAGGCCGACTGGGCACGCCGCAAAACCAACAGCAGCCACCAGTGGAACTACCTCTGGGAAGGCGTCTTCAACGACGCCCGCCTCCGCCCCATGATGCTCCGCCGTCTCCGCACACTCATGGACTCCATCCTCGGCTCCGCCGCCGGCACCCCGGAAGCCCTCGCCGATTCCTTCTGGGCCCCTATCACCTCCACCACCCCGGTCATCGGCACCTACAACAACCAGACGAACGCCTCCATCAAATCGTTCTTCAGCAGCCGCCGCAACGGCACCGCCGCCACCGTCCCCGCAGGCCTCTTCTCCGTCTACTCCGCCGCCAACGGCCTCGGCACAGGCATCAGCATCCCCCCAGCCCAGCCAGCCAACGCCGCCATCGCCTTCGGCACCATCGACTACCTCCCCGTCAGCGGCAATCAGGAGGAGGAATTCGTCCAGCTCCTCAACACTAACACCTACGCCGTCGACATCTCAGGCTGGGAACTCCGCCGCGGCATCGAACACAAATTCGAACCCGGCACCGTCGTCCTCCCCAATGAAGCCATCTACACCGCCGGCAGAACCTCCGCCTTCCGCGCCCGCGCCACCAGCCCCTCCGGCGGTCAGGGGCTCTTCGTCCAGGGCAGCTTCAACGGCACCATCTCCGCCCGCGGCGAAATCATCGAACTCTGGGACCCGCGCGACCCCGCTAACCTGACCGACGACCGCCTCGTCGCCACCGTCAATACCCCCGCCACTCCCACCCCGCTCCAGCAGTCCCTCCGCATCACCGAAATCATGTACGACCCGGCCGTCGGCGGCACCTTCGCACCAGGCGAATACGAATTCCTCGAACTCCGCAACATCGGCACGTCCCCTATCACCCTCACAGGCGCAGCCTTCACCGAGGGCATCTCCTTCACCTTCCCAGCCCTCACCCTCAACCCCGGAGCCCGCACCCTCGTCGTCAAAAACCCCTCCGCCTTCGCCTCACGCTACCCCGGACCACTCCCCGTCGCCGGCTCGTACACCGGCAGTCTCGACAACAGCGGCGAACGCATCCGTCTCGTCGACGCCAGCGGCGAGGAAATCCTCGACTTCCGCTACGACGGCACATGGTTCCCTAACACCCACGGCGATGCCCTCGGCGGCGGCCGATCCCTCGTCATCATCAATGACTCCGCCGACTGGTCCTCATGGGATAGCCAACTCAGCTGGCGCGCCGGCTCCGCCACCTCAGGAAGCCCCGCCGCCTCCGATGCTCCTTCAGCCGCCGCCTCCAACGCCGCATGGAACGGCTCCGACTCAGTCACCGCCCTCGGCGAACCCGGCCGCTCCTACCGGCTCCAGCGCTCCGCCTCCCTAACCTCATGGTCCGACCTCGGCTGGTTCTCCGCCAACCCGGCCGGCGATATCCTCGCCACCGACCCCACCCCACCCAGCTCCTCCGCCGCCTTCTACCGTCTCGTCACCCACTGAGTCCTTCGCGTTCTCCCCATTGCACTGCCGCCGCCCCTGCGCCACCGCAGCGCATGAGTCTTCAAGGTCTTTCCTTCATCGGTTCCTCCCGCGGCGCAGCAGGCGGCGCTTCCTTCCACGCTGTCAACCCAGCCACCGGCGAATCCCTCGACCCTCCTTTCCACAGCGCCTCCGCCTCCGATGCAGAAGCCGCCGCCGCCGCCGCAGCCGCAGCCTTCCCCATCTACTCCCAGACCTCAGGCGCAGAACGCGCCACCTTCCTCCGCACCATCGCCTCGGAAATCGAAGCGCTCGGCCAAACCCTCACCGACCGCGCCGTCGCCGAAAGCGGTCTCCCGGAACCACGCATCAAAGGCGAAACCGCTCGCACCTGCGGCCAGCTCCGTCTCTTCGCCACCCTCATCGAGGAAGGTTCATGGGTCGACGCCCGCATCGATCACGCCGACCCCGCCCGTACCCCCGCCCCCAAACCGGACACGCGCTCCATGCTCCGCCCCATCGGCCCAGTCGTCGTCTTCGGTGCCAGCAACTTCCCCCTCGCCTTCTCCGTCGCCGGCGGCGACACCGCCTCCGCCCTCGCCGCAGGCTGCCCAGTCATCGTCAAAGCCCACTCGGCCCACCCAGGCACGTCGGAACTCGTCGCCGCAGCCGTCCGCCGCGCCGTCGCCCAATGCGGTCTCCCCGACGGCACGTTCTCCGCCCTCTTCGACAATCAGCGCGCCGCCGCCATGACGCTCGTCACCCACCACGCCGTCCGCGGCGTCGGCTTCACCGGCAGCCGCTCCGGTGGCCGCGCCCTCATGGACGCCGCCGCCGCCAGACCGGAACCCATCCCCGTCTACGCCGAAATGAGCAGCGTCAATCCAGTCTTCCTCCTCCGCGACGCCCTCACATCCCGCGGCCCAGCCCTCGCCACCGGCCTCCACGCCTCCGTCACCCTCGGCTCCGGCCAGTTCTGCACCAACCCAGGCCTCGTCCTCTTCGACGCCTCCGCAGACGCCACCCCCTTCCTCTCCGAACTCTCTCGGCTCTTCTCCACCTCCGCCGCAGGCACCATGCTCACCGCCGGCATCTGCAAAGCCTACCAGTCCGGCACCTCCACCCTAGCCGCCAACCCGGCCGTCACTTCACTCGCCTCCGCAGCCGCCGCCATCGGCACCCGCGGCGCTCCCGCTCTCTTCCAGACCTCCGCCGCCCAACTCCTCGCCGACCCTTCCCTAACGGAAGAAGTCTTCGGCCCGGCCACTCTCCTCGTCGCCTGCTCCAGCATCGACGAAATGCTCAAGGTCACTAACGCCCTCGAAGGTCAGCTCACCGCCACCATCCACGGCACCGAAGCAGACTTCGCCTCCGCCGCCCCGCTCCTCGCCGCCGCCGAACGCCGCGCCGGTCGTCTCGTCTGCAATGGCTTCCCCACCGGCGTCGAGGTCTGCCAGAGCATCGTCCACGGCGGCCCCTACCCAGCCACCAGCGACGGCCGCAGCACGTCCGTCGGCACCGCCGCCATCCTCCGCTGGGTCCGACCAGTCTGCTGGCAGGACATGCCGGACTCCCTCCTCCCTCACGCCCTACGCAATGCCAACCCGCTCGGCATCCAGCGTCTCGTCAACAGCTCCTTCACCCGCTGAACGACTCCCACGCCACCTCCTGACTGAAATAGTCAGGCCTCACATCAAGGGTCTGCCACCGTCGGTGAAACACCGGCGTGGCCGACCCGCTCACCGGCGGCACAATCCAACTCCAGTCCGCCGACACCGCCCGCCCCAGCGTCCCTTCCCGTTTCACAAACTCCATGAACTCCAGCGACGCCTGATGGTGATCCACCAGCCGCACCTTCGCCTCCGCAAAGGAATGCAGCACCGCAGCGTTCAACTCCAGCAGCGCCCAGTCCTTCCATAACGGCGACCACGGACTCCGCCCCGCATGCGTCCGCTCCGCGATCACCGGCAACTGGTTGTACCGGCTCTCATCCGCAAAATCACGCCCCACCTCCGTCCCCATATACCAACCGTTAAACGGCGCCGCCGGATAATCCACTCCCCCCACTCGCAACACCATGTCAGAGACCACCGGCACCGCATACCACTTCAACCCCAGCTCCGCAAACCACTCGAACTCCGGATGCCTCAGCTGCACCTCCAGCGCATGCGCCACCGGCGCTGAATAAACCCTCGGAGCCTCGCCCCTCCGCTGAATCACCAACGGCAGCAAATCAAACCTCCCACCCGCCCCGCTCCAGCCCAGCGCCCGCACCTGATCCGTAAAATCCGCATTCGCCGGATCCCCAATCACCGTCCCGTCCACCTGCCGGTATCCCGCATACCCTAGCAACTGCCGGTTCCAGATCCGCACCCTCGGCCCCTCAGCATCCGCCGGAGCAAAAATCGTAATCATCGGCCGCACCTTCCCCCCATTCGTCGCCGCATCCAGATGCTCCAGCAGCGCCGCATGCATCTCGTCAGGATCATCCACGTCCCTCCGGTCCCGCACCTCCAGCGAATTCCAGAACAACCGCCCGATGCACTTCGCATGATTCCGCCACGCCACCCGCGCCCCGTGCTCCAGCTCCTCTGCATCCGCCACCCACGTCCCCTCTCCCAGCGCCGCCAGCCGGGCCTCCAACCGCTCAACACCCCACCTCTTCTCAACCGCACACAACTCCAGCAACTCCCGCGCCTCCGCCTCCGCCGCACTCCTCTCCGTTCCCTCCACACCACTTCCGTCCTCCAATCCTCCTCCCGCCCGTCCACAGCAGGGATTCCCCTCGGTTCCCAACTCGCGTTCATCTCGCCCGCACGATTCAGTCGGCTGTTTCACGGCTCCACGGTTTGATGTCAAGGTGATCAATGGCGTCTTTCTGGTTATCCCGTCGCGTAACATCCGTTCCACCCTCAGCCCACTCAGGCAACTCCTAATTCCTCATCAGGCCCGCCCCTGCCCCGGCTTCACACCTTGACGCTCCCCCCCCGCTGCCGCACGTTCCCCTCACCATGCCTCTCCTCTCCGTCTCCGACCTGCGTGTCCACTTCCCAGTCCGGGGCGGAATCCTCCGCCGCACCATCGGTTCCTGCCGCGCCGTCGACGGGGTCTCCCTCGAGGTCCATCCCGGCGAAACCCTCGGCCTCATCGGCGAAAGCGGCTGCGGCAAAACCACCCTCGGCAAAACCATCGCCGGCCTCAATACCCCCACCACTGGCACCATCCTCTTCAACACCCGCAACATCACCGGCCTCCGCGCCGGCTCCCTCGCCAGCGACCTCCAGATGATCTTCCAGGACCCCGCAGAATCCCTCAACTCTCGCATGACCGTCGGCGACATCATCCGCGAACCGCTCGACATCCACAAAATCGGCTCCCCCACCGATCGCCGCCTCCGCGTCGCCTCCCTCCTCACCAAGGTCGGCCTCTCCCCCTCCGCCGCAGACCGCTTCCCCTTCGAATTCAGCGGCGGCCAGCGCCAGCGCATCGGCATCGCCCGCGCCCTCGCCCTCAACCCAAAACTCATCATCTGCGACGAACCAGTCTCCGCACTCGACGTCTCCGTCCAAAGCCAAGTCCTCAACCTCCTCATGGACCTCCAGCGCGAATCCGGCGTCAGCTACCTCTTCATCTCCCACAACCTCGCCGTCGTCCGCCACATCTCCACCCGCATCGCCATCATGTACCTCGGCCGCATCATGGAAATCGGGCCCGCCGAAGCCGTCACCGCTCGCCCGCTCCACGCCTACACCCGCGCCCTCCTCAGCGCCATCCCCATCCCCAACCCCTCCCACCGCCCGCAGCGCCACCTCCCCGCTGGCGATGTCCCCAGCCCCGTCAACCCACCTCCCGGCTGCGCCTTCGGCCACCGCACCAACGCCCCGCGCTATCAGGAAAGCATCAGTCACCCCTCCCCCATGGTCGAGTTCTCCCCCGGCCACTGGGTCCTCCAATGCCCCTGCTGCACCGACTCCGCCCTCGCCGCCGCCTGACCTCCCCTGAAAGACCACCCGCCCCCACCAGTTTAACTCTCCCCATGAGGGCTCTCTTCCTGTTTCTCTCCCTGCTCGCCGCCGCCTCGCTCCACGCCAACCCCGCCGCCCACAAAGGCACCGGCCTCAGCGTCGAGCTCATCGCCGAATCCACTAGCATCTCCCCGGGCAAACCGTTCTCCGTCGGCCTCCTCATCCACCACGACCGCGGCTACCACACCTACTGGAAAAACCCCGGCCTCGCCGGCGTCGCCACCAATCTCAACTGGTCTCTCCCCAGAGGCTTCAAAGCCGGCCCCATCCAGTGGCCCGCCCCCGAAAAAGTCAAAATGGCCGCCATCAATACCCACGGCTTCGAATCCGACACCCTCCTCATCGTCGAGATCACTCCTCCCAAAAACCTGCGCTCCTCGGAAATCACCCTCCGCACCAAAGCCTCGTGGATGTGCTGCTTCCGTTCCTGCGCCCCCGGCTTCTGCGACCTCGCCCTCACACTTCCCGTCGCCCCCGCCCCCTCCCCAGGCCCGCGCGCCGACCTCTTCACCAAAGCCCGCTCGCTCCACCCACTCCCCGCCAGCGGCTGGCAGTTCTCCGCCCTCCGCTCCGGCAACACCATCACACTCTCCGGCCACCCGCTCACCCCAACCCTCAAAATCCCCGCCCACCCTCAGTTCTTCAGCGCCGACAACCTCATCTGCTCCCACCCGGACCAGCTCTGGTCATCCTCCGACGGCTCCTTCAAAGCCGTCCTCACCATCTCGGAAATGCCCCCGAAAAATCAGTCCGTCCTCCGCGGCACCCTGACCGCCGACTCGGGCTGGCTCGGCTCCAAATCCAGCAAAGCCATCGACATCGCCGTCCCCGTCACCCCGGCCCCCTGACATCTCTCCACCCGCCGCACTTCCTCACGGAGCAGGAAACGGCGGCTTGTGCCTCCCGGGCACCGTCGCGTCAAACCACACCGGTGCCTCACCGCCCGTCACCGCATTGTGTACCTTCGCCGCTCCCGTCTCCGGATGATCCGCCACCGGCTCAATGCTGAACTCCATGCTCTGACCCTCCTGCACCTCCGGCCGCGGCACCGGCTTCCCATCCAGCACCGCCCAATGCAGCCGCGTGATCCGCTTGTCCGTCACCGCACCCGTAAACACCTGCTCAATCTCCCACACCGACGCCTGCAGCCAGTTCGCCGATTCCTCCAACGGCTCAGTAGCAGGCAACGCCGGCCATTCCACCAGCTTCGCCTTCACCAGATTCCGCGTCGGCCGCGTCCGCTCAGTCAGCATCGCTGACGCTTCCTTCCACGCTTCCTCCACTTCCTCCTGCCCCAGCTCCCGGCTGTAAACCGCCACGCGCTCCATGCACCCGGTCCACGGGCCGCCATACGGCCGCTCGTCGCCTAACACCACCCGACCCGCCTTCCAACCCCCGAACCTGCCCGCCTCGGTCGTGAACTCCCGCATCAGCTGCCCGTCCACATAACACGCCAGCCGCTTGTTCCGGCACGTCAGCACTAACGTAAATGGCCGGTCGTCCTCGATGAACATCGCCGTCAGCACAAACCGCTCCACCCGCGCAGGAACCCCATCGCCACCCGTCAGCACCCGCAGCACCAGCTTGCCATCCACCCGGTACAACGCCGCCGCATCCGTTCCATCCTCATTCCTCAATGTCACCAGCCGCACACTCATCGGCGGCACCGACCTCCTCTCGGTCACCATGCAGCTCAGCGACCACGCCCCGCTCACCCTGACCGCATCAAACACCGGCCCACCCACCGCCGCCGGAAACTCCGCACTCCCCGCCGACACGTTCACCACCCCGCCCGGCCCCCCAAACGCCATCCCACGCAGCACCGGATCGCTCTTCCCGCCAAGCCGCTCCCACCCTAGCACCAAACCCTCCGTCTGCACCGGCCACCCGCCCGCCTTGCCACCTCCCGCCGCCACCTGCGGCTTCTGCGGCAAACTCGTCACCACCCCGCCCGCATTCGCCACCCACAGATCCGGCGACTCCACCGCCCCGGTCGTCACCGTCGCCACATGCACCGCCTCCACCGCCTTCAGATCCTTCCGCAACCTCATCGCCTGTACCCGCCCCTCCCCGCCGCCGCCTTCCTCAGGCCACGGTCCCGTAAATGTCAGGATCTGCGCGTCATTCGACCACCGCGGATGATTCAGCGCCCCCCCCGCCAGCGTCGGCAGCTCCGCCAGATCAAGATCCCACCCCGGATCCACCTCCGGCACATAACACCTCAACCGCCGCTTCGTCCCGTCCAGCAGCAACATCGCATAACTGTCATCCGGAGCCAGCGACGGCCACGACCCATGCCCCGCCGGCGTCCACGTCTGCGCCTTCAAATCCGCCAGCCCAGCCTGCGGCCACGGAAACAACCCCGCCGCACGCGTCCCATCCCGCGATACCTGAAAATTATCCACCGCCGCCGCCCGGCCCGACCACACAATCTCACGGTCCTCCGGCTTATCCATCCGGAACTTCACCAGCGGCTCGCCCGCCAGCGCCGCTCGCTTGCTCGTCTCCAATGCCGCAAACGCATACACCGCCCCCGGCTCCTCACCCGACCCCGGCCAGACCGCCACCGCCGCACCGCTTCCTAACGAACGCGGCACACCCCCCGTCCACGGCACTGACACGATCTCCGGATCATACGCCGTCCCCGCATCCCCCGCCGTCGCCTTCAGCTTCGTCACCACCACCGCCCCGCCATCCGCCGTCACCAGCGGCCGCGCCAATCTCCCCTGCCCGCCCAGCAACTCCCGCACCTGTCCGCCCGGGTCCAGCACCATCAGCTTCTCCCCTCCCTCCGCCAGCCACGCCAGCTTCCACGGCCGCCCCCCCGTCAACGCTTCCATCGTCACCGCTTCCACCGCCATCCCCGCAGCAGGCAACGCAAAAATCAGTACTGTCAGTATTCGCTTCATCACCCCCTGCGATAACCCCCGCTCCGCATCTTGCAACACCCGGACGCCACGCCCATCTGTGCCCTCCCCATGACTCCCGCCGCCGCCCTCCGCCACTACTTCGGCCACTCCTCCTTCCGCGGCGGCCAGGAAGCCGCCATCAACGCCATCCTCGCCGGCCACTCCACCCTCGCCCTCTTCCCCACCGGCGCTGGCAAATCCCTCACCTACCAACTCCCCGCCCTCCTCCTCCCCGGCACCACCGTCGTCGTCTCCCCGCTCATCGCCCTCATGAAGGACCAGGTCGGTGCCCTTCGCTCCAAAGGCATCGCCGCCGCTCAACTCGACTCCACCCTCTCCCCCGACGCCAGACGCCAGACCGAAGACGACTTCTCCGCAGGCCGCCTCAAACTCCTCTACGTCGCCCCCGAACGCTTCGCCAGCGACGCCTTCCGCCGCAGGCTCACCTCCACCCCGCTCTCCCTCCTCGCCATCGACGAAGCCCACTGCATCTCAGAATGGGGCCACAACTTCCGCCCGGATTACCTCCGCCTCGCCGCCATCGCCGCCACCCTCCGCCCGCTCCCCGTCCTCTGCCTCACCGCCACCGCCACCCCAGCCACCGCCGCCGACATCTGCAACGCCTTCGCCATCGCCCCAGCCCACCGCATCCAGACGTCCTTCCACCGCCCCAATCTCTCCTATCAATCCTCCCCGCTCGCCGCCGCCGACCGTCTCCCCCATCTCATCAAAGCCCTCCAGAACCCCGACCGCCTCCCCGCCATCGTCTACGTCACCCGTCAGGAAACCGCCGAACACCTCGCCACCTCCCTCCAGCGCCACCACATCCCCGCCCGAGCCTACCACGCCGGTCTCCCCGACGACTTCCGCGCCGAAGCCCAGGACGCCTTCATGTCAGGCCAATGCCCCGTCATGGTCGCCACCATCGCCTTCGGCATGGGCGTCGATAAAGCCAACATCCGCGCCGTCTATCACTACAATCTCCCCAAATCCCTCGAAAACCTCCTCCAGGAATCCGGCCGCGCCGGCCGCGATGGCCTCCCCGCTCACTGCGAAATCCTCGCCTGCGGCGATGACCTCAACACGCTCCGCAACTTCATCTGCGGCGATACCCCCGGCCCCCTCGCGGTCTCCGCCGTCATCGACTCCCTCCTCCGCCAGGGCCCAGATCTCGACGTCTCCCTCTACGACCTCTCCCTCGCCACCGACACCCGCCAGCACGTCACCGAAACCCTCCTCGCTGCCCTCGAAACCGATGGCCTCATCACCGCCGTCGGCTCTTTCCACAGCCGCTGCCGCATCCGCTTCCTCCGCCCTCAGGAAAATGTCATCGCCTCCCGCGACCCCACCGAACGCGCCTCCCTCCGCGCCATCCTCGCCACCGCCACCTCCGGCCGTCTCTGGCTCTCCCTCGACCTCCCCGCCACCGCCGCCACCACCGGTCTCTCCATGCCCGCCCTCCGCGACGCCCTCTCATGGCTCGAACAGGACGGCGACGCCATCCTCCAGTTCTCCCACCGCAGGCTCTCCTACCGCCGTCTCACCGACAACCTCCAGCCCACCCGCATCGCCACCACCATGGCCGCTCGCTTCGCCGCCCGCGAACAACAGGACCTCGCCCGTCTCGACGACGTCGTCGCCTGTCTCCTCCACCACGGCTGTCTCACCGCCCGCCTCCTCGACCACTTCGGCGAATCCCTCCCCGCTCCCTGCGGCCACTGCGCCAACTGCCTCCGCCCGCCCTCCGCCCCACTCGCCCTCCCCGCCTCCGCCATCCCCGAAATCTCCGCCGACGACGTCTCCGCCATCCACGCCCTCATCGCCGAACGCCGCCCCGCCCTCCGCTCCGCACGCCAGATCACCCGCTTCCTCTGCGGTCTCTCCGGCCCAGCCATCCAGCGCGCCAAACTCTCCTCCCACGATTCCTTCGGCCGTCTCGCCGAAATCCCCTTCCTCGAGGTCCTCGACCACGTCTCCACCCTCGCACCAGCATGATTCACCCGCTTTTCCACCCAAAGGAGGGGGGACATTCCTGTCCCCCACCCCTCCGAAGCAAAGGCGCCCCGCCCTTGTCTCCACTCCAGCATGATTCACCCGCTTTTCCGCCCGCCTCATGATGAATCCATCCCCATTCACCCGTTAACTCCACCCATGAATGCCCACCTGCCTCGCCGCGCCTTCCTCCAGCGTCTCGGCCTCGGATCCCTCGCGCTCGGCTCGCTCCTCAGCCCGGACCTCCTCCGCGCCGCCTCCGCCGGCGACCGCTGGCCAGGCATCCTCCCCCAACCCCACTTCCCACCGAAAGCCAAACGCGTCATCTGGCTCACCATGGCCGGCGGCCCATCCCACCTCGAAACCTTCGACCACAAGCCGCAACTCGCCAAACTCCACGGCCAGAACATGCCGGACTCCTTCACCAAGGGCCAGCAACTAGCCCAGCTCCAGGGCCAGCAACTCAAATGCTTCGGCCCTCAATGGGGCTTCAAAAAGTTCGGTAAATCCGGTGCCGAAATCTGCGAACTCTTCCCCCATCTCGGCTCAGTCGCCGACGACATCGCCATCATCCGCAGCATGCACACGGACGCGATCAATCACGACCCCGCACACTGCTTCATCAACACCGGCTCCGCCATCCCCGGCCGCCCCAGCATGGGCTCATGGCTCACCTACGGCCTAGGCTCCGCCGCAGAAGACCTCCCCGGCTTCGTCGTCCTCACCTCCCTCGGCCAGGGCGGTCAGAACCAACCCATCGCCGCTCGCCAGTGGTCCGCTGGCTTCCTCCCCAGCCGCTTCCAGGGCGTCCACCTCCGCAGCAAAGGCGACGCCGTCCTCTACCTCAGCAACCCTCCAGGATACTCCCGCGACCTCCAGCACGATGTCGTCAGCACCGTCCGCGATCTCAACGAACAACACGACCAAACCCTCCACGACCCCGAAATCGCCGCCCGCATCGCCCAGTACGAAATGGCCTTCCGCATGCAGGCCAGTGTCCCCGGCCTCATGGACATGGCCGCAGAACCCCAGCACATCAAAGACCTCTACGGCTGCACCCCCGGCGACGGCTCCTTCGCCTCAAACTGCCTCGTCGCCCGCCGTCTCGCAGAACGCGGCACCCGCTTCATCCAGCTCTACCACAAGGACTGGGACCACCACGGCGGCGTCAAAGACGGGGTCCGCCTCAAAGCCTCCGAAATCGACCGCGCCTGCATGGCCCTCATCACAGACCTCAAACAACGCGGCATGTTCGACGATACCCTCATCGTCTTCGCCGGCGAATTCGGCCGCACCCCCATGTCCCAGGGCGACGGCCGCGACCACCACATGCTCGCCTACTCCATCTGGATGGCCGGCGGCGGCATCAAAGGCGGCACCCAGTGGGGCTCCACCGACGAACTCGGCTACAAACCAGCCGAAAACCCCGTCCACGTCCACGACGTCCACGCCACCATGCTCAAACTCCTCGGCATCGACCACACCAAACTCACCTACCGCTCCCAGGGCCGCGACTACCGCCTCACCGATGTCTTCGGCAAGGTCGTCAGTGGCATCCTAGCTTAAAACCTCACCGCCGCCACTGCTCCCAAAGCAGCTTCCCGGCCATCAGCAGCACCGTCGTGATCAGCACCGGCCTGATCACCCGCGACCCGTTCCTCAAGACCATCCCGGAACCTAACTGCGCCCCCGCCAGCTGCCCCGCGATCATCACCCCCGCCACTTCGAACCTCACCACCCCAGCCCACAGAAACACCACCAGCGACGCAAGGTTGCTCGTCAGATTCATCACTTTCGTGTACGCCGTCGCATGCCGCAACCCTAACCCCAGCAGCAGCACACACGCCATCGTCCAGAACGACCCCGTCCCCGGCCCGAACGCCCCGTCATAAAACCCCAGCAGCAACCCGAATCCGCACGCGAACATCCCCCCGCTCACCCGCCGCTCGCCGTGCAGGTCACTCATCTTCGGCGACACCGCCGTATAAATCGCGATCACAATCAGCAGCCACGGCACACTCCGCCGCAACAGCTCCACCGGCACCCGCGACACCACCATCGCCCCCACCGCCGCCGCCCCCGCCGTCCACAGAATCCCCGCCCTCAGCTCCTGCTCCCGCAGCAACCCCGCCCGCGCATAATTCCTCACCGCCAGCGCCGTCCCGCAGCACGACTGCATCTTGTTAGTCCCCAGCGCCACCGCAGGATCCAATCCCGCCCACAGCAGCGCCGGCACCGTCAGCAATCCGCCCCCGCCAGCAATCGCATCCACAAAACCAGCCGCCAGCGCCGCCAGCCCCAGTCCCGCATAATGCCACCATTCCATCACAAAATCCCCCGCTGCTCCACACCCCTCACGCCCCCGCCCCGCCCTGCATCTCCAGCGCCGCCTTCGCCCGCGCCGCCGCCTCCCCTGCCTTCCTCTGAATCTCCTCAGGCGACGGCAGGCTCGCCAGCACATCCGCAGGAATAAACCCGTCCGCCGCCAGTTTCGTCAGGCACTTCTTCCGCTCCGCCAGCGCCTTGCTCGCATCACGCTCCCGACTAAACCGGTCCTTCGCCTCGTCACTCCGCTGCCGCAGCCGCGAATAAATATCCCCACCCAGCAGCGCCGATATATCCACCTTCATCGCCTGACGCTGCACCCCGCTCTCACTCACCGGCTCCCCGTTGATCGGCCCGCCACTGTACTTCGGAAACATGATCGCCACCTCCGGACAAACTCGCGAACACGCCGGACAGTTCGTTTTGCAGTTCTCATTGTTCTGCACCTGGATCTTCCCATCCTTGCTCACCCCGTACACATCAAACAGACAGAAACTCAGACACTGCATACAGTTCGTGCACCGCGAATAATCAATCACCGGAAACCACGGCTTCCACATCCCCGGCTGATTCATCTCCCGCCCCCCACGCTGCCGGTCCACCACATCCGCCACCTTCCCATCCTCCACCCCGGAAATATCCAGCGTCGCAATCGCTCGCTCCCCAGCCGCATCCTCCAGCACAGGCGCATTCCCCCCAAACTCCCCAACCACCAACAGCGCCCCCGCTCCCACCGCCCGACTACCCCGCCCAGCCACACTCACCGCATACCCGCGATCCAGCAGCGACGCCATCACCGCATACCGCCGCCCCGGAGCCAACTCCGCAGCCCCGCTGCCTTCATAAATCAGAACCTGAACGTGTGGTGCAATCGCCATGACCCCCTAAAGACGTTCAGTCCGCCGCACTGTCAATCTCCGCCACATCCAGCCTCGCGGATGCCGCCGCCGCACTCAGCGTCCTCATGTTCACCACCTCCACACCCTCCGCAGCCAGCGGCGCCCCAGCCGCATGAAACAACCACAGCACCGCACGCCGGTGACACGCCGCAATCTTCACCGGCCCGCCTCCCGCGATCTCCACCAGCCGCCCGTCACGCTGCGCAGACATCTCGCACAAATCCGCCACCGCCTCAAAGGCACGCCCCCCGCCACTCAAATGCTCCAGCACCCCGTCCTTCACCTCCGGCGCCACCACCTGCGCATACGCACATCGGCAATAAATCACTCGGGGTACCTCTGCTTCTTCTCTCATCCCCTCCCCCTAATCCGCACCCACGCAACGTTCAACCCCCATCCTCCCCACGCCCCCTCCCCATTTCATCCACCCATCCCTCGATTTCCAGTTTCCACCAGATGCTCATCGTCCCCCGTACCATCGACCCGGAAAACGATCGCGCCAAACAACTCATCGACACCACCGACGCCGCCTCCGCAAAGCACCCCTCGAACACCGGGCCGCTTCCGCCAGGACTACGAAATGGCAGCCGCCGACCCAGCCCCGTCCGGCGACATCAATATCAAAAGCGAACGGTCCGATCTCACCTCCTCCTTGATATCCCGGCAAGACCCCCAGCCGCCTCCACCCCGCCTCAGTCACACCGGACTCTCCGCCGCCACACCGCCAGCAAACCCATCGCCGCTAGGCTCGCCACTCCCGGCTCCGGTATCACCGCCAGCGTCGCCATCGCCGAAACATCCCCGTCAATCCCCCCGAACCCCGACGTCGCCAGCGGATCCAGATCAAAAATCGCCCCGCCCGTCATCGGCACCAGCCATTCGTTAGTGCCGGGATAGACCGGAACCGCCCGGCTGAATTCCCCATACGCCATCCCCTGCACCGGTGTCACCACACTCATGTCAATGCCAGCCAGCATCGCCGGAAACCACCGCAGCGCCACCGCCACAGGTTCCACCCGGCCGCCAAACTGCCCCAGATCCACATTCAGCGTCCTCGAGAAAAATCCCGGCGTCCCTGTCCCCGACGTCAGATCAAACGCCCTCGTCCCCCCAGCCGACGCATCATGCTCCACATCGGAAATCGCCACCAGCACATCCCCCCCACCAACCCACGCACCAGCCGGTACCGGATCAAATCCGTTCCCGTCCAGATCAGCCACCAGCACACACAGCGTCGACACCGGCAACCGGTCCGCCACCGTAATCCCACCGGATCCATACAGGAACCCGCTCGAAATATTCAGCGAAATGCTCGCCGCCTCCACAGACCCCGCCCCGGCCGCAAGGACCGCCGGAATCACTAACAATGAACTCAATGCCAGTCTCATAATCTTCAGGGAGGTGGGATTTGCAGCCAGTCAGCAGGAGGACTCGCCGGCTTCTTGCGGATGATGATCG
Source organism: Verrucomicrobiota bacterium (assembly GCA_003402705.1). Classification (GTDB taxonomy): domain Bacteria; phylum Verrucomicrobiota; class Verrucomicrobiia; order Verrucomicrobiales; family V1-33; genus V1-33. Next base: position 35,778 of record QQNF01000012.1, on the reverse strand, counting down.
CCTCGCCAGGTGCCAGCGTAAACGAACTGCCCACCGGTGCATTGTCCCCCACTTTAAGCCAGCCTATCAATGGCCGGTAGTACAGCACCGTGTCCGGTGCCTGATTGAATCCAGGATTCGCCGAACGCCACACCAGCACCTCGTCCGCCCGCAGCAACGGACTCGCCGACGGCCGCACCACGCCACTCGCCAGATTCGACTCATCCAGCGTCACCGGCTCCGGCAGCAGCAGCGACACATACTGGTCATTCCCCTCTGTCGCTCCCCCAGCCACAAAAACCGCTCGCCGCTGACGATAGTACACCCCGAAATTGATCAACTCAAGGTCCGTCGCCCCTCGCCGCCGCACCGTAAACACCGACCCCGGCGGCAGCACCGTGTCCGCACTCGAATCCGACGGCGCAGCCACACTCCGCCACCCCTCTCCTCTCCGGAAATAAAGAGTCGTCACCGGAGCCTTGTTTGTCCCCGTCCGCCCGTTGTCGTAAAGCAGCACGTCATCCGTCGGAAACAACGGAGACACCCGCGGCTCAAGCAGCACCGAGGCCTCGTCCGCTCCAAACACCTCCGCCACCGTCCAGTAAGGCACAATGTCCACCCGCGTCCCGAACGCGATCGCCCCTAGCGGATGGGCATCCAGCTTGTCACCCTCCGTATCCAGCACCAGCGTGTCCTCATTATTGCTCAGAATCTTGTAATATACCCCCTCCAAAGGCCCCTCCAGAAACAACGCATAACACGCCTTCCCCGTCCCGTCCGCGCGCCGCGTGAACTGGTCCGACTCCCATTCCTCACCCTGCAGCACCAGCGCATTCGCCGTCACCCCGCTCACCGTGCCTCCCTCCACCCGCGGCGGTTGATACGGAAGCGACAATCTGGAATCAGACGCCCCTTTGATGGTCAGCGCCGTCGCCCCTCCCGTCGTCTGCGCACGAACCGGCACGGCTGCCGCCATCATCAGCACACTCGCCACTATCAATTGAGTTTTCATTGTTCAGTTTGAGTTGATGATTCGCTTCAGGGCGCTCCCACCTTCGCCCGCACCCGCAGAAATCTCCTCGGATGCGCCCCTGTTATCGGTACCGTATCAACCGCCTTCCACCTCTGCATGCCGTCCGGCACCCCCGTCTGATCAGGATCCACCGCCTGTGGCTGCACCACCCACGGCCCCGCATCACGGCTCGTGTCCGACCCTATCACCTCCACCTCCAGATTCGGATCATCCGTCCGCCGGATGTATGTCAGCGTCGTCACCATCTCATCCGCCGCATTCAACTCGATCCGCATCACAATCGAACTCTCATCCGAACGCCGCGGATCACGGTTCAGCGCATACTCCAACCCGTTGTCCATCCCGTCCTCATCATCATCATCCGTAAAGAAAATCTCAAACGGCCTCACATCCGGCCCGAAAATCCTCGACCGCCACGCAATCGAAATCGGATCGCTCGTCACCGTGATCGTAATGTTCTTCCGGTCCTCAAGCAGTCCATCGGAAACCGTAAACGCTACCGTGTAATCTCCCACCTGCGCCGCCGTCGGTGCCCACCGCAGCGCACTCACCCCTTCATTGATCTTCGTAAACGTCGCCCCCGTTGGCAACGACGACGCCGTGATCGTCAGCGGATCCGCGTCAGGATCATCCGCCAGCACCAGCATCTCAAACGTCGCCCCAGCCACGAAAATCCGGTTCCCTGGATCAATCATCCGCGGCTTCCGGTTCGCCAGCACCGCATCCTCGAACACCACCGTGTACGCATGCCCCGCCACATTGCCCGTATCAAAAAGGTTCAGGAAATAGTTATAACGCTGCGCCCCCGGAATGTACGTCTTCGACAGCCACGAATTCACCGGAGACAAACTCTTCCCGTCAGCCCTCGTCACCGACACAATCTTGCGCCGCCCATTGTTCGGATCCGTCTTCTTCAGATACAGCGACCCCGCCGCCCCGGGATTCGTCACCACATGCGTACTGCCCGATCCGCTCACCGCCGATCCACCGGATACATCACTGACCACCGTCTCCACCCCGCTCGACTCCCACACGTTCAGCTCCGTCTTCGCAGATGAAGCGTACGCCAGAAAATCCCGGACCGTGTCCCGTCCCGGCAGATCCACCAGCACATCATTCACCATCAATCGCGCATTCACCTTCTCAATCAATGACGTCAGCCGCCCGCCAAGATCGTCCGCATGCGAAAAACTCGCGTTAAACTCAATAAACCGCCCATAAAGGCTGCTCGTCATCAACCAGCGGCCCGTCTTCGTCGTCCCACCAGGAATCGTCCCGAAATCCGCCAGCAGTGTCGGCGCCGCAGGCAGGTCATCAATCGTGCACCCATGCAGCCGGAACGCAATCAGCAGGCCCTGCGAATTCTCCACGATCTTCGGCTGGCTCGAATCAATCTTCAGCTTCGTCGCCGGCCCAAACCCTGTGTTCTTGATCCGCACCCCCAGCGAAAACGGCTCCGGTTCCTCAATGAATGCCGTAAACGGATCATCTCCATTCACCTCCGATGGCAGAAAGTAATCCAGCGTCAGCCGCGGCATCGGCTTCACCGAAATCGTATCCGGTGCCACCGTCACCTTCTCCGGACTCCCCCCCACCTTGTAACTCACATCCGCCCCGACTAGATAACGCACACCGCCCGGCTGCGATCCGCCCGCCCCGGCACTCGGGATGATCAGCCACTTGATCGACGCCGCCGACCCCGACGCAATTGATGACGGTATGCTGCTCCCATCCTGCAGCCGGATGAAAAACTGCGCCGCCAGATTGTTCGGATCACTCGTCGCAATCACTGGATCACCGGCCTCATCCGCAAAATTCACCGTCACCGTCAGGTCCGTCAGCCCAGTCTCCGGTAATCCGTTCGTAATCGTCATCCTCGCCTCGAACGCCTCGCGCTCGAACGTAAGCTCCTGTTCAATCTGGATCTTCACCCGCGCACAGACATCCTGCGCGCCCAACCGCGGCAGCGGTCCGGCTAGGAGAGCTATGGCGGGAAGCAGCAATCGCTGAATCGCTTTCATAAGTTGGTTCATTTTGAATGTTCTCTCAGTAACCCCAGCCATCACGCTCACCGGACCTGAAGATCGGTGGCGTCTTGATCTCACCTTCACTCTTCCCGGGCCCCTTCGCCTTGCAGCCAACCGCAGGCCCGGATGCCGCCCACTTCTTCTTGCTGAAGTCATAACACGCCTTCAGCAGTTCCGCCTTGCACGTGCCATCCCCGACCTTGCAACCAGCCGCCACACACACCTTCGGTGCCGGGAACCCTCCCGGACCATTCCCGTTCCGCCCATTGCAGAGATCCACGTCCGCCGCCAGCTCGCAACCCGCACCCTTGGCCTTGCTGGACCCCAGCGAACCACCGCACTTCACCCCGCACTCGCAGAAATCGAGCGACGTGTACACCTTGCAGATGCCCCCACCGGGTGGAATCGGCACGCTCACCTTCGCACGCAATCCGTCCGGATCGAATTTCGTCAGCGGATTGTTCTGCGCATACAGGAAGTGATTGTACTCATCCCGCACCGGATCCCGACTCAGGAACCGCCCCGTCGCCGGATCATAGTACCGGCGCCAGTTGTAATGCAGTCCCGTCTCCGCATCAAAATACTGACCCGGCAGCCGCAGATGGTTCTCCACCGTCGCCACCGTCACCGTCGCCGCACCGAACACATCATAACTCGCCTTCCATACCACCACCCCGTCGCTGTCCACCATCACACACGGCGTGCCTAGCTTGTCGAACCCGTACCAGTAATACACAGGCCCCACCTTCTTCCACAGCGCCCGCTGCCCGTACTCCGAAGCCGGATCATACCCGTAACTCGCCACCTCATTCCCAGCCGCGTCAAACTCCGCTTCGATTCCGTCGTCACTCGGACTGAAATACGTCGTCACCCCACCCACAGTCTTCGCAAGCCGCCGCCCGAACGGATCATATCGATAACTCACCGTCCCCGCCGGAGTCACCACCGTCGTCAGCAATCCCTGCGCATCATACGTGTACCCCTGATTCCCCCCGCCTCCAGTGCGACTCGTCCGGTTCCCCCGGGCATCATACCCGAACGCCGCTCCGCCAGCCGTCTCCAGCTCGTCATCATCATTGTACACCCACAAGCCAGGCACTCCCGTCCGCGACGTGCGGTTCCCACGCCCGTCATACGTGAACGCCGTCCCGCCCGCCATCGTCAGTCGTCCCGACGCATCAAACCCGAAGCTCTCCGTCACGCCGTCCATCACCCGCTCCTGGACCTGATTCAGTCCATCAAACGCCTCCGTCCACGCATACACCGCCGTCCCATCCGCCTTGCGCATCGTCATCCCAGTCGGCCTCAGCAGCGGATCATAACTGAACGTCTGCGTCACCCCTCCAGGCAGCGTAATCGCACCAACCCGCCCGCCATACCTCGACCCGTACGTGATCTGCCCCACTCCCGGCAGTTCAATCGACTCCAATCTCCCGCCCGCATCATGCAGGTACTCAATCACCGTCCCCGCCGCATTCGTGTGCGTCGCCAAACTGTCGTCAGCATTGTACGTCCAGCTCTGCGTCTTCGTGAACGCTCCGTAGTTCACTGACTCCGACGTCTTTCTCCCCTTCGCATCGTACCCGTACACCGCACTCGACCCCGGCATCGTATAACCCGAGATCCGGCCGTCGGCATCATAACTGAACGTCACCGCCTTCTGCACCACCGCAGGCGCCGCTCCAGCAGCATACTCATAGCTCGTCGCACGCCCACCCGCGTCATACCCGATCTCTTCCACGTCCCCATTCGCCTCAATCGTCCGCTCCAGCTTGCCCGCATCCGTATACTCAAACCGCCGCACTCGGTCTTCCGGCGAGGTCTCGCTCACCCGCAACCCGTCATCACTGTACCCGTATTCCCAGACTTGCTCATCCGGCGAAGTATACGTCGTCAATTGGTCAAACCGGTTGTACCCGAACACCTCCACAAGCCCTCCCGCGCTCTCCGCACGCGTCATCCGACCCAGCGCATCGTAACCGAAGGTCTGACTGCGCCCCTCGTTGTCCGTGATCGCCACCACGTTCCCCCTCGTGTCGATCTCATGAATCGTCGTCCTCAGCTTCGTCCCGCCCACCCAGTCCGTCGTCGTCACCTTCCGGGTCGCGTACTCGTAATCAAGCTTCCTCGTGAACGTCGGATACACAATTTCCGCCGGACGCGCCCCTTCAGGATCGGTGTCCTTGTACCGGTACTCGATCACCTCGCCAGATGGATTCGTCACCTTCCACAGCCGCCCGAAATCATCATAGCTGTTCACCGTAACCCTCCCCGCCGCATCCCGCTGCTCAGTAATGCGCCCGTCCGGCCCGTACTTGATCCGACTCGTCTCAGTCCCAAACACATCCTTCGTCCGCGACGGCAGATTCTCAATTGTGTAGTAAGTCTCCGAACGCCCGCCCGCAGCATCAATCGTCGCCGTGACGTTGTTGAACGCATCATGCTCGAACTGCCACCGGTTCCCCAGCGCGTCCTGCCGGCTCTTCATCCGACCGCTCGCATCATAGACAAACTGCAGCGCGCGATTGTCAGGATCCACCACTATCGTCGCGTACCCGTTCGCATCGTGATCCTCATACCGGGTCACCTTCCCAGTCTCGTCCGTCCGTGTCGCAATCCGGCCGTCCGCATCATACGTGTAACTGCGCTCCGTCGTCCCCATCCCGTCACCCATCGTCACCCTCTCGGTCACCAGTTTGCCTGCACTGTTGTATGCAAACACCGTCACCCGCTGCTCCGGCAATCCTGCCGCCTCCGTCAACTGCAGCACATTGCCCGCCGCATCCCGCTGATACAGCGTGATCACTCCCGCCGGATCCACCGCCTTGCTCAGCATCCGCGTCGCTGGATCGTACTCATACTCCTGCACCGACCCGTCCGGCATGCTCACCCGCCGGATCGCTCCATTCTCATCGTACACCTGCACCACCTCGGACCCGTCACCGTAAAGCAGCGTCTCCGTCCGGTCGACCAGCGTCACCTCCCGCACCAGTTGCCCGTTCAACTTGGCCAGCCGGATGTTCCCGTCACTGTCATACCAGCGCTCCCGCAGAAACCCGCTCGTAAACTGCTCGCTAAGGTAATACTCGCGCCGCAGCTTGTCGTAATCATAGCTGAACAGCCGTCCATTCCCTTCCTCATCCAGCAGCGAAAGCGCATGCCCGGCACCGTCATACGCCAGCCGATGCGTCAGTCCAGTCGCATCAACATAGCGGTCCATCCGGCCACTCCCATCATAGAAATACCGCGTCACCGCCCCTTCACTGTCGGTCACCGTCGACAGCAGGTTCCCACTGTATTCATAGGCCACCGTCCTCCCATGCACGTCCGTCGCCCCCGTCAGGTGACCGCCACTCCACGTGAATGTCAGGAACGACGTCCCGTCCGCAGCCCCGAGCCCGCTCACATTCCCGTCCGCATCGTACAGATAAACCAGCAGCGTCGCCGCATCCCGACCCGTCTTCTCCAATCGGCCGTTCTCATTGAACTCCCTCCAGTTGCCGTTTGCCGCATTCAGCTTCCAGCCCGCCGACACCCGGCGAATCCGGTCGCGACCATTGGTGAACTCAAGCCGTGTCGAGTCTACCGGAGAAAAGGTGCTCCCAAGATGCTTCAACTCAGAAGGCCCGGTCCCGTCCGTCTTGATCACCAGACCGGCATCGACATGCTCGAAATTCCACCGGTTGTCCCGGTAAAACCGCCGCACCCGGTTCACCACATTGCCACTCCCCGGAACCAGCGTCTCAAGATCCAACGCCTCGTCCTCAAACTGCCGCGTCACATAGTTCACCCAGCACCCGATCGGATTCCGGTTCTTGCAGTCGAAGAAATCAGGGAAACACCCGTCAGAACTTCCTTTGATCGATCCACCCCAACTCCCCCATCCAAGACCGCCACCGCCACCCGGCCCGCCGCCACCCGGCCCATAATAGTATCCGCCCCCCGGCCCGCCCGGCCCCCCCGTTCCGCCGCAGTTCCCATACGCATAATTCGCGCAAACCGTTCCGCTGCCCGTCACCTCATCACCCCACGGACACTTGTGCTTGTACGTGTAGTTGAAACACGCCGTGTACCGGATGCAGTCGCCTCCAGATCCCGTTCGCGCCGCCTTCTCCACCCGCACCGCCCGGCCATCATCCGCTCCACCATCAGGCCCGCACACAATCCCAGGGAACGACTTCTTGCTAGTCACTTTGTACGGCACCACAATCGTCGTCCTCGCATCAATGCTCGTCGGAATCGTGTCCAGCAACTCGAACTGGTTGTACTCGTCGCTCGCCGGCGGCACGAACGTGAAACTGTTCGCACGGATCAGCCCGTGGTTCGTAAACGCAAATTCCCCGTAAAACACACTCCCCGCACACATCGCCGGGAGATTCAGAATCGGAGGATTCACCGTCACCACCGGTGCAGGCACATTCGTCTCAAACGTCGCCTCCAGCAGAATCTCATACCGATCCTCAATCGTGATCGGCACCACATCCCACTCAATCGTCACAAATCGGTTCGGAATCAGCACCGTCTCGCTGAGCGTCACTCCAGGCCGAATCAGCAACCGCCCCGTCCGGCTATCGTGCCCGTCAGCCGTCACCCGGTACTTGTACCGACCCGCCGGTAGCGCCGGCTCGCCACCCACCCGGAAATCAGCCTCCCCATAACCATCCGTCGTCACGCTGCGCACGAAACTCGCCACGTCCTCGCTCTGCAGCTGAATCGTCGCACCCAGAACCCCTTGATAAAGCGGATCCGGATGCTGCGCATTCCCCGGAGCCACATACCTCGGATTCGGCGTCAGCGTCAGCAGATCCACCACCTTGAAAATCGCATTCCCCGTGCCCGACGCTGTAATCACCACCCGCACCGGAATGCTCACGTCACTGTAATTCGCCGCCTTGAACCGGATATCGAAGAAGTAATCGCCAGGCGCTGTGTCCGCAGGCGGCTGCACGTTCAGCGTCACCGGCAGTTCCTCGCCCACAGGAATCTCCGCAGTCAGCGGAGCCACTGCCAGATTCGCCCACGCCGGCGGCGGCAACTCCGCCGCTCCATCAATCCTCACCAACGCCAGCTGCACGTTCTTCAGCGGCACCAACCCGACACTCCGGATCCGGAAGGTCTCCGACTCCGCTCCACCCGGATTCACCCCGGTGTCGATCACATTCGGCGTAAACGTCGCCGCTGCCGTCGCTGCCGTCAGTGAATATTCCACCGCCAACGATGCCCAGCCCGCCGCATTCTCATCACTCACCAGCCGCAGCCGGAAACTACCCGTCGCCGCAGCCGTGCTGTCCCCAATGAACGAAAACGGCAGCGTCGTATTCTCACCACTCCCTAACGATGCCCGCGCATCCAGCGTCAGCGAAATCCCCGCTGGCACCACCCCGTCAGCCTCAAGCCGCAGATTCGTCGCCGTCGTTCCTTCCCCGGCACGCACCACCGGAACAATCCGCTGCGTGTAATTCCGCGGCACCCGGATCGACGCCGTTCCCGGCTCCATCGTCACCCGGCTGATCACAAACGTTGCCTGCGGCGTCTTCAGCAGCAAGTCAGGATGCGAAACCCAGACGCTGTAACGCCCGGCCTCCGTCGCCAGCGGCTGAAAACGGAAACTGAAATTCCCCGCATCATCCGTCGTCACCTGATTGACTCGCTCAAACCCACCAGAAGATATCCCCAGCCGAAGCGCCACATTCGGAACCGGTACCGTCCCGCCCGGACTCGCCACTGCCCGTCCCGAAATCACCACCGGCTGGTCACCATTCGACACCGCAGGCAACGCACTCGCTATCACCCCGTCATAACTCACTTCCGTCAGCGACGCCACCGCACGAGCACTCGTTCCCGGCGACGTCACCTGCTCCGGACGCCCATACCGGTAGTATGCACGGTCCACCTCAACCTGCACCGTCAGTTGCGCCGCCGTAGTCTCAGGCACCGGAATCTCCATCGCTTCAGACAGAAACTCCCCGCCCGGCGCCATCCGCAGCACACTCGTCCCGTCCGCCACCGTCACCACACTCGGCCCGACATTGATCCGCAGTTGCCTGCCCGATAGCACATTCCCGTTCGGGTCAATCAGCCTCACCCGCAAATCCGGGGAATCAGCCCCGCCGCTGCTCTTCGCAGACACAACTTCCACCGTCTCACTCGACGTGTTGCGCACCCTGAACTGGAAACTCCCATTCCCACCACGCGTGAACCTACCGGGAATCACCTCCGCAGCAAGCCCCCCATCCGCCACCGCCACCGTCCCGCTCCCCAGATAACGCAGCAGCGCTCCTTCCTCAGGCCTCGACTCAATCCGCAACGCCACAGGTGCCGTCGCTTCCGTCAGGCTCGCATACCCACCCACCACCACCCCGATCTCTCGCGTCTCCAGCGGAGCCAGACTGAATGCCTCCGACTGATGCGCCTGCCCGGCCAGCGTGATCTTCGCCAGCGCATTCGCAAGGGTCTCCGTCTCAGATAGATTCCGCACACTCACCCGCAGTCGACTGACAAGCCCCCGCCGCACCGTCTGATCCGGCACCAGCGAATACTCGATCCCGGGAAGCACAATCGACCGCGACGGACTCTCCGCATCCGCACTGTCCACCGTCACAATGCTGTACTTCCGATCACCGGACACATACCCGTGATCCGCAAACGCCGGCGATGGCAGCAGCGTCGGCGACATCAAAGTCCCCCCGACCGCCGGCCCAAGGAACAACTTGTACCCTCTGATGTCCGGCGACGCATTCGTCCACGACAACCCTAGCGGCCCGCTCTCCGGCTTCTCAACAGTAATGGAACTCACCGCCCACAGCGTCGCATTTAGGTAGGCACTGTTGGAAAGCGCAGACTCGTTGCCCGCCGCATCCACCGCCGCGACCGCATAGTACCGCAGCGCAGGAACCGGACTCGGATCCAGATAACGAGTCGCCGTCAGGGTCGTCGTCAGCGGCGTCAGCCCGGACGACGAACTGATCGGCGCAGCCGCGCGATAAACACGATATCGCACCCCCGCCTCAGCCGGAATGCCCGCCACCCACTGCGAAAGGATCCCGTTGCTCGCCAGCGTCAGACCCATGTCGTGCGGCGCAGCAGGCGGCACCTCGTCGGCAATCGCATGCACCGGCGGGACAGAGGCCGCCCCGGCAACTGTCACCCCGTTCGCCGTTCTCAAGGACGCTATCGCATAATGATACTCCCCATCCTCACCCGGTGCGTCGCTGAAGGTGAGCACCTCGGGATCACTGATCACCGTGAGTGGCTCAAGGACCCCCGGCCCCCCATTGACCGCAGAACGGTAAACCTGATAACCGGACGCTCCGGTCCTCCGGCTCCACCCGAGATCAATAATCCCTCCAGCACGCGCCACCGCCGAAAATCCAGATGGCGCATCAAACGCCGGCAGCGTCCCCTGATACACCTCGAACGACGAGGCCACCTTGATCTCGCGACCTTCATTTCCAAGGTCGTCAGACGCTCGGAACGAAAACCTCAGATCCTCCGGTTCCGGCGCACCCGCACCAACCGGAAGCGTGATCGTACCACTCCATGTCTGCTCATCTGCCCCAAGCTCAAGCACCACCGCAGTCCCCGTCAGATTCGCCGGCAGTCTCGTCAGACTCCACTGCAATTCGGGCACCCCGGCCGACACCTCATCCAGATGCAGCGTCACCCCAAGGACCGCCGGACTCGCTGGATCATTGAGAATCGGTGCACTCGCACTCAGCGTCAATCCGTCCACCGCCGGGCCCTTCGTATCAATCACCAACCCCGCCGTCGGCGACGTCCCCGCACCCCGGTTGCTGTTCGCATCCCGCATCGAGTACGATACCTGATAGCTGCCCGCCGCCGTGTCCTCGGTAATCGCAAAGCTCCCGCCGTACTGCAGCGGATCCGCACCCTCACGTAGCGTCACCGGCAGAGGAAATCCTCCACTCGCAGGCACCAGGCTGAAGAACGGCACGCCATTCAACGGCTCGCTCACCCGCACATCAACATCCACAACCCCCGTGCCGAATCGCCCGCCAATCAGGTGCGCCGCATTCCTCGGCGTAAAGACTACCGCTCCAAGCGACGGCGGCAGGCGATCGCTCACCGCCGACACCGATTCCGATAGGACACTGACATTCCCCGCCACACTCGTCGCCGTCAGCCGATAGTGCCACGTGCCATCCGCAGCCGGCGTGTCGTCAAACTGCTGCGCCGCCAGCAGCACGGAAGTCAGCCGCACCACCCCCGGCCCAGCTGGATCACTGAACGGTGCCGCCGCACGGTACAGGTGGTACCCCGCAATCCCCGGACCGCCCGAGGCAGTCCACGTCACCCGGATCCTCCCATCTTCACGCGAAACCGCAGCCACCGATCCCGGTGGACTCGGCACCGTCAGATCCAGCGTCGCCGTCACCGTGTTGGAAACCGCACCCGCACCCGCCGCATTGCTCGCCCGCGCCGTGATCTGGTTCGCCCCATTCACCAGCGTCACCGGAATCTGCCACGCCCCGTCCGCCGCAACCGTTACCCCCGCTCCCGCGTCAACCCCGTTGAGCCGCACCATCACCTGCGTGGACGCCACCGCTGTCCCGCGGACCGTCAGCAGGCTCTGATTCGTCTCGAATCCACTCACCGGCACCGTAATCACCGGCGCAGGCGGCGGCGCCAGCACGAGCGACACCGTCCGCGTCAGCACCGTCTCATTGCTGAAGGTATCAAACGCCCGGATCGTAAACACATAGTTCCCATTGGCTGCCGACTCCGCATTCCATACCGCCGAATACCCGTCACTCCCGTTGCTATCCGTCCCCAGCAGCGCATCAGCCCCAGCCTGCGGCCGCAAGTAAAACTCCACCCTGCCAATTCCAGCCGGATCAGCCACCGCAGCACTGATGCGCCCCGAACCCGTCAGCACACTGCCATCGGCGATCCCCGCTCCATTGTACTGCGTATTACTGACCACCGGCCCCGTGAAATCAACGTTGGCGCTCGCCACGGTCCGCTCCGCTCCGTTGTTCGTCTCCCCAGTGCCCCCCGCATTGAACTCAAACACCCCATTGTACGTGTCAGCCGTCACCGTCACCCGGATCTGACCAAGTCCGGCCGCCCCGTTAGGCACCGTAAACTGCGCAGATCGCGACCTCCCCGACGACGACGCCAGTTCCCCGTTGCCCGGAGCCGCAATATCATAGTGCACCACCTGATCCGAGATCGCGCTCCCCGTCGTCGTATTCACCGCAACCACCCGGTCATACCAACTACTCCGCACCGGCGCATTCCCCTCGTTCCGGTCAATCCACGAAACCGTCACCACCGTCCCAGGCGAAACCGTCGCCGGTGCCAGCGCCAGTCCCGTCACCTGAAGATCCGGATAGGGCGCAATCGCCGACGTCACGCTCAACTGCGCCACGTTATTCCCCTCCGCCCCTCCAGCCGCCAGATACTCCGCAACCTGCCCGTGGAAATCGGCAACCACCTCCACCTGCATCACGCCCACCCCACGCAGACCATCCGGAAGATTCACCGCCGTCTCACGCACCCGGGTCTCACCCGCTCCAATCACCCCGTTCCCAGCCGCCGCAGGATCATAGTACCGATCCTCCACCAGCAGGTTCTCGCCAGTCGTCAGATTCCTCACGGTGACCCGATCGTAGAACGGCGTCCCCAGTGGCAGATTGCCATTGTTCCGATCAGTCCACCGGATCGTGAGCCGATTGCCCGACTGTAATCCCGCATCAGGCGTCACCTCGATCAACGGCACCGAAAGATCACGGGTCGCATCCACCGACACCGAAGCAGTGTTGTTGCTCTCGGCACTCGCATTGCTCGTCCCGTCATGCTCAAAAACCTCATTCCTGGAATCCGCTAGCACCGAGAACGTGTAACGCCCCGCCACCACCGGCGCGAATGAATCACTGTGACCCAGCACGTTCCCCGCATTGAGCGGTCCAGTCACGTCACTCTCCACTTCAGACACCACCCCCGCCACCCCGGCACGGGTCACCGTCAGCCGCTGCTTCCACGCCGCCGCCGCCCGATTGCCTCGATTTGCCGAATTCCACGACAATCCGATCAATCCAGCCGCATTCGGACCCGAAGCCGCCATGCCCTCAATCCTCAAATCCGGATAGGGTGCCAGCGTCACCCTGAAAGTGGTCTCCGACACCGCAATGTTATCCGCCTCAAGCACAAACTCATTCACCGCATTGCCAGAGTCCGTCTCCACAATCACAAAATAGTCCCCGCTCACTCCATCAGGCAATTGGAACGTCCGGTTCACGGCATACGCTCCTCCAGGATCAAGTGCACCGATCCGGGCTATCGTCGCCACAGGAATATCATCCCCATCCCCCAGCACGTTGTTCTTCGAAAGCGCCACCCGGTCAAACCACGCCGGCACCGGTGTCGCCAGCGCCCCCCCGTTCCGCACCGTGAATACCAGCGGAATCGTCTGGCCACTGAGAATCCCGCCACCACTCGGCGGCACAATCTCGGACACAATCAGGTTAGGGAAATCCAGCGAACCCGTCGGCAACACCTGAACATCCAGCACATACTGATCCAGCGATGTACTCGACGGATTCCCGTTCCGAATCGCCGCGTAATATGTCCCCGCCGTCGTGATTCTCACCTCCGCCACTCCGTCAAATGGCCGCCCGCCACCCGACTCCGGCACGTACGCATTCGCCGCTGTATAGACACTCACTACCGGTGTGATCGGGCTCAGCCCCGGACGCCGCGCCGTCAGATAAATCGTCTGCCCAGCCGCAATCGGCCCCAGATTGAAATAATCCAGCTCTCCCGCCGACAGTATCGTGCCCGCCACACTGCCAAACCGCGAATCTCCACTCGTCGCCAGGCTCAATCCACTCGCCGCACCCACCGTACCATTCGGCTCAGTCTCGAGCTGCAAAGGAGGCTTCACCGTACTCACACGGAACCGATACTCGCCTTCATGCCCGTACCAGATCGAGATCGCCACCGTATACGTCCCCGTGACCGGAACCGCCGTCGGCACCATCTGCCCAAGCCCGTTCCACTCAGTGTAGAATGCCTGCAGCAGCGTCCCGTCCGGCCTGTACACATCAAACCGCCGCCCCGAACTCCCGGGATTGCCGACATTGCCAGCCACAATCGTCAGCAAGTCTCCCGCAACTGCATCAAACTTCCAGTAATCAACATCCCACCCAGTCACCGGAAGGTTCGGCAGAAACCCGCGCGCCCCAGCCGATCGATGCCCCGCCGGATCCTCTTCCAACACCACTCCCGTCGCCGTCGCTCGCGTGTTGTTGTCCCGGTTCTCCATCACATACCCCGCCACCGTCGCGATCGCAAAACGCTGCACGTACTCGCTTGCCATCGGATTGCCCGCACGGTCAAGTAGCGCCGTTGACGCTTTGAATCGGTAGAAACCCGGCTGCAGCGGAGCCGACGTCACCCGGTACGACGCACTCAACCCACCGCCGTAACCGTCACTGGAAAGTGCGTACACCACGTCGTCCCCATTGTCGAACTCGCCGTCAACGCCAGCATGCCGCAACTCGAAGTTGCCAGTATTGACCACCGGAGCCGCCTCCAGTTCCTCGGAAAAACTCAGCGTGAATCGATCAATCAGTCCGGCGACTGCCGTCCCTTCAGCCGGCAGGGTCGAACCCAGAATCTGCGGCGCAATGATGTCCGCCGCGTCAATCTCCAACTGATACACGGACATCAGCCCAAGACTCCCCGCCGCTCCATTGACACGCGCAAAATACGCATCATCCCCCCCGGCCGCCACCGTGTGCGTCAACTCACTAGCCCCGCTCGCCACAAGGACTCCCGCGGAATTGTAGAGTTGCAGCGTCGGCACCAGCGGACTCGACACCGGTTGCGTCAGACGCAGCATCAGCACCGTGCCCGCCCCCTGGTTCCCAAGACGGAAATAATCGCCACTGGTGTCATTGACCGCAAGATACCCACCAACCGTCGCCACCTGATGCCCAGGCGCACCCGCCGCCAGCGCAGGAACATTCGCACTCGCAATCGAATTGTTCGCCTCCGTTTCCCACTGCACCGGAGGCTTCGCCGTCGTCACCCGGAATCGATACTCACCCTCATACCCATAGTTGACAAACACCCCGATCGAATAGCGGCCACTCACCGGCAACCTCACCGGATCAGACTGCCCTCGGCCATTGCCGTCCCCATAGAATCGCGTCAGATAGCTGCCATCCGGACGGTACAGGTCATACCGCAATCCGCTGCCTCCCGGACTCCCCGGCGTCTCGCTGGCAAACGTAATGATGTCTCCCGCCGTCCCGCTGAAGCTCCAGTAATCCTCATCCCAGGTGCCCGCAATCAATGGCAGATTCCCCCGGCCGGTTCCAGACGCCATCCCCGATCCCACCGGATCCTCCGCCAGCGGCAGCACTCCATTCCCAAGAAATACCGCCACCGTCGAATTCCCATACTGGCACGTCGCCAGATCCATCCGCCCGTCCCCGTTATAATCCCCGGCCGCCGACGCAATCGGATTCCCGCCCATCGAATACACCGAAGGAACGCCAAACGTCCCGTCCCCATTCCCGGCTAGCACAATAAACCGGCTGTTGCTGTAGTTCGATACCGCCAGATCAAGCCGCCCGTCTCCATCGAAATCCACGGCACCGACATGATAGTTTCCGCCGAATCCAGTACCCACCGTGACCGCAGCCCCGAACGTTCCCGGTCCAGTCCCCGGAAAGTATGACACGTTCGCAGTGCTCAGATTTGATGTAACCGCGTCAGGACGGCCATCCCCATTGAAATCCCGCACAACCACCGAATACGGATCGGAATTCACCGTGCCCGCAAAGACCGCCTGCGCCGAGAAACCACCCGAACCATTGTTCAGATAGACACTCAGGTTGTCGCTTCCGTAATTCGCCGCCACAATGTCGGGCCGTCCGTCCCCGTTCAGATCCGCTGCGTCAATCCCTACCGGCGCATCGCCAGCGGCATACGTCGCCTGCGTCGCAAACGTCCCGTTCCCATTGCCAAGGAGCACACTGATGTTGTCGGTCGACTCGTTCGCCACCGCCGCATCAATCCGCGCATCACCATTGAAATCCGCCAGCACCACTCGCCGTGGCGTCGTTCCGACCGCAAATGCCGTCGATGCGCCGAATGTACCATCCCCGTTCCCTAGCCGCACCATCAGGTTGTGACTGCTGCTGTTCGCCACCACCACATCCAGTCGTCCATCCCCGTTCAGGTCGCCCAGTCCAATCCCGAACGGATTGGGGCCCACAGCGTAATTGACCGCCGGCGCAAACGTTCCATTCCCGTTCCCCAGCAGCACACTGATATTCCCTCCGCCATGATTCGCAGTGACCACATCAAGCCGACCGTCCGCATTCAGATGCCCGGAGGCAAGATTATAAGGACTGGCACCAACCCCCACCTGCACCGTCGAAGAGAATGACCCGTCGCTCGCAGCACCGGGCGCAAGACTCAGTGACGTCGCCACCGCCTGACTGCCATTGTTGAGGTTCTCATACACAAACCCCGGAATGTTCGCCACACTGAAATTCCTGACAAACGGCGCAGCCAGCGCATTCCCCGCACGGTCCACCAGCACCGGCGCCACCGTGTATCGGAACGCACCAGGCTGAAGCGGCCCGTTCGTCACCCGGTAGGACACACCAAGCCCGCCACTGTAACCGTCACTGCTCAGCGCATACAACACGTCGTCCGCATTCCCGAATTCGCCGTCCACACCCGCATGCCGAAGCTCAAAATTCGCCATCGTGTTCACCGGCGCCGCCACCAGATCCTCGGAAAACGTCAGCGCAAACCGATCCTGCATCGCCGTGCTCACCGTCCCCTCAGCCGGCAGCGTGCACGCCGTGATCTGCGGCGCAATACTGTCTTCGGCCAGGATCTCCAGACCGTACACCGACATCAGCCCGATGCTTCCCGCCGCCCCTGTCACCCTCGCGTAATACACTCCATCCGCCCCGGCCGGTATGCTGTAACTGGCACCCGCAGCACCCGACGCCACCGCCGTCCCGGCAGCGTTGACAATCTGCACCGTCGCCACCAGTGGGCTCGACTCTGGCTTCGTCAGTCCCAGCGTGATCGTCGTACCCGCCCCCTGAGTCCCGAGCCGGTAGTAATCCCCGGCAGTGTCATAGTTCGCGACGTACCCGCCCACCTTCGCCACCTGCGTCCCAGCCGCACCCGCCGTCATCGCAAGCCCATTCGCAGTGCCAATCGAATCATTCGCCTCGGTCTCCCACTGCCACGGCGGCGGCGCCGTCGTCACCCGGAACCGGTACTCGCCTTCATAACCTTGATTCACAAACACACCAATCGTGTAGCGACCGGTCAGCGGAAGCGTCACCGGCGACGACTGCCCCCGGCCGTTGCCATCCCCGTAGAATCTCGTCAGGAACGTGCCGTCCGGCCGGTACAGATCGTAACGCAAGCTGCTGCTCCCAGGATTGCCCGGCGTTTCACTCGCAAATGTCACCACATCACCAGCCTTCCCGCTGAATCCCCAGTAATCTTCATCCCACACCCCCGCCGCCAGCGAAAGATTCCCGCGCGCCGTCCCGAAGCGGAACCCACTTCCCACCGGATCCTCCGCCAGCGGCTGCACTCCATTCCCCGTCAGAATCGCATACGTCGCATTGCCATGATTCGCCGTCGCAATGTCAGCGCGTCCGTCCTGATTGAAATCCCCGATCTCCGCCGCAATCGGATTGCCACCCAGTGAATAGGCCGCCGGTGCATCGAAACTCCCGTCTCCCCGGCCCCTTACCACAATCAGCCGGCTGTTGCTGTAGTTGGCCACTGCCAGATCGATGATCCCGTCACCGTCCAGATCCCCCGCCTGCAGATGGTAGTTGCCACTAAACCCGGTCGATACCGCCGCAGGCGCTCCAAATGTCCCGTCACCATTGCCGCGCAGCAAACTCACCGTCGCCGCACTCAGGTTCGACGTCGCCGCATCCAATCGCCCGTCGCCGTCAAAATCCCTCAGCACCACCGCATAAGGATCACAAGACGCATGACACGGAAACACCGCCTGCGGCGCGAATCCTCCCGCCCCGTTGCCAGCCAGCACACTGATTGTGTCGCTCCCGTAATTCGCCACCACCAGATCCAGTCGCCCGTCTCCGTTGACATCGCCGCTCGCTATCCCGACCGGCGATCCCCCCACCGCCACCGTCGTCTGCGCAGCAAACGTCCCATCGCCATTGCCTGCAAGAATACTCGCATTCGCGCTCCCCTCGTTCGCAACCGCTGCATCCAGCCGGTTGTCCCCGTTGAAATCCCCCAGCACCACACGACGAGGAGAACCGCCAACCGGATACACCGCGTTGGAACGGAACGTCCCATCCCCATTCCCTAGCCGGACACTCAGATTGTTGTTCCCTCCATTCGCCGTCACCAGATCCAACTGGCCGTCGCCATTCAGATCCCCCACCGCCACCCCGAACGGATTCGCTCCCGTCGGGTAGTTCACCGCTGCAGCAAAGGTCGCATCGCCGTTCCCAAGCAGCACACTCACATGTCCACTGCCGTAATTCGTGATCACAAGGTCCGGAAAAGCGTCCGCATTGAACAATCCGCTCACAATCTGATAGGCCTGCGCCCCGATCGCACCACTCGAACGCACCGAGAACGATCCGTCCGTCTGGCTCCCCGGCGAGAGACTCAGGCCGGTCGCAAACCCCGGACTGCCGTTATTCAGTCCTTCAAAAACGTAGCCCGGAATATTGGCCACACTGAACAAACGGACAAAAGGTACCGACAGCCTGTTCTCAGCCCGGTCCTTTAATTCCGTCGCCACCGTGAACCGGTAGCTCCCCGGCTGCAGCGGCCCGCTCGTGATCCGGAAACCCGCAGTCAGCCCCCCGCTGTAGCCATCTCCGATCAGCGTGTGCAGAAAATCATCGGCATTGCCGAAAACCCCGTCCGCACCCGCGAACCGCAATTCGTAACTCGCCATGCTGTTCACCGGACCAGTCACCAGATCCTCCGAAAAACTCAGCGAAAACTTGTCAGTCAGCGCCGTGCTCGTCGTCCCTTCAGCCGGAAGCGTGCACCCGGTCACCAGCGGTGCAATGATGTCCGCCGCGTCCATCTCCAGCAGATACACCGACATCAGCCCGCTGCTCGCCGGCGTCGCCGACACCCTCGCAAAATACACGCCGTCCCCACCCGCGCCAACCGTATGGCTTAGACTCGTCGTTCCAGCAGCCACCGCCGTACCCGCCGCATTGAACAATTGCAGAGTCGGCACTAGTGGACTCGTCGACGGCTTCGCAAGTGTCAGCGATATCGTCGTCCCCACCCCCTGCGTCCCAAGGCGGAAATAATCTCCGGCCGTGTCGTTGTTCGCTATATACCCTCCCACACTCGCAACCTGATGCCCGGGTGCCCCCGCACTGATCACCAGCGGATCCGCGCCCCCAATGCTGTCGTTCCCTTCGTCTTCCCACTGCCACGGCGGACTGGCCGCACTCACCCGGATCCGGTACTCGCCTTCATACCCGTGATTCACAAACACCCCGATCGTGTACCGCCCGCTGATCGGAAGCGTCACCGGCGACGACTGCCCCCTTCCATTGCTGTCCGCATAAAAACGCGTCAGAAATGCTCCGTCCGGCCGGTAGAGATCATATCTCAATCCACTGCTGCCAGGATTCCCCGGTGTCTCGCTCGCAAACGTCAGCACATGCCCCGCCGTTCCGGAAAAACTCCAGTAATCCTCGTCCCACGTCCCGTCCGCAAGCTGCAGCCGCCCGCGACCAGTTCCCGACGTCAGTCCCGACCCAACCGGATCCTCCACCAATGGCTGCACATTGTTCCCCAGCAGGACCGTCACCGTCGCATTGCTGTGGTTCACCGTCGCAATGTCCACACGCCCATCCTTGTTGTAATCCCCCAGCGCCGCCGCGATCGGATTCGCACCAATCGAATACACCAGCGGTGTCTGGAATGTCCCGTCCCCATTCCCGCCCAGCACAATCACCCTGCTGTTGTTGTAGTTCGCCACCACCAGATCCGGCCGGCTGTCCGCGTTCAAATCGCCCACCGTCAGATGATAGTTGCCACCAAACCCAGTCGAAACCGCCACCCCGGCAGCAAACGTCCCGTCTCCATTCCCTCGAAACCATCCGACGTTCGCCGTACTCAGGTGGGACGTTGCCGCATCAAGCGCACCATCCCCATTGAAATCACTCAGCACCAACGCGTACGGATTGCTCCCGGACACTCCGGAAGTCACCGTCGGTGCCCCGAATGCACCCGCCCCGTTCCCTAGCATCACACTGAGATTGTGTGTATTGTAGTTCGCAGTCACGAGGTCGACACTTCCGTCTGCATTAACATCACCGGCCGCAATTCCCAATGGCCCTCCCGGAACCGCCACATTCACCCGCGCCCCAAGAGTCCCGTCACCATTCCCGGGAAAGACACTAACAGTGTTGCTGCCGTAATTCGCCACCGCCGCATCCAATTGCCCGTCCGCATTGAAATCCGCCAGGACCACCCGGTGAGGATTCGACCCAACCGCATAATTCACCGCCGCCCCAAGCGTCCCGTCCCCATTCCCAAGCCGGACACCCGCCGACGCAGCCCCGTAGTTCGAATAGAATACATCGAGATTCCCGTCACCGTTCAAATCCCCAAGGACCACACTGTGCGGGTTCGCGGCACTCGGATACGTCACCGGCGCAGCAAGCGAACCGTCACCCCGTCCCAGCAGGACCGAAATTGCAGACGATCCGTAGTTCGCCACCACTAGGTCATCGAACGCGTCGCCATCGAGCCGACCACTCACCAGATGATACGAGTTGTTGCCTCCGGATGCATAACTGCTGCCAACAGAAAATGTCCCATCCGGATTGGGGTTGGTGGTCAAACTCATCGTCGTCGCCAGCGCCTGATTACCGTTGCTTCGGCTCTCACCTGGAAATCCAGCCAGCCCAGCCACAGCAAAGTTCCTCTCGAACGGGGCAGCCATCCCATTGCCAACCCGGTCCAGCAGCGCCGTCGCCGCGCGAAATCTGTAGGATCCCGGCTGCAGCGGACCATTGGTAATCCGGTACGCCGCACTCAGTCCACTCGTGTAGCCTCCGCTCACAAACCCATACACCGCATCATCCCCATTGTCGAACACCCCATCCGGCCCAGCCGACCTCAACTCAAAATTCGCCGGATCATTCACCGTCGCTGCCCGCATTTCCTCCGAAAAACTCACCGTAAACCGATCAATCAGATCTGTGGTGCTCCCAGCCTCCGCTGGAAGTGATGTCCCCGTCACCCTCGGAGGCACCCCATCGGAGATCGCAAGCCCCATCACATATTGCGCGCGCAATCCCCGCACCGCTCCGCTGCGGACGCGGGCATAGATCACCCCGTCCGCTGCAAGGGTATGGCTTAGCAACCCTCCCGCCGCGGTGGCAATCGGCGTCGCATTGCTGTCCGCATACAGATTCAACGTCAGGTCGCCCGGCACTAGCACGCCGCCCGCGGGCAACGAAACATTCAGATCAATCGCATTCCCCGCATTCATGGTGCCAAGCCGGAAATAGTCCCCCTCGCCGTCACTCGTCGGCAATGCTCCCGCAATCCGAAGCGTTCCAGCAAGCGGCAGCACATTCGCAGCACCCGCGCTGTCGTTGCCTTCAACCTCCAGCATCAACCCGCGCGCCTGATCCACCCGCATCTGATACCGCGCGATCGCGTTGTTGGAGAATACCCGCAGCAGCAGCGATCCAGGAGCGGTCACCACATAGTTCTGAATCTGCACCGTCCCGTTGTAATCACCCCCAGCCGTCACCAGATTGGCTCCCGCACCGTTCTGAAGATAAATCTGCGGGTATACCCCGAGCGCATCCGCCTCCAATCGCACCGTCACACGATCCCCGGCCTCGGCATCAAATCTCCAGTAATCAACATCAGCTGTCGTACTGAATGTCCCCACACCCAATGCAGTCAGAAACCCGGACCCCGATGGCGTCTCCGTCATCGGCAGCGCCGTCGCCAGTTCCAGCGCGTTGTTGTCAATGTTCTCCAACCGCCCCACCAGCGGATCAGACACACTGAAAACCCTCGCAAAATCCGTCACCGGCAGCCCCGCTCCATCCAGCAGTCCGATCGTCCGGAACCGATACGTTCCCGGCTGCAGCGGGTTGTCCGTCACGACAAAAGACACCGTCTTGCCACTCGCATACGCCGGCACCAGCGGCACCACCGCATCATCTCCATTCCCGAACACCCCATCCGCCCCAGACCTTCGCAGGTCGTAGCTCGCGGCCGCATTCGCAGACACCGCCGTCAGCACCCGCGTCGCCGTCACACTGAACCGGTCAATCGGATCACTCGTCGTCCCACCCTCGGCCGGCAACGTTACCGACGCGACCGTCGTCGCATCAAGGCTCGCCGACGTCTGCACCGCAACATTGTCGACCCCCCACGATTCATCGCTCACATCCTGCAGATTCTCGCCCTGAAATGCAATCGTCACCGTCGCCGCCGTCGCCGTGAACGGCACCTCAATCCTCCGGTAAATCGCATCCACATACGATCCGCTAAACCCAAGGTGCGTCCGCCCGACATCCGGTGCTCCCACAAATGTCTGCGGCTGACTCGGAGGATTCCCGTTATAATTGCTGAACGTCTCCCGGAACCGCGCCGTCCCATCAACCACCACCTTGAAGTAGTCCGGACCGGAATTTCCGTCCCACGAATCGATCACATACAGATCAAACCCCACCGTGTAACTCGTCCCCACCGTCAGCCCGCTCAGCGTCAGGGTCTGCGCCTGATTCGTAAACCTTCCGGAAAACTTCGTGAACGCCGCCACATGCGCATTGTTGAACGTGGACAGCGACCACTCGGGTCCGACCGCGCCCTCGAAATCCTGTGAGTACGGAACCGTGGCAGCCAGCCCGTGCCCGGCCAGTAACGCCGACAGCATCTGGATTATTGGAAACTTCGCTTTCATAGTGTGCCTGCTGAAATTCATTTCGGACATGTCCCGCATCCGGGAACGGGAGGAAGATTGGCACGGCGCAACCGGTCAGACCGCGCAAAACCGTGAACTGAGGACGTCCCCTGACCAGGCACCGACGTCGCAAGCTCAGCCATGCGGCTGACCGCTTCCTCATACGACGTCACTGGCGCCCTCAAATAATACACCCGGCCCAGCCACGTCGCCGGCGCTCCCTGGTTCAGGATACCAAACCGGTCACCCCGCACATCGACTAGCACCACGGGCCCATCCGCCGACTTCAGCTTCATCTCAACCCAGTCCCGCCACGCCCCGGCAGCATCCGGCATTGCTTCGCTTTCAGGAAAAAAATACTGCCGCTCAAATGCCTCCATCCCCGCCGCCCCGAAAACAACCCCCTGCCCGGCCACCCTCTCCACAGCATCCCCAAGCGCGACAGAACCAATCACCGGCCTCGGATCAAGCTGATGAAACACCTCCGCTCCAGCCGCTTCCCATCCCTGCACTCCCCCCGCCACCACGAACACCTTCGCACTGGTCTGCTTCCGCAGTTGGGCACACACCTGCTGCATTGGCCCGGTCAACAGCGCCGGCCCAGTCAGATAAAGATCCCGACTCCGAAACGCCGGACTCACCTTCAACTGCGAAACCGGAATGTTCAGGCTGCCCACAACATGAGACTCGGCGTACTCCTCAGCCGCGCGCACATCAATCACCATCCCCCGTCCAGCCTTCACCGCAGCGTGCGCCACTCCAGCATCCACGCACAGTTCCGGTTCCTTCAACCCAAAATCCAGCAGCGGCGTCCGCACCATCGCCGCAAGCCGCGCCGCCACCGCAGGATCCCCAGCCAGCACCTCCCCAACCACACGCACCGTCGCAACCTTCACTCCGCCTCCACCATCAACCTGACTCACCGCAAGCGTCACATCCACCTTCCCTGGACTGACCGCGAAATACCGCCCGGCAATCGCAGGCTCAGCCCCTTCGCCACCAGACAAACCCATTCGAAGGCACGCACAGGAACTCGCCACCTCCCCGATCTCAGCCCCGTCTACCCCTGTCACCGCAAATGACAGCCGACTGATCGACCCCAGCGGTACCTTCCCAAGCTCATAAACCGCTTCCCGGTCGGAACGAAAATCAATTACCTTAGCCCATTCAATGCGGGCTTTCTCCCGAGCAACCCCACTGCCAGAGCCAGATCGGTACCAAGAAACCCCAGCCCAGATGCCCCCTAAGGTCAGGACCATCGCCAACACTTTCTGCCCTGTTAGTTGATTGATCATTAAAGGGGGACTTGGTACGGGTCCTCACCCGCGGTGGCCAGTATTTAACCAACGTAAGGGGGGGCGTCAATTCTTTTTGATCAATCGCATAGAATTCTCTCGAAAATGAGTCGAATTCATTAGTGCCGCCGATCCTCAGATATATAACCCCGGACTCTCCGTCCGTACCAAACCGCCCACCCCAAAAGCCCGCCCGCCCGCCCCAACGCCAGCGGAACACTCCACTCCGTCGCGTCGCCCGAACCGAAACATCCGCAGTCAATCACCAACCCCTTGGCTTGCGCCACGCCCAGCGCGACCGTGAACGCTGCGAACAGGCCCGTCATCACCCACCGTGCCGCCCGGTGCCATCGCGGCACCCATAGCAGCACCGCAACCAACCATTCCAGCACCGGCACGCAGACAGCCACCAGACTCACCAGCACAGGGTGCGGCAAGACGCGAAATGCGGCAACACTATCAGAAAACGCCAGCGGATCACGCAACTTCCCCCAACCCGCCCAGAAAAACACCCCGCTGAAAACCAATCGGCTCACCAATACCGTCCACCCTGCTCCTCCACTCGCCTTCATGACGCCTTCTCGACAGGTTCACCGCTCTCCACCCACCGCCGCCAGCCTTCACTAAACACCCGCACACTCGCAAACCCCACCCGACGCAACGACTCCGCCACCATCCGGCTGTCTTCGCAAGTCTCACTCTGACAGTATACCACCACCGCCCGCAACTTATCCTTCCCCAGAAGACCACTCCGCTCCAAAAACGACGCAAATCCCTCCCGAGGCAAGTTCACCGCCCCCGGTACATGCCCCATCCGATAAAAAAGCGGTGCCCTCGCGTCAATCACCATCACCGACCTCTCCCGCACCATTCCAGCAAACTCACCCAGCTCAATCGTCCCAGTCGCCGCCTCCCTCGTCCCACCCTCCTCAACCCCGATCCGCGCCAGCTCACGCGACATCCTCTGCCCCTTCGGCTCATACCTCCAAGGTACCGCATCGGCCCGAACCGCGTTGACGATGGCTCCAATCGCAAGAGACCCCACCACCATCACGACCAGCCGCAGTCCGTCTTCTCTCAATCCTTCATTCATCACTCGGATTCTTTGGCGGAAACATCATGGCAACGGCAGCGGCCCAACCACCCGGTAAAACGCCCGCCCACCCGCCAGCACCGACAACTCGGTCCACAATCCCAGTCCCCCTCCATCCGCCACCACGGTGGCCTCCGTGCTCCACTGCCGCAGATCTCCTGACCGCTGCACCCGGTACCGCATCCCCGGCCCTCCCAGAAAACGCAACTTCGTCGCCGCTCCTGCCCCCATCTCAAGAACTAATCCCGAAGGCTGAATCACCGGGGAAATCACCCACGCCGCAACCGCCGGTCCGTCCACCCCGCCAAACTCCGCCGTAGCAATCGGATCCAGCGTCACGTTCACCCCCGCCCGCATCGGCAACGTCCAGCCAGTCGTCCCCGTCTCCGGATACATTGGCACCAACCGGCGGAACTCACCATACACAGTCCCCGGCAACGGAACGTCCGTCGACACGTTCACCCCTGCCGCCCGGTAACCCGGAAACCACCGCAACGCCACCGGCAGCGGAGCCGTCCGCCCCCCGAACTGTGCCAGATCAATGCCCAGAGATCGACTGAATAATCCCGGCTCCGTCCCGCCAGACGCTAGATCAAACCCCTTCGTTCCCCCCGACACCAGCGGGTACTCCCCATCAAAAACCGTCAGCACAATGTCGTCATCCGCCACCCATCCGCGGGCTGGAGGATCAAATCCATCGCCCCCAATATCCGCCACTAGCACGCACAGTGTCCCCGGATCCAATCGGTCAACCGGCGCCGTCCCGCCCGCCTTGTAAAGATAACCGCACGACACATTCACCACCATGCTCGCGGCTCGCACATCCATGACCCCCAGCAGCGCCAGCGCGGCAACCACCATCCCACAGACCTTCGACCTGCAAATCATGGACAGGATGTTTGAATATTCAGCAGCCACAGCCGCAACGTCGCATCTCTCCCCCTTCCGAGCAACTCTTCTCCACACCGGAAATCCAAAACAATGAACCCGGTGGCCCCACCAATGGAACCGCCGGGTTCAGCGTGAATGTTGCCAACTCAACCGAATACCGAAGTCACCGGCTGTCCCTTGTCCGCCACCGTGAACGGCCGCTTGGAAGGGCTGTAGATCGTTTCATCAAGCGGCAAACCTAAGCCGTAGGCAATCGTCGCATTGAAATCCGGCGGAGACATCTTGCCGTCCACCACGTCGGTCGCATGCTCGTTCGTCTTCCCGTGGGCCTGTCCACCAGCAATCCCGCCGCCGGCCATCAATCCCGAAAACGCTTTCGGGAAGTGATCCCGCCCGTCGTTCTCATTGACATAAGGGGTCCGTCCGAACTCGGTCGTCAGCACCACCAGCGTCTCACTCAGCAGCCCACGCCGATCCAAATCATTCAGCAGTGCGGAAAGCCCTTGGTCAAGCCGCCCCGCAAGCCCCTGAACCGCCTGGAAGTTGTTGTTGTGCGTATCCCACCCGCCGAGCGTCACTTCCACATGGCGGACGTCATTCTCAATCAGGCGGCGGGCCAGCAGACACCCCTGCCCGAATCCATCCGTTCCATACTCATCCCGCACCTTCTGGTCTTCCAGATTCAAATTGAAGGCCTTCAGATCCTCGGAACGCATCAGCCGCACCGCATCATCATACATGTCGCTGTACGCCCGCACCCGCTTCACATCATACTTGCTGTGGAACGCCATGTCGAACTTCTCCGCCAGCATGCGCCGGTCGTCGAACTCACGCGTCCCCGTCAGCGCCCGACTGTTCGGCACACCGTCATTCGGCGACCCAATATACAACGGCGCATACTTGCTTTCCATGAAGCCCGCACCGCCCCCGTTGGCACCCCCGCCGATGCAAACGCTCCCCGGAAGTGTCCGGTTCGTCTTCCCTTCCATCCGCAGCAGCCAAGCTCCGATCCCCGGGTGCTGAATCGTGCCACGCATCGTGTAGCTGCTGTGCATGAAGTAATTCCCCTGCTCATGCGCTCCCTGCGTCGTCGTCAACCCGCGGAACAGACACACCTTGTCCATCTGCTTCGCCAGCATCGGAAAATACTCGGAAATCATCACGCCGTCCGCCTTCGTGCTGATCGCCTTCACAGGCCCTGCCACCTTCTCCCCAGCCTCAGGCTTCGGATCAAACGTGTCCACATGCGTCATCCCGCCTGACATGTAGAGATAAATGATGTTCCGGGCCGTCGGCTTGCGCCCGCTCGTCTGGCTCGGAGACACCTGAATCGCTTCAGGCTTACCCGCCGCACGCCCGGCCAGCGGAAGCATGGTCGGAATCACACTGACACCAAGCAGTGACTTGCTGGCGTAACCCATGAACCGCCGACGGCTCAGTTCATCTGATTTGCGGAGGAATGAATCGTCCATGGCTATATTTAGGATAAGGGTTGTAGATGTATGTTCTCAGTTACTGAATGAATACGAATTCCCGGCTGTTCAGAAGCGCCCAAATCACGTTCTTCCAGCCATCCTTGCCCTTCTCCGCCACCGCTTCGGCCACAATCGCCTTCTCCGTCTCATTCGGCTTGCGGCCATACAATGTCATGAAAATCGCATTCATCCGCCCCTCGTCGTTGCTCGCCCCGCTGAATCGCTGCATCAACTGGCTCTTCTCTCCCATCACCACATTAAATACCGGGCCATTCATCAGGTTCAACGCCTGACTCACCGTTGCCTCGCCACTCGCATTCTCAATGACTTCCCGGTTCGATTGACCAAACTCGCGGAGAAAATGCCCGCCCGGCGCAGGCGATGGCAGTTCAGACGCACGGAAAAACTCGTCGCCGAATCCAGCCCACCGCCCGGGATCATTCGGCGTCACCGCCATCATGCCCTTCTCTCCCTCACCACTCATCCCCGGCTTCTTAACCGCCGTCGTGAAAATACTCCGCGACTTCTCACCTGCCAGTTTGATCAGCTCGGCACGCGCCGCAGTTTCAAACCCATCCCTCTGCGCATTCAGCGCATTCAGTTCCTTCTGCGCCTCACCGGTCACCTTGGCATCACCAGCCTCCCGCGCCTTGTTCAGCTTCTCCCGCGCCACCATCGCCTTCAATTCCGCCTCCGCATCCATGTCGGCGTACTTCTTCGCCACCGTGATGATGTCATCCTTCGTCGCTGCCTTGAGCTGATCCGCCTCGTTCCTCATCACCTCCAGCTTCGCCTTGTACCCATTCCCACGCTTCCGCCCGTCCGGATCAGGAATCACAATCGTGCACACACTGTCCCAGATCTGCTCCGCCGTCATCCGCCGCAGCACCGGCCCGGGAAAATAATACGGCTGGTCCTCGGGCACGTCACCGCGCGTCGTCTCCCGCTGATACGTCTTCGTGTTGTAAATCGCCCGCAGAAACTTCTTCGTGTCATACCTCATGTTCACCAGCTGGCTCGTCAGGTACTTCATCAGCACCGGATTCGACGCCTCCGTCCCATCCTTGAAATCATCCACCGGCTCAATCAGCCCCATACCCATCACCCGCTTCCACATCCGGTTCGCCATCACCAGCGTGAACCGTGGATTCTCCGTCGAAGCCATCCATTCCGCGTAATGCTTGCGCGCTTCCCGCCGACTCGACACCTTCTCCCCGAAAATCGTCCGCGCTTCCACCATTTCACCAGGCTTGGCATCGTCGTACTTGTAATCCCCTGGCAGGTTCAGCTTGGTCCCCTCGTTCTCCCCGACACCATTCTTCAGCGGCTCCAGCATGCCGTCAATGATCCGCCGCATCGCCTGCCGCTGACGCTCACCCGACCGCTTCGTCTTGCTCGCCAGCGCCTTCTCATCCAGCCCGCGCACAAAATCCATCGGATTCAACTCCGTCGACACATTGTACGTGTACGCCGCCATCTGATAGTAATCCTTCTGCGTCCAGCGGTCGAACGGATGGTTGTGACACTGCGCACACACAAGGCGCGTCCCTAGGAAAATCTGCGCCGTGTTCGACATGTTATCGAGCGGCATCCCCGCATCCCGCAGGTAATAACCCACCGCCCCGTTGTCCCACACAAATCCCTCCGCCGTAACCAGCGTCTTCACAAACTGATCGTACGGCACATTCTTCCTCAGCGAATCCTTCACCCACTCAGCATAGGCCGTCCCAGCCTCATCCCGCATCCCCGTCTGCACCCGCAGAATGTCCGCCCACCAGTTGTACCAGTGAGAAACATACCCCTCGGACCCCAGCAGCGTGTCGATCAGCTTCGTTCGCTTCCCAGCTTCTCCAGACTCCAGAAAAGCCCGCGCCTCTTCCATCGATGGAATCCGGCCGATAATGTCCAGATACGCCCGCCGCACGAACACCTCATCGCTCACCGGAGCATTCGGCTCCATCTTCTTCGCCTTGTAGTTCGCCTCCACCAACTCATCGATCTTCTCGCTGACTTGGTCAGCGCGAACCGGCGCAAGCACACTGGCAACAATCACAGCCGCAGGAAAAATGTAACGCAGGGTCATCATGAAGGCAGGGGGTTCTGATCCAATTCTCTCATGCATGAGTTAATCCGTCATGAATTGGGTCGCAACTTGTATGTTCTCAGGGATTTCCCTAATCAGCACCCCGGAGCATCCTCGGTACGCCATCCCACCACCCCCACCACTACAGCCCGTATGCCGTCTGGGTGCGTCACCTTGACACGAACCCATGGCATTTTTGCCACACCGACGCGCCACCTCGGCCCGGCGGCACTTCCCCAACCTGCATCCCCTCCACCTCAATATCCACTCAACCATTTGATGTTTAGATACTTACAACCAACCAGCACCTCCTGGCACGATTGGCGCATGATTCCCCCCCAGCCAGCCCAACGGCCTGGTCCACCACCCAAATCCAACCAACCACTGCCATGAACACCTACCACCCGCTCCGTGAACTCGGCATCCCCAGCCGCCTCCTCACCATCGCTGACGCGCTCCTGCGCGACAACCACGGCGAAAACCGCAACTGGACGCCGTCCGTAAACATCTTCGAAGATGAATCCGGCTATCACGTCAGCGCAGAACTCCCCGATGTCCCCCCTTCGGACGTCAAGGTCACCGTCCGCGACGGGGTCCTCACCCTCAAAGGCGAACGGAAGCTCGAAAAGAAATCCGACACCACACGCTACCACCTCGTGGAACGCAGCTACGGCCAGTTCTCCCGCAGTTTCACTCTGCCGAAGGACTCCGATGGCGATCGGGTCGCCGCAGAATTCAAAAACGGCGTCCTCACCGTCTCGGTACCCAAACGCATCGAAATTCAGCCGCGCGAAATCGAGGTCAAAGTCAACTGACCGCACCCACTATGCCTCACGGCCCCGGACGGCTCCCGTCCGGGGCCGTTTGATTTCCCTCGTCAGTACTTCCCGGCCATCTGCGGCAGCCACTCTGTCCAATCCGCCGCAGCCCGCCCGCTGATCGCAGCAAACCGCCCCGTGTCCATCACCGAGTAGGCAGGCCGTGGGGCCGCCATCCCATGCAGATCCGCAATCGCCACCGGGGTCAACCTCCTCGTCTGCAGGGCCACACCGGCTTCCGTCGCCTCATCGAGAATCCTCTGTCCCCACTCCAGCCAAGAACACCCGGGCGGATGACAGAAATGCAGCAGCCCGCACGCTTCCTTTAAACCGGCAACCAGCGGCAGCAGGCGTTCCGCCACATCCGGTGCCCAGGTGGGACACGCCAGCTTGTCCGCCACCACCCGCACTTCCGGCCGGGCCGCCGCCTGCGCCAGCACCCAATCCGGAAATCCTGGCCGCGCCGACCCGCACAGCCACGAAAGCCGCACCACCAGATGCCGCCCCGAAGCCTCCAGCACCCGTTCCTCCCCAACGCGCTTCGACTCCCCATACGCCCCCAGCGGATTCGTCGGGTCCGACTCCGTGTATGGGCTGTCCTTCCGCCCATCGAAAACATAATCCGTGCTGAAATGCAGCAGCTTCGCCCCGCGCGCCGCCGCACAAACCGCAAGCCGCCCCGCCGCCTCCCCGTTCACCGTCATCGCCAACTCGCGCCCCCCGGCCGTCTCGGCATCATCCACACGCGTGTACGCCGCCGCATTCACCAGCAGATCAAACTCCAGTCCTTCAAGCGCCGCTTCTATCCGGTCCGGCTGCGTCAGATTCAACTCCGCCCGGGAAAGCGGCACCAATTCAATCTCAGGCCGCGCCGCCCACACCTGACGCAGCGCCCCGCCAAGAAGGCCGCTTCCACCAAGCAGGACGGCACGTACCTTGGGTCGGTCATTCGGAGCGGCGGTCACCCCGCTTCCGTGCGGGCAGATAACGCCAACGGCAAAGGCTTTTTCCCTGCCGCCTTGCATCCCGCGTCACCCTCCATACCTTCAGCCACCAAACCAACACCACTCCCCATGAGCCAACCAAAACCTCAAATCACCGCCTACCTCAAAACATTTTGCGGCTGGAGCGAAGGCGTCCGCGCCATCATGCGCAAATACGACCTCCCGTTCGAAGAAAAGGACATCATCAAGAACCCGGCCTTCCGCTGGGAAATGGAACAGAAAAGCGGCCAGCCACTCAGCCCCTGCGTCCTCGTCAACGACACCATGCTCGCAGACATCAGCGGCGAAGAAGTCGAGGCCTTCCTCCTCTCCCAGGACCTCGTCGCCTCCGTCGACCGCCCCGCCGACGCTCCGACCAACTCCGCCTGCAGCGACGAACAACACGCAGCCATGGCTCGCGGCGACGTCCCCGCAGCCAGCGTGCGCTTCGTCCAGTGATTTCATGGCCCCACGGGCATCCGGCGTTCACCCGGCGGATCGCCCGTGGCCACTCCCACCCATGTTCCGTCTCCTCCTCCTCTGCATCCTGCTCCCCTTCGGAGCCGCAGCCGACACTCCGTTCGCCATTCCTCCCGCTACAGCCGCAAAAATCGGTCAGCGGCTCTGGAATAACGAATGCAGCGGCACCGTCGCCGGGCTCACCAGCTGGAATGCAGGCGAGGACTTCGCTTCCCTCGGCATCGGACACTTCATCTGGTACCCCAAGGGCCCGCGCGGTCCTTACGAGGAAAGCTTCCCCGGCCTCGTCAGCCACCTCGCAGCCCGCGGAGCTCCCGTGCCTCAGTGGCTCTCAAAAGCCAGACACTGCCCATGGTCAGACCGCGCCGCCTTCCTCGCCGCCAAAAACTCGCCGCAACTCAAGGAACTCCGCACCCTGCTCGCCACCACCGTTCCCCTTCAGGCCGAATTCGCCGCACAGCGCAGCACCGCATCCCTGCCCAAAATCCTCGCGGCCGCGCCCGCCGGCGAACGCGACGCAATCCGTGCAAGGTTCCTCGCACTGATCCAGACGGGCAGCGGCCTCTACTGCCTCATGGATTACGTCAATTTCAAGGGCGAGGGCACCAATCCCGCCGAACGCTACAAGGGCCACGGTTGGGGGCTCCTCCAGGTCCTTCAGGCCATCCCCGGCCAGCCATCTCCTCAGCAGGCACCCGCCGCCTTCGCCGCCGCAGCCAAAGGCACCCTCGGCCGCCGCATCGAACTCGCCCCGAAAAAAGAGAGCCAATGGCGCGAGGGCTGGTTCAATCGCTGCGATTCCTACGCCCGCGGCCTCTGACCAAAACGATGTCCGTTCCCCAGACCACCATCGCCATCGTCTACGATTACGATCAGACGCTGTCCCCAACCTACATGCAGGACGAGGTCCTGTTCCCTGCCTACGGCATCGATCCAGGCTCGTTCTGGAAAAAATGCCAGACCCTCGTCAGGCAGGACGGCTGGGAAAGCGAACTCGCCTATCTCAAGACGCTCCTCGATTACCTCCAGATGGATCCCCCCACAAACAAAGAACTCGAAAAACTCGGCGTCAATCTCGGCTTCTACCAAGGCCTCCCGGAAATGTTCGGGGAACTCGAGGAAACCCTCAGCCCAGCACACCGCGGCATCGGCATCCGCCTCGAACACTACATCGTCAGCAGCGGCATGAAGGCGCTCATCGACGGCTCCCGACTCCGCCCGTTCATCAAGGAAGTCTTCGGCTGCGAATTCGCCACCGACAGCGAAGGTCGCATCTCCTTTCCCAAGCGCGTCATCTCCCACACTCAGAAAACGCAGTACCTCTTCCGCATCAACAAAGGCCTCCTCGACCTCAGCCAGGACGTCAACGACCACATGCCCTCCGACATGCGGCCCGTCCCGTTCTCTAACATGATCTACCTCGGCGACGGGCCCACCGACGTGCCCTGCTTCACCATCATGAAACAGTACGGCGGCAATGCCATCGCCGTCTACAACAACGAGGACAAGTCGCGCAGCAGCTTCCGCAAATGCTATCAGCTCGCGGCTCACGCCAACCGCGTCAAGCACATCGCCCCTAGCGACTTCCGCGCCGGCTCCCATCTCCGCCTCATCCTCGAGGAAATGATCGTCGAAACCGCCGACCGCATCCTCCGCAACCGCCGCGACGAAATCGAAGACTCCCGTGTCTCCGCCCCCGGCCACACCTGACCCAATACCATGACCGCCGACGAATTCCTCGCCATCGCCAGCGATTTCCAACTCGGATCGCTGGACACCGAAGCGCAGCACCCGCTGACGCTCAACCTCTCCTCGCTCGCCTGCCACAACCTCCCGGCAGCAATAGAGACCCTTAAATCCGTCGACCTGCTGGCTCTCGACCGCTTCACCGCCGCCGCCACGCAACTCCCGGACCTCGCCAGCGCCATCGCCCTCTGCTTCGCCTCCGGCGGCCGGATCTTCCTCTGCGGCTGCGGAGCCACCGGCCGTCTCTCCCTCTCCATCGAACTGTTCTGCCGCGAAGGTCTCGTTCCGCCCGCCCTCGCCGATCGCGTCATCGCCTTCATGGCCGGCGGCGACCTCGCACTCATCCGCGCCGTCGAAAAATTCGAAGACCACCCGGAATACGGTGCCCGCCAACTCGACGAACTCGGCTTCCGCGACGGCGATCTCCTCATCGCTTCAACCGAAGGCGGCGAAACCCCATGGGTCATTGGCGCAACAGAACGTGCCGCCGAGATTTCCAAGGCCGCCCCCTTCTTCCTCTACTGCAACCCGGACGACATCCTCGCCGCCGCCGCAGAGCGCTCCCGTCGGATCATCGAAAACCCCGCCATCCGGAAAATCAATCTCGCCGTCGGCCCCATGGCACTCAGCGGCAGCACACGGATGCAATCAACCACCGTCCTCACCGCCGCCATCGCTTTCGCCTTCGCCAACCGCGACTGCCCCGAGGCCGCCGCCGCCGCCCCCGCCCTCTTCCGCGAAATCGTCGCCAGCTCCGATTGGTCTTTCCTCGCCGCATTCACCGCCCACGAAACCGCCATCTGCCAACGCAAGGAATTCACTCTCTACGAACCGGGACCTTTCGCCATCACCGTGCTCACCGATACCACCGAGCGCAGCCCCACATTCAGCCTCGCCCCGTTCGAAAATCAAAAGGACCTCCGTGCTCCCGCCTCATGGTGCCACCTGTTCACCCCGGCAGCTCCCGACAGTCCCTCCGCATGGAGGCGCCTCCTCCACCGCGCCCCCCGTCCCGTCGCATGGCCCGAAGTCGCCTCGACAACAGGCCTTCCAGTCATCCTCGGCTACAACTTCTCCGCTCAACTCCCGGAACTCAGACGCCGCCGCACCCAAGGCGCTTTGCACCACGTCTTCCGCATCGCCGGAGGCCCAGGTAAGATCACCTTCAACTTCGACCACTTGCGTCACACGGTCTCCTTCAAGGCCGTCCAAGGCCCCGTCGGCAGGGTCCAGGCAAACCTCCTCCTCAAACTCCTCCTCAACGCCCACAGCACTCTCCTCATGGGCAGATTGGGACGCTACGAAGACAATGTCATGACATGGGTCCGCCCGGCCAATAATAAACTCATCGACCGCGCCATCCGCTACATCCGCCACCTCGCTGTCTCCCGCGGACACCCATCGCCTTCCTACGAAACCGCCTGCCGGGCCCTCTTCGCCGTCATGCCAGGACTCAAACCAGGTCAATCCGCCGTGCTCTCTGCACTCAACCGCCTTGAGCGCATCGCCCCCGCGGCATCCCCAGACCAGCTGGCCGCGCCCCACGCCGAAGCACCGTCACAAGCATGACACCAGCCGGCTCAGGCCGCGCCCCTCTGGATATCTGACCGGCGTCTCCCTGCCAGCACCCGTCAAAGGATTGGGATACCACCACGGCCGCCTCCGCCTCGGCACGCCAGCCGGATGTGCCCAGCCACCCGCGCCCGGGATCGCCTGTTCCATCCCGGGATCTCCTCCGACGGATCGAAATCACTCGCATTCTGCCAGCTCCGTGTCCTGCGTCCGCTCCACCCGAAAAACAAGCGGCCCGTTTTCCTTTCGGAAAACGGGCCGTTATAACCTGGCAACGTCCTACTCTCGCATGACCTGTCGTCAAACTACCATCGGCGCTGCGGCGTTTCACTTCCGTGTT
>QQNF01000011.1 GCA_003402705.1 Verrucomicrobiota bacterium | reverse complement strand
CGGGCACGGACATGTGCTCTTCCGATCTGACCCCATACCGCCGCTCAAATTCCGCATCCAGCAGATTCGCCGCCCGGAACGTCAGCTTCGCAGACTTCCCCAGCTTCTTCGAAATCGACCAGTCCAGCGTCGATACCGGCATCTGGTAAATGTCAGGATATTCCTCGTTCACCCCGGCCAGCGCCAGCATCTGCCCAGTCACGTTGAGAAAGATCCCCGTGTACAACCCCCAATCCTTGTTATCGTACCCGATGTTGAAATTCAGAATGTAGTCCGGCTGCCCCTGCAACCGCCGCGACGCATCCCCGAAAATCGGCCGCTTCCGCTCCGCACGCGAGAAAATCTTCGAATAGTTGAACCCCACCGAGATATCCTCCAGCTCGTCCGCCACAAATCCTAGCGACCCCTGATACTCCAGCTCCATCCCGTACACCTGCCCGTCATCCACATTCGAAAACCGCCGCACCGCACCATTCTCCAGCTCGATCGGATTCTCGATCATCTTCGTGAAAAGGGACACCGCCGCCGTCTGCTTCCCGTTCCCATACTCAAACCTCGCATCGTAATTCGTAACCGACGACATCTGCAAGCGCCGGTTCCCGATGAAAATCACGTTGTCGAAAATGTCCAGAAACGGCACCGGCGCAATCTCCTTGAACGACGGCCGCGCCACCGTCTTCGACGCCGCTAGCCGCACTCTCGTATGCTCCGACGTCGACCACGTGAACGCCGCCGCAGGCAGCACATCCGTCCTCACAATCCTCGCCCGCGTCAGCCCCGCCACATACGGATCCTTGCTCCCCTCCGCAATAATCGTATTGTAGAGATTCTCTCCACCAGTAATCCGCGAGTACTCCTCCAGATCCTCCGGCTGCACCAGATTCGTTCCCGGGTTCGACGACTCACCAACGTTCCCATACTCCTCGATGTTCGTCGCATCGATCGTGAAGTCCGTCGTCTCCACACGCGCCCCCACCACAAACTCAAGATCCCCCTGCTTCCAGTCCAGCATCCCGAACCCCGATCCAATCCGCTGGCTGCCATCATACAACTCCGGCGACAGCGACTCCCGGATCAAGATCAGCTCGCTGTTCAATCGCGTGAAATGATCCCCGAAACTGTCAGGATCCGCAGCCGTCGGCTGCACCGTCGTATCATAAATCCGCCCGTTCAGCCGCTCATCATACGTGAACGTATCCCCGCGATACCGCCGATCCGTGTCGTCGATCCCCCCTCCCATCGTGAACTTCAGAAAATCCTCCGAGTCCTTATTCCCGCTCAGCCACATGTCGAACTCCACATTCACCGATATGTTGTCGTCAAATGTCTCCCCCCAGTACCTCCGCAAGGCCGGCAGACTCGGCGTCGGCTGCGTGAAATACTGCGGCGAAAACCCGTCCGCCGCACGCTGCA
Source organism: Verrucomicrobiota bacterium (assembly GCA_003402705.1). Lineage (GTDB taxonomy): Bacteria > Verrucomicrobiota > Verrucomicrobiia > Verrucomicrobiales > V1-33 > V1-33. The sequence continues at coordinate 59,892 of QQNF01000011.1, read as the reverse complement.
GGTCATACCGCGTCGTGAACACTCGGCTGTCAGGCTGCAGCTGCGACGACTTGTTCCACGACAACGACGGCCGGAACCCCAGCGTCTGCCCGTCGTTCAACACAAAATCACCCGCAATCTGCACCGTCTGCAACTGCCGCTGCGAATACTGAATGGCCTCCCGCACCGAATAATCCGGCGAATCAGGCTCGCCACGCGGCCGCCCCCACTGGAAATTCGTCGAATCCTCCGCCAGCCGGTTGAAGAAATACGTCGCCGTAATCTCGCTGTGATCTCCCGTCTTCGCCGACGCACCCATCAGCACCCCCGCCCGCGTCGTCTCCAGCCCGCGCCTAACCGTCGCCGGAATATACGGCTCCTGCTCCTTCCCGTCAGGCAGGAACCCCACCCGACCCTGCACCTCGTCCGGAATGTACCCGTACCGCTTCTGATAGTCGAAGGCAAAAAACACCCCGGCTTCACGCCCCCAGAACTCAAACGGCGTCCCCATGCTCCCCTCCGCCGTCATATCCGGCTGCGGCTCCGCAATGATACTCCCCATCTCCGGATTAAGCGTCTTCATCGCATACGCCCCTAGCGCCTCTTTCCGGTCGTTCCCAGTCTCCCCGAACGCATACTGATCATAATCAATCGTCTTCAGCAGATCCGGCAGCGCCCGGTCATCCGCATTCCCGAACATCCCCGTCCCACCTCCGCGATTCGTCAGAAACTCCGGATTCCCCGTCGTCTGCGTGTTGTATCCCAACCCGACCTTGAAATTCACAAACGGCTTCTCCGGCCGGTTCCGCGTCTTGATCACAATGTGCCCCCCAGTCGCCTCCCCCGGCAGATTCGGCAGAAATGTCTTCGACGTGATGATGTCCTGCACCACACTCGCAGGAAACAGATCCAGCGGCACCGCCCGCCGGTCCGGATCCGCGCTCGGCACCCGGTTCCCGTTCAGATACACCGTGTTGTACCGGTCATTCAACCCCCGGATAACCACAAACTTCCCGTCCACCACGTTCACGCCCACCACCTTCGTCACCGCTCCCGCCACGTCCCGTGCCCCGGTGTTCGATAGAAAATCCTTCCCCAGCACACTCGCGATCGCCTTGATGTCCGCCTGCAGCTGAATCGATGGCATCACCGCAGCCGCTTCCGGCTCCTCCGCCAGCACCTCCACCACCGGCAGTTCCTCCGCATCCTGCAGCAGACTCACCCCGGTCTGCTTCACCTGCCCGGGCGACACCACAATCCGCCCGCTCCGCCCACGCGCATACCCGTCCTTCACCACCACCAGCGTGTACGCCCCGGGCGGCAACGCCGGAATAATGAAATTCCCTTCACGGTCAGTCTGCACCGCAATGTCCCCACCCTCGACCTCCACCGTCGCCCCAGGCAACGGATACCCGAAATCTTCGTCCGTCACCGTCCCTGTCACCCGCCCCGCTGCCGCTTCCTGCGCCCGCACCTCCGTCAGCATCCCCGCCACCATCGCCGCTGCCGCCAGCCCCGCCATGCCGCCGCCCGCGGCCCGATGTCTTTTCATGCGCTTCTTTGCCATCATGCTCACTTCTTGAGTTCTCCCATCACTTCCGCCGCCGCTTCCTGCCGCTCTTCAACCAGATACAGCGCCGTCTCAAACAACCCCATCGCCCGTCCCCTCGGATGCGGATAAGCCGCCGCATTCTTCACCGCCTCTCCCACAAACCGCCGCGCCTCCTTCTCGTCCCCTCGCCCCAGCGCCAGTCGCGCACACGCCACCCACCCAGCCGGTGCATAAAGAAAAAACACCGCCCGCGACGACTTCTCCGCCTCCGCCTCCAGCCCAGCCGCAAGTTCCGGCTTCCCCACCTGCCGATACAACCGCCCAGCCTCCCCCAGAGACGGTGCCTTCCACTCCGCATCGTCCGGATACCTCCGACACATCGCCACATACGTCTCCAAGGTCTCCAGCGCATCCTTCTCCATCCCCGCCCCATGCATCGCCTCAATCACAGGCGGCAACGACTGCGCCGCCGAAGGATGCCTCGCGCTCACACACACCGCCGCCGCCCGACGCAACAGCTCCCCCGCTTCGTCCTTCCGCCCAGCCCGTCCCGCACGCTCCGCCAATCCCACCAGCAACCGGCTCTGAAATGCAAAAAATTCCTTCGCCGGCCGTCCCAGAAACGCATCCACCTGCTCCGGCTCAGGCTTCGCTAGGATATACTCCGCCTCGCACGCCCTCCGGTCCAGCGGATCCGTCACCCGCGCCAGCCACTCCCGCGCCTTCACCTCGTCCCGCTGCGCCAGCGCCAGCTCCGCCAGCAGCGCATTCGTCCTCATCGTCTTCCACGTGTCGCTCGCCGCCAGACTCTTCTCCGCTAGCTTCGCCGCCTCCGCCGCCTCGCCAGCCACCCCGCGCCTCTGCCACTCCAATGCCAGCGTCGCCGCCAGCAGCGATTGATACGACGGCCCGAAAGTCTTCATCCTCGCCTTCGCCTCCGCATCCCGACCCTGCAGGATCAGCGCCCGGCACAACCTCGTCTGCGCCTTCCAATGCTCGTCCTCATCAGTCGCCAGCTGCCCCAGCAGATGATCCGCCACTCCCAGCGCCACACCCCCTTCAACCACCTTCTCCGCCTCCTCCACGCCCTTCAAAGGCAGCGGCACACCGGGAACCAGCTCCGGCACTCCCTCCCCACGCAACCACGAAAATCCGCAGCTGAAAACTGATAAAAACAGAATGCGTCCGGATATCATGCTCAATCGGTTCATGGCGGGTGCTCGGGGATGATGCCGCAGGACGTCACGGCAGACAGTCAATTGAGGTGACAATTTCGTTTCAGCAGCGCCAATAAAAAAAGGAACGGGGCCGTCTCCGGCCCCGTTCCCCTCATTTTTTCATTCCCGCATCCCGCTCACTGCGGAATGATCCGGTAGTGCAGCGGCGAAGCGCTCACCGCCGCCGTATCCTGCCACGTCACCTGACCAGCCGCCGCATTCGCATCACCAGCCCCGCCGTCAGTCACCACCGCCACTGGCGTCCACACCCGCAGGTCGGACGAACGCTCGATCGCATACGTCACCGTATTGCCTTCATCCGTATCGGCCACAAAGGACACCGACGCATTCCCCGCAGTCACCCCAAGCACCGGCTCAGGACGATCCACGTTCGTAACGTCCACCAGCCCGACGGCATCAATCCCCGTCCAGCCAATCAGCATGTTGTTGTCGGCCATCGCCCCGGAACGTTGCACCGGCGTGAAAAACCCGTCCGATGGTGGCAGATCAGCCGCCGCCGCGCGCGCCGGTGCCGCCACCGTCATCCGTGGATCAAGGCCGTTCTGGTCACGGTGGAAATCCGTTCCCTTCTTCCGCAGTGACGTCGCCGCCAGCGCCGATCCGGAAAACGTGTTGCCGCCCATGCTCGCCGTCAGCGTCGCGCCAACGTTGAAGTAGTACGTCGAAGGATGGATGATCGCGATCGATCCAGCCGTCGAGTCTCCACCCATCACGTTCGAATTGACGTCCTCGAACAACCCGTTGCGCCAGTCGCCGTCCGTAGACCGCCGCGCCAGCAACCCTTGGTCGGAACTGCCAGCCGTAGGCGTCACGCCCAGGCCACGGTTACCAATCGCAGTGAAGTTGTAGAACAGCGGATTCGTGTTCGGAGTCACGCCCTTGTTGTTGTCCTCGGACCCGTCCCACTCGAACAAACGGTCGGAAGCGTCAGCCACCAGACGGCCAGTCACCGTGCCGGACGGATGTCCACCATCAGCTCCACCCGAACTGTCGGACAGAACAAACAGGAACTGCAGCTTCCCTTGGAAGCCTTGGTCACCGTCAAACCCGTCGTCCCCTTGGAACTCAGTGAACAGGTAGCGCGCATTCACAAAGCCGCCGAACCACTCGAATCCGTCGTCCTTGTTGTTCAGCACTTCCTGCCACTCCACCACCGTGCTCCGGCCAACTGCACCGAAGGTCACGCCGTTCACTTCGTTGTCCGTACCCAGCTTGAAGCCGCCGAAACGGTGCGAGCAGAACCGCAGCACACCGCTGTTGTCGTTCTCGCTCGCTCCCGACCCACCCGGTGATCCCACACTCACACCGCCGTACACCGCCGCGCGGAACGAGGTCGAGGAACTCAACCCGTTGTAAAACGCCGTGCCCAGCGTCACCGTGTCGAACGATCCGCCTTCAATCAGACCGAACCCGACGCCATTCCCAGCCTTCACATCGTTCGTCGAAGGAATCGTCGTCGCGCCAGTCGGCTCGGCGGGCACATCGCCACTCTGCAGGCCAGTCCCCGCATTGTAGGCCAGATACGAGGTGTCGTTGTCACCGTCATAACCAATCGGCGCGCGACCCAGCAGCACCACACCACCCCAGCGCCCGGAGTGCGCGAAGATGTTGTCCACCGCACCACCCACATTGGGCGAAGTTCCCGTCGTCTTGGTCTTCGGGAACGTGAACCCGTTCGTAGCGAAGCTCCACGCCGCGCCACTCCCGACCGCCGCAAGGCTCGTCGGAATCGTCGCCGCTCCGCCCGGCACATACGGATCGTCAATCGCCGTGAAAATAATCGGCGCATCAGGCGTCCCGTTCGCATTCAGCTTCGCTCCACGCGACACAAACAGCGCTCCAGGTTGATCCCCAGCCGCGCCGCCTTCGCAATACGTGTCCTCAATACCCCGCACAATCGTGCCAGGTTCGATCGTCAGGATCGCCGGAGGCAGAATATAAATCACATCCCGAAGAATGTAAACGTTGTCACGCGTCCACCGCGTGTCCTGCCCAATGTCGTTCACCACTTCGACAAACGCCGCCTGCGCAGGCATCGCTGCCGCCACCGCGCCGCCCGCCAGCATGGCTCTCATGGATTTTTTCTTCATAGGTCTCATTCAAGTTGTTGGTTGCTGTTCCCTCCCACTCTCAGCGGCGGCGGCGAACCAGCAGCGCCAGCCCACCCATCACCACCGACAGCGTCACGCTCGGCTCCGGAACCACCACGGCCAACATGTGCGCAGGCGCGCCAGCACCAAGATCCTGCCCGGCTGCAAGGGTCCCAATGTGCGCCACAAGACCTGGAGCCCCAGTGTCAGGCGAGAAGTTCGACTCGAACGGAGGCAGACCAACCCCGGAATTCCAGGTCGTGCTCGTCGAGAAAATCGCCTGCTGCGTCGCGCCAGTGTTCTGCGCCCAGAGATAAATCTTCTGCCCCGCAATGCTCGACGCATACGATTGCCCTTCAAACGAAGCCGTATTGTCAATCGATTGCGAAATGCTGAAGAATCCATCCGTCGCAAACTCGTTGATCGCACCGGTGTAGGCATACACCTGTACAAACGCCGCTTCCAGCGCAGGAAGGTTCGCCGAGTTCGCCGCGAAATCGAAAATCGCTGGGAACACCCCGAAACGCAGTGATCCAGTCGCCAGCGCCAAATTGTCAGAGGTCACCAGACCGTTGCCGAAATTCGACGAATTCAGCGTCACCGCCGCTTGGGATGCACAAAGGGAAGTGCCGAGAGCAAGAAGAGTAAGAATCTTTTTCATAGTATGTAATCAGTTGGTTTTATTGAATTTGTTGGATCTAGTTAAATCAGGAAGACCTCTCAGTCAGTGAATGGTTCCTGAAGCGTGAACGACGCCGTCCCAGCCTGCTCCTTGAACAGGATCGCCTTCCCTGGCGCCAGCACCACCGCGTCCTGGTTCGCACCAGTCGGAAGGTCCGTACGCCGCCAGCCCGTGCCGCCCAGACCGCTACTCTTATAGAAATACCCAGTCAGCACGCCACCTTCTTCCAGATACACCACGTCCGCCGTCGCCGACCCGCTCCCGCCAGTGATGAAGTCCTTCAGGTTCGACTTCCCAAGGGTCGTCGGAAGCGTGAACGGATTCGACAGAATGTTGAACCCAGCCACCACCGTCGGCTTCTGCCGCCCGGTCACCGTCAGCCCGGTCAAATCCAGATTCACCGAGCTGCCGCCAGCTTTGCGGATCACATAAACCCCAGTCAGCGGGTCAATCGGCGCGTTTGGCTCCGACGCTCCCGTAGGAGCCGATGTCTTCCGCCATCCCGTGCCACCAAGCCCGCTGTTCTTGTAGAAATACCCAGTCAGGGTCCCATTCACTTGGATGTAGACTTCATCCGCAGTCGCCGCTCCGGATCCGCCCCGCAGACCCACCGCGTTCGTCGCGCCAAACACCGACGCAAGGGTGTCATCCGGCACAATCATGTACTGGTCACCCGCCGCCAGCCCAGCAATCGTTGCCCCGACAGTCACACTCGATCCCGTCGACCCCGTGATCCGCACACGAGTCCCGTGCGCCGCTCCACTCAGAATCTGAATCGAATGCGGCAAGCTCGTCAGGTTCGGCAGGGTCGCCGTCGTCACGCCAATCGTCGTCGTCGGCCCGGCCGTCACCGTGCCGCTGTCGACCACTCGCTCAACCATCGGCAGAGAGACGAGCGACAATTGACCCGGCGGCAACGCCAGTCTCTGAATGCCCGCGGTCCGGCTCACCGGAAGTTTGCTGCCAGCCTGAGCCATGGCAGCCGCTGGAATCGCCAAGACGGCCCCCAGCAGTAGGATTGATTTTTTAGACATGGGTATGGTTTGTTGTCTCCTTGTGTTTCGGTTTGGGAGGAATGCCCGGAGAACCCTCCGGACACACGTAATAGAATCGAACCCACCACGCCGCGAAAGCTCCCGAGGGCAACGTTTTCGTCGCAAACCAATCGCCGCGTCCTCCATTTGCCTCACTTCACCGCCCCAGCCCGCTCCCCTTCGATCGCCCGGTACCGCTGAAAAGCCGTATCCGCCTCCCCACCCCGCCCCGCACGCTTCAGCAGCCTCGCATACTTCAGCCAAACCGCCGCATTCCCGCTGTCACGCTGCGTCGCCCGCCGCAGCAGCACCAGCGCCTCCTCCGTCGACTGCTTCGCCTCGAGAATCCCCGCCAGCAGCACCGCACTCTGCCCATCCGCCCCGTCAAGCCTCAACCCCTCCCGCAGCGCCACCTCCGCCTCCTTTACCCGCCCGCCCCGTTGCAGGCAGTACCCCAAAAGCCGGAACCCCCGCGCATACGCCGGTGCCAGCTGCACCGCCCGCTGCGCCGCCTCCGCTCCCCTCGCCCAGTCTCCCCCGCGGATCGCCCCCTCAGCCACCCCGATCCACGCCGCCGCATCCCTAGGCTGCTCCGCCGCAGCTTGCGCATTCGCCTCCATGCTGTCCGCTCCCCCCGGTTTCCCTTCCACTCGCCGCGCCGCCTCCGCCAGCTGGCGCCAGTAAACCGACACCGCCGGATCCAGCGACACCGCTCGCCGCTGACACGCCAGCGCATCCTCCCGCGCCCCCAGCGCCGTCGCCGCCGCTCCCAGCAGGCTCCACACCGCCGCACTCCTCGGATACCGCGTCGTCAGCTTCAATAATGCCCTCGCCCCCGCCGCCGTCTTCCGCTCCCCTAACAGCCGGAACGCCTCCAGAAATCTAGGGTCCTTCCCAGGGTCCCCCGGATACACCGGCTTCCACTTCGCCAGCGGCACCGTCTTCCTCCCAGCCAGACTCGCCGCATCCGGTGCCGTCACCGGCTGCGCATACGCCATCCACCGACTCAGTGAAACCCGGTGCGTCACCACCGCCACCACCCGACCCGACCCGTCAAACACCGGCGACCCGATCGCCGCAGCAGAATCCGTCCCCGTAATCTCCAATGTCCCAGCCCCAGCCAGCGAACTGTCAGGCCGCGCCACCGCATCCGCCAGCACCAGCCCCTTCGCAGGACTCAGCGCCATCACCCGCACCGCCGCCCGCGCCGGCAACGCCCCAGGCTTCAGCATCCCAGCCACCGGCGCCGCCAGCGACGCCCTCAGCACTAGCATCCCACTATCGGCATCCGCATGCACCACCCCAGCCACCCGGAACGCCTTCCCATCCCCCGTCACCCCGCTCACATAATCCGGCATCGCCCCGCCCCCAGCCTGCAGCAGCGTGATCTCTGTCAGAATCAATCCGCCCTCCCCAATCACCACCCCACACCGCGACGCCACCTCACGCCCAGTCCCATCCCACGCCCGCAGCGACACCACCGACGCCGCCACCGTCAGCGCCAGTTTCGTCAGATCACTGTCCTTCTCATCTCCAAACCCGAAACCCGGCAGCTCATCCTCCGGAAGCAGATCCCACAAGGTCCCGTCCGGCCCCACCTCCATCAGCCCGCCATCCGGCCCCTCCTCCACCTGCGGCACATCCTCAGACATCGACGGCAGCAGCGGCTCGACTGCTTCCTCCCCACGCAGTCCAAGCACAATCCCAGACATCACGGCCGTCATCGCCGCTATCCATGCTTGCTTCCTTGCCTTCACAATCACACGACTCGTGCCGCCAGCCGTCTCCGCAACGAAAACGGCACGCAGCGCCTGTGACGATTTCGTTTCCAAACGGCACTGTCGGGACCTTCGCCGCCGTTCTATACAACGCCCTGCCGACCGGCCTCTCTCAATATGCTGAAATTCTCCCTGCCCGTCCTCATGGCTCTCCTTTGCTCCGTCGCCTCGGCCGACGAAGCCAATCTCAAGGAAACCCTCGACGCTAAAGCAAAGAAAAAATACGGCCCCTATGTCGGCTTCTTCGGCGGCAGCTCCCAGTCCCAGTCCATGGGCCTCTCCATAACTTACCCGGACGGCCGCACCTTCCAGTACGCCCCAGGCGACGAAAGCGGCAACGCCATCGCTGGCTTCGAAGTCGGCTACCAATGGCGCCAGAAACGTCTCCCCCTCGAACTCGGCCTCGAATTCGAAGCCTTCTTCATGAACAGCGAGGTCCGCGGTGCCCTCCCCGGCCAAACCCCGCTCGGTGTCACCACCATCCCGCCTGCCTTCCCCGGAGCCCCAGCCACCACCGTCGTCGAACCCTACGCCCCCGGCCCTCTCGACATCCCGGCAGACGGTCTCATCAGCTTCCGCACAGACCTCAACGCCGTCCTCTTCATGCTCAACGGCAGCGTCACCCTCGACCTCCGCCGCTACCGCGCCCGCATCGGCCCCTATCTCAGCAACATCCGCCCCTACCTCGGCTACGGCATCGGTGGCGCTCAACTCTGGTTCCGTAACACAGAAACCGTCACCAAGGACCCTACCAAACAAGCCTCCGTCAGCGTCTTCGAAATGGACGAATTCGTCTTCGCTCGCCAGTTCTTCGCCGGCGTCGAATACAACGTCAATGACCGCTTCTCCGTCTACGGCGAATACCGTAAACTGGAACTCGAAGACTTCGGCCCCGCCAGCAATTTCGAAACCGAATCATGGATGGCTGGCCTCCGCATGCGCTACTGATTTTCATCCCGCTTTTATGACGATACGCCACCTTCTTGTTGTCTCTCTCGCCGCCGCGCTCGCTTCATGCGCCACGGTCAGCAGCGCCCGCATCCAGTTCCCGAATCACCCGGTCTCCATGCAGGTCCTCAATCGCATCATCGATGAGGACAACGCCGACCACCTGCTCCGCTTCCGCAACACCGGCACCGAGGTCATCAGCTTCGACTACACCGTCGCAGACACCCCCAACGTCCCGCACCTCGACGCCAGCGGCCCTAACAGCGGCTACGTCAAGAACCTCTACCCAGGCGAGGAACGCGAGGTCCCTAACCCATGGAAGCGCATGCGCGTCTTCGTCAGCATCGGCACCATGACCTACGGTAAAAAAGCCGACGACGTCCTCCAGAAAATCTACCGCCCGGATCAGGCCGTCGCAGCCCCGGGCGCAGCCGCCGGAGGAGTCTCCGATCTCTTCGGCACCCCAGCCCCCGCCCCAGCCGCTCCGACGCTGCCCTGAACCCTATCAAATCTTTCCGGGGCCTCCCCGCACCGTCCCGGGGCCTCCCAAAGGCCCCGGGATTTTTTTGCGCCCTCACCCTTCCCGCTCCCCTCCAATGCCCGCTCCCCTCAGGCTCGCTCTCGCCCTCGCCGCCGTGGCCCTCGCCCTCCCCGCTCCCTCACCAGCAGGCATCCTCCCCTTCGGACCACGCAAGGGCTCGCCCTTCACCGACGACTCCGCCGCCGCCCAGCGTCTCCTCGACCAGGGCCTCGCCGCAGCCGCCCGCGGCGACGCTGACAAGGCCCTCGCCAAATTCGAATCCCTCCGCCGCCAGTGCGCCCGCACCCCACAGGCAGGCCTCGCCAACTACGAAATCGGCTGTCTCCACGAACGCAGCAACCACCTCGTCGCCGCATGGCAGGCATGGCAGCTCGTCGTCGAGGAATACCCAGACTCCGGCCGCTTCGCCGCCGCCGTCGCCAACCAGCTCCGCGTCACCTCCCTCCTCTTCTCCACCCTCGAACGCGTCGAACGCGGCCTCGCCGAAAAACGCGACCTCCAACGCCTCACCCGCGAGGAAATCATGGGCATGATGCAAACCGCCCTCCGCAACGCCCGCACCGCCGACGGCACCCCCGAATCCGCCTACCGGCTCGCAGGCTTCCTCCAGAAATACGGCCGCCCAGCCGAAGCCCGTGACGAACTCCTCACCCTCGCCGCCCACCACCCTCAGCATCACCTCGCCGACGACGCCGCCTTCCAGGCCGCCATCATCGACTTCAAATCCTCCACCCGCCGCAACGCCACCGACGCCGATCGCGAGCGCGCCATCGACTCCCTCAAGGACTTCCTCACCGTCTTCCCCGAAAGCGAAAAAGCCCCCGAAGCCACGCACCGCCTCGCGCTCTGCCGCCAAACCATGTTCCGCTCGCTCCTCGATCAGGCCGTCTCATGGGAAAACCGCGGCAAACCGGCCGCCGCAGCCATCTGCTATCAGATCCTCGGCACCCGCTACGCCGATCTCGCCAGCGCCAACCCGGAACTCGCCGCCCGCATCGCCGCCGCCACCCCACCCACTCCTCCCTCCATACCATCCGCCGCTCCCGCCACACCCTCCCGCCCGCGTACCCCAGCCAACCCGCTCGACCCAGTCCTCCGCTGATTTTTCTCCTCCCGGCGGAAATCCACTTGCATCACCGCCATCCATCCCCATTACTCTTCCCACGACGCGCCTCCCGCGCTCATCGTTTCCGGGTAGGTACCGAAGTGGCCAAACGGGGCAGACTGTAAATCTGCTGGCTCACGCCTTCAATGGTTCGAATCCATTCCTGCCCACCACTTTCAAGGTCGATCGTCCCCTCCATCACCCCGGCAGCGCAGGTCCCGCAAGGAAGGGTCAGGCATGCCACTCCCACGGCCAGCATACCGTCCCCGCTGCGAAAACTGTTTTTTGATCCCATCTCGTGTCAAACCCAGCACCGGAAGGCAAAGCAAGGCAGTTGCGGCCATGGGCAGAGCCTGGCCGGAGCAGGACCGTTTGAATTTCCACTGTCATCCGTGGGGGTTTACAGCGTGAATGTGGGTGATGATCCCTGCCGATTCACTCCCGCCCGCGCTTTGTGAGCAATGTGGCACGGCGCTGCCTCCGGATGGTCCGGCGGGGCATTGTCCACGATGTCTGTCGGCCGCGTGCTTGACGGACCTGGAAGGCGCTGGGGTCGTGGAATCTGTGAGTTCCGGCGGGCCAGCGTGGTCGGTGCTGGGCGATTGTGAACTCCATGAGGAGATCGGGCGTGGCGGCATGGGCGTGGTTTACCGGGCCCGGCAGCGGCGGCTAGGGCGATGGGTCGCAGTGAAGGTGCTGCGCGGCGGCGAATTTGCCGGTGGAGAGGCTCGGGAAAGGTTCAAAGCAGAAGCGGAAAACGCCGCCCGGTTGCAGCACCCGGGTATTGTGGCGGTGCACGATTTTGGTGAGGAACAAGGGGTTTGCTGGATCAGCATGGAGTTGATCGCGGGGCGAAATCTGGAAGAGGCCACGCGCCACCTGCCCCTCCAGGCGCGCATGGCAGCGGAATGTCTGCGCAGCGTCGCCCTCGCGGTGCAGCACGCGCATGAGGCCGGCGTGCTCCACCGGGATTTGAAGCCCTCCAACATCATCATGGATCCGGAGGGGGCCCCGCACATCGCGGATTTCGGCATCGCCCGGCGCGTGGAAGGCACAGGGGGGCTCACCCGCAGCGGCCAGGTGTTGGGCTCGCCGGGGTTCACCGCCCCGGAACAGGCCCTGCGCGGCGAAGCGGATGTGCGGACGGATGTGTATGGGCTCGGAGCCCTGCTCTATAGCATCCTGACCAGCCGGCCGCCCTTCCAGGGGCCTACGGCAGAGAGTTTGCTGGTGCAATTGCGTGAGGCCGATCCCCTGCCGCCGCGCCGGTTGAATCCCAGCGTGCCACGCGACCTTGAAACCATTGCGCTGAAGTGTCTCGCGCGCGAACCGGCCCGCCGCTATGCCACGGCGCAGGCGGTGGCGGAGGATCTCGCGGCTTTCCTGGAGGGCCGGCCCATTCAAGCCCGTCCGGTGTCGGCGCTCGAAAAGGCATGGCGCTGGTGCCGGCGGCGTCCTGCGCTGGCGGGAGCCCTCGCGTTTGCCTTGCTGGCACTGGTGTCAGGCACGCTGGTCAGCCTCGCACTGGCCAGGGAGGCCCGGGGCAGCGCGGCGCGGGCCCTCGCGGCAGCGGAGGAGACGCGCGAGGCGCTCTACTCCGCCACGATCCTGCGCGCGCAGGAGGATTTGCGCACCGGCAGTCCCCTGGCCGCAGCGGCCCTCTCAAAGCTGACGCCGCCACCAGGCCAGCGCGACCTGCGCGGGTGGGAATGGCACTACCTGATGAGCCTGCTCCATCAGGGCACGCTGCGCCTCCAGGAAAAGCGAACCGGGGAGCCGCGCGCCGCCGCCTTTTCGCCTGACGGAAAACGATTGGCCATTTCCACTTTCGCCGCGGCCAACGGCCCCGCCAGAATCGTCCGGATCCTGGACGCACAGACCTTTGCGGAGGAGAAAATCCTCACGGGATTCGACCGGGAGGTGCCCTGTCTCCACTGGCATCCTGACAATAATCGGCTGCTCACGGGCGATGCCTCCGGCACGGTCTCCGTCTGGGATGTGGCGCGCGGGGAGCGGGTGGTTCGGCTGGCGCTGGATCCTGTGAACCTCTCGCGCTACCACCCTCCCCGGGCGGCGTGGAGTCCGGATGGTTCGCAGTTTGCAGCGGCTTCCGCGAAGACTGGGCTGACGTTGCACGAGCCGGCTTCCGGCACGCTCATCCGCACCCTGGGTGGTGTCCTGCCGGAATCGGTTATCGCGTGGCATCCTGCGGGCGACCGCATCGCTGCAGGCCTGCTGCCGCCTGCGGTGGGCATCTTCCGCACGGATGGCAGTGGAATGCAGACGCTGCCGATGAGGGAGTCGGTTACTGCGCTGGCCTGGAGCCCGGACGGACGGCACCTGGCGGCCGGCACGGGCGGGGACCGCGTCAGCATCCATCACCCTGACAAACCAGAACCGGCCCTGACATTCGAACTGGATATTGATGCCGTGGGCCACCTGGCGTGGACTCCTGATGGCCAGCGGCTCATCGGTGGCGGGTGGACCGGCGTGCCGGTGGCCGCCGATGCCGCACGGGGCACGGCGGAGCATTTTTTCTACGGTCACGACTACGGCTGGATTACCTCCCTGGCGCTGCACGGGGACCGGCTCCTGACATGGAGCAAGGACGCCACGCTGCGGGAGTGGAGCCTGCGCCGCAGCGGGCGCGGGCTGATTTTGCCAGGCACCCCAACTCGCCTGCAGCTGGTTGGATCACAGGATGAACTGCGCAGCGATATCCATGTGGCGGAGCCTTTTGGCCGCACCGCCGTCTGGCAGGTTAACGGAGTTCTGCGCACCGAAACCTTCCGCTGGGCGCGCGCCATCGCATGGAGCCCGGATGGCACCCGTTTTGCCCTCCTGCGCAATCTGGACCCCGCCCGCTATGGTCTCGGGGCTCTGGCGAAATCCGGCGCGTTCATCGAAAACCGCCGCACCGCCGCACCCGGCTTGCCCTCCTTTGCAGGCAATCTCCGCACCGGCTACCCGGTGGAGGAAATGCTGTGGAGCCCCCAGGGAGACCGCCTGCTTCTCATCAGCGCCACGAGCAACCCGCCCTTTTGCACCGTGCTGCACGCCGGGGACGGGCGTGAACTCACCCGTATCCCCGCCGCGCCCCACTACAGTGCGGTCGACCCGGCCCAGGCCAATCCTGCGGCATGGAGCCCGGACGGGCGCATGATCGGACTAGGCACCGGCAGCCTGCTTTATGATGCGGCCACCGGCTTGCCTGCGAATGCAGCCTTCACGGCCTCCATGGCGCAGTTCAGCAAGGCGCACGGCTGTCCCATTTCCTGCCTCGCATGGAGCCCTGACGGCACGCGGCTCGCCCTCGGATTCACCGAACTCGGCCAGGTGCTCCTGACAGACACCGCCAGCGGCGGGCGGCGGGCGCCGCGCACGGTGCATTCCGGCTGGGTGCGCAGCATGGCCTTCAGTCCGGATGGCACGCGGCTGGCCACCTGCGGACGCGACCGCACCGTCAAGCTCCTGGATGCCCGCACTCTCGATCTCCTGCTCGTCTTCAAGGAACACCGCGCGGACGTCCGCACCCTCGCCTGGAGCCCTGACGGACGCGCCCTCTGGAGTGCGGATGTGGAGGGGAACGCGGTCGTGCGCCGCGTGCCATGAGGCACGGAGCAAGCCGGCAGGCAGGCTGAACGATCAGTCAATCATGGATGGGAGCCCGGAAGGCCGCGCGATCTTCCAAGGCAAGGGGTTCCACTCGGTTGAAGCGGCAGTTCCAAAAAAAGTGGTTCCATGGCGTCATCCATGCCGGCGGAAAGCGTGGACAGGAGAGTGACCCAGCCCATCGCAAGCCTTCATGCCATGAAACACTTCCTCTCTCACCTCCTCGCTGCGTTCTTTATCCTCCTGTCCTTGATCCCTGCCCGGGCGCAGACCATAACGATTCCCCAGCCGGACAGCGGGCTGGAGGGATTTGAGCTTACAGAGAACGGCCTTTACTCCTGGCGCGGCGGCTTCCCCGGCGGCGGCGGCGAGCTGGGCGGTGCGCCCTTCACAGGCATGGTCAACCTCATGTCCCAGCGTCCTGACCGCCCGGCGGGACCGGGCACGGACGCGATCACGCTGGGGCAGGGCACCGATGTCGCCCCGCGCAACGGGCAGACCCTGCTGCTGGAAAACTACTGGTTCTACTACCGCTGGGTGGGCGGCTCGCGGCGGCTCTACCGGCATCCCATGGTGAATCTCTTCCAGCCCAGCGCCAACATCGACTTCGGAGGACAGGCCTACAGCGCCACCGGTCCGGTGGCAGCGTGGAGCTCCAATGTGGTCTGGGCTGCGGCTGTCGGCGGTGTGCCGAAACTTTTTGTCCGCGACGTGAACCTGACAGGAATCCAGTCCACCAACCTGCCCGCAGCAACGAACCTTCAGGGATCATGGACGGATGCCTCGTTGCCCGCGAAGATGGCAGTCATCAAAGTGACCGATGCGTCCGCCTCCGGATTCTCCTGGAGGCTTATCCTCTTGACCGCATCGGGCCAGATATACACGGGCCATCCTGCTTTCGGCGCGTTGGGGCTCACCCTGCTCGCGACAAACTGCACGGACTTTGCATGGCGGAATGAATTGTGGCAGACAGGAGATACGCCCCAGGGACCGGTCTACTCCTGGCGCACAAGGCTCTATGTGCCGACAGGCCTGACTTCATCGGCCCTCCCGGGGCATGTCTCGCGCTTCGATCTCACCAACGGCACCTCAACGTCCGAATCTGTGACCGCCGCAGGCCAGCAGCTCACCTCCATCGCAGTGGACGACAACCACATTTTCGTGACCCGCACTCCCATCAATCCCGGGGGTGGCATCATTGCTCCCTCCTACAACTACGCCAGTTCCGTGATCCTGCGTAAAACGGAGCCAGCCGTGCCGGATGGGAATTTCAGCGGATATGTGGACTGGACCGTCGGTCAGCAGGGAAGGAATCTCCGCTCCGATGGTCCTTTCGTGTATTGGCTGCACAACGGCCAACTGCGCCGCCGTGACTCCGGAGGTGCCCCGGAGCGGGTCGACTGTTCGGCGTTGGAGGTGGAATGCGTGCAGGCGGTGCAGGATATGAATAACACCGTTCCGCTGGTGGCAGGGCGGTCTATTCTCGTCCGTGGCTATGCGTATTACCCGCAGAACGACACCGGCAACGGCTTTAGCCCGTCGGCCAAGCTTCGGGTCCTGAAAAACGGGAACCTCATCGGCCAGCTTTACGCCCCTTCCGGCACGATTGTTGACGCGGTGCGCGCACCGGAAACACTCCGGGCCACGCTCAACCGCAGCTTCAACTTCGACGTCCCCGGCGCGTGGACCCAACAGGCCGGCACGGGGCTGCTGCAGTTCGAGTTCACCGTGAATCCGACCCTCTCTGTGCCGGAAAATGGCACGCCGGAGACAGGCAACCAGCCCCTCCTGAACAACACAACATTTGTTTATGCCAATATCGTGGCAGCCCGGACACCCACGCTGATGTTTCAGCAGATCCGGTGCAGGAGGACTTATGATGCTTTCGCAGGCCTGTCTACGGGCGTTCCTTCCGCAGACTTCCTGAGTCAGATCCGCCGGGCGCGCTCGCTGCTACCCGTCACTGACTTCGATGTCAGGTTCAGTCCGGGAGTTCTTGAGCGTCGGGAGGCGGGAAGCAACGGCGCGGTAACCTCAACCTTCTATGACTTGGATGGCTCGAAGCACCAGGCCCAGGCGTTCACTGATCTTGGAAGCCTGGAGAGTGCCAGCTCGGATCCTGACAACGAGACTGTATGGATCGGTATGATAGAACCCAGGGAGAAGTGGCCGTGGGCTGGTTTCGCCACTGGCGGGCTGGTGCTGAACAAAATGATCTCCGGTGATCGTCTCCCGGCATGGACATCATCCGTGGGAGGCGGCATCCTCGCTCACGAACTGGGCCACACCTACGGACGCGGTCACGTCAATCAGGATGTCGGTGCTGCCGGTATCAATTGCCCCGGAAGCACCCCGGCCGCAGCGTACGATGTGCCGCCCTGGGATCCCTGCACCATCGGGCCAGACTGGCCGGACCGCTCGGCTGTCGCTGGATACGATCCGATGACGCCGCCCGGAGCAAACGGAACGGAACCAATCATCCGCCCGACCATGGCCGGTGATCTCATGAGTTATCATGGCAGCTTTTGGACTTCCGCATGGACGTGGAATGCCCTCGTGAACAGCATCCCCGTGCCGCCGAACCGTCGGCCCCGGGGCGGAAATGGCGCGGTGTCCCATCCCGCCGTGCTCCGGCTGATCGGATCGCTTCCTGATAGTCTGACCCATGCCGACAGCTTCCGGGTGAAATCACTGCCGCCGGATAGTGTGGATGGCAGAAAAGTGCAGGAAATGCTGGCAAAATCTGCTGAATTGGGATCCGTTTCGCCGCTGCAGGCTTTGGTAAGTGTGGGGAACCCTCCCATTCTCGCCGGACAATTCGCCATCGCAGAGGACGAGGGTGGGGAATCTGGCAGGGGCCGCTTCTTCCTCCAGGACATCCCAGTCCCCGTCGGCGGTGATGTGACCCGCGTGCAGCTCCGCAGGGATGGACGCATCATTGCCCAGGCTGATGCCTCGCCCAATGCCCCGACGGTGCAGCTCGCGGCCCCGCAACTTGACCCTGAGGCCGGAGTGCTGCTGGCAGAATGGAGCGCCTCGGATGCGGACGGCGATCCGTTGGAGTTCACCGTTCAGTTCAGTTGCGATGATGGCGCACACTGGCAGACGCTCGGAGAAGGCGTTACGGATCTCGGCGTAGCCGTCAGCACGCAGTTCCTGCCCGGCGGCGCGGCCTGCCGCGTGCGCGTGATCGCCTGCGATGGCTTCCACACCGCGTTCTCCGCCTCTGATGCCTTTCCCATCGCGAAGCGTCCTCCAGCCATCGCCATCCAGGGCCTGCGCGACGAAGAGCCAGTACCCTACGGCACACGCCTTGCCCTCACCGCCTCCGGCTACGATGCCGAGGACGGCAGCCTGGGTCCTGAGACCTACGAGTGGGCACTCGTCGGCCCAGTCCTGCTCACGGCCACAGGGCCGGACTTCATCCTCACACGCCTCGCCCCTGGCGCTTACACCCTCACCCTGACGGGAAAGGATGAAGAGAACAACTCTGGCACCGCCACGCGCAACTTCAGGGTCCTCCCGCCCGCCGTGCCGGACAGCGCGGTGGCTCCCGTGCTCGACGGCCTCTGCGCCGACGCGGCCTACAGCGCCGCACCAGTGATGCACCTGGATCCCGTGACCGCTGAGCCCGAGGTGCGTCTCGTGCACTCCGGCGGCGCTCTCTATCTATGCGCCTCCGGCATACCCAGCTCGGGGCAATCCCTCTTTCCACGGCGGCTCTACCTTTACCTGAATCCCGATGGCGGCCCGGGACTCGCCCCGCAGCCCGGTGACCTGCGGGTCGGCATCGACGAGCAGGGAGTCGTAACTCTGGCCCGAGGAAATGGCAGCACATGGGTCGATGCCAGCCCCGCAGATGCCGCCACAGTGCAGCCCTCCGTCAGCAAGCCCGCCTCCGGCATCTGGAATGCAGAGTTCTGTCTGCCGGACTCGCTCCTCGGCGGCTGGAACCACCGGCTGACCTTTGCTCTCGGCCTCCACACCCTCGTAACCGACAAGGTCTGGCCCGGCGACATTGCCGTGAATGATCCAGACTCATGGACACCTGCAGACCTCGGACCGCCGCCGCCGCTACCGAATCAGCCGCCCCTCGCTGCCGCTGCCGCGCCCGCGATGGCTGGCAGTGGAGAAGCCGTGACACTCGACGGCTCGGCGAGCACCGATCCGGATGGAGACGCCCTCACCTTCGCATGGACGCAGACATCCGGCTCCGAGGTGCCGCTCAGCTCACCAGACGCAAGCGCAACCCAGTTCACCGCTCCGGTGGTCTCCGTGCCGACAGTTCTGGGCTTTACTCTAACGGTCAGCGACGGACCCTTCAGCGCATCCGCCAACGTCTCCATCACCATCGTTCCCGGCACTGCACCCCAGCCTCCTGCTCCGACTGGCGTGGCAGGCGTGGACCCTGACACAAGTGAGGCCACCGTCATTCTGGTCTGGATCGGCCAGCCCGGCGAACGCGTCATCGTGCAGACCGGAACCACTCTGGGACAGTGGGAGGACCTCTACCAAACCATCGTCGGAGATTCCCTGCGCGTGCGGGTGCAGCACCAGCCCACCGAGCCTTCGCAGAGCCGTTTCTACCGGCTGCGCGCGGCGGACACCGATGCCGTCGTGGATCCCGGCCATGCTGTGCGCTTCAATGGCACAGATGGCGTGGTCACCGTGCCACACGATCCAGTGTTCAATTCCTATCCGATGACGGCCAGCGCGTATGCGCTGACTACGGCCAATGACTCCACGGCAAGGGGCATCATGGAAAAATATGTGGGCGGTGCCTTCAACGGCTGGCTCATGTTCACCTATGAGGGTCGGCTGCGGGCATGGTATTTCCGTGATGGCTCCAACTACATCTGGAATCCCGACGGAGATGGCCTCGGCATTGATGGCGGCCCTATCAACGATGGCTTCTGGCACCATTGCGCCTTCACAGTCGGTCCGGACGGTGGCAGCCTTTACGTGGACGGCTCGCTGCGGGCCAGCCTGCCGTGGACCGGCACTCCCGGTGCGGCCACCACCACCCTACCGCTGCGTTTCGGCAAATACGATGCCACTGGATTCATTGGGGACATCGAAGAAGCGGCTTTCTGGAACACCACCCTGACCGCGCCGGAGCTGGCAGAAGCCTATCGTCTCTCACCCGTGGCGGGTGCCCCGGGCCTCGTCTCCATCTGGCGCTTCGACGAAGCCGACGGCAGCATTGCGGGATCCTCCACCGATCCTGGCTACAACGGTGCGCTCTCCGGTGCAGTGCAATGGGTGCCTTCCTCCGCTCCAATCTACCGGCGTTGAACAAGGTAGCGAAGCTGGGAGGTGGAGGTCTGCCCGACGGCCCGGCGCTCCGCCCGGCTCCACCTCCCGGCCAAGTGCTCAACAGCCGTGTGTCCGAGGGGATAGCGCTTCCACCACATGCCGCATCTCCTCATCAATGCGCGAAGTATCGGTGAGCCCGGTAGCGACTTCGTTCCTGACAAACTCCCGGTATTCCCGGCGCAGGCGGAGCACCGCCGCAGCGATCCCATTGGCCGTGATGCCCATGGTGGCCGCTGCCGCGTCGTACTCACCCTGCGCCGGCTCCCGCGAGAGATACGGGGAGAGCAGATCAAACTGCCGTCCCCGGCCGCTGGCATGCAGGGCCTCCTTCATGTTGTTCAGGGCTCCCGCCATGATGGATACCGCGAGGCGGCGTTCAAAGAGCCGCTCCGGCGTCTCATCGGTGTGGGGTTCCGCTCCATACCACTGCTCAGCCGCCGCCATGTCGAGGGACAGCGGAGTTCCGCCGCCACCGCGCTTGGCCCGGGATTCCCGCCGGTGCTCGCCGATCAGAAAATGTGTCAGCACCGTCAGCAGGAAGGTGCTGAATCGCGTCTCCCGCCGCTCCACCCCAGCAAGCCAGTTCTTTTCCATCAGGGAGGCGAAGAACTCTTGTGTCAGGTCCTCGGCACTTTCATGGCTGCTCCCCTTCCGGCGGATGAATGCATACACTGGATACCAATAGGTGCGGGCGAATTGCTCCAGGGCCTTGACCCGATCCGGCCCATCGGCACCTGCCTCAAGGATGACGGTCCATCGGGTGGTCAGGAACCGGGCCCCGACGTCAAGTGCCATGGGGAGTTCGGGTTCTTTCGGGGTGCGCTCTGAACTCATGACTGGGTCTATCCCTCGCACCGCGGCGCGGGATTGCAGCGGAAATTCCCACCCGCAGCGGCGGCGGCCGGCTGGGCCCCACCTTCGGCCGGATCTTGAGATGTGAGATCGCAGAGGACCCGTCACCCCTCACCTGCCCTGCGCCGGCTCCGCCTTCTGCTTGATCAGTGATCTCAATCGCTGCACCCCTTCTTCGCTCGTCGCCGCCTTCTTCTCCACCGTCGTCCCCTCAAACTCCACCCGCGGATCCCGTACCCCCACCAACTCATTCAACTCATACACGTTCCGGTACCCGTACCCATACAGATTGATGTACGTCGGAATATTCAGCGCCAGCATCCGCGGCTTCTCCTGCTGCACCACCTGCGACTTCTGCAACTCCAGGCTTGGCACAAACATTTTGCTCGCAAAATCCCTCTGGTTCCCGTCAAAATTGTTATTGCAGTAAATCAGAATTTTCGTCCCCGGATCCGGGATCAGCTTCGCCAGATTCTCCTGCGTGAAATCCGTAAACGGAAGACTCTTCGCCCCCTTCATTCGGATCCGCTCAAACCGAAACGCCGACCGCGCATCAAGCACCACCACACCTTCCTCGCGGCTCATCCGCAGAAAGGTGTCCAGATCAATCATCCGCGCCGCCCGGTGCCCCTCCACCTCCGCCACCAGTTGCTTGAAATCATCAAAACTCACTTTCGCCGCAGGCCGCTTAATAACCTGTCCGTTCACCCCTCCCGTTATCATCATCACCACCGCGGCCGCTGCTGTCCAGATCGTCGTGCTCTTGCGTTTCATGAAATCTCAGGTTGAAGGTTGCCCGCTATCATAACCCTTCCCCGCCCTGACCGCCGCACCCGACTCTCCGTATTCACGGGACCCTCAATCCCTCATCACCCCGCCCCGCCAGCCGCACCTCAATCTCTCGCACCGCCCACCTCGCATGCTCCGCAATCAACTCATCCCCCCGCCCGCCGTCAGGATACCCTCCCGCCTCATCGCGCCGATAAAACCGCCGCCGGAAACCGACCTGGCATCCACCTTGGCCAAAAAAACAGTGGTGTTGCTTCCTCCGAACTAGCCGAAGCCGGAACAGTGGTGTCGCCACACCAAGGAAAAAGGCAACCATGCCGGAAGAACCGGCATGGTTGCCTCAAGAACCGGCGCGGAATTACCGGCGGCGGCGGAGCAGCAAGGCCATGCCCGCGAGCCCGGCGATGCTGGCGGAGGAAGCCTCGGGAATTTGATTGAAGCTCAGGTTGTCAATTCCGTGACGACCATTGGAACCGTAGGTCTCGGAGGTCAGTCGGAACGTAAGTTTGTAGTCTTCACCAAGCGTCCCCGTGAAATTGGGAGAAAGGGTCACCACCGTGTTGGTGAGGGAAAGGGCGAGGCTGCTCCAGACCACCGTTGAGGCGGAATCCGTCAGCGTGATATCCCAGACCGTGGTGCCAAACGTCTGGGGCGTATGGCCGAAATCGAACGAGTTGAGCACCAGCCCAAACCCGGCATCCGCGTTGAGGTCGATGGTGTGGTTGCCAATATCCAACTGTCCGACCCGGGGAATACTTCCCTCATTGTCCCATGCGGAGCCCCCCACCGTGAAATTCTCAAGATTGGTGAAAAAGCTGCTGGTATGGATGTCCCAATTCGCGTCCCAGACGAGGGCGATGTTCGGCGTGGCTCCGTTCGTCACGACAAAGCCGTTGCCAGCTGCCGTCGCGTTGGATCCCAGTGTAGCGGGAACGGTGGTATTGCTGCCGCCGAGCTGGCCAAACCCGATAATCGTGGCCTGGCCGAGGGTTGCTGTCCCCACAAGAATTCCGATAGTAGTTAATATGTGTCTTGTATTCATGTTGGTTTTTGTTGTGATAATCCTCAACTTCTCAAGGAAAGTGAGAAAGAGACTTTTCCGGCATCCCGCCCGTAAAAATGGGGCGCTGTTTATTTCCGGGCCGCCGAGAGACGGCCAAAGACTTTTCCTCCTGTGGCGGCGGCAGGAGGCAGGGTGATGGTGACCGTTTCCCGCCCGGCGGACGGGAGATCGGGTTGAATCGTCACGTTGCCACTGGTGCTTTGTGGCAACGACACGTCCGTCCAGGCGCCCAGCGTGCTGCTGTATTGAAAGACCTGGGTGGTATCCGCCGTCGTAGCGCTGCCGCGCTCAAAGCGGAAGACCAGACTGCCCTGACTGACAGTGGCCTCAGGCAAAACAGCGGTGGACGACACCCGGGGATCGCCGCCGAGAATGTATTCCATGAGATTCTGAATCCTATCCCCGTCAGGATCCGCCAACGGCGCGGAATCCGTCAGCCCCGGGAAGCCGGCCAGCCAGGCGTTATAGCCTCCACCAGCTGGAGTATAGCCGAGGAGCAATTGCGATCCGGAAGCAGTCAGACGCCAGCTCCCGGTTCCGGAAAAACCGGGAACATTCACCCGCCAATTGTCTGCCGTCAGACCAGTGACGCTGCCGGATACGCTGGCGAGAACAAACTGCCGGGCGGTTTCGGAAAAATTAACTAGCAGGCTGGTCTCCAGCAGAATACTCAAAGGGGAACCCGGGGTGGCGGAGATCGCCAGACTGCCGCTGTTGATGCTGTCGTAGCCAAGGCCCGCGCCACCATTCCAATCCGTCATTTCAAGGGCCAGGGTGGATCCGGGGGCGAAAGCGAGGGAAGACATCCCGATGGCCAGGCCGATGCCATTGCCCGGAGCGAGCGTGCCTTCCACGATCACCGGGCTGACGGTATTCAGGACGCCCTCCAATTGAGCGCCCGCCAGAACCCTCACCGTAGTGCCTTCCATTGGTCCGTCCGTGGCCAGAGTCCCCCCTTCAACGCGGGTGTCGCCGGAATAGGAAAGGGTGCCGCTCAGCGTCAGCTTGCCGTCGCCCGTTTTCACCAGCCCGCCCAGGCTGTTAGTCTTCAGGTCGGAATTGGTGAGAACGTGGGTGTAGGACGTCACCGGAACCGTGGCCCCGCCTCCTGTGAAGACGAAGTTGAGGCTTTCACCCACCGCGTAGCTCCTGCCGGGAGAGGTCATGAGGATGCGGGTGACGCTCCCGCTCACCACCTCAGCGATAGCCGAGGCGCCGCTGCCGGAACTATCGCTGGCAATCCTGATCAGCGGTGCGCCGAGATACCCGGAACCACCTGCCGGCAGCATGAACCCGCCGCCCGCCGGGTAAATCCCCGATCCCTCCGCGGCCAGGAGACTGGTCTCCAGCACGACATTAAACCCAGCCGTGTCCACGGTGAGTCCGCCATGGTGAATCGATCCGCTGGCCACGCTAGGGGACATCAGGGAAATCGCGTCAGCGCCTGCCCGCAGCGTCGCTCCATTGAAATTCACGGCGGTTTGCACCGTCCCCGTGGCTTGGTGGATCGGGCCTCCCAACACCAGAGTGCCCTGATTCAAATTCAGCTCCGCACGCGCGGCCCCACCTGCCGAACCGACCGCAAGGCCCGCGGCGTTCAACGTGGTGACGGTCGCCGAGCCGCCGGCCTGACTGCCCAGGTTCAGAGTGCCACTGGAGAAGGCGCGGTCACCAATCAGAAAGCGAAAACCCGGAGCAACCGTCGCCTCGCCCCCGAGAAATGAGGCCACGCCCTCTCCCTTGAACCCGCCGAATCCCCCGATCGCCACCCAGCGCGCCGAATTCAGGAGGCCGCCCGTCTGCACAAAAGCTCCAAGACCCTCATTGCCGACGCGCATCCCGGACACACTTCCCCCTCCCCCGGTATTGAGTGTTCCGCCGTTTAGATGATAGGCCCCGTAGGATCCACTGGCCGTGGCAATGCCTCCGCCAATCTCCAGATACTCCACACCAGGACCCCCGACGTTGATCACGCCATCCGACTGATGGATGGATGCGGCCGAGCCATCGCCCGGAGCCAGCCTCACACTACCGGAAAAATCCAGCGTTCCCGTGCTCTCCATCCGGAGGGAAGCACGCAATCCTTGACCGTCGGCCAGCCGGAGGTTCCCATTTCCGTTGGAGGATGCGTCTCCAACGTAATGCACGGCTCCTTCATTCAAAAGTCCCGGACCGGAAACACTCTGCTCCCCAGTCAGCGTCAGGGTTCCCGCCCCTGACTTCTTCCACCCGGCCAGCCCGGTGACCGGCACACTGATAGCGGCCGACGCTTCCGCAGCGAGGACGGACGCCTCCACCAGAGTCAGGGGTCCAGTGCCCGAGACAGTGTAGCCAGGTGCCGTGAAAAGAAGCGAACGTGCGGTGATCGGCTCCGGCATCAGGATGGCCTTTGGACCGGCGGCGCCGAAAATCGCCTCCTGCACATTACCGCTGTTCCAAAGCACCGGGCCGCCCGCGCTCCAGTTCGGAGAGGACGTGTTCCACTGCGCATTGACGGCACCCGTCCAAGTCAGGCTGACCGGGGGCGGTGGCAGGGGCACCTGGTTGAAGCTCAGGTTGTCAATCGCGTGACGGCCGCTCGAACCGTAGGTCTCGGATACCAGGCTGAACGTTAGTTTGTAGTCCTCCCCCAATGCTCCCGTAAAATTCGGGGAAATGGTCACCACATTATTGGTGAGGGTGAGGCCAGGACTGCTCCAGACCACATTCGAGGCGGAATCCGTCAGCGTGATATCCCACACCGTGGTACCGGCCGTCTGAGGCGTCTGGCAGAAATCGAAGGAGTTGAGAACAAGGGCAAAACCATCATCCGCTATGAAATCGATAGTGTGGAAGCGCGTGTCCAACTGGCCAACTCTCGGAATACTTCCCTCATTGTCCCATGCGGAACCTCCCACCGTTTTATTCTCAAGATTGGTGAAAAAGGCGCTGGTATGGATATCCCAGGCCGCGTCCCAGATGAGCGCGATATTTGGCGTGACTCCATTGGCCACCACGTAACCGCTGGAATCCGCCGTCGCGTTGGATGCGAGACCGGCGGGAACGGTGGCGTTGCTGCCGCCAAGTTGGCCAAAACCGATGATCGTGGACTTGCCTATGCCAGCCGTCCCCAAAAGGATTCCGATGGTGAGAATTCGATGCTTTGCGTTCATGTTGGGTTTGCTGTGAATGGTGACAATCCTGAAAGCGTGTGAGGCGGAGACTTTCCCGCAGTCCTCGGGCGGAATGCCGGAGGTTTACATTCCCGACCGCAACGCGTGAGCCGCCCGGCGACGAGGGACAGATCCGGCTGAATCTTCAATAGGGAGCTCATATTGCGTTGGCAGGGGATGCCCCTCCGGATGGAATCCGGAACGTCGACCCCTTGTCTCACGTCCGTCCCATGCCAGCAACTTGCCTCATGTGATTAAAAGATTGCGCAATGACGACTTGCATCTTCATTTCTCATTGAACTTTAGTCTGATACGACTGAAGCCATCATTGCTCCCCGCGATGAGCGAAGGACGCGACGGGCGGGAGCACGGGGGCATTCGAAGAGCCAGTGGAAATAGCCGGGCGCGGAGGGGACAGCCGTTTTTGACCCTTTCAATCCCTTCTCTCCGCCAGGCCTCCCACCCGCATCGCTCCTCAAGGCACGCACCCGTCTCGTGAAACTCCAGCGATCACCGCGTCTCGCCACCCGCCAACCGCGCCTCAATCTCCCGCACCGCCCACCTCGCATGCTCCGCAATCAACTCATCCCCCCCGCCCGCCGCCTTCTCCAGCACCCCGAGATCCTCCCGCTCCCCGACATTCCCTAGCGCCACACACACATTCCGCAGAAACGCGCTCCGCCCGATCCTCTTCACCGGCGACCACCGGAACAACTCCCGGAATCCTTCCTCATCCAACCCCATAAAATCCCGCAGCGCCCAGTGCGCCACAAATGGCCGCGCTGCAAACGCCTGCTCCCGCGACGCCACCGCAAAACGGTTCCACGGACACACCTCCAGACACTCATCACACCCGTAAATCCTATCCCCCAGCGCCCGCCGGAATTCCTCAGGAATCGCCCCCTTATGCTCGATCGTCAGATACGATAAGCACCGTCTCGCATCCAATCGGCGCTCCGCCGTAATCGCCTGCGTCGGACACGCCTCCACACAACGCACACACGTCCCGCAACGATCCCGCTCCACTTCGTCCGCAGGCATCTCCAAAGTCGTCAGCAACTCCGCCAGAAAAAACCACGCCCCCAGCCGCCGGTGAATCTGCACCGTGCTCTTCCCGTTCCACCCCATCCCCGCCGCCGTCGCCCAGTCCCGCTCCAGCACCGGTCCCGTATCCACATAATACCGCTGCCGCCCCCCGTACTCCTGCATCACCGCATCAAGATCCCTCAATCGTCCCTCGATCACGCCGTGATAGTCATCCCCGTGCGCATACCGCGCCATCCTCCCACGCACCCCTCCCTCCCAAACCACTTCTCCCTCCGGCGGCAGATAATTCAGCGCCAGCACCACCACCGACCGACACCCCGGCAGCACTTCCCGAGGATCCATCCGCCGCTCCGGCCCGCGCTCCATCCACTCCATCGTCCCATGCGCCCCATCCGCTAACCACTCGCCAAACAACTCCGCATGCCCCGCCGGCCCCGCCACCGACGCAATCCGGCAATCGTCAAACCCTAACGCCAGCGCCGCCCGCCGCACCGCCTCGCGACACGCCACCCCATCCTCCCTCACAGCTGTCACGTCGTCCCCCATTCGCCTAGGCTCTCAGTTCTCTGGCCCCCGCCACCCCGCAAAATGCAGCCGCACACTCTCCGCCAGCCCATACGCCGCCTCATCCGGCGTTAGATCCCCGCTGTCACTCTCAATGTCCGCCGCCTCCCGATACAACGGCCGCCGCGCTTCCAGCAGCGCCCTCACCGTCTCCCGCGGATTCTCCGTCCTCAGCAACGGCCGCTCATGATTCCTCGACACCCGCTCCCAGATCACCGCCTCCGGCGTGTCCAGCCAGATCACACACCCCAACCGCTTCAGCTTCTCCACATTGTCAGGCACCGTCACAATCCCCCCGCCCGTCGCAATCACCAACCGCCCCTTCCCCCCCAGCAACTCATCCAGCGCCGCCGTCTCCCGCCGCCGGAACCCAGCCTCCCCCTCCTCCGCAAAAATCGCCGGAATCGCCCGCCCCGCTCGCCTCACCACCAGCGCATCCGTATCCACAAACCGGAACCCTAGCTTCTCCGCCAGCCGCGGCCCGAGCGTGGACTTCCCGCACCCCATGAATCCAATCAGGACCACATTGAGCGGATCATCAGGCTGCTTCCGGTCGGCTTCCATGTCGCTATCCCCCAAAGTTCGCGGCGTTTCCCCAAGGATGCAAGCACAGGCACTCTCCCACATCCCACGATCGCGTTTGCCCATCCCCCGTTCACAGTCCAGGAAACACCCCAGTACTTTCATGCAAACCGAAGTCGCACCCACCGATCGTCCCGATTTTTTCAAGGATGCCGTCCACCGAGCCGTCGAACTCCTCGCCGCTGGCGAACCCGTCGCCCTCCCCACCGAAACCGTCTACGGCCTCGCCGCCGATGCCCTCAACCCAGACGCCGTCGCCAAGATCTTCATCGCCAAAGACCGCCCCGCCTTCGACCCGCTCATCGTCCACCTCCCCCACAAAGACCGGCTCCCCGAAATCGCCATCGTCCCCGACGACATCGCCCCCACCGTCGCCCTTCTCATCGAAAACTTCTGGCCAGGCCCGCTCACGCTCATCCTCCCCAAAAACCCAGCCGTCCCCGACGCCGTCACCGCCGGCCTCCCCACCGTCGCCGTCCGCATCAGCGACCACCCAGTCTTCCAGCGCGTCATCACCAGTCTCAAACGCCCGCTCGCCGCCCCCAGCGCCAACCGCTTCGGTCGCATCAGCCCCACCTCCGCAGCCGCCGTCCTCAAAGAACTCGACACCCGCATCCCCCTCATCCTCGACGGCGGTGCCTGCCACGCTGGCCTCGAATCCACCATCGTCAAAATCATCCCCGGTGACCCCAAACCCACCCTCCGCGTCCTCCGCGCAGGCCCAGTCACCAAAGACGACCTCAAAGCCTTCGGCCGCGTCGAATTCGCCAACGCCGCCCCGCACCCCGACCACCCCGTCGCCCCGGAAGCCCCCGGCCTCCTCGCCTCCCACTACGCCCCACTCACTCCCCTCCGTCTCCTCGCCGAAGGCGAAATCTTCCAGCCCGTCCCCGGCCGCCGCTACGCCCTCCTCAGCTACCGCGGCGACCCCGACGACGGTTCCTTCGGGCTCCCCTGCTGGGAACACTCAATCGTCCTCAGCCCCGGCAAAGGCAAACTCCCCGAAGCCGCCGTCCGCTTCTTCCACGCCCTCCGCCAACTCGACGAATTAGGCGTCGACGAAATCATCGCCGAAGCCATCCCCGAACGCGGCCTCGGCGTCGCCATCATGGAACGTCTCCGCCGCGCCGCCACGCCACAGCCAGTGCCCCCCGCATGAATCAGCACGCCCCCGCCGACGACCGGCCCGCGTCCGCCAAAACCACCGGCATCGTCGCCCTCGCCGTCATGAGCAGCCGCCTGCTCGGCCTCATCCGCGAAATCCTCTTCGCCGCTAACTTCGACGGCTTCCTCCGCGACGCCTTCATCGCCGCCTTCCGCATCCCTAACCTCCTCCGCGATCTCTTCGCAGAAGGTGCCCTCTCCACAGCCTTCATCACCGTCTTCTCACAGAAGATGAAAACCGATGGCGACCGCTCCGCATGGGCCCTCGCTCACAAAATCCTCACGCTCGCCGCCGTCGTCATGAGCGCCATCTCCCTCCTCGGGATCCTCATCGCCAGACCCGTCGTCGGCCTCCTCCTCGATAAGTGGTCTCCCGAAAAGCAGGACTACACCGCCCGCCTCACGCAGGTCATGTTCCCGTTCATCCTGCTCGTCTCCCTCGCAGCGCTCGTCATGGGCATGCTCAACGCCAAAAAGGTCTTCGCCGTCCCCGCCATGGCCAGCAGCTGCTTCAACATCCTCTCCATCGCCGGCGGCTTCGGCCTCGCATGGATCCTCGACGACAGCTCCACCTCCGGCCTCGACGCCAATGGCATGATCGGCTTCGCCATCGGCACACTCCTTGGCGGTCTCGCCCAGCTCCTCATCCAGCTCCCCTCCCTCCGCCGCGTCGGCTACCGCTTCCGACCAGACTTCGCATGGCGCGACCCCGGCGTCCGCCGCATCCTAACCCTCATGGTCCCCTCCGTCATCGCCGGCAGCGCGGTCCAGATCAATGTCTTCATGAACACCGGCTTCGCCGCCCACCTCCCTATCGAAAACGGCCCGACCTCATGGCTCAATGTCGCCTTCCGCCTCATGCAGCTCCCCCTCGGGGTCTTCGGCGTCGCCGTCGCCACCGTCACCATCCCCGTCCTCTCCCGCGTCGCCACCGACGGCATCAGCGCTAAATTCCGCGACATCCTCGGCAGCGGTCTCCGTCTCGTCACGTTCCTGACACTCCCCTGCGCCGCCGGCCTCTTCATCCTCGCCCACCCAGTCATCTCCGTCCTCTACGAACACGGCGAATTCAAAGCATGGGAAACCGTCGAAACCGCCGCCATCCTCCGCTGGTACGCCATCGGCCTCGTCTTCTACTCCTGCATCAAAATCATCCAGCCAGCCTTCACCACCATCGACCGCAACAGGATCCCGATGTACATCGCCTTCCTCTCCATCGCCGTCAACGCTGGCCTCAATTCCTTCTTCGTCCACGTCCTCCACAAGGACCACGTCTGGCTCGCCGTCACCACCACCGCCGTCGCCGCACTCAACTTCCTCCTCCTCTACATCTCCCTCGCCAGAATCGCCGGTGGCCTCGAAACCCGCAAACTCCTCGCCGCCACCGCCCGTCTCCTCGTCCCCCTCGGCGGTCTCTCTCTCGTCGCGTGGGTCGCATGGCACACCGTCCTCGAACCCCGCTGGCCCTTCTTCTCCACCCTCGCCAGAACCGTCTCCCTCGGCTGCGCCATCACCGCCGCAGGCACCGCCTTCGCCATGCTCGCTCACGTCCTCCACATCGACGAAGCCCGCCAGTTCTCCTCCATGCTCGAACGCCGCTTCAACCGCCGTCGGCGCTGACTCGCCACCAGCTACGACCTCGAAGGCATCGCATGGTGCCCGCCTCGCAACTCGTTCTTCATCTCCGATGAAGGCCAATGGCCAGTCGGCGGCCACCTCCGCGAATTCCTCCCCGACCGCTCCGACATCACCCTAACAGTTCAAGCCGCCGACTCCCCCGGCGGCCCATGGCTCCCCATCGCCCGCAGCACCAGCGGCAATCCCTTCTCCCCCCTCGACGCCGCCGTCTCCATCACCGAATCCGGCCCGGAATTCTCACCCAACGTCACCGTCCGCGACTCCACCACAAACGCCACTCGTCGCTTCCTCCGCCTCGCCATCACCGCACCCTGACAATTCCCCGACACTACCCTCGCCCGGTCCCTCACCCGGTAAGCGCCGCCAGCAGGTCCCCAAGCGACACACTCGCCACCGCCGTCGCCTTGTCACTCATCGCATACGGCAGAATCAATTGCCCGCCGTGAATCAGCGACCCGCAACTGTACACCACATTCGGCACATATCCCTCACGCTCGCTCCCCTCAGGACATAGCAGCGGTTCCCGCAACCGCCCGATCACCCGCGTCGGATCCTCCAGATCCAGCAGCGCCGCCCCGATGCAATACCGACGCATCAACCCAACCCCGTGCGTGATCACTAGCCACCCGGCCTCGGTCTCGATCGGTGAACCGCAATTCCCGATCTTCACCGACTCCCACGCCTCCGACGGCCGCAAAATCAGATGCGGATCGCTCCAGTAATGCGGGTTGTCGGAAAACATCACATACAAATTCTCATCATCCTGCCGCGACAGCATCGCATACCGCCCGCCCACCCGCCGCGGAAACAACGCCATCCCTTTGTTCTGCACCGCCGCCCCGTTCAAGGTCAGCACCCGGAAATGCAGGAAATCCGTCGTCTCAATGAACTGCGGCAGAATCGCACGCCCGTTGTACGCCGTGTACGTCGCATAGTACATCACCGCGCCATCATCCTCCGTGAACTTCACAAACCGGGCATCCTCAATCCCATTGCTCTCATTGTCACTCACCGGAAACAGAATCCGCTCGCTCACCTCCAGCCCAGCCGGAAAACTCACTTCGTAATTCGAATCCGCCAGCCACTTCATGCACTCCAGCGTCCGTCGCGTCTCGTGCGTCTGCGGCACATGCTCCCTCCTCACCCGCGCCAGTCCCTGCGCCAGCTCATGCCGCGTGAACTCTGTCCCTAGCACGTCCATCACGCCGTGCGTGCACGCATTGTCGAACCCCATCTCGTGCAGCTTGATCACAAATCGCGACTTCCGGTACGCAGGATCAGGCAGCACCTCCGGCAGGCTCACATACCGCGACACCGGCGCAAACGTGATCTCCCCGCTCGCCGAAATCACTCCCTCACGAAACTCAATCGACGAAATATGCCCCTCTCCAGTCGCCCTCAGGCTCATGATGAACCGCAATTCCCCAGCCGCCAGTCCGCTCTGGTCAGGATGCGGCACAATCGATGGATTGAACAATGCCGCCGACTCCAGCGCATACTCTCCCGTGAAAATCGCCCCAATCAGCAACTGCCGCGCCGCACTCAGCACCCGATGCGTGAATATCGCCGGCGACACTTTCCGGAAATGCTCCATCAGCTCCCTGTCAATATCCAGATGCCGCCCCTCGAACGCCGCATGCACCTCCGCCACTTCCCTCACCACTTCATCCTCGCTCAACGCCAGCGCACGCCCGATGATCCTCGCCTGCTGCGTCGCACTCGACGGAATAAACGGCCGCAGAATCACCCGCCCGCTCTCCGGTGGCAGCATCACCGGATGCCGGTAAACAGGCACTCGGCTCATAATCCTTCCGCCGCCAGCGGATGCGTCGCAAAATTCATCGCCGCCAGCGCCAGATGAAACGCAAGGGTCGACTCCGCTCCCTGATTCTGATTGATCCGGTCCACATGCAGCCCATCCGCACACCCGCCACTCGCAGGATCATACAGCGGCAATGACAGATCATTCCGACCCAGAAACCACTCAAACGCCCGCCGCGCCTCACGGAACCACATCTCCTCACCCGTCAGCCGCCACGCATCCAGACACGCCGCCACCATCGCCTGCGCCTCCACAGGCTGCTGGTCGAAATGCGCCCTCACTCCCTCCCTCACATAAAACCCTCCGCTCCCCACCGGCCGGAAACACCCCGCTGGCGTCGTCTGTATCGACACCAGCCACCGCAGCGACTCCTCACCAATCCGGAACGCTTCCACATTCCCCGCCGACCGCCCGCTCAGCATCAGCGCCTGACTCAATCGCGCATTGTCATACGTCACACTCCCCTCAAACCACGGCCAGTCCGGCGATGACGCATGATGCCAGAGCTCCACCAGCCCGCTCATCAGCTTCTCCCTCAGTTCCTTCGCCGCCCGATGCTCAGGATTCGCCCCGATGAACTCATGCAGCCCCAGCAGCGTGAACGCCCACGACCGCGGAGCCGTAAATTCCTCCACCACCGACATCCCGTGCACAAACCACTCGGTACTCAACTGCCGCTGCCCCGGATCCCGCGCCTGCCTCGCCCCCGTTCCCAGCGCCCACATCGCCCGCCCATGGCTATCCTCACTCCCAGCCACCTCCAGCCACCGCCGCTCGAAGCTCATGAAATTCCGGAACCTCCCAGTCTCCCGGTGCAGCGCCGTCACCAGAAACGCAAGGCTCCTCGTCCCCAGTCCGCGCAGGCATTGCTCCCGCGTCGAGGTCCCCAGTCCGTCCAGATAACAACACAAGATGTACGCCCTCGCATTGTCGTCCGTGCAGTACCCATGATGAAAATCCGGCACCGTGAACAACGCATGCTGCAGCATCCCCGTCCCGTCGAACATCCTCACCAGATGATCCAGTCTCGGCGGCGGCAGATCATACGTCCGCGCCGCCGCATTCCACCCCGCAAACGCACTCCTCGCCGGTTCCCGCGCTTCCTCCCGCACCGCCTCAAAACACTCCAGATACCGCCGCGCCACCGCCGGCCAGATCATCCCCCGCCCAGCCTGCCACGCCGCTTCCCGCGTCCGCCGCATCAGCTCAGGATCATTCAGATAGGCCCCCACCGCCGCCGCCAGCGCCGCCGGTTGCGCAAACGGCACCAGCGTCCCCCGACCCTCCGTCAGCAGCTCCCGCGCATGCCAGTACGGGGTCGCAATCACCGCCTTCCCCGCCCCGAACACCTGCGCCAGTGTCCCCGACGTGATCTGCTCTTCATTCAGATAGGGCGTCAGATAAATATCCGTCGCCCGGATGAACTCCCTCAAATCCTCCGCCGTCACAAACCGATTGTAGAAAATCACGTGCTTCTTCACCCCCAGTTCCTCCGCCAGCCACTCCAGACTCAACCGGTACCGCTCCCCCTCCCGCGCCACCAGTTGCGGATGCGTCGCCCCAACCACCAGATAAACCACCTCAGGATGCTCCCTCACAATCTCCGGCAGCGCCCTGATCACATGCTCAATCCCCTTCCCCGGCCCGATCAGCCCGAACGTCAGCAGCACGGTCCTCCCTCCCACCCCGAACTGCACCTTGTACGCCCCGGGATCATGGAACGCGATGTCAGGAATCCCATGCGGAATCACCTCGATCTTTCCCTCCGGCACACCATAAACTCTCCGCAGGATCTCCGCCCCCTTCTCCGCCATCACCACCAGTCGGCTGCTCCGCCGCTCAATCTCCCGCATCACCCGCCGCTGGGTCCCGTCAGGCTCGCTCAGCACGGTGTGCAGTGTCGTCACCACCGGCATCCTCACTTCCTCCAGCAGCGCCAGCAGATGCGCCCCCGCTGGCCCTCCGTAAATCCCGAACTCATGCTGCACACACAGCACATCCGCATTGTCGAAATTCAGACAGTCCGCCACCCTACGGTACGAATCCACATTGTTCTCCCGCAACTCCCGTCTCACCCGCGGTGGATAGTCATACCCTTCATCCCTATCCGTCACCGCCACCGCATAACAATTCAGTTCAGGCGCCTCCGTGCTCACCGCCTCACACAAGTCTCTCGTGAATGTCGCAATCCCGCAGAGCCGGGGAACATAGTTTCCAAGAAACGCTACCCGCTCCACTCGCGGTAATCGGCTCACCATGTGAGCCGCAGGGAAATCTGCATATCACCAGCAGACAGCCTGCCCGCACTTAAGCAAGCTCTCATTTCCCCCATTCACCCCTCCTCTTCATCATCATCCGTTCGCCACACGCACCCTCTCTTGCTTATATATCCTCCGCAATCCTCTCCCGCTGCCTCCCATGCCCGACCCACCACCCTCCCACGCCTTCCACACCACCCACTGGTCTCTCGTCAATGCCGCCTGCTCCGGCACGCCCGACGCCGTCGCCGCTTCCCTCGAATCCCTCTGCCGTCTCTACTGGCCCCCGCTCTTCTCATGGGTCCGCCAGCGCGGCCACTCCCCCCACGACGCCGAAGACCTCACTCAGGAATTCTTCGCCCGACTCCTCTCCCGCGACTGGCTCCTCCGCGCCGACCCAGACCGCGGCCGCTTCCGAACCTTCCTCCTCGTCGCCATGAAACGCTTCCTCGCCAACCAATGGGATCGCTCCAACTCCCTCAAACGCGGCGGCCGTACCCCCATCTTCAGTCTCGACGCATCCCCGGATTCCCTAACCGCTCTCGACCCCCACCCCCCTGCCGACCCCGATCGCGACTTCGACCGCCGCTGGGCCCTCACCGTCCTCTCCCACGTCATGAACTCGCTCCGCCTCGATCACGAAGCCTCCCAACGCTCCCGCGAATTCGAAATCCTCAAGCCCTGCCTCACCGCCGACCGCGCCCACCTCGACTACGCCACCCTCGCCGCCTCCCTCGGCATCACCGAAGCCTCCGCCCGCAGCGCCGTCCACAGGCTCCGCAAACGCTTCCGCGACACCTTCCGCTCCGCCGTCGCCGCCACCGTCGCCAATCCCGATGACACCGACGCAGAAATGCACGCCCTCATCAGCGCCCTCGCTTCCGCCTGATTTCGCATCTTTTCCTCCCCCTCCCAGCCACAACGCTCCCCATCCGCTTAATCTCATGGCATGAACACTTCCCCCTCCTGCCCGCGCTGCGGCACCTCCCTAACCTCCAACTCGGTCGACGGGCTCTGCGCCCGCTGTCTCGCCGCACTCCACTTCGACTCTCTCCTCACCCCAGCCTCCCCTCCAACCCACCAGCAACCGCTCCCCTCCATCGATTCCATCCAGCCGTTCTTCCCCCAGCTCGAAATCCTCGAATGCCTCGGCCGCGGCGGCATGGGGGTCGTCTTCAAAGCCAGACAACGTTCCCTCAACAGGCTCGTCGCCCTCAAACTCCTCGCCCCGGAACGCGCCTCCGACCCCACCTTCGCCGCTCGCTTCGCCACCGAAGCCAAAACCCTCGCCGCCCTCAGTCACCCTAACATCGTCGCCATCCACGACTTCGGAGAAGCCGCCGGCAGCTGCTTCCTCATCATGGAGTTCATCGACGGGCTCAATCTCCGCCAGCTCCTCCAATCCCGCCGTCTCTCCCCATCTGAAGCCCTCGCCATCGTCCCCCCGATCTGCGACGCCCTCCAGTGCGCCCACAACCACGGCATCGTCCACCGCGACATCAAACCCGAAAACCTCCTCATCGATAAATCCGGCACCGTCAAAATCGCCGACTTCGGCATCGCCACCATCATGGACGGCACCACCGCCGACCCTTCCTCCGATCCCATCCCCCTCCCCGCCGCCGGCACCCCAGCCTACGCCGCCCCCGAACAACGCTCCGGTGCCGCCGCCGACCATCGCGCCGACATCTACTCCCTCGGCGTCGTCCTCTACGAAATGCTCACCGGCGAACGCCCCAACGGCCCGCTCATCCCCCCATCACAACGCGTCCACGTCAGCATCAGCATCGACTCCGTCGTCCTCAAAGCCCTCTCCCTCTCCCCAGACCTCCGCTTCAATACCGCCCTCGACTTCCGCACCAGTCTCGAAGCCGCCATCTCCCCTCCTCCCGCATCCCCTCCCGCCCCGCCCATCCCTCCTGACTTCTCCACATCCCCATCCCCTCCCGACCCTTCAAGCCACCGTCTCCTCCGCCTCCGCCGCATCTTCCTAACCGTCCTCGCACTCGGCACGTTCCTCTTCTGCGGCATGCAGCGCGAGGTCAGCACCACCCAAACCCCCACCGCTTCCCAAGTCCTCGACACATGGCGCTTCGGGCTCGTCCCCGCCTTCCGCGACATCCCCGGCCCGTGGCGCGAGGAAGTCAAAACCTACGGCAGCAACGGCACAAACTCATCCACCCGCATCATCTGGTTCTCCACCTCCATGATCGCCGGGCTCTTCGCCTTCGCCGCCCTCGTCGGCTTCGTCACCGGCGTCGAATCCGAACGCCGTCTCGCCCGTCTCCCTAACGCCCCAGAACCTGTCTTCCTCCTCCCGCTCTCCCGCACCAATCCCGATGGCTCCCGCGCGCTCCACAAACCCAATCTCGCCCGCGCCCTCCTCCTCCTCGGCTGCACCGCGCTCCTCCTCTCCTGCCTCATGGTCATCGCCCTCCAGATCGTCTTCGGCGGCTCCACCCCGCTCCTCCTCACCATGCCCATCTCCTCCGCCATGCTCGTCTTCGGCATGCTCCCAGCACTCCTCCGCCAATCCTCTCCTCCCACCCTATCCGCACCTCCCTCCACCGCACCCACCAACCCCACGTCCCGCACCGAAATCGCTCTCGCCCTCATCTGGTGGTCCGCCGCCACCGCCACCCTCCTCCTCCTCCGAACGTCATGGCTCCGGCACCCGGAACTCACCATCCTCCCCGCCCTAGCCATCCCCGCCGCCGCCTTCGCCGCCCGATCCCGTCTGCGCCCGATTCCCGGCCGCACCCCAGCCAATCCCCGCAAACACAAATGGCTAGGCTGGTTTCTTTACGCCCTCGCGGCTTCCTGCGCAATCTTCTACTTCGTCTCCATGCTGGGCGAATCCGGCGGCTGGCACCCCGCCCCGGCTGAATCCTCCGTCGTCCCGCTCGTCTTCGCCGCCGCCATCGCCCTCCCTCTAGCCTCGCTCTCCCTCCGCAAAGCCTCAAAACGCGACACCAACCCGCCTCCCTCCTCAAGCCGCACGTCCAACATCTTCCTCTTAATCGTCTCCATCATCCTCCTCTGGGCCGCTCTCGCCCAACCGCTCTCCCGTTGGCAGCGCTCCCCATCGACCCCTTCCCTAGCCATCCCCTCCACCACTCCGCCCCCACCCACCCTCGCCCTCCCATCCCCCCCCATCCCCGGTCTCTTCACCACCGAAGGCCAGCACCGACTCACGCCATCCGCCGTCCTCACCATCGATCCCCCGGACATCAGCACAGGACCTCCCGGACAACGCGGCTTCTCCTTACTCACCACCCGCCCGGACGGCACCTCCTCCTCCATCGGCCGCACCCCCATCGCCTCCGGCAACGAACCATTCTTCGCCACCTACGACGCCCCCACCGACACGCTCTGGCTCGGCTCGCCATCCACAATCGGCTTCACCACTCTAGCCAATCCCGGCGACTACAAGGCATGGCACCTCCCGACATCCATCCCTCCGGAAATCGCCTCGCGTCTCCCCGCCCACGTCCGCACCCTCCTCCTCCAGTGGTTCCCGGAACCAGCACCCTGACAATCCCTCACCGCGCCGCTTCCGCCAGCTCGTAACACACCGCCTCCCGGTCATTCCTCACCAGCAGATACCGACCCGCCAGACACGGCTGATTCCACGTCTTGCTCGTCAGCGCCGGAATCCGCGCCACCACCGTCTCCTCCACCTCACTCGCCGCCACCACCACCACTTCCCCTCGCTCGCTCTGAATCACCAGCACCGGCCCCGCCCCTAGCATCTGCCCATGCCCGTAACTCGCCCCCCGCCACAACGCCCGCCCGTCACTCAGATCCAGACACGTCAACCGCCCCTCATCCAACCCCCAAACCCGCTCGCCCCGCACCACCGGATTCGTGAACTTCGGCTTCAGCTTCAGACTCTGCCACAGAATCTCCGGTGCCTTCCCCCTCGCCGTCCGCAGCATCGTCGTCCCCACACCATAACCAATCCCCACCAGCACCCGGTCCGGTCCCAGAAACACCGGATTCGCCACGTTCGCCGGAGCACCCTTGAATCCTTCCTTCCACTCCCACCGCGCCTCACCCGTCCCCGGATCCACCCCAGTCACACGGTCCGCAAACACCGTGATCACCTCCCCCCCGTCGTCTCGCTGCCCCATCACCGAGGTCCCGTATCCCGCTCGATCCGGCCCACTCCGCCACACTGTCTCCCCGGTCGCCACCGCAAACGCCGCCAACGTCCGCTCGCCCTCGCCCATCGTCACGATCACTTTATCCCCCAACACCAGCGGACTGCAGCTCATCGCCCACATCAGATTCTTCCGCCCGCCATTCCCTAGCGTTTCCTTCCGCCAGATCAGCGCCCCGGTCTTTCCATCAAGGCACACCAGAATCCCCGTCGCCCCCATCGCATACACCCGACCCTCATAAGCCGTCGGCGTCGCCCGCGGACCGATCCCTCCCATCGCTTCCTCAAACCGCGCCTTCTCCGCATGCACCCACAGCGGCTCACCAGTCACTTTGTGATAGGCCACCGTCACTTCCTCCTCTCCCCGCTGCTCCTGGGTCACCGCAAAATCCCCAGCCACCGCAAACCCGCTCCACCCCAACCCCACTTCCCGCCGCCACAATTCCCGCACGCCCTGCGCCGGCCAGTCACTCGCCAACCCCGTCGCCTCACTGTCATTCGTCCCGCCCGTCCCCAGAAACCGCGGCGAATCCCCGGCCTCATCCGTCGTAAACCGCTCCGCCCCCGCCGCACGCACCGCCAGCGGCGCCAATCCCTCCCCCGGCCGCGGCTGCCACCGCCACGCCAGTTGCGGCAGAAAATCCCCCATGTGCCCGTCCTTCCTCACCATCGACGCCACCACCCCGCCGCACAACAACACCAACCCAACTCCTACCCACCGCTTCCGCCACGGCAACCGGCTCAATAACAACAACCACAGCATCCCCAGCAGCAGCGACCCGAACACCGCCCCGATTCCCGCCACCGTCGCCATGTAACTGTACTGGTCCAGCGCCGGCACCACCTTCAGCGCCGCCAACCCAAGCCACGGCAGCCCCATCATCACACCAAGCAGCTTCCAACGGGGCTTTTTCAATTCGTTCGTCGTCATCACCCCGCCACCAACACCACTCCCGCCCACTCCGAAACCCCGAATCCTCATCTCCCCCATTCCCACATTTCCTTTCCTCTCGACACCGCACCAGCCTCCGCCAAGCGTATCCCCTTCACGCGGCCCTCGCCCACCCACTTTCCCACTCATGAACATCCTGAGCCACAAATCCCCGACCTTCGCCGCCGATCTCCTCACGCTCGACCGCCGCCACATCCCCACCCCGGAACTCATGGCCTACGTCGGCAACATCATCGACACCGTCCGCTCCGGCGGCGACAAGGCCGTCGCAGACTTCGCCAACCAGTTCGACCACGCCTCGCTCTCCCCGGACTCCCTCGCCGTCCCCCCGGACGTCGTCGCCGCCGCCGCCAAATCCGTCCCCTCAAACGTGAAGAAGGCCCTCAAAGCCTCTTGCCGCAACGTCATCGCCTTCGCCAAACGCAGTCTCCGCAAGGGCTGGCACATGAAGAATGAACAGGGCGCGGTCGTCGGCGAATCCTATCAACCATTCCAGCGCGTCGGCATCTACGTCCCCGGCGGCACCGCACCCCTCATCTCCACCGTCATCATGACGGTCACTCTCGCCAAAGCCGCCGGCGTCCCCGAAATCGTCGTCTGCTCGCCCTGCGGCCCCGACGGCCGCATCAACGACGCCATGCTCTACGCCCTCCAACTCGCCGGAGCCACCGAGATCTACCGCATCGGCGGAGCCCACGCCATCGCCGCCCTCACCTTCGGCACCGAATCCATCCGCCCAGTCGACAAAATCATGGGCCCTGGCAACAAATTCGTCGTCGAAGCCAAACGCCAGCTCTTCGGCGCAGTCGCCATCGACCTCCTCCCAGGCCCCAGCGAAATCATGGTCCTCGCCGACGACTCCGCTCGCCCGGACTTCATCGCCGCCGACCTCCTCGCCCAAGCCGAACACGGCCGCGACAGCAAGGTCCTCCTCGCCACCCCATCCCTTAAACTCCTCCGCGCCGTCGAAAAGGAAGTCGCACGTCTGCTCGAACTCCTCCCGCGCGCCGACATCGCCCGCGCCTCCCTCGAATCCGGCGGCTTCCTCGTCCACATCAAAGACCTCGCTCAAGGCGTCGCCATCGCCAACGCATGGGCTCCCGAACACCTCAGCCTCGTCGTCCGCAACGACCGCAAACTCATCCCCCTCATCCGCACCTCCGGAGCCATCTTCGTCGGCAACTACAGCCCAGTCGCCGCCGGCGACTTCCTCGCTGGCCCCAGCCACACCCTCCCCACCGGCGGCGCAGGCAAATCCTTCCCAGGCCTCACCGTCGACCAGTTCCAGCGCCGCACCAGCATCGTCCGCCTCAACCGCTCCGCCCTCCGCAAATCCGAACCCTTCATCTCCACCTTCAGCGAAATCGAAGGCCTCGCCGCCCACGGCCTCTCTGCCTCCATCCGCGCCAATTCCTGACTTCTATCAACACTCACGGCCCAACGGGCCAGAATATGATAGCTTGGGGAAACGCCCCATATCCCCTCGACCTCACCATCATCCCCCGGCCCAAAGGGCCAACCCATACCAGCCCGGGGCAACACCCAGGTCCCCTGCCATATAAATCCAAAGCCCTGAAAGGGCGAGACCCGCCCCTCTCCCAACCAGAGCGCCGCAGGCTCTGGACTGCTGGGAGCATCACAGCTCTCGGGGCGCACGGAGTGCGCGCGGCCCGCTCTCCCATCCAGCCTCTTCCGTTCACGCCCCCTACCCGATCCGTCAGATCCGCCCGATCCGTCCTATCTCATCCCGCCCACCCCTCTCCGCACAAGCACCTCCCAAAACGCCCGCCCCTCTCCCCACAAGCACACTTTCACTATTCACTATTTCCAATTTTCAATTTCCCCCCTCCCCTCAACCCGACGCGATTCCGCATTTGAAACCCGCCGCGTCGCCCCCCAAAGGTGACAGGGTCTGTCTGTCTCCATGCGCTCACGCTTTCTCTCCACCTTCCTCCTGCCAGCATTGGCCGCAGCCATGCTCGCAGCAGCACGTGCCGAGGACCCAGCGCCCACCTCCAAACCCACCCCATCGCGCGAATCCACCGCCGCCTCACGCCGCGCCGTCGCCGCCATGCAGGAAAACGACTGGCTCTCCGCCCGCCGCGCATGGAACGAGGTCGTCCGTCTCGATCCGGCCAACGCCGGCGCATGGTCCAATCTCGGCAAGGTCGAACACCAGCTCGGAGAACTCAAACCCGCCGCCGAACACCTCGAAAAAGCCGTCGCCCTCAAGCCCGCCCTCTCCGATTCATGGGTCACCCTCGGCCTCGTCTACATGGAACTCGCCGCCCCCATGCGCGCCGTCTCCTGTCTCACCCGCGCCGTCCACGAAAACCCCGCCGACCCTCAACCGCGCAACGCCCTCGCCATCATCCTCAAGAAAGTCGGCTGGACCGCCGCCGCCGAATCCGAACTCCAGAAGGCCATCGACCTCGAACCCAAATTCGCCGAGGCCCACTTCAACCTCGCCGTCATGTACCTCGAGCGCCGCCCGCCAGCCCTCGAAATGGCGCGCCGCCACTACTCCGCTGCCCGCCAGCTCGGCTCCCAGCCCGACACCGTCATCGAAGAACAACTCTCCGGCAAAGACCCCGCCGCATCACCCGACGAACCCTCCTCGGAGCCCGCCGACGACGAAGAATCCGCCGCCCCGCCCGCTCCCGCCCCCGCCGCCCCCAAGCCACCCGTTCCTACCAAACCAGCCCGGCCCACTCCCGCACCCGGCAAACGCAAGTCCTCATGATCCCTCGCCGCCAATTCCTGCGCCGCTCCACCCTCGCCGCCGCCTCCCTCCCAGCCGCCCTCCTCCACGCTCAGGGCCGACTCCCCGCGCCCCCAACCATCACCGCCAAAGCCTGCATCGTCATCGACGCCGTCACCGGTGCCGCCCTCT
This sequence comes from Verrucomicrobiota bacterium, assembly GCA_003402705.1. GTDB lineage: Bacteria > Verrucomicrobiota > Verrucomicrobiia > Verrucomicrobiales > V1-33 > V1-33. Next base: position 17,079 of record QQNF01000011.1, on the reverse strand, counting down.
TCGAAAAAGACGCCGACGAAAAACGCCCAGTCGCCAGCACCCAGAAGCTCCTCAGCGCCCTCGTCGCCGTCGAATCCACCAGCATGGACAAAATCACCACCGTCAAGCTCTCGGAAACCAAGGTCGAACCCCACAAGCTCTACCTCAAAGTCGGCGAAAAACTCCCGCTCCGCACCGTCCTCGAAGCCATGCTCATCGAAAGCTGCAACGACTGCGCCCACTGCATGGCCCGCAGCTGCGCAGGCACCGAATCCCAGTTCTCCGTCTGGATGAACCGCCGCGCCGCCAAACTCGGCATGTCCTCCAGCCACTTCATCAACGCCTCCGGCCTCCCCGCAGAAGGCCAGTACTCCACCGCTCGCGACATGTCCCGCGCCGCCCGCGCCGCCTTCTTCAACCCCATCATCCGCGGCATCGTCGGCCGCGCAGAAATCACCATCACCCGCGGCGACGGCCGCCAGAAAAAACTCGAGACGACTAACTACCTCCTCCGCCGCGGCAACGCCCACTTCCTCCCCATCTGCACAGGCATGAAAACCGGCTTCACTAACGCCGCCGGAAAATGCCTCATCTCCAGCGCCACCTACCGCGGCCGCACCGTCATCTGCGTCATCCTCGGCAGCTCCTCTAAAGTCATCTGGAAGGAAAGCGCCAGTCTCCTCAACTGGGCCCTCGGTCTCTCCGGCTCATGACTCCCTCCGACCCAGCCTCCCTCCCAGTCCCCCCGTCCCACCCGCGCTACCTCTCCCTCATCACCAGAGAGAAAATCACCGCCGGTGTCTCCCTCGGCGTCACTTCCCTCCACGGGCTCATCGCCCACGGCCGCGGCGAAGCCTTCGACTATTTGCTAGGCGAGCAGACCCACCCGTTCGCCTCCTCAGCCATCGCCGCCGCCGCCGCCACGCTCCTCTCCGCCTCCCGCCCCGTCATCTCCGTCAACGGCAACGCCTGCGCCCTCGCCGCTCAGGACGTCTGCAACCTAGCCGCCGCCACCGGTGCCGCCCTCGAAGTCAATATCTTCCACTCCTCCCCGCAGCGCGAACTCGCCATCCGCTCCATGCTCCTCGACCACGGTGCCCACGAGGTCCTCATGCCCTCACGCTCCCACGCCCTCGAACACATCGACCACAACCGCCGCTGGGTCCACCCGGACGGCATCTTCTCCGCCGACGCCGTCTTCGTCCCACTCGAAGACGGCGACCGCTGCGGCGCGCTCATCAGAAACGGCAAAAAGGTCGTCACCGTCGACCTCAACCCGCTCTCCCGCACCGCACGCACCGCCTCCGTCACCATCGTCGATAATCTCGTCCGCTGTCTCCCCGCCCTCGTCGCCCTCACACGTCAGCTCGCCTCCACCGACCGCTCCTCCCTGGCCGCTTCCGCCGCCTCATGGGACAATCCCGCAGCTCTCGCCGCCGCCGAAGCCGCCCTCCGCTCCGGTAACCTCTCATGAGCAATTGCTGCCACCAGCCAACTCCCCCGCCTCCCCCAGACGAGCCCCACTCCTGCTGCCACTCGCCAACTCCCGCCCCCACGCCTCCCCCAGCCGAGCCCCATTCCTGCTGCGGCACCCACCACGCCCCCGTCACGCCTTCCGCTTCCGCCGCGTGGTTCTGCCCCATGTGCCCTGGCGTCGAATCCGATTCCCCCGGCGATTGCCCCAAGTGCGGCATGGCCCTCGAACGCAATCCCCAAGCACCCGGCGACGTCTCCGCAGTCTCCGCCGAATCCCAATCGCTCCTCCGCAAGCTCCTCTTCGCCGCCGCCCTCGCCCTCCCGGTCTTCATCCTCGCCATGGGCGAAATGATCCCCGGCCGCCACGGCCGCCCGCTCCTCCCGGACCCATGGTCACCATGGCTCCAATGCCTCCTCGCCTCCCTGACCATCTTCATCCCCGGCCGCTTCCTCCTCGTCAGAGCATGGAATTCCCTGCGCCACCGCAGTCTCAACATGTTCACCCTCACGTCCCTCGGCACACTCGCCGCATGGGGCTTCAGCACCGCCGCCCTCCTCTTCCCTCACAAATTCCCACATTCCTCCCATCACGGACCCGCCCTCTACTTCGAATCCGCCGCCGTCATCACCGCCTTCGTCATCCTCGGCCAATGGATGGAGTCCCTCGCCCGCCAGCGCACCGGTTCCGCCCTCGCCGCCCTCATGCGCCTCAGCGCCAAATCCGCCCACCGCCTCGCCCCCGATGGCTCGGAATCCGATGTCCCCATCGAATCAGTCTCCGTCGGCGATCTCCTCGTCGTCCGCCCCGGCGAAACCATCCCAGTCGACGGCTCCCTAACTAATGGCTCGTCATCCATCGACGAATCCATGCTCACCGGCGAGCCCATCCCCGTCGCCAAATCCCCCGGCGACCCAGTCTCCGGCGGCACGGTCAATCAATCCGGTGCCTTCGTCATGCTCGCATCCCGCGTCGGCAATGACACGCTCCTCGCACGCATCGTCGCCCTCACCGCAGAAGCCCAGCGCTCCCGCGCACCCGTCCAGAACCTCGCCGACAGGGTCTCCGCATGGTTCGTCCCCGCCGTCCTCCTCATCTCCGTCCTAACGTTCTTCCTCTGGCTCGTCCTCGCCCCGGCCCCCGCCCTCGCCATGGCCGTATCAGCCGCCGTCTCCGTCCTCATCATCGCCTGCCCCTGCGCCCTCGGCCTCGCCACCCCCATGTCCGTCATGACAGGCATCGGCCGCGCCGCCCAGCTCGGCATCCTCGTCCGCGACGCCGCCGCCCTCGAATCCGCCGCCCGAGTCAATCTCCTCCTCATCGACAAAACCGGCACCCTCACCGAAGGCAGACCAGCCGTCACTAACGTCGTCACCGCGCCAGACGTCACTTCCTCACAACTCCTCGCCGACGCCGCCGCCCTCGAATCCCTCAGCGAACACCCGCTCGCCCGCGCCATCGTCCAGCACGCCGCCACCGCAGGCATCTCCCCTCCTCCCGTCTCCGCATTCCTCTCCACCCCCGGCGCAGGGGTCTCCGGAACCTCCACCAACGGCCGCCAGCTCCTCGCCGGCCGCCGTTCATGGCTCCAATCCCTCAACATCTCCATCCCCCCGGAACTCGACGCCGCCGCCACCAACGCCGCCAACTCCCCCGACTCCATCGTCTGGTTCGCCTCTAACCACTCCGCCTCCGGCTGGATCTCCATCGCCGATCCCCTCAAACCGTCCGCCCCAGCCGCCATCGCCGCCCTCAAATCCCTCGGCATCAGCACCATCATGCTCACCGGCGACCGACCCGAATCCGCCGCCGCCGTCGCACGCGCCACCGGCATCTCCGACTTCCGCCCCAGTCTCCTCCCCGAAGACAAGCTCCGCATCATCCGCGAATGCCAGGCCTCCGGCAGCATCGTCGCCATGGCCGGCGACGGCATCAACGACGCCCCAGCCCTCGCCGCCGCCGACTCCAGCATCGCCATGGGCACAGGCACCGACGCCGCCCTCAAATCCGCCGGACTCGTCCTCGTCAAAGGCGACCTCGCCGCTCTCATCCGCGCCTTCTCCCTCAGCCGCGCCACCATGCGCAACATCCGCCAGAATCTCGCCTTCGCCTTCGCCTACAACTTCGCAGGCATCCCCCTAGCCGCTGGACTCCTCTACCCGCTCACCGGCCACCTCCTCAACCCCATGGTCGCCGGCGCTGCCATGGCCTTCTCCAGCGTCTCCGTCATGCTCAACGCCCTCCGCCTCCGCCACGCCGGAACCTGACTCCCCGCGCCCACCATGCCCGCCGCCCGCCGCTCCTCACCCTCTCCTGACAATCCTCTCGACGCCGTCCTCCTCCTCGACGGCCGCCACACCACCATCCCCGTCGCCCGTCTCTTCGACGATATCCCTAACGTCGTCTTCTTCGTCAAAGACCGCGCCGGCCGCTACGTCCACGTCAACCGCACCCTCGCCACACGCTGCGGCTGCCGCGACCCCCTCGACCTCTCCGGCCGCATCGCCTCCGATCTCTTCCCCGCCACCCTCGCCCGCCATTACCGCGAGCAGGACGAACGCGTCATCCGCGAAGGCCGCCCCGTCATCAACAGTCTCGACCTCCACTTCTACCCGGATCGCCGCCGCGGCTGGTGCCTCACTAGCAAATACCCGGTCCGCGCCCGCGACAACGGCGACATCCTCGGCGTCGCCGGAATCTCCCGCGATCTCGAAACCTCACCCGGCTCCCAATCCTCACGCGACTACCCCGAAGTCGCCCGCGCCCTCGACTACCTCCACGCCCACGCCGGCGAACCCGTCAGCGCCGAAGCCCTCGCCCGCGCCAGCGGGCTCTCACCCTCCCAACTCACCGCCCGCATCCGCAGAATCTTCGGCACCACCCCGCAGCGTCTCGTCCTCCGCGCCCGCATCGAACACGCCATGCACCTCCTCGCAGGCACCTCCGAACCCATCGCCGACATCGCCCTCACCTGCGGCTTCTGCGACCAGAGCGCCTTCACCCGCCACTTCACCCGCACCGCCGGCCTCCCCCCAGGCGCGTTCCGCTCCCGCTCCACCCTCACTTCTTCCTGACTTTATACCCCTCCAGCACCGGCTCGAACCGCTCCGCCGCAATCTCCCCGTTCTCCTCCAGCTTCGTAAACACATTCGAAATCCGCGTCCCGTCCCGCAGGTTCAAATGCACCGCCCCAGGCGTCCCCGTCGCCGTCTCCACCTGCACAAACAACCCGCTCACCGTCGCCCCAGGCACCGCCCCCGCAGGCTTCAGCTCAATCCGGTGCCACTCGCCCTCCGCCGTCACCGACACGATCTCAAAACGCTTCCGCAACGCCTCCATCGAATCCGGAAAACCCGCCGTCAGAAACCGCATCGCCTGCCCTAACTCACTCCGCTCCACCGTCTCCCCGCTCATCACCTCCGCTTCCTTCTTCTCAGGAAACATCACCGTCAATTCCCCGCTCCCGCGCACCACCGCCACAAACTTCACCGGATCCCCGCTCTCCAGCCGGAACGCCCCGCGCTCCGCTGCAAACCACAGCTTCCCCGTGCTCTCCAGCGCCTTCCTCATCGTCATCAGCTTCCGCTCCTGACGAAACGCCGCCACAAGGGTCTTCACCCCCGCACTCCGCTTCACCCACTTCTCCACCACCGCCATCCCCGCCGCACTCACCGCCCCGCCCGTCGCCGCTCCAGCTTCCTCACCAATCACTCGCAGCGGCAGCACACTCAGCATTCCAATCACTTCTCGGCGGGTCATCCCTCCCTCTGACACACTCCCCAGCCCCCCGCCACCGCCAATCGCAGCTTGCCCACCAGCCCTCCACCCACTACCGCCGCCTCCTCACCCATGGTCGCCCCGCGCCTCAGTCTCGCCACCCTCCTCGCCCACGACCCCATCGTCGTCACCGGCATGGGCGTGGTCTCCGCCGCCGGCCACGGCCCCGAAGCCCTCTGGCTCGCCCTCACCAACCGCTCACCACTCGCCCAACCACTCAACTTCTCCCTCCCAGGCCCCCACCCGCTCACGCTCCTCGGCTGCCCCGCCCCACCCACCAACTGGCGTCTCCACCCATGGTCCCACACCATGCGGAAACTCGACAACTCTTCACGCTGGGCCCTCGAAGCCGCCCACATGGCCGTCTCCATGGCCAATCTCCACCCCGACCCGCTCCGCACCGGCGTCATCACCGGTTCCTCCCGCGGCCCCATCCGCAAATCCCTCGAAGCCGCCAGCCTCCTCCACGCCAATCTCCCGCTCCGCCCCACCATGGGGCCCGCCACCACTCTCGCCGCCCCCACCGGTGCCATCACCCACGCCCTCAACGCCCGCGGCCCCTCATGGTCCGTCTCCGCCGCCTGCGCCTCCGGTGCCTTCGCCATCGCCGCAGCCGCAGAACAAATCGCCCTCGGCAACGCCGACGCCATGATCGCCGGCGGCACCGACGACGCCCTCCACCCGCTCGTCACCGCCTCGCTCTCCGCCGCCGGGGTCCTCTCCCACTCCGCCTGCCGCCCGTTCCTCCCAGACCGCAACGGGCTCATCCCCGGCTCCGGTGCCGCCATGCTCGTCCTCGAATCCCTCAGCTCCGCCACCCGCCGCGGCACTACCCCGCTCGCCACACTCCGCGGCTGGTCGCTCCTCTCCGCCCCAGAAGGCATGGCCTCCATCCACCCCGAAGGCGATGGGCTCCAGCGCGCCATCCACGCCGCCCTCCGCTCCGCCAACCTCCCAGCCTCCGCCGTCGGCCTCATCCTCGCCCACGGCACCGGCACCACCGCCAACGACGCCGCAGAAGCCGCCGCCCTCCGCGCCTCCTTCCCCTCCCCACCACCACTCGTCGCCTCCAAACCCATCACCGGCCACTGCCTCGGTGCCACCCCAGTCATGGAGGCCATCCTCGCCATCGAATCCCTCCGCCACAATCTCCGCCCACCCTCCCCCCTCCAGGGCCCCACCGCCCCCGATTGCCACCACCTCCTCTTCTCCTCAGGCAACCCTTTCCCTCCCGACCAACCGCTCGCCCTCTCCCTCGCCGCAGCCTTCTGGGGATTCCACGCCGCCCTCCTCTTCAGCCGCTGATTCCCTCCCCATTCCCAAAGAATCCCCTGGCCAATGCATATACTCCCCGTATATCTTCACCTCTCCCTCACCCAACCCGCACGCCATGTCTCAGTCCGGCCGATCCTACAGCACGCCTCCGGCCTTCCAACCGGCAGAAGATCCGGACGACATCCCGGAACTCTCCGACGACCTCGAACAGCAAATCGATGACGCCATCGCTGAAACCGGTCTCTCCAGAAACGATATCATCCGGCTCTCCATCAAACGCGGTCTCGAAATCATCGCCGCTCCCAAAGGCCGCCCTGATCAGCCCTCCTGATCCATCTCCCTGATCAGCCCCGCACCGGCCACACGCTCCCGTCACCACGGGCGCTTCCGCGCCACCGCAAACAGCTCCGTCCCCACCGGCAGCCGCATCGCCCGGCACACCGCCAGATCCATCTCGCCCAAGCTCGCCCGCACGCCGCTCAGCCACCGCGGCCACCAGCTCCCTCCCCCACCACGCCACCCCAACAGCGCCGGCAGCACCCCGAGCGCATCCCACCCGTGCACCAGCTCCACCTCCCACTCGTCCCGCACCAGCAGTCCCCGCAACCTCCCCACCCCATACCGCCGCTCACCCCCACCACCAGCCCCCAGCACCTCCCACGCCGGCACATTCACCATCAGCCACCCGCCCGGCCGCAGCACCCGCCCCATCTCCTCAATCACCGCACCTTCGTCCACCCAGGCCTTTCCTAGCAAATCCAGACAGACCACCGCCTCCCGACCGCCCCCACGAATCGGCAGCGACTCCGCCGGTGCCGGCACCACCGCCCGAAACCCCCGCGCCCGCGCCTGCTCCACCGACAGCACACTCGCATCAAATCCCGACAACTCCCACGGCACCCGCGCCCGTCGCAACGCCGCCAGCAACCCGCCGCTCCCGCACCCCGCATCCACCACCCGCGCCCCATCCGGCAACCGCCGCCGCAACTCCGCAATCACATGCCTCTCCAGCACCCGGCGCCGCCACTCCCCGCCTCCAGTTCGCACCGCTCGCTCCATACCCGCACTCCGTTCCCCTCCTCCCCTCACGGCGCATCTCCCCGCCGCTTCTGAAACGGCAGGCTCTCCGCCACCCCATGGATCAGGCTCTGCATGCTCTCATTCTCCCTAGCCATCCGCGCCAGAATCCCATCCACCGCTGGCTTGTCCGCAGGCTGCACCCCGCGCCCTAACGCATACGTCAGCATCTTCTTCACCACACCCCGCAGAAACGTCTCCCGCCGGTCCTTCAATAACACCACCGCCAGCTCCTGCGCCCCGTTGAACTTCTGCCCGGTCGTCAGCACCCCAGCCGTATCCACCGGAAATTCCCCGTCCTTATCCCGCCACCGCCCGATCGCATTGAAATTCTCCAGAGCAAACCCCAGCGGATCAATCAGGCTGTGACACCCCGCACACCCAGGCTTCGTCCGGTGCGCCTCCAACCGCTGCCTCACCGTCGCCGTCGCCTCCACTTCCTTACCCTCCGCCAATGGCGGCACCCCCGGCGGCGCTGGCGGCGCACTCAACCCCAGCACATTCTCCAACAACCACTTCCCCCGCTTCACCGGCGAGGTCCGGATCGAATCACTCGTCACCGTCAGAATGCTCGCATGCGTTAGGATCCCGCGCCGCCGCGACTCCGCCGGAAGCTTCACCATCCTCACCTCCGGCCCGCTCACCCCTGGAATCCCGTAAAACCCAGCCAGCGTCTCGTTCAGATAGGAATAATCCGCATCCAGCAGCTCCGTCACCGGCCGGTTCTCACGGATCACATGCGCAAACAATCCCTCCGTCTCCGCCTTCATCGCCGCCCGCAGCTCAGGCGTGAACTCAGGATACCGATCCTTGTCAGGCTTCGCCCCGTTCAAGGTCCGCAACTCCAGCCACTGCCCCCCGAAATTCTCCGCCAGCGCCCGCGCCTTCGGATCCTTCAGCATCCGATCCACCTGCCCCTTCAGATTCGCCCGCAGCTGATTCCTCAACGCCAGCGACAGCAACTCGTCATCCGGCATGCTGCTCCACAACCAGTAACTCAACCGGCTCGCCAGCGCATACTCACTCACATCCACAATCTTCTGCGCATTCCCAGCCTCAGGCTGCCACTCGATCCGAAACAGAAAATATGGCGACACCAGCACCGCCTTCATCGCCAGCCGCACACTCTCACGCCACGTCAGCCCCTGCTTCCGCGCCGCCCCGAACATCCCCGCCAATCGCTCAATCTCCCCAGGCAGCGCCGCCCGCCGAAACCCCCGACTCGCAAACTGCGCCAGCAACCCTTTCACTTCCTCGTCACTCTCACGCTTCACCCCCGCACGCTCAAACAGCCGCTTCACCACAGGCCCAGGCACCCCAGCCTTCACCCCCATCGGCCCTTCCACCTCCATCCCCCTCAACCTGACATTCCGGTCCCGCTTCGCAGGATCAGGTTCGTCAGGCGTGTAATAATCATTGATGAAATCCACCGTGATCGCCTGCGTCCCTTTCTTCAAACTCACCTTCAACTCAATCGTCTGCGGCTTCTCCCGATCCCCACTCTCCACCTCCACCGTCTTCAACTCCTTATCCGCCGCCTTGATCCTCAACTTCGCACGCTCTCCCCCCGCCTGATCCGCCCACACCACCGCCCTCACCACATACTCCCCATCCACCGGCGCATCATACTCCAGCACACATTCCCCCGGAAACGCCAGCAACCGGTGGTCCTTCTCCGGCAACCCCACGCCCTGCATCGCCTTCCCCTCGTACTCCCGCTTCTCCGGCACCGGCGGATCCCCCGGAATCGCCTCCGCCAGCACACGGTCCGCCGCAATCAGATACCGCTCCATCAGAATCGGCGGCAGCGACAGCACATCCCCGATATTATCAAATCCATACCCCGTGTCGTCCTCCGGAAACTCATCCGCCGGCCGGAAACTCACCCCCAGCAGATCCCTCACCGTATTGTTGTACTCCACCCGGTTCAATCTCCGGATCGTCACCCGCCCGGGATCAGGATTCGCAGGATCCACAGGATTGATCACACTGTCGATCCAGTTCACCAGCAACTCCCGCTCCTCCCGCGTCGGCTGGGTCTTCTTGTCCGCTGGCGGCATCGTCCACTGCTCAATGTGAAACATCGTCCCCGTCCACAGCTTCCTCGCCCCACGGATCGACGCCTCGTCCCCGAACGCATCAAAATTCACATCCCCCTTCTTCGCCTCGTCCCCATGGCAATCCCAGCAGTACTTCTCCATCATCGGCCGGATATCCTTAACATACGTCTTCCCGCCGTACAGCGGAGCCTCCGCCACCGCAGCCCCCGCAGCAGCAATCGTTAAAAAAGCAGTAAGCCGCAGATTCGTTCTCGCCATGGTTTGCTTCGGCATACGGCCCTCCCCACCCCCGTGTTTCATCACGCCGCATTCCTCCTCCCCTCCCACACTCGCCTTGGCGGTTGTCAGATCCTCCCGCCTCCCGTACGCTCCCACCGAAACATGCCCGCAGCCCCAGTCACTCACTACCTCTTCGTCGACTTCGAAAACGTCCAATCCGTCAATCTCGACCTCATCGCCGGTAAACCCGTCATGGTCATCATGGTCATCGGCAAAGACCAGACCAAGGTCCCCCTCGAACTCGTCGAACAACTCATGACCTTCTCCTCCCAGGTCCGTCTCGTCCGCACAGAAGTGAAAGGCAAAAACGCCCTCGACTTCGTCCTCTCCGCAGAAGTCGGCGCTCAAGGGGTCGCCGACCCCAACGGCACTTTCCACATCATCTCCCGCGACAAGGGCTTCGACGCCCTCGTCGCCCACTTCCGCGGTCACGACCGCTCCGCCGCCCGCCACGACGCCTTCGTCAAGGTCCCCATCCTCTCCACCTCCTCAACGCCCGCCACTCCCTCGCGCCCGGCCCCCCCCGCCCCCACCACACGCGCCACTCCTTCCCCCCGCGCCGCCGCCACCAAGTCGCCCGCCACCACAACCACCGCCAAAAAAGCCCCCGCCTCCCGCAAGGCCGCCACTCCAGCCCCCGATCCTACTCCCACTCTCGACTTTACAGCGGTCCCCGCAGCCAAGCTCGCACGCCTGATGGAACGCATCGCCCCAGGCACCCTCAATCGCCCCAAAACCACCCGCGCCCTCCGCGGTCTCATCAAGGACAAACTCGGCGCAAACCTCTCCGCCTCAGACATCGAAGGCATCCTCGATCAACTCACCATCGACGGCTCAATCTCCATCGCCTCCAACGGAGCCGTCTCCTACCCGGCCTGATCCCCACTCCTCATGACGCTCGCTGACCTCGGCTGGAATCCCTTCTTCGAAGACGCCTTCGCCCCTCACAAAAAAGCCGGCCTCGTCCCCGCACGGCTCCTCCGCGACAACAATCTCACCTGCGGCGCTCTCCTCGGCGACGGCGACGAATTCGACGCCGTCATCAGCGGAAAACTCTACCACGACGCCGTCACCGACGCCGAACTCCCAGCCGTCGGCGACTGGGTCGCTCTCGACATCAAAGGCGACGAATGCGTCATCCGCGCCCGTCTCCCACGCCGCACCTGTCTCTCCCGCAAAGCCCCCGGCCGCAGCACCGAAGAACAAGTCATCGCCGCTAACGTCGACGTCGTCACCGTCGTCACCGACGCCGGCCCAGACTTCAGCGAGCGCCGCATGGAACGCTACTTCGCCATCATCGGCCGCAGCGGCGCAAAAGCCGTCGTCCTCGTCAACAAATCCGACCTCTTCTCCGCCGCAGAAAACAAGGCCGCCGCCAATACCCTCCGCGCTCTCGCCCCCGACGCCGATATCCACATCACCAGCGCTGAACAAGGCCGCTCCCTCAAGGTCCTCCGCCAGTACCTCAAAAAAGGCGTCACCGTCGCCCTCATCGGCTCCAGCGGGGTCGGCAAATCCTCCATCGTCAACCAGCTCCTCGGCGACGAATACCAATGGACCGACGAGGTCAACGAGGTCACCGGAAAAGGCCGCCACACCACCACCGCCCGCGAACTCATGCTCCTCCCCACCGGTGGCATCCTCATCGATAACCCTGGCATCCGCGAGGTCCACATGTGGACAGACGAAACCACGCTCCGCAATCGCTTCACTGACATCGCCGATCTCGCCGCTCTCTGCCGCTTCCACGACTGCAAACACGGAGCCGACGCCGGCTGCGCCATCCGCACCGCCCTCTCCGAAGGCCGTCTCGACCCAGCCAGATTCGACGGCTTCCTCAAACTCGATGACGAAATCGAAGAACTCCGCCGCTCCCGCTCCAAACGCCGCATGACCGTCGAACGCATCGCCCGCCGCGAACAGCGCGAACGCGCCAAACGCTTCGCCGACCGCCGTCAGCACGACTACGAACCAGAACCGCGCTGACCACCCCACCACCGCGTCACGGACGCACCCCATCCCGCCCGTCACCAACCTTGACCGGCACCCCCCTCCTCCGCTACCTTCAAGCCATGAATCGCTCCTCATGGCCGGCTCTCCTCCTCTTCGCCGCCGCCCTCCCCGTCCCCCACGGGCGCTCCGACGACCGCTTCTCCGCCTCCGCCGCCCCGCTCAACCCCATCCGCCGCCCGGTCTTCTCCGTCCCCGCTGAACCGGGCTTCTACTACCAGCTCCGCCGCAGTCCCTCCCCCACCGGCCCATGGGCCGTCACCGCCATGGCCCCCGGCTTCAACGGCCAGCTCTCCCTAACCGACAGCATCCCCGCTCTCGAACGCGCCTTCTTCAGCATCCGCCGCGTCCCCCTATCCTCCCCGCTCGACACCGACGGCGACGGGCTCAGCGACACCGCCGAATGGAACGCCTCCAATCCCACCAACCCGTTCCACTCCGGCCGCTTCATCAACGCCGCCGACGGCCGCTCCGCCTTGGGCTCCCTAGCCGATTACAACGCGCTCGCCCACTTCGACAACTTCCCCGGCGCTCCCAGCGTCCAGGAGGTCAAATTCCTCATCCTCAACGCCCACACCGCCCAACCCCAGCTCTTCTTCCTCAACGCCGCTAAACACCAGTACCACTACTACTTCGCCCGCGATGTCCTCGGCTACACAGGCAGTCTCTCCCAGTTCAACGGCGAAACCTACTTCTCTAACACCACCCGCAGAAACCTCGCCGGCAGTCTCGTCCACCACCGCAACTACCTCCCGCCAGACGGCTCACCCCAGGGTCTCATCACCATGGAATTCTGGCCCTCCGACGCCGTCAGCCACGCCTTCGTCCAGAAAGCCTACGACCTCATCACCCGCTCCGCCGCCAATACCGGCGTCCGCTTCGCCTACCACGCCGCCAGCGAAACCCAGCGCACGCTCTTCAGATCCGAACGCACCCTCTTCACCGAAGCCGCCCGCCACTCGCTCCACACCGTCCGCACCGAAGACCTCTTCGGCCAGACGCCCTACACGCTCCTCAACCCAGGCGTAGGCTTCGGCCGTCTCATCCTCTTCGACGGCTCCTCCTCCGTCTCCGCCCGCGATGTCGTCATCTTCCGCAGTCTCCCCAACGACATCACTCACCTCGCAGGCATCATCACAGAAGTCCCCCAGACGCCTCTCTCCCACGTCAATCTCAAAGCCAAACAGAACAACACCCCTAACGCCTTCATCCGCGACGCCGCCCGCGACCCGCGTCTCGCCCCGCTCCTCGGCAAATACGTCCGCTACGAAACCACCTCCGAGGGCTACCTCATCCGCGAAGCTTCCCCCGAGGAGGTCGAATCCCACCTCGAATCCATCCGCCCACCCAACCCCCAACTCCCCGTCCGCGATCTCTCCATCACCACCGTCCGCTCGCTCTCGGCCATCACTTTCACCAACGCCCGCGCCTTCGGTGCCAAAACCGCCAACGTCGCCGAACTCCGCCGCATCGCATGGTCCCCCAATGTCTCCGTCCCCAACGGCTACGGCATCCCGTTCTACTTCTATGACGAATTCATGAAGGCCAACGGGCTCTACGACTACGCCGCCGCCCTCATCGCCATCCCCGCCTTCCACTCCGACGCCACCTTCCGCGCCGACGCCCTCAAGGCCCTCCGCTCCGCCATCCGCAAAGGCACCGTCCCCGACTGGATCACCTCCGCCTTTACTTCCCTCCAGGCCAACTTCCCCGCAGGCACTTCCCTCCGCTGCCGCTCCTCCACCAATAACGAAGACCTCACAGGCTACAGCGGCGCAGGCCTCTACGATTCCTTCACCCACTACCAAACCGAAGGCCCTCTCTCCAAAACCATCCGCCAGGTCTGGGCCAGCGTCTGGGAAGACCGCGCCTTCGACGAGCGCGAATTCTACCGCGTCGACCACTTCCGCACCGCCATGGGCGTCCTCGTCCACCCCAACTACGACGGCGAACTAGCCAACGGGGTCGGCGTCACCAAAAACCTCGTCGACCCAGCATGGACCGGCTACTACATCAACGCCCAGGCCGGCGAAAACCTCGTCACCAACCCCGAAAACAACGCCATCCCCGAAGAATTCCTCATCGCCCAACTCCTCGGCCAATCCCGCTACACCCTCCAGTACGTCACCTTCTCAAGCCTCATGCCCGAAGGCCAGACCGTCATCTCCACCCCACAGGCCGAACTCCTCGCCGACCAGATGGCCAAAATCCACAACCACTTCCTCCCCCTCTACAACTACCCGCCCAACTTCGCCATGGAACTCGAATGGAAAATCGACACCGCCGGCAAACTCGTCATCAAACAAGCCCGCCCATGGATCGACTAACCTCCCATTCACCTCTCCACCCACCCACCGTCACCCGAATTCCATGACCACCGAAATCCCACCAGCCCTCGCCGCCTTCTTCCACGCCACCAACACCCGCGACTTCTCCGACTTCCTCTCGCTCTTCACCCCCGACGCCCACGTCAACGACGAAGCCAGCGACCACTACGGCCCCGCCATCGCCACATGGATCGACAAGGCCACCGACGACACCAAACCCACCGTCACAGTCACTCACATCTCACAAGACGGCAACCACTTCGTCATCACCGCCACCGTCAGCGGCAACTTCCCCGGCAGCCCCCTCCCTCTCCACTACCACGCCACCCTCAAAGACAACAAAATCGCCACTCTCCTCATCAAAGCCTGACACCACACCCACAAGCCGGAAGCCTGACGGAAATCAATTCCTGACACCACACCCGCAAGCCGGAGGCTTGACGGAGATTAGCCGGTGGCGTAAGCCACCGGTCTAGCATAATAATGAAACACCGCCCCGGCAGGGGCGGCACCCCCCTCCCAACACGCACCCTCCCCACAAGCCCCTTCTCACTTCTCACTTCTCACTTCCCCCCCGCCCCCATGACCCTCCTCACCATCGCCGCCTTCCTCGCACTGGCCGCCGCATCCCACGCCGACGAAACCGTCGCCGCCAAGGCAACCAGCGGCCGATTCCAAATCACCCAGGAGTATCATGAATATCAGGGAGATAAGGGGGATCAGGGGGAATTCGTCGAAACCGTCCGCTTCGCCGACACCACACTGCCCTCCGTCCGTTTGTCAGGCATGCCATGGCCCGGAAACTACCACATCTCCCCAGACGAACACTGGTTGCTGCGAACCCAGAAAACCGGTTCCGGAGAATCCATCGCCATGCTCTACCACATCGAAGAAAACGGCCGGGTCTCCGAAGTCATCGGCTTCGACGATCTGCTCTGGAATGTCTTCGATTCGAACTCGCCCGTCAGGAAAAAGGAACTCTATCATAACCGCGTCTCCGAGGCCGCGTGGGCGGACGACAGCGCCACGCTGACAATCGTCTTGAAAGGCACCGAGGCATCGTCGCCCGGCGATGACATCGAGTGCCCCGTCATCTACAACTTGAAGACCAACAAGGCTCTCCTAAAACCATCCAGCAGCAAACCAGACACCAAATCCCCCCCGTAACCACAACCCCTGCCCGCTCTGCCGAATCACACTCCCGATCGCGGGGTCGCCCCCACTGGCCACCGTCTCCTGACTTCATTCTTCGCCCGGCAGCATGAGAACACCTCTCTCTCCGAACCACAGACTCCATCCGCACCCCCGGTCAGACCCCGCACGGGCCCTCGCCGTGGCAGAATCCGTTAGCGTCCCGTGGTACCGGGCCGTGGCCATGGCATGGGCCGCCCGCTTCACCGACGCCGACCCTGTGGCCATCGCCCGACTCGCCGCCGAGGCAGCCGCCAATGGCATCGACGCCTATCAGCGATCCGCCGGTCGCGCATGGGAAATTGTCGCTCTCGCAGACCGCCACCACCCGGACCTCGCAGAACTCGCCCTGCACGAGGCCGTCGCCATCGCCGAAGGAATTCAGCCCATTTCCCCCAGGAGCGAAGCCCTGCTGCTCCTTTTCCAAGCCGCATGTTACCTCGGACCCAACCACGCCAAGTGGGTCGCCGGACGCTTTCACACCATTTGTCCCGAGGCAAAACGCTGGCGCGCCAAACGGGCCAGGCGGGAAATCCACCGCATCCTCGCAGGAGAATCCCAGCCGCGCTTATTCTTCTGGTAGCACCCGCATCCTCTCCAACCCCAGATCCTACGTCGACGACCCCAATCCCGCCTTCGATCCATCCCTCGTCATCAATCTCGCGTAGTCCGTATTACAGATAACTAGCCGTTCCCCTCACTTCCCCTCCACACGCCCTGCCCACCGCACCGCGTTCAGCAGCAATCGCCGGAAAGCCGGATTCTCATGCGCCGGTCCGGCATGCCCAAGGCTGATATTCACCACCCGCGCATTTGGATCCTCAACAACCCAAACACTCGGATAAACCTTCATCGTCTTGCTGTCAGGCGCGTTCTCCGCTAACACTCGCACCGGAACCCCCGCATCCAGCACCGCATGATAACTCTCATCCGTGATCCGGAACGTCCCCGGCAACCCAGCCATCACCGGGTGCCCCGCATCCTTCACCGTCACCTCGAATTCCCCGTGCCCGTGCCCCTTCGCCCCGCCACCTACGAATCGCTGATTGAACCCCGTATGCACCGCATAATTCCGCCACGTCCCCGCATGCAGAATCACCACACCCTTCCCTCCATCAGCAAAAGCATGCAGCGCCGTCATGAATGGCACGCGACTGAATGACGGATGATTCGCACTGAACACCAGCACATCCGCCTCGCCCAATCGCGCCTGCGCCTCCTCCGCATTCGGCGTCGCCACCACGTCGCACCCACCATCCATCTTCAGCATCGCCCCATCCGCCTTCAGAAAATAACGCGGAAAATCATGCGCCCCGCCCGCTCCCGCTAGCAACACACGCAGCCGCCCCCGCTCCTCCCCAAACCGCTGCCCCGTCGCCACCGTACTCCGCGGATCATCAGCACCACCACCCGCTGCCGCACCAGGCGCACGACCTTCGGGCGCAGGCACCGGCGCAGGCACAGGCACCTCCCGTTTCCGCTCCCCGTCCGGCACCACCACCGCCCCTTCCCGCAACTCCGCCGTCACCGCCACCGTCGTCGCCGCCACCCGGCTCATCGGGCTCTCCAGCACCACCTTCTCAAGCACTTCCCCACGCTCCACCCGAATCCCGAAGGTCCTCACCTGCCT